>NZ_JACHWV010000007.1:0-15464 GCF_014191595.1 Mesoflavibacter zeaxanthinifaciens subsp. sabulilitoris | reverse complement strand
AGCAAACGTAAATGATTTGTGACAATTCGTGTCAAAAAGAAAATAAATTATAGAAATAAAAATTAGCTTCACTTCTTAAATTTCACATCCAAAAATAACGTTAAAAAAGGCTTAAAACAGCTATTCCGCTAAGGCTATTATGTATATTTACCTCAAACATAATTAACCTTAAAAATGCTAAAAAAACTAGCTTCGCTCCTATTTATTTTTGTTTTGGCTCTGCCTTTACAAGCACAACAACCAAAAAAACTTAACGCATCTCAAATTCATGATGCTGTAAAAAAACTTAACTTTTTAGGTACAGTTCTTTATGTAGCAGCTCATCCGGATGATGAGAATACACGTCTAATTTCTTACATGTCTAACCAAATAAAAGCACGTACAGCTTACCTATCTTTAACTCGTGGTGATGGCGGACAAAATCTTATCGGTCCAGAAATTAGAGAATTATTAGGTGTTATACGTACACAAGAATTATTAGCCGCAAGAAGCGTAGATGGTGGCGAGCAACGTTTTAGTAGAGCAAACGATTTTGGTTACTCAAAACATCCTGAAGAAACTTTAGATATTTGGAACAAAGACCAAGTATTAAGCGATGTTGTTTTAGCCATAAGACAGTTTAAACCAGATATTATCATTAACCGTTTTGATCATCGTACACCTGGCACAACTCACGGTCATCACACAACTTCTGCTATGTTAAGCGTAGAAGCTTTTGATTTGACAAACAACCCAAACATATATCCAGAACAAGCTAAAACATACGGAACTTGGCAACCAAAACGCCAATTTTTTAATACCAGCTGGTGGTTTTATGGAAGCCAAGAAAACTTTGAAAAAGCAGACAAAAGCAAACTTTTAAATTTTGATATTGGCGTATATTACCCTTCAAAAGGGTTATCTAATAACGAGATTGCTGCACTTTCTAGAAGTAAACATTTATGTCAAGGGTTTGGTGCTTTAACACAACGTGGATCGCAAACCGAATATATCGAACTTATTAATGGCGATTTACCAAAAGACAAAACCAACCTTTTTGAAGGAATAGACACAAGCTGGAATCGTGTGAAAGGCGGAAAAACTATTGGTGACATTTTAAAGAAAGTTGAGACAAATTTCAATTTTGAAAATCCTTCAATACACGTTAAAGACTTATTATTAGCAAGACAGTTAATCCAACAATTAGATAATGATTATTGGAAAAACTATAAAACTCAAGAAATTGACGCTATAATTGAAGCTTGTTTAGGTCTATATTTAGAAGCATCTGCAAGTACGCCAACAGCTTCTGCAGGAGAAACTATTACATTAAATATTGAAGCTGTAAACCGAAGCCCAATTAATATGGAATTAGTGTCTTATCAACTTTCTACAGATAAAACAGCTACTTTAAAAGCGCTTCCTTTAAAAAATAATGATAAACAAAATGTAGAGCAATCGCTTACTATTCCTAAAAATATTCAACCATCTTCACCATATTGGCTGAATAAAAAAGGAACTTTAGGTATGTATAAAGTTGAAGATAAAAATTTAATAGGAAAGCCAGAAACACCAAGACCAATAAGTGTGACATTCAATGTAACGATTAATAATCAACCGTTTTCTGTAACTAAACCTATTGTTTACAGATACTCTAAACCAGATAAAGGCGAATTATATCGTCCGTTTGAAATCATTCCTGAAGCATCTGCAAAAATTTCAGAGAAAGTCATCATTTTTGATTCAGATCAACAAAAAGACATTTCGGTAATTGTAAAAGCTGGTCGCGATAATTTAAACGGTTTTGTTCAAATCGCACATCCAAACAATTGGTCTGTTTTTCCTGAAAAGCAAAACATAGATATTAAATATAAAGGTGAAACACAAACACTGACGTTTACTGTTATTCCTCCAAAAAATCAAAATGAAGGATTAATAACGCCAATGGTTCATGTTGGTGAAGACGTATACACTAGAGAATTAGTTGAAATCGATTACGAACACATTCCTTATCAAACCGTTGTACTTCCAAGCGAAAGCAAAGTGGTACGCTTAGATATTAAAAAACGAGGCGAAAACATTGCATATATTGAAGGTGCTGGCGATGTTGTACCAGAAAGTTTAAGACAAATCGGTTACAATGTCATAGTTTTAAATCCAGAAGACATCACTACTGAAAGATTAAGCGCTTTTGATGCTGTAGTTGTTGGAATTAGAGCGTATAACATCTTAGACGAACTTAAATTTAAACAGCAAATTTTATTCGATTTTGTAGAAAATGGTGGCAATATGATTGTGCAATACAATACAAGTCATCGACTAAAAGTAGATCAATTATCACCTTACACCTTACAATTATCTAGAGATCGTGTTACCGATGAGAATGCAGAAGTTACACTTTTAGAAAAAGATCATCCAGTTTTAAATTATCCAAACCAAATTACAAAAACCGACTTTGAAGGTTGGACGCAAGAACGCGGTTTATATTTTCCAAACCAATGGTCTAATAAATTTACACCAATTTTATCCATGCACGATAAAGGCGAAACCGAAAAACAAGGTAGTTTGTTAGTCGCAAAACACGGTAAAGGCTATTATATTTATACAGGTCTTAGCTTTTTTAGAGAATTTCCTGCTGGTGTTTCTGGTGCTTACCGATTATTTGCTAATATGCTAAGTATTGGAAAAGACAATTTAGATAATAAAGAACAGTTTAAGGATTAATCATAGCGATTTTAGAAAAATGCAAAACCAACCAAAATACCAATGGAAACCAATGTACACCTTAGTACTATTGGCTAATATTTTATATTTAATCGCTTTTTATTTAATCACGTTATATTTTTAAAAAATGCAAACATTAGATTGGATTATTTTAATAAGTACATTACTAATTATTGTTATTTATGGTACGTACCAAACTAAAGGCAGTAAAAATGTTCAAGATTACTTAAAAGGCGGTAATACAACACCTTGGTGGACAATAGGTTTATCGGTTATGGCAACTCAAGCCAGCGCGATTACATTTTTAAGTACGCCAGGACAAGCATTCCATTCGGGTATGGGATTTGTCCAATTTTACTTTGGATTGCCTATTGCAATGGTTGTGATTTGTATGGTGTTTATCCCGTTATATCACAGATTAAAAGTCTATACGGCTTATGAGTTTTTAGAAAACCGTTTTGATAAAAAAACCAGAACACTTACTGCGATTTTATTTTTAATTCAACGTGGTTTGGCTGCAGGAATTACCATTTTTGCTCCTGCAATTATTCTATCGGCTGTTTTAGGTTGGAATTTACTACTCCTAAACATCATCATTGGCGTTTTGGTAATTATTTACACCGTTTCTGGCGGAACAAAAGCTGTAAACGTTACTCAAAAACACCAAATGGTTGTAATTTTTACAGGAATGATCATTGCGTTTGTTTTAATTATTAATCAACTTCCTAATGATATTACATTTTCTAAAGCGCTTCAAATAGCTGGAGCAAGCGGTAAAATGGATGTTTTAGATTTTTCTTTCGATTTAAATAACAGATACACCGTTTGGAGTGGATTAATTGGTGGTACCTTTTTAATGTTATCTTATTTTGGGACCGATCAAAGCCAAGTACAACGCTATTTATCAGGTAAATCTGTAAAAGAAATGCAATTAGGTTTACTGTTTAACGGACTTTTAAAAGTGCCAATGCAGTTTTTTATTCTGCTAGTTGGTGTAATGGTTTTTGTCTTTTATCAGTTTAACGAATCGCCAATAAATTTTAATCCAACAGCAACCGAAGTCGTTTTAAACAGCGAATATTCTCAAGACTATCAAACGCTTCAAAAGCAACAAAACGAATTATTTGCTGAAAAACAACAAGCTATTTTCAATTACGTAAAAACTAAAAATAATGTAACTGCCAAAACTATTTCAGAATATAACACTAAAAGTGATGCGTTAAGAAGCGAAGCCCAAAAACTAATTGAAAAAGCTGGCGAATCAAAGAATTTAAAAGTAGAAAGCAATGATAAGGATTACGTATTTATTCACTTTATATTAAACAATTTACCAAAAGGATTAATCGGATTATTATTAGCGGTAATTTTAAGCGCAGCAATGTCTAGTACCGCTAGCGAACTTAACGCTTTAGCAAGTACAACAACCATAGATTTATACAAACAACGTGTTGGAGAAAAATCTGAAAACGATATGGTAAAAGCCTCTAAAGGCTTTACATTACTTTGGGGGATTTTAGCAATTGGCGTAGCCTGCGTTGCCAATCTTGCCGAAAATTTAATTCAGTTAGTTAATATCATCGGTTCTATTTTTTACGGTAATGTTCTTGGTATTTTCTTGTTAGCGTTTTTCTTCAAATCTATAAAAGCAAACGCTGTGTTTATAGCAGCATTAATAACACAGGTTTTAGTCATTGGTTTATTCTTTTTAAATCAATTTGAAATTATCAACTTGCCATTTTTATGGTTAAACTTTGTTGGCTGTTTAATTGTTATGGTTATCGCTTTTGTCATTCAGTCTTTAATGAAAAATGAAATGAATTATGCATAAAGAACAAACCTTACATTGGGGAATTATAGGTCTTGGAAAAATTGCTGAAAAATTTGCGACAGATATGCAAAAAGTAAGCGATAGCAAGATTTACGCAGTAGCTTCAAGAACATTAGAAAAAGCCGAAACCTTTGCTAAAAAACACCAAGCCACAATGGCGTATGGTAATTATGAAGAATTGTTAAGTGACCCTAAAATAGATGCCATTTACATTGCTACACCACATAGTCTACACAAAGAAAACACACTTATGTGTTTACAAAACAACATTCCTGTACTTTGTGAAAAACCATTAGCTTTAAACCGTTTTGAAGTAGAAAACATGATAAATGCTGCCAAAGAAAACAATACGCTTTTAATGGAAGCTTTGTGGACATACTTCTTACCACATTATCAAAAGGTTTTAGAATTATTAGAACAAAAACACTTTGGAAACATCTTAAAACTAGAAGCAGATTTTGGTTTTAAAGCTAGTTTAAATCCTTCTGGAAGAGTATACAATAAAACTCTTGGTGGCGGTAGTCTTTTAGATATTGGTATTTACCCAATATTTAGTGCACTTACAACACTTGGTATTCCTAAAAAGACCGAAGCAAAAGCTACTTTTTTTGATAATGGTGCAGACGCCACTTGTAATATGATTTTTTATTATGATAAAGCAATTGCCCATTTAAAATCTACTTTAGTTGAAAAAACTAACACAGAAGCAATTTTTACTTGCCAAACTGGTGTAATTAAAATAAACTCAAGGTTTCATGAGCCAACAACAGTAACATTAAAATCTAATAACGGTGAAGAAAAAACACTTGATTTTAACTACAACTCTATTGGTTACAATTTTGAAATAGAGCATTTTAATCAATTAATCAGAACTAATAAAAAAGAAAGTCCAATTATGAGTTTTCAAAAAAGCACCGAATTAATTGATTTATTAGACTTAATTAAAGCACAAATAGGGTTGAGTTATCAATAATTCTTCATTCAAAACTCTTAGTTTTTAAAATATATTTGAAATTGTTAAGCTTTTAAAGTAACTTAGTACAAACTAGTTACAGAATTATCGTAACTAATTAAAGTTTCAGTTATGGAAAAATCTTTAATTGTAATACTAGCTTTAGTCATTTTTTCGGCAGTAGGTTTTGCGTATTCTGTATTCTTAAAAAGTTATGTCAAAACTTCGTTTGGCGAAAAATGGCTTCACCTTTGGAATAACAAACTTTACTTTTGGCAAAGCACCATTTTTGTTAGTGCAGCGTTTACCTTTTTAATCATGTATCTTTTAAAATGGATTGATGTATTGAATTTTTAGAATATCTTTGCTATCCATTTTAGCAAAGCCATGAGAATAGATATCATCACTGTTTTACCAGAGTTACTTAAGAGTCCGTTTGAAGCATCCATTTTAAAACGTGCTATAGAAGCAGATTTGGTAGAAGTACATTTTCATAATTTAAGAGATTATACTACAGATAACTATAAAACCATTGACGATTATCAATTTGGTGGCGGCGCAGGTATGGTTATGCTTATAGAACCTATAGATAAATGCATAAGTAAATTAAAATCGCAGCGTCATTATGACGAGGTTATTTATATGACACCAGATGGCGAAACCTTAAATCAAGGTATTGCCAATACATTATCTTTAAAAGAAAATATCATTATCCTTTGCGGACATTATAAAGGTGTAGACCAACGCGTACGCGATATGTTTGTAACTAAAGAAATATCTATTGGCGATTATGTGCTATCTGGCGGAGAACTTGGTGCGGCAGTACTTTGCGATGCTGTAATACGATTAATACCAGGTGTTTTAGGTAACGAAACATCGGCGTTAACAGATAGTTTTCAAGATAATTTATTAGCGCCACCAATTTATACAAGACCACGAGATTACAACGGACATAAAGTACCAGAAGTATTATTTAGCGGTAATTTTCCAAAAATTGAAAAATGGCGAGAAGAACAAGCTTATAAACGTACAAAAGAAAGAAGACCAGATTTACTAGATGAATAATTTGGTCTGTTCGAGTATTTTGTGAAGTATAAACAAAATGTATCGATGACTTAAAACCGTCTTCGTCCACAAACATTTTTTAAACTTTTACTTTTATCAATTAACTTTTTGCTTATATTTGCACCCAATTTCGGATTAACCTCTGGCGAAATACGTGAATGTTGTTCTGAATCAAACACTTAAACATAAATAAAGATGGAATCTTTAATAAAATTTGTACAAGACGAATTTGTAACAAGAAAAGACTTACCAGAATTTTCAGCTGGTGACACAATTACAGTTTACTACGAAATTAGAGAAGGAGAAAAAGTAAGAACTCAGTTCTTTAGAGGTGTAGTATTACAAAGAAGAGGTACTGGTACTTCAGAAACTTTTACAATTAGAAAAATGTCAGGAACAGTTGGTGTAGAGCGTATCTTCCCTGTTAATTTACCTGCATTACAAAAAATTGAAGTTAACAAAAGAGGTAAAGTTAGAAGAGCAAGAATCTTTTACTTTAGAGGTCTTACAGGTAAAAAAGCTAGAATTAAAGAAGCTAGAAGAAAATAATTTACCACTTCAAATCATATATAAAAAGCCTAAACTTAATCGTTTAGGCTTTTTTAGTTATTAACTTTTGTTAATAACTATAGTTCATAAACGGTTGATATTTAAATAGTTAAAAACTATAAAAAACTAATAAAAAGACTTATCTTAGTAAAACAATTAATAACAATATTAATTATTGGTTTCGATAAAATGAATTTGATTTAGTTGTATTGTTTTTTGAGGTTTTTGAAAATTACATGTGTAGTCGTGTAAATTGTAAAATTAAGAGATTTTAAAAAGTACTTTATGTGAAAGCAAAAAGTAACTAGTAGAATTGAAAGCTTTTAGTAATCTTAAGTAGCAAAAGCTACTTTAAGAAGAATAAAACAATGTTTTACAATGGTAATTTCATGAAAATTGAAATTAAAAGAGTAAATCATCCAGAAAAACAATTACTATGTACATTTTGTAACAAGTCAACACATTTTGAAAGTTACCCAAATGTACTATTGATTTGACAAGTGCGTGAACTGAAAAGATGTAAAACGAGAGTTTTGGATCGATTTAATGAAAGTTAAATAAGTCATCGCCAAAGTGTTAATTCAAGAAAGCCATAGCAACAATAGTTAATTCTATTATGTTATGGCTTTTGTTTTTTAGGTTTCTTATCTTACAGCATAAATAAAAGTACAATGCCTCTACCCTTTATCGCAGATAACGTTTATAAAAACAAAGATTTTACTACTCAAGTACTACAAAGAGCAGAATATGATAACTGCACATTTATTAACTGTAATTTTGAAAACAGTTTTCTATCGGCTTTTAGTTTTTTAGACTGCGTTTTTGAAGGTTGTAATCTAAGTAATATTAAAGTTAAAGATGCTACGTTTAAAGATGTAACGTTTTTAGACAGTAAAATGTTAGGTATTTTATTTTCTGACTGTAATAAGCTTTTATTTTCTGCAAGTTTTACAGATTGTGTTTTAAACTTTTCTTCTTTTTATAAAATCAAGTTAGTCTCGAGTAAATTTAAAAACTGTGTATTTGATCAAGTAGACTTTACTGAAGCTAATTTTACTAAAACTAAGTTTGATACTTGTAATTTTAAAAATGCTGTTTTTGAACAAACAAACTTAGAGCAAGCAGACTTTAGTAAAGCAATAAATTACAGTATTAACCCAAAAAGAAATAAAATAAAAGGCGCTAAATTTTCAAAAGATCAAATTTCAGGACTTCTTGACACTTATAAAATTGTGATTTCTTAAAATTTTAATCATATTTTATCAAATTCGTAATTTTATAATCTTCTAAATATCATCATTATAATAAAACGTTAAGTGCCAATTTTCACTTTAAAAAACCTCTTGTTTTTCGTATATTCGTCAAGCTAAAAAAATAACTAACATTCAATTTAATTATATGTCAAATTCACCAAAAATTATATATACAATTACAGATGAAGCGCCAGCATTAGCAACGCGTTCTTTTTTACCAATTGTTAAATCTTTTACAGCTTCTTCTGGTATAGAGATTGAAACAAGAGATATCTCTTTAGCAGCAAGAATCTTAGCTGTTTTTCCTGATGTTTTAACAGAAGAACAACGCGTATCTGATGACTTAGCGTTTTTAGGCGAATTAGCAAAAACACCAGAAGCTAACATTATTAAATTACCTAATATTAGTGCTTCAATACCTCAATTAAGAGCTGCAATTAAAGAGCTACAAGCTAAAGGTTACGCTGTACCAGATTATCCTGAAGAAGCTACAACAGACGAAGAAAAAGATGCTAAACAACGATATGACAAAATAAAAGGAAGTGCTGTAAACCCAGTTTTACGTGAAGGAAACTCTGATAGACGTGCGCCAAAAGCAGTAAAAAATTACGCTAAGAAAAATCCACATTCTATGGGTGCATGGTCAAAAGATTCTAAATCTCATGTAGCGACAATGTCTCACGGTGATTTTGCACACAACGAGCAATCGGTAACTTTAGATAAAGCAACTACTGTAAAAATACAACATACTGACAATAACGGTAATGTTACTGTTTTAAAAGATAATTTAAACCTTTTAGAAGGTGAAATTATAGATGCAACAGTAATGAGTAAAAAAGCTTTATTAACCTTTTTAGAAGAGCAAGTAAAAGACGCTAAAGAACAAGGTGTATTGTTTTCTTTACACATGAAAGCTACCATGATGAAAGTATCAGACCCTATTATCTTTGGTCATGCTGTACGCGTATTCTTTAAAGATGTTTTTGCTAAGCATGCAGAAACGTTTGAAAAAATTGGTGTTGATGTAAATAATGGTTTTGGAAACTTATTAAGTAATTTATCTGAATTACCTGAAGGTAAACAAAAAGAAATATTAGCAGATATTGATACAGCTTTTACTAATAATCCTGACTTAGCAATGGTAGATAGTGATAGAGGTATTACTAACTTACATGTACCAAGTGATGTTATTATAGATGCATCTATGCCTGCAATGATCCGTACCTCTGGTCAAATGTGGAACAAAGAGGGAAAACAACAAGATACTAAAGCAGTAATACCTGATAGCAGTTATGCTGGTATTTACACAGCTACTATAAACTTCTGTAAAGAACACGGTGCATTTGATCCAACTACCATGGGTACTGTACCAAATGTAGGTTTAATGGCTCAAAAAGCAGAAGAATATGGTTCTCATGATAAAACTTTTGAAATATCTACTGACGGAAAAGTTGAAATCGTAGATACAGACGGTAATGTTTTAACATCTCATAATGTTGAAACTGGAGATATCTGGAGAGCTTGTCAAGTAAAAGATTTACCAATACAAGACTGGGTAAAATTAGCTGTAACACGTGCTAAAGCTACTGGTTGGCCAGCAGTTTTCTGGTTAGACGAAAACAGAGCTCATGATGCAGAGTTAATCAAAAAAGTAAATACTTACTTAAAAAATCATGATACAGACGGATTAGAAATTCATATTCTTTCACCAATCAAAGCAACAGAGTTTACTTTAAAAAGAGTAAAAGCTGGAGAAGATACAATTTCTGTAACAGGTAATGTATTACGTGATTACTTAACAGATTTATTCCCAATTTTAGAACTTGGTACTTCAGCAAAAATGCTATCTATTGTACCGTTAATGAATGGTGGAGGATTATTTGAAACTGGAGCTGGTGGATCTGCACCAAAACACGTTCAACAATTTGAAAAAGAAAACCACTTACGTTGGGATAGTTTAGGAGAATTTTTAGCACTTGCTGTGTCTTTAGATCACTTTAGCGAAGTTAACAACAATCCTAAAGCAAAAGTTTTAGGCGATGCGTTAGATGTTGCCACAGAAAAACTACTAGAAAACAAAAAAGGTCCTTCTAGAAAAGCAGGAGAAATTGATAACCGTGGTAGTCATTTTTATTTAGCAATGTACTGGGCTGAGGCTTTAGCAAACCAAGATAAAGATAGAACACTAAAAGCTCAATTTGAGCCAGTTGCTTTAACTTTTAAAGCTGAAGAAAAAACTATAATAAAAGCTTTAAACGATATACAAGGTAAATCTGTTGATATTGGTGGTTACTATGAACCAACCGACGAATTAGCTGATCAAGCTATGAGACCAATAGAATTATTTAACAATATTTTGAAGGAAATATAAATTTCTTTAGCGAAATTAATAAATTGTTAAAAGCTCCTTTTACAGGAGCTTTTTCTTTATTTTTACTTTAAAAATTGTAATGAATTTTAAGCTAATCCTAACCATAGCATTTTTAATTCAAATCTCCTTATCTGCATTCTCTCAAGAAAAATTCACATTAAGTGGAAAAATAACAGACACCAATACTAACGAGTCATTAATTAGCGTAAATGTTATTATTCCTGAATTAAATACTGGCACAACTACTAATGAGTATGGCTTCTACTCTATCACATTACCAAAAGGTAACTACAAAGTGATAATTTCTTATTTAGGTTATGCAGAAACTTCAGAAACTATCAATCTAAATGAAGATATTACTAAAAACTTCAATCTAACTGAATCTGTTGAAAGCTTAGAAGAAGTTGTGATTACAGAAAATGTAGAGCGACTAAACATAAGAAAACCACAAATGAGTGTTAATGCGCTTAAAGCTTCTACAATAAAAAAAATACCAGTAGTTTTAGGAGAACCAGATGTTATCAAAGCAATTACTTTATTACCTGGTGTCACTAACGCTGGAGAAGGTAGTTCTGGGTTTAACGTACGTGGTGGCGCTGCAGACCAAAACTTAATTTTATTAGACGAAGCTACTGTTTTTAATTCTTCACATTTATTCGGGTTATTTTCTGTTTTTAATCCTGATGCTATTAAAGATTTAAAATTATATAAAGGAGGAATACCATCACGCTACGGTGGACGTGTGTCTTCTGTTTTAGATATTTATCAAAAGGAAGGAAATAGTAAAGAGTTTCATGCAAATGGAGGTATTGGTCTAGTTGCTAGTAGATTATTAGCAGAAGGACCTTTAAAAAAAGACAAGGGTTCTTTTCTTTTTGGTGGACGCAGTAGTTATGCGCACTTATTTTTACCACTTTTTGATATTGATAACGTGGCTTACTTTTATGATTTAAACACCAAATTAAGCTACAAACTAAATGATAAAAATAATATCTATTTATCTGGATATTTTGGTCGTGATGTATTTAGAATTGCAGATAGTTTTGATAACACCTACGGTAATACGGTTGTAAACTTTAGATGGAATCACTTGTTTTCTGATAAGTTATTTTCAAATATGTCATTAATATATTCTGATTACTATTATGGATTAAAGCTTAATTTTGTTGAATTTGATTGGGATTCAGGAATTAGAAATTTCAACTTTAAATATGATTTTAAACATTATATTTCTAATAATTTCAAACTTCAATATGGTTTAAATAGTATATATTATAAGTTTAATCCAGGAGAAATTGAACCTTCTACACCAACTTCAGGAATAAATCCTTTCAAACTAATAGATAAATATGCATTTGAAAATGCTATTTATTTAGATGCAGAGCATGAACTATCTGATAAACTATCTATTAATTATGGGTTAAGACTAAGTTCTTTTTTACGTTTAGGTCAAGATGAATTAAACATTTATGAAAACGATCAACCTGTAATTTTTAATGAAGATTTACAGATTTATGAAAAGGCAGAACCAATAGGTACAGAAAACTATAACAGAAGTGATGTTATAAAATCCTTTTTTAATTTAGAACCAAGATTTTCAGTTGCATATCAATTAAACAAAAATAGTTCTATAAAAGCAAGTTATAATCGTATGACACAGTATTTACACTTGTTATCAAACACTAGTTCTCCAACACCTTTAGACGTATGGACACCAAGTGGTAAATATGTAAAACCACAACTGCTAGACCAAATAGCTGTAGGTTATTTTAAAAGTTTTAATAATAACGATTACTCCTTAGAAGTAGAAAGTTTTTTTAAAACTATAAAAAATAGAATCGATTATATAGACGGCGCAAACTTGATAGCTAATAATGCAATTGAGCAAGTTATTTTAAACGGAAAAGCAAGAGCTTATGGATTAGAAATTCTTTTTAAAAAAAATGTCGGAAAATTAGAAGGTTGGATAGCCTATACTTTATCAAAATCAGAACAACAAACAACAGGAAGAACAGCTGAAGAGCTAGGTATAAATAACGCAAATTGGTACAATACTGCATTTGATAAAACTCATGATATTTCAATAACTAGTAATTACGAATTGAATAAAAAATGGACTTTTAATGCCAATTTTGTTCTTCAAACAGGACAACCTACAACATATCCTGTATCTCAGTATCAATACGCTGGTTTAACAATACCCAATTACGGTAATCGTAATTCTAACAGATTACCAACGTATCATCGTTTAGATATATCTGCAAATTATACACCAAAACCTAACAAGACAAAAGGTTGGCAAAACTATTGGACTTTTAGTATTTATAATGCATACAATCGTTACAACGCTGCTTCAGTAAGTTTTTCAGAAAATAGAATAACCGGAATTAATGAAGCTACAAAATTTTCACTTTTTGGTATTATACCTTCAGTAACCTATAACTTTAAATTCTAATGAAAAAATTTATATATATAAGTGCCCTTTTATTACTTTTTAACTGTGAAGAAGTTGTAGACATTGACTTACCAGAAACAGAACCAAAACTTGTAATAGACGCTTCGCTAAACTGGTTTGATGGCACAACAGGTAATGAACAAGATATTAAATTAACATTGTCTGCTCCATTTTTTGATACAGAAATTCCACCAGCTAATAATGCAATAGTTAGTGTAACAGATCAAAATAATAATACTTTTATTTTTACTGAGGACGGCGATACTGGTACATACAAAACAACAAATTTTATTCCTGAAATAAACCAAGAATATACACTTACAATCCAATATAAAGGAGACACTTATGTTGGTTCAGAACAATTAAAATCTGTAACACCTGTAGAATATGTAGAACAAAATGATGAAGGTGGTTTTTCTGGAGAAGATATCGAGTTAAAAGCCTATTATAATGATCCTGCAAACGAGCCCAATTTTTATTTATATCAATTTGATACAGATATAGCAGTAATTCCTGCTTACGAAGTATATGATGACGAGTTTACAGATGGAAATCAAATTTTTGCATTTTTCACAGAAGAAGATTTAGAATCCGGTGATGAAGTAATCATTAAAAACTACGGAGTTTCTGAACAATATTATAATTTCATGTTCCTTTTACTACAACAATCCTCAGAAAATGATGGTGGCCCATTCGAAACACAACCAGCAACAGTTAGAGGTAATTGTATAAATATTACCAATCCAGACAATTACCCGTTAGGCTATTTTAGAGTATCACAAGCCTATCAATACAATTATACAGTAAATTAATTGGGCGTTACCACAAGGGTCGCGCTATCCGTTACTAGTTTTGGTTCGATGCAAGCCTCACCAAAAGCTAACCACTACTATCGCTAACGCAAAAATAGCTAACTTTACACCTATGAAATTTATAAAGACCACAGAACAAGATTCTAAATACAATAATTTAGAAAAGATGAGCATAAATCAACTGCTCACAAACATTAATAAAGAAGATCAAACTGTACCATTAGCAGTACAAAAAGCTATTCCTCAGATAAAACAATTAGTAGAACAGATTGTAATTAAACTTAAAAAAGGTGGTAGATTATTCTATATCGGTGCTGGAACAAGCGGTAGATTAGGTATAGTAGATGCTTCAGAATGTCCACCAACATTTGGTGTGTCATACGATTTAGTTATAGGTTTAATAGCTGGCGGAGATTTAGCTATTAGAAAAGCAGTAGAGTTTGCAGAGGACTCTACAACACAAGGTTGGGAAGATTTATTAAAACATAATATAAACGAAAAAGATGTAGTTATTGGTATAGCAGCATCTGGTACAACTCCTTATGTAATATCAGCTTTAGAAAATTGTAATAATCATAATATAACTACTGGATGTATAACATGTAATTCAGATAGTCCGCTTAGTAATACAGCACAATTTCCAATAGAAGTTATAGTAGGTCCAGAATTTGTAACAGGTAGTTCACGCATGAAAGCAGGAACAGCTCAAAAGCTTGTACTTAATATGATTAGTACTACTACAATGATTAAGTTAGGAAAAGTAAAAGGAAATAAAATGGTCGATATGCAACTAAGTAACAATAAACTTGTAGATAGAGGAGAAAAAATGCTAATATCTGAACTTAATATAGATCGAGAAACTGCTCAAAATATATTAAAAAAATATGGAAATGTTAGAGAAGCTATAAAAAACTATAAAAATGGAAACTAAATCTACAGATAAAGAAATATTAATAAAAGGGTTAAAACAATTAGGATTATCACTATTACTAATGTTTATAGGACCTTCTTTTTTATACCTTATTCTAAGTAATAAAGATAAACCGTTCTATATAGTATTGTTAATATTAGGAATAATAATTTGCTCTTTAGCTGTTTACTTTGCTTTTAAAGGTATAAATACTATTCTTAAAAGTCTCTTCGAAAGTAATAAAACAAAGTAGTATACTTCGTAGTTTCATTTAATTTTTCAAAAACTAACAAACAAAAAAAAGTCCTCAACAAAAATATGTTGAGGACTTTAAAAAAGGCGACGACCTACTCTCCCACAATGTAGTACCATCGGCGCTAATGGGCTTAACTTCTCTGTTCGGAATGGTAAGAGGTGAGCCCCATCGCTATAATCACCTTAAATCTTTCGGTGTATGTAGAATATTCTACTTTACCGTATATAATGACATATTGAAAAATAATTCATGAAAATTTTGTTGTACTCTTAAAAAAACAGGCGTACAATAAGCCTATGGGTTATTAGTA
>NZ_JACHWV010000006.1:0-282882 GCF_014191595.1 Mesoflavibacter zeaxanthinifaciens subsp. sabulilitoris | reverse complement strand
GGTCCGCCTACATAAGGACTCGTTAATGCGTTTGTGTCTGAATCTGCTTCTGCAAAACTATTATGATACGTCACTACATAATCTGAAGCTGGCTGTGTCCCTAATATTAATAGCGTCTGACTCTCTAAATCAAATGGCTCTACACCATCATTACTCGGATCATCACAAACTACCATATCTGACGCTGGATTGATTGTAGGTTGAGCTGTAATATTTAAAGTAAATGTTTCAGACTCATAACAACCTGTATTTAGATACTCTACTCTAACATAAATAGTTTGAGGATTACCTAAAGTAGCTGTTGTCGTATAAGTATCTGGTGTTGGTATTGGATTAGTATCAGCATCTGCGTCTGCCTGACTTTCATGATAAGTTATAACTAAATCTGAAGGGATTGCTGATGGCGCTAATATCGGAGTATCATTTTCTGTTAAATCAAAAATATAAGGTGGTGCTCCTGGATTACACATAAATAAATCATCTGGTTCTCCATTATCTACTTCTGGATAAACATCAATACAAACTGTCTCTGTATATTCACATCCAAAATCATTTAAAACTCTGTAAGTATAACAATGTTGACCAGGCGTAGAAGGCTGAACAGTAATATCGTTTCCTGACGTACTAACAATAGAAGGGTCTGAATCCCAAGCTTCTGATGTTGTTACTGGTGTAAAAGAATATTCTGGTGGTTGTAATGTAGGATCAAACTCTATACTCCATGAAAAAATATAACCATTATCAATTGATAAATTATCTATTATTTCTATACACCAATCTCCGTTTAAAGGACTTCCTAATAAGTCAGATAGATTTCCTTCAGGAAGATAAGTTCCTGGTGTAATAGAATTATTTGGAGGATTAGAACCAGCAGTAATTGTTGGTCCATTTTCTATAGTTACTGTCCCTGTACTAGAGAAACAGTAATCTGCACCTGTACCTGGTGTATTAGTTCCATCGTCATTTGCTCCTCCTAAATAAGTCCCATTACCTCCTGGGTAACCTTTAAGCACAGCTGTTTGACCATTTGGACTTATAATATTAATATCTAAATCTCCCATATAAGAATGCTCCATGTTAACACAAATTGCAACAATTTGATTTACATCCGTTAATGTTAATGAAGATTCGTAACAATCAACTGTTACACATGTTTGGTATGTTGCTCCTGAACCATCAGGTAAAAATGTTGTACCACTAACTGGCGGAGTACAATCATTAATAAATTCTACTTGATTTGCTACTCCCGTTAAGGTTACCTGTTCTCCAAAACATGCTGTTGAAGCAGAGGCTGCTGTACCTGTAAAGTCAGGCTCTGTACTTACTTGAATAACTTGATTGATTAAATTGGTATTACTACAACCTGATGGATCAGGATCTGTATTTGTATCTGTAACATTTAAATTCACAATATACACACCTGGATTAGGGTAAGAAAAAGTTGCTGTTTGACCAGAAACTGTATTTCCATCTCCTAAATCCCATTCGTACGTTGCTCCAGTACCATCTACAGAAAAGTTAGCACTTCCGTTTAATGTTATAGGATCTCCTGGACAAACTCTTATATATCCATCTCCATTTGGAGCTGGTGAAGATGAATCCAATTGCGAAACAATAGTTTGACATGGTTCATAACAAGATACATTTGCTTCCCAACCTGTTGTATTAGCAGAAGCATCTGATGTGAATTCGATAGTAAGACATCCTGTTGGATTGTTTGGTGTAGCAGAAACAAAACCTGGGTTTGCTGAAGCACCACCACCAGAGAATGTTCCAAAAGCATTTGCTGCTGTGCTATCGCCGTCATAAATCGTCATTTCATCAGTACCATTTTGGGTGCTAAAAGCAACAAAATCTAATTGTACCTGCTGTCCAGCAGTATCTGGACATATAGTTAATATAAAACTTTCATCATTAGCGTAGTTACCTGCACTTCCACCTGAATCATAAAATACGCCTCCACATTGACTTACAGTTGTGGTTTGCATAATTATGTCTTGAGAAAACACAAAGAAAACATTTAGTAATAGAGTTATAGTAAGTAAAAACTTTTTCATTTTGTAGTAGTTTGAAAGTAAAATCTAGCGACTAATTATTTTTTTAAATTTTGAGCCTTTATAACAATATAATATTGTGTATTATCAATTCTGTATATCGCAGAACCAACTTTAAAAAATTCTAAATTATATTTTAAAGGATTAAATGTGTTAATATCAAAAGATTGGTCTCTTTTAAGCTCTTTATTATAATTATTGAACAAACCAACCGTTGAAAGTAAAGTCACTTTACTTTTTGAATTATAATGAGGTAGCTTTGTAATTAATAATCTATTTCTTAATAAATGTTTTAAATCCTTAATTTTTTGTGGTCTACTCAAAACATATTTTTCTAATTTGTCTTGATAAACTTCTTCAAGCATCCCTAATTCTTTTGCAGTAAAAGGAGCTTCTAAATTATCTCCATATTTAACTGGCTGCGTTTTTAATTTTCTATTGTTTTGAGCATTAACGTTTTGCACAGTAAAAACAATCGCAAAAAAAGATATTAGCAATAATATACGTCTCATAGTATTTTCTGAAATAATAAATTAAGATGGAAAATTAAGAAATTTTTAATAAACATTATGTTAATTAAAGAATGTAATTTACTTTTCAATGCTATTAAGTTTAAAACTTGCTAATTATTAACTTTAATTAAACTATTAGATTTTAATAATTGATTATCTTTGCAAACTATTTTAAACATCACATTTTTTATATAAATGAAGATTGATAACTCTGTAGAAAACATAGACAATAATGATCCTATTGGCGAAAACCATATAGGCACAAGTCATGACACACCGCTTAGACCTGATGCTTTTGCAATTTCTGACAAAGAAAAAATAGAAAGTATAAAAAAAGACGTAACAAACATAATGAATACCCTAGGTTTAGACCTAACAGACGACAGTCTAAAAGGGACACCTAACCGTGTAGCAAAAATGTTTGTAAACGAAATTTTTGGTGGGTTAAACCCAGATAAAAAACCTAACGCATCAACATTTGATAACAAATATCAATATGGAGAAATGTTGGTTGAAAAAAACATCACTGTATACTCTACTTGCGAGCATCATTTGTTACCAATAGTAGGACGCGCTCATGTCGCTTACATTTCTAACGGAAGCGTAGTTGGGCTTTCTAAAATGAATCGTATTGTAGATTATTACTCAAAGCGACCACAAGTACAAGAACGTTTAACAATTCAAATAGTAAAAGAATTACAAGACGTTTTAGGCACAGAGGATGTAGCATGTGTTATTGATGCTAAGCATTTATGCGTAAACTCTAGAGGTATTAGAGATATTGAAAGTAGCACCGTAACTTCTGAGTTTGGAGGCGCTTTTAAAAACAAAGAAACTAAACGCGAATTTTTAGATTACATCAAATTAGAGACTAAATTTTAGTATCAATCATGCAACTTTACCAAAACCAAAATATTAAAATATACAACTCTTTAACAGGAGAAAAAGAACAATTTAAATCAATACATGAAGGTAGCGTTGGCATGTACGTTTGTGGACCAACCGTTTACAGCAATGTACACTTAGGTAACGTCAGAACATTTATGTCTTTTGATGTTATTTTTAGATATTTAAAATATTTAGGTTACAAAGTAAGATATGTACGAAATATTACAGATGCTGGACATTTAGAGAATGATGCAGATGTTGGTGAAGACCGTATTGCTAAAAAAGCACGTTTAGAAGAAATAGAACCTATGGAAGTTGTACAACGTTACACAGTAGATTTTCATAATATTCTAAATACTTTTAATTTTTTACCACCAAGTATAGAACCAACCGCAACAGGTCATATTATTGAGCAAATAGAACTTATTAAAACAATAATTGACAATGGTTTTGCTTATGAAGTAAATGGTTCTGTTTATTTTGATGTACACAAGTATAACGAAAGCAATGAATACGGCATTTTAAGTAAGCGTAAACTTGAAGATTTAATTCATAATACACGTGAACTTGACGGACAATCTGACAAGAAAAACCCTCAAGATTTTGCACTTTGGAAAAAAGCCGAACCTGCACATATTATGCGTTGGCCATCTCCTTGGAGCGATGGTTTTCCTGGTTGGCACTTAGAATGTACAGCAATGAGCACTAAATATTTAGGTGAACATTTTGATATACATGGTGGCGGAATGGATTTAAAATTCCCGCATCACGAGTGTGAAATTGCTCAAAATCAAGCAGCAAAAGGAAAATCACCAGTTAATTATTGGATGCATGCCAACATGTTAATCATGAATGGTAAAAAAATGGCAAAGTCTACTGGTAATTTTATTTTACCTAATGAAATTTTTACAGGCGACAATCCTCATATCACTAAAGCATTTACACCAAGTGTTGCTCGTTTCTTTATGTTACAAGCGCATTACAGAAGTGTTTTAGATTTTACAAACGATGGTTTATTAGCTTCAGAAAAAGGCTATAATAGATTAATGGAAGCTGTAAAATCTTTGTCAGAATTAAAAACTTCTGATAAAAGTAGCATCGATATTAATGCTTGGCAACAAAAGTGTTTTGAGGCAATGAATGACGATTTTAATACACCAATTTTAATCGCCAATCTATTTGAAGCCGTAAAATATATCAATCAAATAAAAGATGGTACAGTAACAATAACTAAAGAAGATTTAGAGACGCTTACAAAAACCATTAACGATTTCACTTTTGATATTTTAGGATTAAAAGATGATACTATTCAAACTAATACAGGTACTGACAAATTATCTGGCACAGTAGAGCTTTTAATAAAATTACGTCAAGAAGCAAGAGCTAATAAAGACTTTGCTTTGAGCGACAAAATTAGAGACGAATTAGCCGAAGTAGGCATAAAACTTAAAGATGGTAAAGACGGTACAACCTTTACTACAAATTAATATTAAATCCTCTCTACATGAGAGGATTTTTCATTTTTAACAATGAAAAAACTGATTATCAAACCTTTTTTATTTCTTATAAAAGTTTATCAAACTTTTATATCTCCATTTACACCAAATACATGTAGATACCAACCAACATGCTCACATTACACTAAAGAAGCTTTGATAACACATGGGTTAATAAAAGGTGGCTGGTTAAGTATAAAAAGAATTTTTAGCTGTCATCCTTTTGGTGGTAAAGGTTTTGATCCAGTACCTCCAAAAAAAGAAAAAGAATAACTACTCTATATAAAATTAACCTATTACTTAACAGGTATAGTATCTTTTACAATTCTATATTCGTAATAGTCCATTTTATCACCAACTTCAAGCAATAATTTTTCTGCAACACCAGCATTAACCTCTAATACAAATTGAGCTTTTGTTTGTGACGGTAAAGATGACTCATCAAAAGGTTGAGCGTTTTCTTGAAAACTAACAATACGCTTATTGTGATCTATAAAAATTAAATCTAAAGGAAAACGTGTGTTTTTCATGTAAAAACTACGTTCTCTCACATCAGGAAACACAAATAACATACCTTGGTTATCTTCCATTCCGTCGCGATACATTAAGCCTGTTTGGATTTGGTAAGGAGTTTTTGCTATCTCTATATCAAAGATTTTAATTATGGTATCTGTTGTACCTTTAAAGAAAGTTAGTTCTCCTTCTTTTTTAAATTCAACTTTAACTTGCTCTATTGTTTTCTTTTCTTCTTTACATGAAGTAATACAAATAGCAAAAACTATAATTACAATTAGTGGCTTGTAAAATCTCATTAGATATTAGTTTTTTTTGGTTTAAAAGTGAACATAAAATATAAGCCTATAATTATAAACGGAATACTTAATAATTGTCCTGTATTTAACAACCAATCTGCACGTTCTGGATTTTGGGCTTCTTTTACAAACTCTACAAAAAATCTTACTGTCCAAAGCAATACTAAAAACAGACCAAATAAGAAACCACGTTGTTCTCCTTTATTAGTTTTTAAATAAAAATATAACAGAATTAAAAACACAAAAATATAACTAAAAGACTCATATAACTGAGCAGCGTGGCGATACGGAACAGCTTCTAAAAGAGTGGCAAATTTTGGGTTATCTGTTACTGCTGCGTAAGCTTTTTTTACGTCTTGAATACCTGTTAGCTTTACAATTTCTGACTTGTGATAATAGTCTTGCACAAAGCGTACACCTAAGTTAGAGTCTGTTACTTTACCAATAATTTCTGAATTTATAAAATTACCTATTCTAATAAATATAGCTCCAGAAGCTACAGGTATTACAATACGATCTAAAATCCACATTAATGATTTGTATTTATATTTTTTACGGTATAAATACATACCTATAATAATACCTATTGCTGCACCGTGACTTGCTAACCCTTGAAAGCCTGTAAACTCGAATTCTGGTTTGGTGCGTATTGGTAGAAAAATGCTTAAAAAATCTTGACTAAATAGTTCTGGTTGGTAAAATATAACATGACCTAATCTTGCACCTAACATAGTAGCTAAAACTGTGTAAATAAATAAAGGATCAAGATATTCTAATTTTATTTTTTCGCGCTTAAAGATATAGCTCATTATTTTATGTCCTAAAACAAATGCTATAATCCACATTAAACTATAAAAATGAATTTTGAAGTTTCCTGCTATATCTATTCCTGTTATTGGATTCCAGTCAAATTTTAATGCGTACATACTATTTTTTTTGCGATTGTAAATATAGTATTTATGCTTTAGTTATAAATAGAATTAACGCAGGTTTATTAATTAATTGATTTTTAATTTATATTTATTAGGCTTAAGATTAAGTTGATCTATGCGTTAGGGATTGAGCTATTGTTGGAGCACATCTTTGATTGCGACTAGCGAAAGCCCGACGCACTTTTGCCCTAAAGCAAAAGTGGGTAACGCCCAAAGTAATTGCATAAAAAAAGCCTTTTTACTAATGCAAAAAGGCTTTTTTATTATTTGGAGTTTGAAGGACTATTTTACAACAGTCTCATCAATTACTTCTTCTTTCTTTTTTAAAGCGTCTGCTGCGCCTCCTTTTTTAGCAGTATCAAACATGATTGGTGTTGCGATAAATAATGATGAATATGTACCTACAATTACACCTACGATTAAGGCAAACATAAATCCTCTAATTGATTCGCCACCAAAAATAAAGATAGCTAATAACACTACTAATGTTGTTAAAGAGGTGTTTAATGTACGGCTTAATGTGCTGCTTAATGATTTGTCAATTACTTCTGTAAATGGCCAGTTGGTATGCTCGTTAAAGAACTCACGAATACGGTCAAATACTACCACGGTATCGTTTAACGAGTAACCGATTACGGTAAGAATTGCTGCAATAAATGCTTGATCAATTTCCATTGAGAATGGCATAAACTTGTATGTTAATGAGAATACACCTAATACAATAATAACATCATGGAAAACAGCCGCTACTGCACCAAGAGAGAATTGCCATCTTTTAAAACGGAATAAGATATATAAGAATACCACTACTAAAGATCCTAATACAGCCCAGAATGATGCTTGTTTAATATCATCTGCGATTGATGGACTTACTTTGTATTGATCCATAATTCCTATTTGCTTGTCTGCTTTAGAAAGGTCTTTAAACTCTTCAAAAGATTGACCGTTTAAATATGGCTGTAAAGCGTTATATAGTTTTTCTCTTACTTCTTCGTCTACTTCGTTAGCAGTTTCGTTAATCTTATATTTTGTAGAGATTTTTAAGTTATTCTCGTCTCCTACAGTTTTTACAGATGCACTTCCAAATACTTCTGGTGTTGCTAAAGCTTCTTCTACCTCAACAGCGCTAACTGGCTCTGCAAAACGTACTTGTGTTGTACGTCCTCCAACAAAGTCAATACCTTGATCTAACCCATTAGTAAATAAAGACCCTAAACTTGCAATTAATAAAGCTCCAGAAATAATATAAGCTACTTTACGCTTTTTAAGGAACTCGATATTAATGTTTCTGAACAAGTTTTTAGTTACACCTGTAGAGAAATCTAATTTCCCTCCTTTATTTACATACCAGTCAATTAATAATCTAGTAATAAAAATTGCTGTAAATAAAGATGTACCTATACCTATTAATAATGTAGTTGCAAAACCTTTAATTGGTCCTGTACCAAATACAAATAAGATTAATGCTGTTAAACCTGTAGTAATGTTAGCATCTAAGATTGACGATAAAGCATTACTAAATCCGTCATTAATTGCAGATTTTTGATCTTTACCTTTACTTAATTCTTCTCTAATACGTTCAAAAATAAGAACGTTAGCATCTACCGACATACCTATTGTTAATACGATACCAGCAATACCAGGTAACGTTAACACTGCACCAATACCCGATAAAATTCCGAAGATTAATAAGATATTGAATAACATTGCGATATCTGAGAATATACCAGCTTTACCGTAATAGAAAACCATCCATAATAATACTAACGCTAAAGCAATACCAAAAGACATTGTACCACTATCAATAGCTTCTTGTCCTAAAGATGGACCAACTATACTACTTTGAATAATATCTGCTTTTGCAGGTAATTTACCAGCACGTAAAACGTTAGCTAAATCTGTTGCTTCTCTTAAAGTAAAGTCTCCAGAAATTTCTGTACTTCCACCAGCAATTGCTCCGTTAGAAGCTGTAGGTGCAGAGTATACTGTGTTATCTAAAACTACTGCAATTTGACCTTGAGTTTTGTAAGCTTCTCCGGTCATTTCTTCCCAAATCTTAGCTCCTTTACTGTTCATTTGCATACTTACAACAACTTTGTTTGCTTGGTTGTAAGTTTGACGCGCGTCTGTAACTACTGCACCACTTAATGGTGGCTCTCCATCTCTGTTACCTTGTAAAACATATAAGTCTACAACTTCACTATCTTCTGCTACTTTACCAAATACAAATTTTGTGTAACGTAACTCTGCAGGTAATTTTGCTCTTACCTCTGGCATAGCTAAAAGTTTAGCTACCTGCTCTTTATCTTCTACTCTAACTTGTGCTAAAGTTGCCCCAAAACCAGGACCAACAAAAAGATCTAATAAAGGATTGCTTTCTACAACTGTTTCATCTTCTTCTCCTGTTAAGTCTGCAATAGCTTGCTCTTCTTCAGTCATCTCTTCTTCATCTGCAGTAGCTTGATCTGCTTTAGCTTCTCCTTCTTTTGCTTTCAACACTTCATTAGCATCAAGTAAAAATTGACTAAATAATTGAGAGTTTGAACCATACCAAAACTCTAATTGCGCTGTAGTTGTTATTAAATCTGTAGCTCTTTCTACATCTTTAACACCTGGTAATTCTAATAATACACGACCAGAGTTACCTAAACGTTGGATGTTTGGAGACGTTACACCAAACTCGTCAATACGCTTACGTAATACTTCAAAAGCAGAAACAATAGACTCGTCTATTTTTGTTTCTAAAACCACTTTAGTCTCGTCATCAGACATATTAAGATCAATCTCTCCTACTAAAGAACGTGTTGCAAAAATATCTGGAGATGCTAATTTTTTATCTCCTTTGATAGCGTCAAAAGCAACAAAGAAATCTTCTAAATATGTATTTTGGCTATTTTTCTGAATTTCATCTGCATCATCTAATGCTTTTCTAAAAGTTGGATCTGTACTTCCGTCTGCAAGACCAATTAAGATGTCTTTTACAGAAATTTGTAAGATAGCCTCTAAACCTCCTTTAAGGTCAAGACCTAACTTCATTGAGTTTTCTTTAACTCCAACGTAATCGCTTCCTAAGAAAACACTTTCTTTAGATGTTGCTAAAGAGTCTAAATATCTTGCTGCATATTCGTTTACTTTTGCGCTACGATCCTCTGCAGACGCATCTATTTTTTGTTCTGCTATCTGTGTAGCTTCGCTCTCTACCGCATTATTTTTAAATGTGAAAGACAGCTGGTAAATACTTACCAATCCAAATAAAACTGCAAATAGTTTTATTAATCCTTTGTTTTGCATTGTTTGTTAATTTTTGGTCAATTTTATAAATCGGGCAAATATAATTTTTCCCTTAATAATTGACAATTATAATGTTTAAAATGATTTTATTAAGCTGAAAAGCTTTTAAGGTTGAATTCCTTTTTTTATTAAGATTGAAATGAAAAAGGTCCAGCTCTAACCTCTGGTATAGTGTAAGTTTTATTACTAAAAGTCAAATGGTATTGACTTGAAATATTTTGTTTTAAAACCGAAATATTAAGAAAATCGATTGCTACAAAATCATCTAAGTAAAACGGAAGATTTGTATTAGAAGAACGATCGTAATCTTGCTTAGTTACAATTATACTTTTTCCAGCAGAATTATTTTGATTTTTTGAAGACGTTTTAATCTCATAAACATCAAAATCAAATCCTTTTTTGCTAGTTTTTTTAGGTAGATTACTTTGGTTTTCTTCTAGATTTAAATAGCCTGATGCTATTTCTATCTGTAATGCTTTTGAAAGTAAAGACTTAATAACAACAACATCTAACTTACTGTGATAACTTATTTTTAATTGTTTATTAGCGTCCTTTTCTACAACTATATTAGTAACATCAATAGCCTCCAATTGCTCTTGTATTAAAGCAATTGTTTGTTCTGATTGTTCTAACGTTACTGTTTGATCTTCAAAACGAATATGTACTTCTTGATTTGGTAAAGAAGCTTGGTTTTGTAAAACTCCAAATACAGCTAGAACAACAATTAGAGCACTGATGTACCATTTTGTTTTCATAAGTGCCAAATATAAAAAATTAAGTCTTTAAAAAGGCTGATTTTGAGGTTTTTTACAAATAAAAAAGAGCAACGAATGTTACTCTTTTTTTATTTAAATTTTATAAAATAAATCTTTACTGATCCTCCATTTTAGAATAACCTTCTGGTGGAGTTAAATCGAACATGTTATTTGGTACAGCTTCGCTTTTAACTTCTGTAACATCGTACAACAAGGTCATTTTCATACCTTGCTGAAGTACGTTTATTTTCATAAATAAAGGAAAACCATCTAACTCGTCTCCAAACTGAGACGTTTCTTGAGTCTGAGCTTTAATTTGATCTGTAGCAAATATCTCCATAGTCATATCTACACCATCAGCCTTCATTGTTACATTGTACTGTTGGCAATCATATCCTAAAATAGTTTTTGTTTGATCTCCTTTAGTAATTTTAATATCATCGCCTAAGTCTTCTGGTGCTTCATAATCGGTCATTGTATATTTTTTACCGTACATTGGAGAGCTTATTAAGGTTAAAACTTTTTCTTTTTGCTTATCTACTATTGTAATAGACTCACCAGACATTGGACTACTAGTTTCTGCTCTTACTCTATCTTCTGTAAAATATGTCGTAATTTTAGTTTCGCCCATCATTTGTAATTGCGAATTCATCTCTGCATTATCACTAGACATTGTCATTTTTGAAGAGATTACTCCTTCTTTTAATTCTTCTTGAGCAACACTTACTAAACTGAATGATGCTAGAAGTATAAAAATTAATTTTTTCATTATTTTATTTTTAATTATTGAATGTTGTAATGTACTGAAATTGTTTTTAATTAATACAGATTTTATAAAATAAAAAAGCCTCATAAAGTAAAAACTTTATGAGGCTTAGTTGTATTATTTAATAAAATCTTATAATTCTAATAAACCATTAGTTTTAGACACACCTTCTGCACTTTCTTTCATATGTGCTTTTTCTGCATCGCTAAGTTCAATCTCTACAACTTTTTCAATTCCGTTGCGTCCTAAAATTACTGGCACACCAATACATAAGTCATTTAATCCGTATTCTCCATCTAATAAAGTTGAACATGGGAACATTTTCTTTTGGTCACAAGCAATTGCTTGAACTAATCCAGATACAGCTGCTCCTGGTGCATACCATGCAGAAGTCCCTAATAACTTTGTTAATGTTGCTCCTCCTACTTTAGTATCTTCTTTTACTTGATTTAATCTTTCTTCTGAAATAAATTCTGAAACCTTAATACTATTTCTTGTAGCATGAGATGTTAATGGCACCATACCTTTATCTGAATGTCCTCCAATTACCATACCGTCTACATCGCTAATTGGACATTCTAAAGCTTCTGCTAGTCTATACTTGAAACGTGCAGAATCTAAAGCTCCACCCATACCGATAATTCTGTTTTTTGGTAAATCTGTAGTTTTGTGTACTAAGTAAGTCATAGTATCCATTGGGTTACTAACTACAATTATGATCGTATTAGGAGATTGCTCTATAAGACTAGAAGATACAGACTTAACAATACCAGCGTTGATGCCTATTAACTCTTCACGAGTCATACCTGGCTTACGAGGTATACCTGATGTAATTACACAAATATCACTATCTGCTGTTTTAGAATAATCGTTTGTTACACCTGTAATTTTTGTATCAAAACCATTTAAAGATGCTGTTTGCATTAAATCCATTGCTTTACCTTCTGCAAAACCTTCTTTAATGTCTAATAAAACAACTTCTGAAGCGAAGTTTTTAATAGCAATATACTCTGCACAACTTGCACCAACTGCACCTGCACCAACTACTGTTACTTTCATGTTATATATTTTTAATTGTGTTAATTAATTTATCCTACAAATTTAACAATTTAACCCGAAGAATTAACCGAAAACATCAAAATATTAGATTAAATTAAGCTTAAAACTAATCTGTTAACTTCTACCGAAAATTATTTTGTATAAAATAAAAAAAACACCTGAAATATAATTTTCAGGTGTTTTTAATATTCATTTAAATATCTAATTAAGCATCTATATTTGCATAAATAGCATTCTTCTCTATAAATTCTCTACGTGGCGGAACTTCATCTCCCATTAGCATAGAAAATACTCGATCTGCTTCTGTACCATTATCTATTTGTACTAGACGTAATGTTCTAAATTCTGGATTCATTGTTGTATCCCAAAGTTGTTCTGCATTCATCTCTCCAAGACCTTTATATCTTTGGATTTTTGAAGATTCACCAAATTCTTTAACGATTGCATCACGTTCTTTATCATTCCAAGCATATTGTTTCTTAGCACCTTTTTTAATTAAGTAAAGTGGCGGCGTTGCTATGTATACGTGACCAGCTTCGATTAATTCTTTCATGTATCTAAAGAAAAATGTCAAGATTAATGTTGCAATGTGACTACCATCAATATCGGCATCACACATAATTACAATCTTATGATATCTTAATTTAGAAAGATTTAAGGCTTTACTATCTTCTTCTGTACCTATAGTTACACCTAAAGCTGTGAAAATGTTTTTAATTTCTTCGTTTTCAAAAACTTTATGTGTCATTGCTTTTTCTACGTTTAAGATTTTACCTCTTAATGGTAGAATAGCTTGAAACTTTCTATCTCTTCCTTGTTTTGCAGTACCACCTGCCGAATCTCCCTCAACAAGAAACACTTCACATTGTGCTGGATCTTGCTCTGAACAGTCTGATAATTTACCAGGTAATCCACCAATACTCATTACTGTTTTACGCTGTACCATTTCGCGCGCTTTTTGAGCAGCGTGACGTGCTTGAGCTGCTAAAATCACTTTTTGCACTATGGTTTTGGCTGTATCTGGATGTTCTTCTAGATAATCGGTTAACATTTCTGACACTGCTTGACTTACAGATGCAGAAACTTCACGGTTACCTAATTTTGTTTTTGTTTGACCTTCAAATTGTGGTTCTGCTACTTTAACAGAAACAATAGCTGTAAGTCCTTCACGGAAATCGTCTCCTGCAATGTCAAATTTTAATTTATCCAACATTCCAGATTCATCTGCATATTTTTTTAGGGTATGTGTTAATCCACGACGAAAACCTGATAAATGTGTACCACCTTCGTGTGTATTAATATTATTTACGTAAGAGTGTAAATTCTCGGCATAACTTGTGTTGTAAATCATGGCAACCTCAACAGGCACTCCATTTTTTTCACCTTCAAAAGAAATAGCCTCTTGCATTAAAGGCTCTCTATTTCCATCTAAAAACTTGATAAACTCTTTAAGACCTTCTTCTGAATGGAATGTTTCTCCCTCAAAATTACCATCTTCTTTTTTGGCACGTTTATCTATTAAATGAATAGTTATTCCTTTGTTTAAGTAAGCCAACTCACGTAAACGGCTAGCTAAAGTATCATAACTATACTCTAATGTTTGTTTAAATATTTCTGGATCTGGTTTAAAGGTTACAATTGTACCTCTTTTATCTGTATCTCCAACAGCTTTTACAGGATAAAGTGTTTTTCCTCTTTCGTATTCTTGCTCCCATATTTTACCATCACGATGTACTGTTGCTTTTAAGTGTTCTGATAATGCGTTAACACAACTTACACCTACACCATGTAAACCACCTGATACTTTGTATGAGTCTTTATCAAACTTACCACCAGCTCCAATTTTTGTCATTACAACTTCTAACGCAGAAATCCCTTCTTTTTTATGAATATCTACAGGAATACCACGTCCGTCATCTTCTGTTGTAATCGAGTTGTCTTCGTTAATAGTTACTGTAATATTGTTACAGTGTCCTGCTAAAGCCTCATCAATCGAGTTGTCCACAACCTCGTACACTAGGTGGTGTAAACCTCGTACTCCAACATCTCCAATATACATTGAAGGACGCATACGTACGTGCTCCATTCCTTCTAATGCCTGAATACTGTCTGCGGAATACTGTTTTTTATTTTCTTCGCTCATATATCGAATTATTAGTTATTTGCTTTTTTAAATTTTCTTCTAAAAGAAAGTTATACACATAAAAAAAGACGCTTTAGCGCCTCTTATGAGTACAAACAAATATACGAAATAAAAGCCCTTTTTCAAGCTTTTTTATCTACTTAGCCTTAAAATTATCAACAATTGTTAAAAACCTAAAAACGTCTTAAAAGCGCTAAAAAGTGTCTTAAAATGGATTTTAGTCATTTTTTTTATTTCATTTTTTTCAAAAAAACACAAAATCCCGCAGAAGCGAGATTTTGGAGCTAAAAATAATTAATATTCTATACTTTTATTTATTAATATGCTGAGTTGTGAACGTTTGCTATTGCTCTTCCTGATGGTTCATTCATTTTTTTAAATGCTTCATCCCATTCTAAAGCTGTTGCTGTACTACATGCTACGCTTGCCTCTTGTGGTACACTTAATGCTGCAGCATCACTTGGGAAGTGTTCTTCAAAAATAGAACGATAATAAAACTCTTCTTTGTTTTGCGGTGTTTGGATTGGGAAACGGTATTTTGCATTTTCCATCTGCTCGTCACTTACTTCTCTTTCTACTACTTCTTTTAAAGTATCTATCCAGCTGTAACCAACACCGTCACTAAATTGTTCTTTTTGTCTCCACGCAACGCTTTCTGGTAACATATCTTCAAACGCTTTACGGATAATCCATTTTTCCATACGTTCTCCATTAATCATTTTGTCTTTTGGATTTAAACTCATCGCTACGTCCATAAATTCTTTATCTAAAAATGGAACACGTCCTTCAATACCCCAAGCAGCTAAACTTTTGTTTGCTCGCAAACAATCATACATATGTAATTTGTCTATTTTGCGAACAGTTTCTTCATGAAACTCTTTTGCATTTGGTGCTTTATGAAAGTATAAATAACCACCAAAAATCTCGTCTGCTCCTTCACCCGAAAGTACCATTTTGATTCCCATAGATTTAATTACTCTTGCCATTAAATACATTGGTGTTGAAGAGCGAATAGTGGTAATATCGTAGGTTTCTATGTTATAAATCACATCTTTTATGGCATCTAAACCTTCTTGAATTGTGAATTTAATTTCGTGATGTACAGTACCAATATGATCTGCTACTTTTTGTGCTGCTGCTAAATCTGGAGAGCCTTCTAATCCAACAGAAAAACTATGTAATTGCGGATACCATGCTGCTTGTTTATCATCACTCTCTACACGTAATTGTGCATATTTTTTTGCAATTGCAGAAGTTACAGAACTATCCAATCCACCAGATAATAAAACTCCATAAGGTACATCGCTCATTAACTGTCTTTTTACAGCAGCTTCTAAAGCTTCTTTTACTTTTATTATACTAGTTTCGTTATCTTTTACGTTATCGTAGTCTCTCCAATCTCTATTCCACCATTTAACAAACTCGCCATCTTTACTTGACATGTAGTGACCAGGAGGAAATAATTCTATTTTAGTACAAATACCTTCTAAAGCTTTTAATTCTGAAGCCACATAAAAGGTTCCGTTTTGATCCCAACCTATATACAATGGAATAATCCCCATGTGGTCTCTTGCTATAAAATATTCGTCTTTTTCAACATCATAAATTGCAAAACCAAATATTCCGTTCATTTCGTCTACAAAATCAACACCTTTTTCTTTGTAAAGCGCTAAGATGACTTCGCAATCACTTTCGGTCTGAAAGTTATACTTACCGTCAAATTGCTTACGTAACTCTCTATGGTTGTAGATTTCGCCATTAGCTGCCAAAACCAGTTTTTTATCAGGACTAAACAATGGTTGTTTTCCTGATGCTGGATCTACAATAGCAAGACGCTCGTGTGCCAAAATAGCTTTATCATCACTGTATATACCAGACCAGTCTGGTCCACGATGACGAATGGTTTTAGACATTTCTAATATTTGAGGTCTTAAATCTTCGCTTTTCTGTTTTAAATCGAAAGCACATACTATTCCACACATAATCTTAATATTTTAAATTCGTTAATTACTAATTGATATAACAAATATTAGTTTTATGTTTCAGTATTAAAACACAAAGTCTTATTATGCTTACAAAATGTAATTTTAATTTAAAAAATTAATAAAAAATGAAATTTTAAGATAGACTATTTCATTTTTTAGTTAAAATGTGTGAGTTTTAAAAGACTAAACTTTTAAATGTCCCCAATTTTCACCTGTTTTTATACGGTGTAATTGCATTTCTGAAACACCAAACTGCTTAGCTAAGATTTTTAAACGTGTTCGTCTATTAGGATCTAATAGCTTTTTCTTTAAGCGCATAGCTTGTGTTTCTGTTAACTTAGAGTATTTAATAACACTATTCTTAGCAATGTAATCGGGATTTTTGAATTGGTGAAGTTCTTTTTCTCGTTTAGTTGCCCATTTTAGGTTTTCTACTTTATTATTCATTTTGTTATAATCTAAATGAATAACATACTTAGCATCTTCAGGTTTTTCTAAAAAATGTTGAGCTACAATTTTATGGATGTATCTTGCTGTTTTTGTCCCTTTCTTTTTAACAACAGATACTGTATTATAACCGTTTATAGAATACTGTTTTTCTATTAAAACATCTTCACCGTTAACTACTTTTATTAGTCTACCGTAGTTAGATATTTTAAATGTCATTTGTTCGGAAATATCATTATCAAAAACAATGTCTTTCCATTTTTCGTTGTAGTGATTTCTAATCATATTGTATTACATTTACACACTTAATAATATACATTATGATTAATAGCTTGCTGCTAAGTTACTAATTTTAAGGGATATTGAGATACTTATGTGTTTGCAATGACACTTTCCATTTAGGATTTGCCATTACGTAATCTACAATTAATGGTATCATTTTATCTCTTTTACTCCATTCTGGTTGCATGTATAAAATGCAGTTATCGTTGACTTTAGCGGCTTGTTCTTCTGCAAATTTAAAGTCATCTTTATTGTAAATTATAACTTTTAACTCGTCAGCTTTCTCGTAAACTTTTTTTGTAGGTAATTTCATCTTTTTTGGAGATAAACATATCCAATCCCATTGTCCTGTTAGCTCATAAGCACCTGATGTTTCAATATGAATCTTACAACCTTCTTCTTTTAATTGTCTTGTAAGCTCCGTCATATCCCAAGTCAAAGGTTCTCCTCCTGTAACAACAACTGTATCGCTATATTTTTTTGCATTAGCAACAATAGTTTCAGTTTTTGTAGGTGGATGTAAATCTGCAATCCAACTTTCTTTAACATCACACCAATGACAACCAACATCACAACCACCTATTCTTACAAAGTAAGCAGCTGTGCCTTTATGATATCCTTCTCCTTGTATGGTATAAAATTCTTCCATTAAAGGAAGCATTAAACCTTTGTTTACTAAATCTTGAATCTCTTGCTTCATAGCGTGCAAAAGTAAGACAAATAGCTAAATATCTCTTGAAGATTTTTGCTTAATCAACATTTTATCTAATTATTCTTACAAATCAACGAAAAACCTGAAACCAAGGGGCTTGTAATTTCGTAAAAGGAATATGTAAGTTTATTTTTACAAACGCAAATTAATAGTCATGAAAAAAATTAACATCTTAGTTTTAGTTTTATTAACCTCAGTTTTATCTTTCTCTCAAGTTGGAATAAACACATCAACTCCTGACAATTCTTCAATTTTAGATATTGAAAGTTCTGATAAAGGTGTACTGTTTCCTAGAATGACTTCTGTAGAAAGAGATGCAATTACAAATCCTGCTAACGGACTTATTATCTTTAATACTGATGAAAACAAACTTCAGTTTAATATAGGAATAAGTACCGCTCCTATTTGGACATCTGTAAACAATAATCCAAGTGTAAGTACAGATGCTGGTAACCAATTAACTAGTGGATCTGACAATGGTGTTTATTTAGGAAGAACAACTCATTTTGGTAAATTTAGAATTACAGGTACAGGTAATGTTACCATTTCTGGTTTACCTTTTGAGCCTTCTCAAGTAAAATTTACAGCTCATGCCAATGTAGAAACTTATAATTTGGATTCTGACAACGGAACAAACAATAATAATGGTGGAATCCCTAATGCTTTTGGATCTATGAATGGTTATGTCACAAATTATAACAGTATTATAGACCAACAGATGATTTATGTCGGTGGATCTGGTAACTCTATTAATGATATCTCTAGATTTTCTTCTAGCTCACACTGTATAGGAATTAGATATTCAAACCAAAATGGTGATAGTTTAGGTATAACTTCTGCTTCAATTGTAAGCTTTAATGCTGACGGTTTTACTATTAATGTAGATCGATATGCAGATAATTTAGTTGTTATTTTTGAAGCCTACAAATAAGGAAATTATGAAAAAAATATTTTTTCAAATTGTCTTTATTTGTTTATCACCATTTGTATTTGCTCAAGTAGGAATAAATACTTCAAACCCTGATCAATCTGCAATTTTAGACATTAACAGTAATGAAAAAGGTATTCTTTTACCAAGGTTAACTAGTACCGAAAGAGATGCTATTTTAAATCCTGCAAATGGTTTGATTATTTACAACACGGATAGTGATGAAATTCAAATCAATACTAATACATCCGCAACACCTAATTGGGAAGCATTAAGTATTACAGCAACGTCAACAGCATCTCCTGGGCAATCTACTAAATACAGCAATGTAGATGTAACAACTAATGTTAATAATAATACATCTATACATTTACCTGTTTTTGGGCTTGCTGAATGGAACGATAATACTTCCCTTTACGTTATAGACAATGTAAATCATACAGTAACTGTTAATGAAACCGGAAGATATGAAATACTAGTTAATGCAAGTATTTTATCAACCAGTAATAGTGCAAGAAAAGCTCCAGAAATGTATATTTCAGTTAATGGCACTCAAGTAGGATCGTTTTCTTCTACTGGATACATGAGAAGAGCTAACGGTCATGAAGAAACGACTTTAAACCTGAATGAAGTTATACAAGTTAACGCTGGCGATGTTATTAGTATAGATATTTTAAGAACAGGAAACACTGGTACTGTTAACCTAAGATCATCAGGTAGCACTAATTTTTATATAGAAAAAATACTATAAATAAATCCCTCCAAATAGATTAATAGCAATGAAATCTTTTCTTATTATATTATTTTTTACAATTAATTTCACTTTATCCTTTTCTCAAGTAGGAATAAACACCTCTACTCCTGATGATGGATCTGTTCTGCAAATAGATAGTACTACTGGTGCTTTTGTACCACCAAGAATGACTAGTACAGAAATGAACGCTATACCTACGCCTCTAGAAGGAGCTATGGTATATAATACAACAACAAGTTCTTATTATGTATTTAAAAATAATGTCTGGTCTCCACAATCTAGTCGCACATTGATTATTAACAGAAACTTTCCAAATAGCAATAATGCTTTAGCTACACCAAATAACACTTATGTAAACTTTCCAATTGGTACAGCAGATGTAATATCTAATAATTCAGAAGTATTTAATGTTACTGGTAATGGTACAATAGAGATTTCTCAAGCTGGAAATTATTTATTTACAGCTTCATTATCTTCACCTAATATGCCTAACGGAAACACTAAATACATTTTAGCTCTAGAAGTAAACAACACTTTAGTTGGTTATTTAAACAGAGGTGTTGCAACATTACAAAGTACTGATTATTGGGGAACAAGCGGCGCTATTATGTATCCAGTAAACGCAAATGATGTTGTAACTATTAGATATGTAATTAATAATAACGGCACTACTATTAACGCTAGATTTGCAAATATAGGCATCACCAAACTGGACTAATAAAGCCTTACAAACTGTTAATATTTGCTTATTAGCTTATTTTTTTCTTCTTGTTTTTTCCTTTACTTTTATCCAAATTTAGTACTATGGGTAATCAAGAAGAATTTTTTAATCACATTGTCAACGGAAACACCTGTAAAGGTGATTTTATCACATTAGGATCTGCTATCTTAAATGGACAGACTTTACAAAACGCTTATGTAAACGTACCACTAAAAACCATGAACAGACATGGTTTAATTGCAGGAGCAACAGGGACAGGTAAAACAAAAACACTTCAAGTCTTAGCCGAAAATTTAAGCGAAAAAGGCGTACCTGTATTACTAATGGACATAAAAGGAGACTTAAGCGGTATTGCACAACCAAGTCCTGGTCATCCTAAAATTGACGAACGTATGGAAAAAATAGGATTACCTTTTGAACCAAAAAGTTTTCCTGTTGAAATTATGAGCCTTTCGGAACAAGATGGTGTAAGACTTCGTGCAACCATTAGTGAATTTGGTCCTGTTCTAATCTCAAGAATTTTAGATTTAACAGAAACCCAAGCTGGTATCGTTGCAGTAATTTTTAAATACTGCGATGATAACAAATTACCCTTACTTGACTTAAAAGATTTTAAAAAGATTTTACAATACGCTACCGACGAAGGTAAAGAAGAATTTAAAGAAGCATACGGAAGAATAAGCTCTGCGTCTACAGGTGCAATTCTTAGAAAAATAATTGAAATTGAACAACAAGGTGGCGATCTATTTTTTGGAGAAAAAAGTTTTGATGTAGAAGATTTAGTGCGTACAACACGAGATGGTCGTGGTTATATAAATATTATTAGATTAACAGATATACAAGACAAACCTAAGTTGTTTTCTACATTTATGTTAAGCTTATTAGCAGAAATCTACGAAACTTTTCCAGAAAAGGGTGATGCCGATAAACCAGAATTAATTATGTTTATAGACGAGGCGCATTTAATTTTTGACCAAGCCTCTAAAGCCTTACTTAATCAAATAGAAAGCATTGTTAAACTAATACGTAGTAAAGGAATTGGAATCTATTTTGTTACTCAAAACCCAACAGATGTACCAGAAGGTGTTTTAGGTCAATTAGGTTTAAAAATACAGCATGCTTTACGTGCATTTACTGCAAAGGATAGAAAAGCTATTAAATTAACTGCACAAAATTATCCAGATACTGATTATTATGACACTGCAGAAGTATTAACAGCTTTAGGAACAGGAGAAGCTTTAGTATCTGCTTTAAACGAAAAAGGAAGGCCAACACCATTAGCCGCTACTATGATGCGTGCTCCAATGAGTAGAATGGACGTTTTAACAAACACAGAATTACAAAATTTATTAGACGACTCTAAATTAGTTTTAAAATACAACGAAAACATTGATAGAGAAAGTGCTTACGAAATGCTTAACAAAAAAATTGAAAAAGCAGAAATAGCTAAAGCAAAAGAAGAAGAAAGAGAAGCAAAAGAAAAAGCATCTAGAAAAACCTCTACAAGAAGAAGTACAAGACAAAACCCAATTATAAAAGTATTAACCAGTGCAACTTTTATTAGAGCCGCTTTTGGTATACTAAAAAAAGTTATCAAATAAACATTTAAAATGTATATGAAAAAAACAATATTAGCCTTAAGTACCATTGCTATATTAGCAACTTCTTGTAAAAATGAAGCAGATCCGTTTTTAGTTAAAGAACAAAACATAGGAATGCTTACCGACAGTACTCAAATAAAAGATTTAGATATCATTTTTGCTAAAGACTCAATTGTAAAACCAATAGCTGGTGATGAGTTTGCTGGTTCTGTAAACACAATAGAAGTTTATGAAACAGGCGGAAAACATTTACTTTCAATAACTCCAAAACAAGTTTTAGATAGCACCTCAACTATTTCAATAGTAAAATTTAAAGACCCAAGATATCAAACAGAAAAAGGAGTAAATAACTTAAGTACTTTTGAAGATATAGAAAAAAATTACACAATTTCTAAAATTCAAAACTCGTTTAAAAGTGCTTCGGTTTTTGTAAAAGGAAGTAAAATGATGTTTTTATTTGATAAAAACGATTTACCTGCAGAATTTAAATTTGACATCACAAAAACTATAGAACCTGCTAACATACCTAGCAAAGCAAAAATCAAACATTTTATGATTGGATGGTAAACCAGTACTTCACCTTCTATAGAAATAAAATAAAACTTATATAAAACAAATCTAAATGTCTTCATCTAAAAAATACACCATACAAAACAGTCCCTTTATTGTTCCTACGACAGATGGAAAATTAATAGAAGAACATTTTGGACAAGCTACAGATGGTAGTAAAGACATTAGCATTGCGCATATGATCGCACCTGCTGGTTGGTTAGAACCTTTTCAAACTCCAGAATTCGATGAATTTACGTATATTATAAAAGGTAAAAAGCAATTTATTATTGAAGACGAAACCGTAGTTTTAGAAGCTGGACAATCTATTAAAATTGAAAGAAACACAAGAGTACAATACTCTAACCCTTTTACAGTAGCTTGTGAGTATCTTTCTATTTGTACACCAGCGTTTTCAATGGATTTAGTGCACAGAGAAGACCAATAAAAATGAAAAAAATAATCAAAAAAGCTTTGCCTAAAATAATTGGCACATCGCTAAATACCATTAGCTACATAGCACCAAAATATGCTAGTACAAAAGCATTAAACATATTTGCCACACCACGCAAAGGTCGTTTAAACCAGACGCATAAAAGCTTTTTAGAAAAAGCAGAGCAATCTACTTTAGAATACCAAGATTACACCATACAAACCTATCAATGGAAAGGAGAAAAACAAACCATTTTATTGGCACATGGTTGGGAAAGTAACACTTACCGATGGAAATCTTTAATTACTAAATTACATAAAGATGGCCACAATATTATTGCTTTAGATGCACCTGCACATGGACAATCTAGTGGTACTCAATTTAATGCTATTTTATATTCTGAGTTTATAAATGTTGTGGCGTCACATTATCAACCTAAAGTTATTGTTGGACACTCGGTTGGTGGTATGTCTACAGTATTTTTTCAATACAAATATCAATTAAAAAGCATCGAAAAATTGGTATTACTTGGCGCACCATCAGAGTTTACAAAAATTTTCAAAAACTATGTAAACATGTTAAGCTACAATAGAAAGATTGAAAATGGATTAAACCGCTTGGTAGTTGATAGATACGATAAAGAACCTGCATTTTTCTCTTCTGCTAATTTTTCAAAAGAAATAAAAGCAGAAGGATTAATTATCCATGATAAATCAGACAGAATTATAAATTATGATGAAGCTGAATTAATTGCAAAACATTATAAAAATTCAACTTTAAAAACTACAGAAGGTCTAGGACACAGTTTAAAACATGATAGTATAGACGACGAAATTTTAAACTTTATAAACAGCTAATTTTGGAAGAACAAAAACTAACAAGACTTAACAAATACCTTAGTGAAGCTGGTTACTGCTCACGTCGTGAAGCAGACAAACTTATTGATACTGGTCGTGTAACTATTAATGGAGAAATACCAGAAATGGGTACAAAAGTAGCCCAAAAAGATATTGTTGCTGTAGATGGAGAAATTATCAAAAACAACAAAGACAGTTTTGTTTATTTAGCTTTTAATAAACCTGTTGGTATTGTTTGCACTACAGATACTAAAGTTGAAAAAGACAATATTATAGACTTTATTAATTACCCAAAACGCATCTTCCCTATTGGTCGTTTGGACAAACCTAGTGAAGGATTAATTTTTTTGACTGATGATGGAGACATTGTTAACAAAATACTTCGTGCTAGCAACAATCATGAAAAAGAATACGTGGTTACCGTAGACAAACCAATTTCTCAAACATTTGTAAATAGAATGTCTAACGGAATACCTCTGGAAGAATTAGGTAAAACAACAAAAAAATGTAAAGTTAAAAAGTTAGATAGTCATACTTTCAATATAATTTTAACACAAGGTTTAAACCGTCAAATTAGACGTATGTGTACGTATTTAGGTTACGAAGTACAAACCTTAAAACGTGTTAGAATAATGAATATAAAACTAGACGTACCTGTTGGAAAGTATCGAGAATTCACTAACGATGAAATCAAAACTTTAAACACACTGTTAGAAGATTCGACAAAAACGTTTCAAGCAAAGCAATCTAGAAACAGACGTAAAAATTAATTTAGTTTTTCTTTCTACTTACGATATAAAAAGGAAAATAAATTAACATAAATGCAGGTACTAAGATTAACTGTACTTTGATAATATAATAAGGCCAATCTCCTAAATAATCTAACACAGATCCCGAGATTGGTTTTTTATTTAAATAAGAATAATTAGCTTCTAAAAAGTAATTTATAACCATTAAAACAACCATATACAGTTGTAATACAAAAAAGGATTTAAAAACACTTTTTAACTTAGGTTTCATCTTTAAAACTACAATTGCATAACTGATAATGGTTAGTAACCCTAAGTGAACAATCCAATATCTAAAATAGTCAAAAGAAGGAAAACCAACTTCTATATCTGGTGTAATAACACCTTGAGATGTACCTAAAATTATCCAAAACAATAATATCTCAAACAACCAGAACCTTCTTGATGTAGTAAAAATAAAAATGAATAATGCCATAAAACTACACAGAAACAAAGGTAAGTCTGAAGTAACATCATAATATCCAAAGCAAATCTGATATAAATGAAACACTGCTATAAAGCCAGAAACAAAAACACCTAAATATTTAAATATTTTGTTTTGGTTTATTGTATTTTGATTTAATGCAAATCGAATTAAAACAATTGTTGCTATTACAGCAATAGCAATAGGCAGTATATGTTCTAAACTTCCAAATAAAACACGTTGAGATAAAGGCATAAAAAAACCTGAATTAAATTCAGGTTTTAAAAATAGACATTTATTTTTTATTTATTTTTCTGTGTCGTTCTCGGGCTAATAAAGTGTTTTTAAGTAGCATTGCAATTGTCATTGGTCCTACTCCACCTGGAACAGGCGTAATAAAACTTGCTTTTTTACTTACATTTTCATAGTCTACATCTCCTGTAATAACATAACCCTTAGCAGCTTCTTCGTCCGGAACACGTGTAATACCAACATCAATAATTACAGCATCGTCTTTTACCATTTCGGCTTTTAAAAAATTTGGTACACCTAATGCAGAAATAATAATATCTGCTTGACTTGTAATTTGTGTAATGTTTTTAGTATGACTATGAGTTAGTGTAACAGTTGAATTACCAGGAAAGCCTTTACGTCCCATTAAAATACTCATCGGTCTTCCTACAATATGCGACCTCCCAATTACTACAGTATGCTTACCTTTTGTGTCTACTTGATAACGATCTAACAGTTCTAATATTCCAAATGGAGTTGCAGGAATAAAGGTTGACATATCTAAAGCCATTTTACCAAAATTCATAGGATGAAACCCATCTACATCTTTATCTGGGTGAACAGCCATCAAAACCTTTTGAGTATCTATTTGCGGTGGTAATGGTAATTGAATGATAAATCCGTCTATATCATCATTTTCATTTAACTCTTCTATTTTATCAAGTAATTCAATTTCGCTAGTTGTATTAGACATACGTACCATTGTAGATTCAAATCCTACACGTTCGCAAGCTCTTACTTTACTTCCTACGTAGGTTAAACTTGCTCCGTCATTACCTACAATTACTGCAGCAAGATGTGGCACTTTTTCGCCATTTGCTTTCATCTTATCAACTTCAGCTTTAATTTCGTTTTTTATGTCGTTACTTACCTTTTTTCCGTCAAGAATTGTCATGTTGTGTTGTTGTTATTTAATATTGGTAATTTAACTTATTTTACTGTTTGTTTTTAAAACAAAAAAACATGAGTTACCTCATGTTTTTCATTGCTTGCATCATACGTTTTCCGCCGCCACCTTGCATCATTTTCATCATTTTGCTCATTTGGTCAAACTGTTTTAGTAACTGATTGACTTCTTGAACAGATGTACCAGAGCCTTTTCCGATACGTTTTTTTCTACTTGCATTTATAATTGAAGGATTAGCGCGTTCTTTTGGAGTCATAGAATGAATTATTGCTTCTATACCTTTAAAAGCATCGTCATCTATATCTATATTTTTCATCATTTTTCCAGCTCCTGGTATCATTCCGATAAGGTCTTTCATGTTACCCATCTTTTTGATTTGCTGGATTTGTTTTAAGAAATCGTCAAAACCAAATTGGTTTTTAGCTATTTTCTTCTGTAATTTTCTTGCTTCTTGCTCATCAAACTGTTCTTGAGCTCTTTCTACTAAAGACACAACATCACCCATACCAAGGATACGATCTGCCATACGTGAAGGATAGAAGACATCTATTGCTTCCATTTTTTCACCTGTACCAATAAACTTAATTGGTTTATTTACTACAGATTTAATAGAAATTGCTGCTCCACCACGTGTATCACCATCTAATTTAGTTAAGATTACACCATCAAAATTTAAGACATCGTTGAAGGCTTTTGCTGTATTAACAGCATCTTGACCTGTCATAGAGTCTACAACAAATAGTGTTTCTTGTGGTTGTATAGCTTTATGGATGTTAGAGATTTCGGTCATCATCGCTTCATCTACAGCTAAACGACCTGCGGTATCTATAATTACCACATTATGTCCATTTGCTTTTGCATGCGCAATACCTGCTTGAGCAATTGCTACTGGATCTGTGTTACCTTTATCACTATAAACATCTACCTTTATTTGATCACCAACTACGTGTAATTGATCTACCGCTGCTGGACGATACACGTCACAAGCGACTAATAAAGGTTTTTTTGTTTTTTTGTTTTTTAAGTAATTAGCTAGTTTACCCGAAAAGGTTGTTTTACCAGAACCTTGTAAACCTGACATTAAAATTACAGTTGGCGCACCAGACATGTTAATACCTTCTGCATCACCACCCATAAGTTCGGTTAACTCGTCTTTAACGATTTTAACCATTAACTGTCCTGGTTGTAACGTTGTTAATACGTCTTGACCAAGTGCTTTTTCTTTTACTGTTTTAGTAAAATCTTTAGCAATTTTATAGTTAACATCGGCATCTAAAAGCGCACGTCTTACTTCTTTTAAAGTCTCTGCAACGTTTACTTCTGTAATGCTACCGTGACCTTTTAATACGTGTAATGCTTTATCTAACTTTTCACTTAAATTATTAAACATAATTTTCCTATTTTTTTAAGAAGCACAAAAATAGCAATTTGTAGCGTATTTGTAAAGTCTTAATGTGATTTAATTGAATAAAAAAAGACTGCCTTTTTTAAGACAGCCTTTCATATAATTTATAATTTGGATTTACATTTTTTCAATAACAAAAACAAATTCGTTGTTATTATCATCGTTAACATGATGCAATTCTAGTCTATTACTATTAACTTCTGTAATATACCAATCGTCATCCATTTGCCAGTAAGGAAAAATCCCTAAGTAGTTAATTACGTACCTTAAATTACTGTTTTCGTCTCTAACCACTTCGCCTTGTAAATTAGTTATAGTACCTGCATTGTTTGCTTGAATGTTTGCTCCTGCAGAAAAATTAAAAGTTATCCCTGAGTAATCTGATGTGTTATCTACGCCTTCCATAGTAGAGTATGTAATTTGCCAAACACCATCATATAACCAGTTTTGTATCTGATCAACATCTCCATCTGTGGTGTTATTACATTCTTTTTCTAACTTTAAAGTCGTACCATCTGCAGAGAAAATAATATAATTATCAGTAATGCTTGTTACTGTATAGTAGCCACCTAACCCTGAAGATGTACCTTGCATTGCAAATAACACTACTAATTGATCGCTAGCTGTATTTTCTGCAGACAAACTTCCGTAGTTAATAGTTTCTCCTTCTACTGCATAAACAAATTCATTTTCATTAAAAGTGAATGTTTGTCCAGCATATGTACTAGTTTGGTCTACACCTGCATTAATGTAGCTATATACTGTCCAATCGCACTCGGTTATTGTATTAAATAAATCTGCTTCTGTGTAACATGGTAATTGTTCTAAAACCATAGTTTCGTTGTTACCATTGATAAATTCTAATCGATCAGAATCACAATCTATTACCTTCCAATAATCTGTAATGGCTTGAATATTTGGACCTGCAACATTAGTTAATTCTAAAACGATATCTCCTGCTACATCTATTACACTCCAATCTCCTGAGTAAGTATTACCATCACTTGTATCTGTTATTGCAAGGTTTCCGTTGTCTTCAAAAGTTAAATTGAAGTTTAATAAATTGTCGCTTCCGTTAAGGTTTACAACATTCCACACACAGGTTTGTAAATATGAGTTTACATCTGATTCTGTGCAATTTAAACTACAATCTTCTAAGATTAAGCCTAGTTCTAAAATTTCAAATTGACTTGGATTATTTAGCACTTCTATTCTTACATAAATAGTTTGAGGACTTGAAATATTACTATATGCGGTTACATTTGGTATAGCATTAACATTAGTTTCTGCATCTACTATAGTTTCATGAAAGCTTACTTGTACGGGACTTGATATTGTACAACCATCAATATCACTTAAACCTTCATAAAGATTGAACGTTTCTAGTCCATCATTGTTTTCGTCGCACTTTACAATATCATTAGCTTCTAAACAACCTAATGGATTATTGCTAACAGTACAGTCTTGTTCTATTTGCATTGTGATTTGACCGTTATCTAAATTGTACTCGTCTTCATCATCACAATTAACAATTATCCAATCTCCTGCTAAGTCTTCCCAATCTGTTGTAAAATTTAAAGTTATGATTGCTCCGTCCTGAGTTACTGACCAACTACCATCATGAATTATATTACCAGCATCGTTTAAAACAGAAAATTGATAATTAGTATCAAAATCTATGTAATAATCGCTAAATACATTAGAATTGTTATAGTTTGAAATATCCCATAAACATTCTTTTAGGTTTAGTTCTACATTTTCGTCTGTACAGTTATTGTCATCGTCATTCCAATCGTAATCATCATCTTCGTCGCATGTACCATCTGCATCGCTAATTGCTACTTCTAATTCTTGGTTATTATTTACAATTACAGTGTTTCCTGAAGCGGTTATTAATGTTACAGGAAAGTCTAAACTTGCTAAAGTTGGTCCGTCTAAATCTTCTAAAAAGTTATATAAAGCTTCATCGGTATTTATTGTCACTGTATTGATAACCTGAAAATCTGTATTATAGATTGAAAAGGATACTGGATACACAAAGTCAATACATTCTATATCATCATCATCTTCGTTTTCTCCTAAACAATCGTCAATTAACTCTTCTAATTCTTGCTGACTAGTAATTTGAATTTCTGTATAATCGTTTAAAGTCACAGTAATTGGAAATGTAATATTTACCTGATCATCATCATTAGTAAAAGCATCTAAAATATTTTCTAATTGACTATAATCTGCTACACTTTGTATTGTAATTGTAACACCATTTGCTGTAACAGTTACAGGCAACACAACTTCTAAACAGTTGGCATAATCTATTATATTATCTTCAGAACCATCATTAGAGGCCATTCTTAACATTAAGTTAGCAGCTGTTGAGTCGCCTTCAATTATATCTTCATTTGAAGGATTGATAATTTCAGTTTCTTCGTTTTGACAAGACATTGTTAGCATTAATGCTAAAAACGACAAGTAAACAAAGTGTTTTAGTTTAAAAAAAATAATGGTCGATTTCATAATTGTAGTTTTTTAATTGATATTTTCTTTTCAAAGCTTGTTTTTCCCATGCTTCAATTATAAAACAGATATGTTTAAAAAATTCCTACCTTGGGTTTCTAAAAAATTTTTCTTTTTTTGAGAAATTACTAATAACCAATCTAATGTCTGAAGAGTTACATAAAAATATTTGCAATCAAAATTTATTTAAAGTCTTCTTTAAAAAGCATTCTAAAAATTTACATGACTTTTTATATTATAAGTTTGGAGAACGATTAAACCCGCAAGATAAAGTTCAAGACGCTTTTATTAAACTATGGGAAAACTGTAAAAAAGTACCACCAAATAAAGCAAAAAGTTACGTCTACACTATTGCTAATAACTTAATGCTTAACGAGGTTGCACACCAAAAAGTAGTTTTAAAACATCAAAAAAATAAACCGAAAGAGCATAGCAACGAAAGTCCTGAATTTTTAATGGAAGAAAATCAATATCGAAAAAAATTAGAAAACGCTATTGCAAATCTTACCGAAGCCGAACGTGTTGCTTTCTTGATGAATCGTACAGAAGGTAAGCGCTTTAAAGAGATTGCTGAAATTTTAGACATAAGTACAAAAGCAGTAGAAAAACGTATTTATGGAGCTTTAAAAAAACTAAGAAAAGAAATAGAAGGTTTATAAGATTATTAATTAAAAAGATTAAAGTGAAGGTAGGAATTTTAAAATCCAACTTGTTATATTATTGAAGTGAAATTTATGGAAAAAGAATATTTAATAAAAAAATGGCTAGACAATAGTTTAACTCCTAAAGAGTTAGAAGCTTTTAAAGCGCTTGAAGATTACGAAGCACTTACTAAGCTATCTAACTATTCTAAAGGTTTTAAAGCTACTGAATTTAATGAAGATGAAGCCCTAAAAATGGTACTACATAAAATAGAAACAAAAAAACAGAGCAACACCAATTGGTTACAACCTGTATTAAAAATTGCTGCTATCCTAGTTTTATGTTTTGGTGCATATTATTATACTACAACATTGGATACTACTTTTACTACAGATTTTTCAGAAAAAATTACTGTAGACTTACCAGATAATTCCAAAGTAAATTTAAATGCTTTATCTAGCATAACATTTAACAAAAACGACTGGAAAAACAACAGAAATATAACCCTTAAAGGGGAAGCCTTTTTTGATGTTGAAAAAGGAAGCTCATTTAACGTAAACACTAGAACTGGTACAGTAACAGTTTTAGGTACTGAGTTTAATGTAAAACAGCGTAATAACTTTTTTGAAGTAACCTGCTACGAAGGTTTAGTACAAGTCACTTATAAAAATAACAAAACCAAAATCAAACCAGGCGAGTCGTTTTTAGTATTAAACGATTTGGTTATTAATAATAAAACTGATTATAGCAAACCACAATGGTTATCTAATACAAGTGCATTTAAAAGTTTACCCTTAAAAGAAGTTATTGCCGAGTTTGAAAGACAGTACAACGTAAAAGTTGAAGCTAAAAACATTAATACCGACTTATTATTTACAGGTAGATTTACGCATAATAATCTTGACTTGGCTCTTAAATCAATAACTCAACCTTTACAACTTACTTACAAAAAATCTAATCAAACCATAATATTAAAGCGTGAGTAACAAGCTTAAAACTTATTCATATATAATCATATATTTTTTGTGTTTGTTTAATGGTTTTTCTCAAAACCAAAAACGACCTTTAACAGAAGTTTTATCCTTAATTGAAGCTAAACATAAAGTAAGTTTTTCTTACGCAGATAAAGATGTAAAAAAAATATTAATAGACATTTCTACAGAAAAATCTTTAGATCATATTTTAAATGAAATTTCTTTAAAAACCAATCTTCAGTTTAACAAAATTGATCAACAATTTTATACCATAGTTAAGTATGATAAAACAGAAGACACGTCTGTACAACAGTTAGAAGAAGTTACAATTACAAATTATTTAACGTCTGGTATATCTAAAAGCAACACCGGAAGCATAAATATAAAACCAAAACAATTTGGCATTTTACCAGGTTTAATAGAAGCCGATGTGTTACAAACTATACAAGCTTTACCTGGTGTTTTAAGCGTAGACGAAACTGTATCAAACATTAATGTTAGAGGTGGCACACATGATCAAAACCTATTTCTTTATGATGGAATTAAAATGTACCAATCTGGACATTTTTTTGGATTGATTTCGGCTTTTAATCCGCAATTAACACATAAAATTTCTGTGATTAAAAACGGGAGTAGTGCCAAATATGGCGATGGTACATCAAGCATTGTAGATATGCAACTATCAAACAAAATAAGTTCTGACAGCAATATTGGTATGGGACTTAATTTGATTAGTGCAGACGGATATGCTAAAATTCCGTTAGGCAAAAATACTGAAATTCAAATTGCAGCAAGACGATCTGTAACAGATGTTTTAGACACACCAACTTACAACAACTATTTTGATCGAGTTTTTCAAGATACTGATTTGACTAATACAGAAGATGCAGCAGTTTCTAAAGATGAACATTTTTACTTTTATGATACTGCTGTAAAATTTCTTTATGATTTAACTGAAAAAGATAAAATAAGATTCAACTTTTTAAATATTTATAATGCTTTAGATTATAACGAAGAAGCAACAATTAATACAACCAACGAAACTTCTAACAGTCAATTAAAACAACATAACATGGCTACTGGAATAACTTATTCTCGTCAATGGAATAAGAGGCTTAATACCTTTGCGCAAATCTATTATTCTAATTACGACTTGGATGCAACTAACTTTGATGTTTTAAATAATCAACGCCTGATTCAGGAAAATGAAGTAGTTGATGGAGGTTTAAAGTTACATGTTAATTATAACTTAAGTCCAAGTATTAATATTAATGGAGGTTTCCAATTTACAGAAGTAGGAATAAGTAACCTAGAAGATGTTAATAACCCTGTATTTAAAAGTTATATTAAACGTGTTATTAGGACGTATTCTGGTTTTGTAGAAGCTCAATTTCAATCTAAAAATAAAAATACTTCGGTTAGATTAGGAGTTAGAGATAACTATTTTAAAAAATTTAATTTACATCTAGTTGAACCTAGATTACACATAAACCATAGGTTTTTAAATTATTTTAGAGCAGAACTTTCTGCTGAATATAAAAGTCAAAGCACAACTCAAATTATAGATTTACAAAAAGACTTTTTAGGTATAGAAAAACGTCGTTGGGTACTAGCAAACAACACAACAATTCCGGTTGTAAAAAGTAAACAAGCAAGCTTTGGTTTATCATATAACAAAAATAAATTACTAGTCACTGCAGAAGCATTTATTAAACACGTAGACGGTATTACTACACGTAGTCAAGGTTTTCAAAATCAGTATCAATTTGTAAATGCAATTGGTAATTATGAAATTAAAGGTGTTGACCTTTTAGTAAATAAGCAATTTCAGAAATTTGGAGCTTGGTTAAGCTATAGCTACTCTAAAAACAATTACACTTTTGAGGATTTAAATGAAGGGGCTTCTTTCCCTAACAACTTTGACATTACTCATGTTATTGATTTTGCAGGTACTTTTACTCTTGATGATTTAAAATTAGCTTTAGGATTAAATTGGCATTCTGGTAGACCTTTTACAACACCAAATTATGAAGACTCAAACAATAGCACTATCATTTATAACTCTCCAAACAATAGTCGGTTAGATGATTATTTAAGAGCAGATTTTTCGGCAACATATCAGTTTAACTTAGGAACCAACAGAGCCATTTTAGGGGCTTCTATCTGGAATATTTTAAACAAAAAAAATACTATAAATACTTACTATACTATTAATGACGGAGAAATTTTAAAAATTGAAAATGAATCTTTGGGAATAACGCCTAATGTAAGTTTTAAGATTAGATTTTAGTCTTTAATACCTATAAAAAATAAGCACCTAAATTTAGGTGCTTTTTTAATTTTAATCTCTTATTAATGGCATTGTACTACAACGTAGTAAGCCTTCTTGTTTGGCTATTTCTGCGTAAGGGACTTCTTCTACAGTAAAACCTTTTTCTCTAAGCCAAGTATTTAAACGTGTAAAGTTTTTTTCTGAAATGATAACATCTTCTGAAATTGAAAAAATGTTGCTATTCATATTGTACATTTCTTCTTTAGTAATGATAAAACAGTTTTCTTTTCCGAAGAAATTTAGTAACCATTCAAATTCAGTTTCATCTCTAAACCCTTCTTTATGTAAGATCGCTTTATCTGTTCCTATGGGTTGGAAGCAACAGTCGAGATGTAACGCATTATCGTAAGGGTTAGTTTGAGATTTATTTAAGTCGAAACTCTTTACTTTTTTATGAGGAAATTTTTCTTTGATATAATTTACACCTGCTTCATTAGTTCTAGCAACTATATAATCTGAATAATCTTCTCCTCTGTAAGTGCCAATAAAAATATAGTCATTCCAAAGCATGACATCTCCTCCTTCTATATGAGCTTCTTCTGGTGGACGTATTACTTTATTTGGATCTATTTGATCTATTACATATTGTACTGCTTCTAATTCGTTTTCACGGTCAGGAAGAATATTTGCTTTAACAAACACATCGTCTATTACAAAAGCTATATCTCTAGCAAATATTTGGTTACAATTCTCTATTATTTCTGGTCTAAATACTTTTACATCATATTTTTCAAAAACTTTTGCGACAGCTTCCATTTCTTTTACCATATCTTCTTCAACTGGATATGTTCCTGCTTTAATATGCTCTAAAGATTTAGGGTCGTAAGCTTCGTCTATTTTTGGTGTTGGACCATTATTTTTTGCGGTGCCTAAAACTACAGCTCGAAGCCGAGATGTTTCGTTTTTTACGTTTAATTGTAGCATAAATTAAATATATAAAAAAGCTTCATAAATAATTATGAAGCTTGTTTTAAAAGTTATATTAGTTCTATCTTTCGTTAATAGATTTAAATTCTCTGTGGTTTTCACCAATGTAAATTTGTCTTGGACGTCCAATTGGTTCTTTACGTAAACGCATTTCTCTCCATTGTGCAATCCAACCTGGTAAACGTCCTAAAGCAAACATTACTGTAAACATTTCTACAGGTATGCCCATTGCTCTATAGATAATTCCTGAATAGAAATCTACGTTTGGATATAACTTACGTTTTACAAAGTAGTCATCGCTTAATGCTTCTTCAGCTAATCCTTTTGCAATATCTAATACAGGATCCTCTACACCTAAGTCTCCTAAAACTTCGTCTGCAGCTTTCTTGATGATTTTTGCTCTTGGATCAAAGTTTTTATAAACACGGTGACCAAAGCCCATTAAACGGAAAGGGTCTTCTTTGTCTTTTGCCTTAGCCATGTATTTTTTTGTATCACCACCATCTTCTTTAATTCCTTCTAGCATTTCTAAAACAGCTTGATTTGCTCCACCGTGAAGTGGTCCCCAAAGTGCAGATATACCAGCTGATAAAGATGCAAATAAACCTGCGTGAGAAGAACCTACAATTCTAACTGTAGATGTAGAACAATTCTGCTCATGGTCTGCATGTAAGATTAATAACTTATCTAATGCATTGATTAAAATATCATTTTGCTCATATGGTTTGTTAGGTTTTTCAAACATCATTTTTAAAATGTTTTCTACGTAACCTAAATCTTCACTACCATAATTTAATGGCAATCCTTGTTTTTTACGCATTGTCCAAGCTACAAGCACAGGAAATTTACCTAAGATTTTAACAATAGCATTGTACATATCATCTTCTGAATCTACATTTACAGAAGAAGGATTAAACGCTGTTAAAGCACTTGTTAAAGATGCTAAAACACCCATAGGATGAGCTGTCTTAGGAAAAGCATCTAATATTTTCTTTATATCATCATCTACTACAGATTCTTTCTTAATATCTGAATGAAATTTATCTAACTGCTCTTGTGTTGGTAAATTACCAAAAATTAGTAAGTAAGCAACTTCTAAAAAGTCTGCTTTTTCTGCAAGATCTTCTATAGCATAACCTCTATATCTTAATACACCTTCTTCACCATTTAGAAATGTAATAGCACTTTCGCAAGAACCAGTATTTTTGTATCCTGGGTCTATTGTTGTAACGCCACCGGTTACACCTCTAAGTGTTTTAATATCTATTCCTATTTCATTTTCTGTACCTACAATTAATGGAAATTCGTGTTTTTCACCATTAATCTCTAGAATTGCTGTATTTGACATATATAATATTTGTATAATTTAGTTAAAATAAGTGCTGTAAAAGTACGAAAACTAAGCCGTTTTTTAAAGCGTATTAACATGGATTTTGCTATATTGATATAGTTATTTATTATCAAAAAAAAACTCTCATCATTTTAGATGAGAGTTTTCTATAGTTTTTATGAGGAAAAGTAATTATTTATTTACTTTAAAAGCCTTTTCTTTTGGATAATAAGCTACATCTCCTAGCTCTTCTTCTATGCGAAGTAATTGATTGTATTTAGCCATACGGTCACTTCGAGATGCTGATCCTGTTTTAATTTGACCACAGTTTAATGCAACTGCTAAATCAGCAATTGTGTTATCTTCTGTTTCTCCTGATCTGTGAGACATTACTGAAGTATAACCAGCATTATGAGCCATATTTACAGCTGCAATAGTTTCGGTTAAAGTACCAATTTGGTTTACTTTAATTAAAATTGAATTGGCTATATCTTGGTCAATTCCTCTAGATAAACGTTCTACATTTGTTACATATAAATCGTCACCAACTAATTGTACTTTATCTCCAATTTTTTCAGTTAAATACTTCCAACCTTCCCAATCATTTTCGTCCATACCATCTTCTATAGAAATAATTGGATATTTGCCAGCTAATTCTGCTAAGTAGTCTGCTTGCTCTTGGCTTGTTCTTACTTTCCCTGTTTCGCCTTCAAATTTTGAGTAATCGTATTTTCCGTCTACATAAAATTCTGCAGCAGCACAATCTAATGCAATCATTACATCATCTCCTAAATTATAACCTGCATTTTTAACAGCTTTTGCAATTGTGTCTAATGCATCTTCTGTACCGTCTAGTGTTGGAGCAAAACCTCCTTCATCTCCTACTGCTGTACTTAAGTTTCTGTCGTGTAAAACTTTTTTAAGATTATGGAATATTTCTGTTCCCATTTGTAATGCATGTGAAAAGTTTTTTGCTTTTACAGGCATAACCATAAACTCTTGAAATGCGATAGGAGCATCACTATGTGATCCACCGTTAATGATATTCATCATTGGTACAGGTAAAGTGTTTGCACTAACACCACCTACGTATCTGTAAAGAGGCATACCTAATTCTGCTGCTGCTGCTTTTGCTACTGCTAAAGACACACCTAAAATAGCGTTTGCACCTAATTTAGATTTATTAGGTGTACCATCTATTTTACACATTAATGTGTCAATATAGTTTTGTTCAAAAACGTTAACACCAAGCAATTCTTCTGCTAAAATATTATTAACATTATCTACTGCTTTAGTTACACCTTTACCCATATATTTATCGCCACCATCTCTAAGCTCTACCGCTTCATGTTCTCCTGTTGAAGCACCAGAAGGAACTGCTGCTCTACCTAAAAACCCGTTTTCTGTTTCAACATCTACTTCTACTGTTGGATTTCCTCTTGAATCAAAAATTTGTCTTGCGTGAACATTAATTATAATACTCATATATTTAATTTTTAGTTAATTATCTTCAAATTTAAGTTTAAAATCTCACTATAAACAGCTTTAAAGTGAGAAATACATAAAATTTAATCTATATCGTTTTAGTAAAAGAAATAAGGCAACGAAATTTAATATTCGTTGCCTTTTTTTTATTTGTTTGATTTTATATTTTCTATGAATTGATCAAAAAGATATGTAGAGTCATTTGGTCCTGGACTAGCTTCTGGATGATACTGTACAGAGAATACATTTTTAGATTTCATTTTTAAACCTGCTACCGTATTGTCATTAAGATGTACATGTGTAATTTCTAGGTCTGGATGCGCTTCTGCTTCTTCTCTATTAACTGCAAAACCATGGTTTTGAGATGTTATTTCTCCTTTACCAGTATCTAGGTTCATAATAGGGTGATTTATACCTCTATGACCGTGATGCATTTTGTAAGTAGAAATTCCGTTGGCTAAAGCGATAACTTGGTGACCTAAACAAATTCCAAATAAAGGAAGATTTTTATCTATAATTTGTTTTGCTACTTCAATTGCTCCTTTTAAAGGTTCTGGATCACCAGGTCCATTTGATAAAAAATAGCCATCAGGATTCCAATCACTCATATCTTTAAAAGTACTATCAAAAGGGAAGACTTTTATATATGAGCCACGTGTTGCTAAATTACAAAGGATGTTCTTTTTTATTCCTATATCTAATGCAGCTATCTTTATAGGAGCATTTTCATCTCCTACATAATATGCTTCTTTAGTTGATACTTTAGAGGCAAGTTCTAAACCATTCATTGATGGTACTTTTGCTAATTGCTCTTTTAAGCCTTCAACATTATCAACTTCTGTAGAAATAACTGCATTCATCGCTCCGTTTTCACGTATGTATGTAACTAATGCGCGTGTATCTACATCAGAAATTGCTAAAAGATTGTGTTTGTTTAAAAAATCTTCTAATGATCCATCTGCTTTTACTCGGGAAAAATCATAACTAAAGTTACGACAAATTAATCCTGATATTTTAATTGAGTCAGATTCAACTTCTTCATCATTAACTCCGTAATTACCAATATGCGCATTGGTTGTTACCATTAATTGTCCATAGTAAGACGGATCTGTAAATATTTCTTGATAACCAGTCATGCCGGTATTAAAACATACTTCTCCAAAAGCAGTGCCTTCTTTGCCTACTGCTTTTCCATGAAAAATTGTTCCATCTTCTAATAAGATAAGTGCTTTTTTAAGTTTTTGATATTTCATTGTAATAATAAAGGTTTCACAAAATTGCATAAAAAAAAGGATAATCTAAAATAGATTATCCTTTATATGTTAAATGCTTATTAACATTTATTCTTCTTCGTTAGTTGCTGTGTTATCAACTTTAGCTGCAGCTGGTTTAGAACCACCACGTCTACTTCTTCTTGTTGATTTTTTAGGCTTATTACCAGCGTTATAAATTTCGTTATAATCTACTAACTCGATCATAGCCATATCAGCGTTATCTCCTAAACGATTACCTAATTTGATAATACGTGTATATCCACCTGGTCTGTCTCCTACTTTAGTTGCTACTTCTCTAAATAATTCTGTAACAGCCTCTTTTTGTCTTAATCGACTAAAAACGATACGTCTATTATGAGTAGTATCTTCTTTAGCTTTAGTAATCATTGGCTCTACAAAAACTTTTAAAGCTTTTGCTTTAGCAACAGTAGTGTTGATACGCTTGTGCTCTATTAAAGAACAAGCCATGTTAGCTAACATAGATTTTCTATGTGCTGTTTTTCTACCTAAGTGGTTTATTTTTTTTCCGTGTCTCATGACATTTTTGTTTTAACCATCATCTTGCTCTACCCTTTTTGAGGAGCAAAATATGAAGTGTTAGTCTTTATCTAATTTGTATTTTGAAAGATCCATACCGAAGTTAAGACCTTTAACATTAACAAGCTCTTCAAGCTCTGTTAAAGATTTTTTACCAAAGTTACGGAACTTCATTAAATCATTTTTATTGAAAGATACCAAGTCACCTAAAGTATCTACTTCTGCAGCTTTTAAACAGTTAAGAGCACGAACAGATAAATCCATATCTACTAACTTAGTTTTAAGCAACTGTCTCATATGAAGCGATTCTTCATCATAAGTTTCAGTTTGAGCTATCTCATCAGCTTCTAAAGTAATTCTCTCGTCTGAGAATAACATAAAGTGGTGAATTAACGTTTTAGCTGCTTCAGTTAAAGCATCTTGTGGATTTATAGAACCATCTGTTTGAATCTCGAAAACTAACTTTTCATAATCAGTTTTTTGCTCTACACGATAATTTTCAATGCTGTATTTAACATTTTTAATTGGTGTATAAATCGAATCTGTAAAAATTGTTCCTATAGGAGCTGTAGCTTTTTTGTTTTCTTCAGCAGGAACATAACCTCTACCTTTTTCGATAGTGATTTCCATGTTAATATTTACTTTTGGATCTAAGTTACAGATTACTTGATCTGCGTTTAATACTTGAAATCCTGAAATAAATTTTTGAAAATCTCCAGCAACGATTTGTTCTTGTCCAGAAATTGAAATTGAAACAGACTCATTATCTACATCTTCTATTTGACGCTTAAAACGAACTTGTTTTAAGTTTAAGATAATTTCTGTTACGTCTTCAACAACACCTGGTATTGTAGAAAATTCGTGATCTACACCTTCTATTCTAACTGATGTTATTGCAAAACCTTCTAAAGATGAAAGTAAAACTCTACGTAAAGCATTACCAACTGTTAAACCATAACCTGGTTCTAATGGTCTGAATTCGAATTTACCTTCGAAGTCAGTAGAATCAATCATGATTACTTTATCAGGTTTTTGAAAATTAAATACTGCCATATTGTTCTTCGTTTTAATTGTTATTTAGTTGCGCGGTTTATAAGTTTGAAGAGATACGAATAAACCCTTTGGCTAAATACCAATGTTAATTTATTATTTAGAGTATAATTCGACGATGAATTGCTCGTTAATATTTTCTGGTATTTGAATTCTTGCTGGTACAGACACAAAAGTTCCTTCTTTTTTCTCTGTATTCCAAGTAATCCATTCAAATACATTACTTGAATTTGAAAGTGATCTTTCTATAGCTTCAAGTGATTTAGATTTTTCTCTTACTGCAACAACATCTCCTGCTTTTAATTGGTATGAAGGAATATTTACTACTTCACCATTAACAGTAATATGTCTGTGAGAAACTAATTGTCTTGCTCCTCTTCTTGAAGGAGAGATACCCATTCTAAATACAACGTTATCTAATCTAGACTCACACAATTGTAATAAAACTTCACCTGTAATTCCAGGTGCTGCTGTTGCTCTTTTAAACATGTTTCTGAATTGCTTTTCTAAAATACCATAAGTATATTTAGCTTTTTGCTTTTCCATTAATTGGATTGCATATTCAGATTTTTTACCACGTCTTTTGTTTGCTCCATGTTGTCCTGGAGGGTAATTTCTTTTTTCGAAAGCTTTATCGTCTCCGAAGATAGCTTCGCCAAATTTACGAGCTATTTTAGTTTTAGGACCAGTATATCTTGCCATTTTTAAATTAATTAAAGAGTGATTATGAATTAAGGTCTTAATCTTATCCTTCGATAATCGTTAATCTCTTGTTATACTTGTTTATTAAATTTTTTCAGTTTGCAAATTTATGCAAAAAATTAATACCATCTGAAAAACAGATGATATTAATTTTATAATGTGTTTTATAACGTAAATTATTATACGTAATTAAACTCTTCTTCTTTTAGGAGGACGACATCCGTTGTGTGGTAATGGAGTAACATCTATTATTTCTGTTACTTCGATACCTGCATTGTGAATAGAACGGATAGCAGATTCTCTACCATTACCAGGACCTTTCACATAAACTTTTACCTTTTTTAAACCAGCCTCTTTAGCTACACCTGAAGCATCTTCTGCTGCTAATTGTGCTGCATAAGGAGTATTTTTTTTAGATCCTCTAAAGCCCATCTTACCTGCAGATGACCATGAAATTACGTCACCTTTTTTGTTTGTAAGTGAGATAATGATGTTGTTAAAAGAAGCTGTGATGTGTGCTTCTCCTACAGCATCAATAATAACTTTACGTTTTTTTGTACTTTTAGCGTTATTCTTTGCCATATTATTATTGTTCTTTGTTTTTAGTTAATAGTCGCTAGAATCCTAAACCTTTTATAATTTCAAACAGATTCCTTCCAACGTCTAAATACTAAAGACCAAATTGTTTATTAGCTTGCTTTTTTCTTGTTAGCAACTGTTTTTCTTCTACCTTTTCTAGTTCTAGAGTTGTTTTTAGTACGTTGTCCTCTTAATGGAAGACCTGCTCTATGACGTATCCCTCTGTAACATCCTATATCCATTAATCGCTTAATGTTTAATTGGGTTTCAGAACGTAATTCACCTTCAATAGTATAGTTACCAACAGCGTCACGGATTGCTCCGATTTGATCATCTGTCCAGTCTTGTACTTTGATGCTTTCGTCTACTTTAGCAGCTGCTAAAATTTCTTTTGCTCTACTTTTACCTACTCCGTAGATATAAGTTAAAGAGATTACTCCTCTTTTCTGTTTTGGTATGTCTACTCCTGCAATTCTTGCCATAATTACCCTTGTCTTTGTTTGAATCTAGGATTCTTTTTATTAATGACGTAAAGTCTACCTTTTCTGCGCACTATTTTACAATCTGCGCTTCTTTTTTTAATTGATGCTCTTACTTTCATCGTATTAGTATCTATAAGTTATACGAGCCTTAGTTAAATCGTAAGGACTCATTTCTAATTTTACTTTATCTCCTGGTAAAAGTTTAATGTAATGCATACGCATTTTACCAGAAATATGCGCAGTCACAATGTGACCATTTTCTAATTCTACTCGGAACATAGCATTAGATAATGCTTCTATAATTGTTCCGTCTTGTTCTATTGCTGCTTGTTTTGCCATGTTAAAAATATTAAGCTACTGCTTTTCTGTTTTTACCTGTTTTCATCAAGCCATCGTAATGTCTATTTAACAAGTAAGAGTTTACTTGTTGCATAGTATCGATTGCAACTCCAACCATAATTAATAATGATGTACCTCCAAAAAATAATGCCCATCCTTGTTGTACACCCATTAACTTAACTATAAATGCTGGGAACACAGCTATTAAAGCTAAGAATATTGAACCTGGTAACGTTATTTGAGACATTATCTTGTCTAGGTACTCTGATGTTTCTGATCCTGGACGAATACCTGGTATAAAACCACCGCTTCGTTTTAAATCATCAGCCATTTTGTTAGTAGGTACTGTAATTGCAGTATAAAAATATGTAAATATGATTATTAATAATGCAAATACTAAATTGTACCAAAAACCAAATATATCAGAGAAATTAGTTTGTAACCATAATCCTGCCGATGTATCTTCTAAGAAAGAAGATTTACCAATAAGTCCTGGAACAAACATAATTGCTTGAGCAAATATGATTGGCATTACACCTGAAGCGTTAAGCTTTAATGGAATGTATTGTCTTGACCCAAATACATTCTTTTCATAACCACCAGATGCTGTTCTTCTTGCGTATTGCACAGCTATTTTACGTACTGCCATTACTAGCAAGATTGATAATAAGATGATAGCAAACCAAATAACAACTTCAAATAGAATCATCATTACGTTATTACCATCTTGTAATCTTGAAGCAGCATTTTGTAAAAATGCTTTAGGTAAGGTAGCAATAATACCAACCATAATTAATAACGATATACCATTACCAATTCCTTTGTCAGTAATTTTTTCACCTAACCACATAGCAAAAATTGTACCTGTAACTAAGATTACTATAGAAGAAACATAAAACATTCCTCCTTGTCCTAATAAAAATGCTGAATTTGGAATACCAAACACTGGACCTAAGCTAGCTAAATAACCAGGAGCTTGTACTAAGCATATTGCTATAGTTAACCATCTTGTTATTTGTGTTATTTTCTTTTGTCCACTTGCACCTTCTTTTTGTAGCTTTTGTAAGTAAGGAATAGCTATTCCCATTAATTGTACTACAATAGAGGCTGAAATGTAAGGCATGATTCCTAGAGCAAAAACTGATGCATTTGCAAAAGCTCCACCAGTAAAGGCATTTAATAATCCAAATAAACCCTCACTAGTTTCAGTTTGTAAGTTAGATAACTGGGCAGCATCAATACCTGGTAATACCACTTGTGCTCCAAATCTATAAACTAATAACAAACCAACAGTAACGATGATTCTGTTTCTTAGTTCTTCGATTTTCCAAACATTTTTTAATGTCTCTATAAATTTCATGCGTCTATAATTCTTATAAAGTTACAGCTTCTCCTCCTGCAGCTTCAATAGCAGCTTTAGCAGTAGCAGTAAATTTATGAGCTGTTACGTTTAACTTTGATTTTAATTCACCTCTTCCTAAGATTTTAACTAATTCGTTTTTACCAACTAGTCCTAAACTTACAAGTGTTTCAAAATCTAAAGTATCATTAATTTTCTTATCGTCAACTAATTGTTGGATAGTGTCAAGGTTAACTCCTTGATACTCTTTACGATTTATGTTAGTGAAGCCAAACTTAGGCACTCTACGTTGGATTGGCATTTGCCCTCCTTCGAAACCTACTTTTTTAGAGTATCCTGATCTAGATTTAGCTCCTTTGTGTCCACGTGTTGCAGTACCACCTTTACCAGAACCTTGACCTCTACCTACTCTTTTTCCTTGACCTTTAACTGAACCTTCTGCAGGTTTTAAATTACTTAAATCCATTTTTCAGTATTATTATTTAATTTCTTCTACAGAAACTAAGTGATTTACTTTTGCTACCATTCCTAAGATATTAGGAGTAGCCTCGTGCTCTACAACTTGCCCAATCTTTTTAAGACCAAGAGCTTCTAAAGTTCTCTTTTGTCTTTGAGTTCTATTGATTGCGCTTTTAACTTTTTTTACTTTTATCTTAGACATTTCTGTTTTGATTAACCGTTAAAAACTTTTTCTAAAGAGATTCCTCTTTCACGAGCAATCGATTGTGGGTCTCTTAATTGTAATAAAGCATCAAAAGTAGCTTTTACTACATTGTGTGGGTTTGATGATCCTTGAGACTTAGATAATACATCGTGTACACCTACTGCTTCTAAAACTGTTCTAACAGCTCCTCCAGCAATTACTCCTGTACCAGGAGCTGCAGGTATGATGTTTACTCTTGCACCACCATATTTACCTTTTTGTTCGTGAGGTAATGTTCCTTTTGATATAGGTATACGTACTAAATTTTTCTTAGCATCTTCTATTGCTTTTGCTATTGCACTAGCAACATCTTTTGATTTACCTAGACCATGTCCTACTACACCTGCTTCATCACCAACCACAACGATTGCTGAAAATCCAAATGCTCTACCTCCTTTAGTTACTTTAGTAACTCTTTGCACTCCAACTAAACGATCTTTAAGATCTAATCCACTTGGTTTTACTAACTCTGCGCTTTTGTATTTTTGATACATAATTTCTTAGAATTTAAGTCCTCCTTCTCTAGCTCCTTCAGCTAATGATTTTACTCTTCCGTGATATAAATAACCACCTCTATCAAAAGAAATAGTTTCAACACCAGCCTTTAAGGCTTTTTCAGCGATAGACTTACCTACTAATGCAGCTATTTCTACTTTATTACCTTTTGAAGAACTAATATCTTTATCTCTTGAAGATGCAGCTACTAGTGTTTTACCTGTAACGTCATCTACTATTTGAGCATAAATTTCTTTATTACTTCTGAAAACAGATAATCTCGGTCTTGCTTCTGTACCAGAAACAATCTTACGAATTCTGCTTTTTATTCTTGATCTTCTTTGTGATTTTGTTAACGCCATAACTAAATTATTATGCTGATTTACCAGCTTTTCTTCTTAATTCTTCTCCAACAAACTTAATACCTTTTCCTTTGTATGGTTCAGGCTTTCTAAATCCTCTGATCTTAGCAGCTACTTGACCTACTAATTGCTTATCAAAAGATGAAAGTTTAATAATTGGATTTTTACCTTTTTCAGAAACTGTTTCAACTTTAATTTCTGGTGCTAAACTCATCACTATATTGTGAGAAAAACCTAAGGCTAATTCTAAAACATTACCTTGGTTACTTGCTCTGTATCCTACTCCGACTAACTCTAGTTCTTTAGTCCATCCTTTAGATACTCCTTCAATCATATTATTGATCAAAGAACGGTATAAACCGTGCTTAGCTTTATGTTGTTTAGTTTCTGCAGAACGTGTTACTAATACGTTTCCTTCTTCTACTTTTACTTCTACAGTATCAAAATCTTGAGTTAATTCCCCTAATTTTCCTTTTACCGTAATTGTATTATCTTTTACTGTTACAGTTACTCCTTCTGGAATGGCAACTGGATTATTTCCTATTCTTGACATTTTCTTTCTGGATTTTTAATTAGTAAACGTAACATAAAACTTCGCCACCTACATTCTCTCTTTGGGCTTGTTTACCTGTCATTACTCCGTGAGAAGTAGAAACAATTGCAATACCTAAACCGTTAAGAATTCTTGGCATTTCTTTAGAACCTGAGTACTTACGTAAACCAGGTTTACTAATTCTTTGAATTTTTCTAATTACTGGCTCTTTTGTCTCTTTATTGTACTTAAGAGCTATCTTGATAGTTCCTTGTACTGAAGAGTCATCAAATTTATAACTTAAAATATATCCTTGATCGAATAATATTTTAGTTATATCCTTTTTTAAATTTGAAGCAGGGATTTCAACTACTCTATGATTAGCACGCACAGCGTTTCTAATTCTAGTTAAATAATCTGCTATTGGATCTGTATACATATGTATTAATTTGCGGACTTGGTTTTTGCACTATTGCAAACCTTAATCCAATTTATAATAATTTTACCAACTTGCTTTTTTAACACCTGGTATTAAACCTTTGTTTGCCATTTCTCTAAACATTACACGAGAGATACCAAAAGTACGCATGTATCCTTTTGGTCTTCCTGTAAGTTTACATCTATTGTGCATACGAACCGGAGAGGCATTTTTAGGTAACTTCTGTAATGCTTCGTAATCTCCAGCTTCTTTTAAAGCTTTACGTTTCTCAGCATATTTAGCTACTGTTTTTGCTCTTTTAACCTCACGGGCTTTCATTGATTCTTTAGCCATAATTTAGTTTTTTTGAAAAGGCAATCCTAATTCTGTTAATAATGATTTTGCTTCTTTATCAGTTTCAGCAGAAGTTACAAATGTAATATCCATTCCGTCAATTTTATTAACTTTATCGATATTTATTTCTGGAAATATAATTTGTTCAGTAACTCCTAGGTTGTAGTTACCTCTTCCGTCAAAACCTGTAGCTTTAATTCCGTTAAAATCTCTTACACGTGGTAACGCTGTAGTGATTAAACGATCTAAAAACTCATACATTCTTTCTCCACGTAAAGTAACTTTTGCTCCGATTGGCATTCCTTTACGTAATTTGAAAGACGCAACATCCTTTTTAGACATAGTAGCAACAGCTTTTTGACCAGTAATAGTTGTTAATTCTTCTACTGCGTGGTCTACTAATTTTTTATCTGCTACTGCAGCACCAACACCTCTAGAAAGCACTATTTTTTCTAGCTTTGGTACTTGCATAACGTTACTATATCCAAATTCTTCTGTAAGAGCTGCAATTACTTTGCTTTTATACTCTTCTTTTAGTCTCGGTGAATATCCCATAACTATAATACTTCATTAGATTTTTTAGAAAATCTTACTTTTTTATCACCTTCCATTCTATAACCTACTCTAGTTGTTTCTCCTTTAGAAGTTAACAATGATAAGTTTGAAATGTTAATTGGTGCTTCTTTTTCTACAATACCACCTTGAGGGTTTTGTGCACTTGGTTTAGTATGTTTCTTAACCATGTTCACGCCTTCTACTATAGCTTTGTTTTTTTCGATAAGCACTTTTTGTACTGTACCTTCAGATCCTTTATGATCACCTGCTATAACTTTTACGGTATCTCCTGTTTTTATTTTAAGCTTTGCCATCTTATTTATCAATTAAAGCACCTCTGGTGCTAATGATACAATTTTCATGAATTGTTTATCACGAAGTTCTCTAGCTACAGGTCCAAATACACGTGTTCCTCTCATTTCTCCTGTTGGATTTAATAAAACACATGCGTTATCGTCAAATCTAATATAAGATCCATCTGGACGTCTAACTTCTTTTTTGGTACGAACAACTACTGCAGTAGAAACAGCTCCTTTTTTAACGTTTCCGTTAGGAGTTGCATCTTTTACTGAAACGACAATTTTGTCTCCTACAGAAGCATATCTTCTCTTAGTACCACCTAGAACACGTATAGTTAATACTTCTTTTGCTCCAGTGTTGTCTGCTACTTTTAATCTTGATTCTTGTTGTACCATAATTACTTCGCTCTTTCAATTATTTCAACTAATCTCCAACATTTAGATTTACTTAAAGGTCTTGTTTCCATGATCTTTACAGTATCACCAATGTTACAATCATTTGTCTCGTCGTGTGCTACGTATTTTTTAGTCTTTAATACGAACTTTCCGTACATTGGGTGTTTTACTTTTTTAACCTCAGAAACCACTATTGACTTCTGCATTTTGTTACTAGTAACTACACCTATACGCTCTTTTCTTAAATTTCTATTTTCCATCTTTAAGCAGAATTATTTTAAATCTCTTTTAGTTAATTCCGTAGCTATTCTAGCAACATCACGTCTTACTGAACGTAATTGAATAGGATTCTCTAAAGGAGAGACTGCATGAGCCATTTTTAAATCTACATAGCTCTTTTTTGTTTCACTAAGTTTCTCTTGTAACTCAGCTACAGATAATTCTTTAATTTCTGACTGTTTCATAATATTAATTAATTATGCTTCGTAATCTCTAGCGATTACAAACTTAGTTTTTACTGGTAATTTTTGAGCTGCAAGTCTTAATGCTTCTTTAGCAACGTCTAAAGGCACACCTCCAACTTCAAATAAGATTCTTCCTGGTTTAACAACAGCCGCCCAATATTCTACAGCACCTTTACCTTTACCCATACGTACTTCAAGAGGTTTCTTTGTAATAGGCTTGTCTGGAAATATTTTAATCCATAATTGCCCTTCTCTTTTCATGTAACGAGTAGCTGCAATACGAGCTGCTTCAATTTGACGTGAAGTTAGAAAGTTAGAATCTAATGATTTTATTCCAAAAGTTCCGTAAGATAATTGGTGACCTCTTCCAGAGTTACCTTTCATACGTCCCTTTTGTTGTTTTCTAAATTTTGTTCTTTTAGGCTGTAACATTTTTTCTGTGCTTTAAAAAATTACTTTCTACGACGTGATTTATTATCTCTCTTTCCACCACGACCACCTTTTCCTTGCTTCTTAGATAATCCAACAAGAGGAGAAAGCTCTCTTTTTCCATATACTTCACCTTTCATGATCCATACCTTAACACCTAGTCTACCATAAGTAGTGTGTGCTTCAACTAAAGCATAGTCAATATCGGCTCTAAAAGTTGATAAAGGAATACGTCCTTCTTTATAGTGTTCAGAACGTGCCATTTCAGCACCGTTTAAACGACCACTAATTTGAACTTTAATTCCTTCTGCATTCATACGCATTGTTGCAGCAATAGCCATTTTAATTGCTCTTCTGTAAGAAATACGATTTTCTATTTGGCGAGCAATACTTGATGCAACTAAAAACGCATCTAGTTCAGGTCTTTTTATTTCAAAAATATTAATCTGAACTTCTTTACCAGTAATTTTCTTAAGCTCTTCTTTTAACTTGTCTACCTCTTGACCGCCTTTACCGATAATAATACCAGGTCTAGCAGTAGTGATAGTAACGGTTACAAGTTTAAGAGTTCTTTCGATAATTACTCTTGATACACTAGCTTTAGATAAACGAGCATAAACATACTTTCTTATCTTATCGTCTTCGGCAAGTTTATCACCATAATCGTTTCCTCCGTACCAGTTAGATTCCCATCCTCTGATAATTCCTAAGCGATTTCCGATTGGATTTGTTTTTTGTCCCATATCTATCTTAGCTTTGTGTATTATTGTTAGCTCCTACTACGATTGTTACGTGGTTTGAGCGTTTTCTTATTCTGTGTGCACGTCCTTGAGGAGCTGGTCTTAATCTTTTTAACATAGATCCACCATCAACTCTTATCTCTTGAACAAAAAGTTCAGCATCTTCTATACTAGCATCTTCATTTTTTGCTTGCCAGTTAGCTATCGCAGATAATAATAATTTTTCTAAACGATTTGAAGCTTCTTTTTGGCTAAACTTTAAAATATTAAGTGCTTTCTCTACGCGTTCACCTCTAACTAAATCAGCAACTAAACGCATTTTTCTTGGTGACGTAGGACAGTTATTAAGCTTTGCAAAAGCTACTTGCTTTTTTGCATCCTTAATAGCGTCTGCCATTTGTTTTTTACGACTTCCCATAGCTTACTTTTTTCCTTTATTTTTAGCACCAGCATGTCCTCTAAAAGATCTTGTTGGTGAAAATTCTCCTAATTTATGTCCAACCATGTTTTCTGTAACATAAACTGGAACAAACTGACGACCGTTGTGTACTGCGATTGTTTGACCAACAAAATCAGGTGTAATCATACTAGCTCTTGACCATGTTTTGATTACAGTTTTTTTGTTAGCTTCTACATTAGCAGCTACTTTCTTTTCTAATTTATAATGAACGTAAGGTCCTTTTTTTAATGATCTTGCCATGTCTTATTATTTCTTTCTACGTTCTACAATGTACTTGTTACTTGCTTTTGTTTTAGAACGGGTTCTGTAACCTTTAGCAGGTACACCGTTTCTAGAACGTGGATGTCCACCTGCAGACTTACCTTCACCACCTCCCATTGGATGATCAACTGGGTTCATAACTACAGGTCTTGTTCTTGGACGTCTTCCTAACCATCTACTACGTCCTGCTTTACCAGAAACTAACAATTGATGATCTGAGTTAGATACAGCTCCAATTGTAGCCATACATGTAGACAAGATTAATCTAGTTTCTCCTGAAGGTAATTTGATCGTAACAAATTTACCATCCTTAGCCATTAATTGTGCAAAAGCACCAGCACTACGTGCCATAACAGCACCTTGACCAGGTCTTAACTCTACACAAGAAATAATTGTACCTAATGGTATATTAGCTAATGGCATAGCATTTCCAATTTCAGGAGATGCAGTTTCACCAGAAACAACAGTTTGCCCAACTTTTAATCCATTTTGAGCAATAATATATGCTTTTTCACCATCTTGATAGTTTAATAAAGCAATAAACGCTGTTCTGTTTGGATCGTATTGAATCGAAGCAACTTCAGCAGGAACACCTACTTTAGTTCTTTTAAAATCGATAATACGATACCTTCTTTTATGACCACCACCTTTGTAGCGCATAGTCATACGTCCTTGACTGTTTCTACCACCTGATCTTTTTTTCGGAGCTAATAAACTTTTCTCCGGCTTGTCAGTAGTAACGGCGTCAAACCCGTTTACTACTCTAAATCGCTGACCTGGTGTGATTGGTTTTAATTTTCTTACTGACATTTGTCTTTAATTACATGTTAGTGTATAAATCAATCATTTCACCTTCCGCCAGTTGTACAATTGCTTTTTTCATTGCATTTGTTTTACCATGTTGAATACCAGTTTTTGTATACTTAGTATTTCTATCTGGACGGACATTTATAGTACGAACTTTTTCTACAGAAACGCCATAAGCAGCTTCTACTGCTTTTTTAATTTCTACCTTGTTCGCCTTTGTGTTCACGAAGAAACTGTAACAGTTATTTAATTCACTGTTTGCAGTTGCTTTTTCTGTGATTATAGGTTTAATTAAGATACTCATTTTGTTTCTTATTTACTTAAGTTCGACTCAATTCCTTCTAAAGAACCCTCTAAAAGGATAACTTGATTTGCATTTAGTATTTTATAAGTGTTTAACTCTGAAGTAGTTACAACTTCAGACCCTTTTAAATTACGTGACGACAAATATACATTATTATTTGACGCACCCAAGACAAACAATGATTTTTTGTCTTGTAGGTTTAATGCGTTTAAGATTGCTGTAAAGTTTTTAGTCTTTGGAGTGTCAAAATTAAAGTCTTCTAAAACTATAATTGATTTCTCGTTTGCCTTGATACTTAATGCAGACTTACGCGCTAAACGCTTTAAGTTTTTATTCAATTTAAAAGAGTAGTTTCTTGGTCTTGGTCCGAACATACGTCCTCCTCCTTTAAACACTCCTGATTTGATACTACCAGCTCTGGCAGTACCAGTACCCTTTTGCTTTTTAATTTTACGAGTACTTCCTGCAATTTCTGCTCTTTCTTTAGACTTGTGCGTACCTTGTCTTTGATTTGCTAGGTATTGCTTTACATCTAAATATACAGCATGATTGTTAGGCTCTATAGCAAAAACACCATCAGAAAGGTCTGCCTTTCTTCCTGTTTCTTTTCCGTTTATATCTAAAACTGCTACTTTCATTACTTTCTGATAATTACATAAGCGTTTTTGTGTCCAGGTACACAACCTTTAACAACAAGTAAGTTCTTTTCTGGAACTACTTTTAAAACTCTTAAATTTTCAACTTTAATTGAGTCTCCACCCATACGACCTGCCATACGCATTCCTTTGAATACTCTTGCAGGATAAGATGCAGCACCAATAGATCCTGGTGCTCTTAAACGGTTATGTTGACCATGAGTAGCTTGTCCTACTCCGCCAAAACCATGACGTTTAACAACTCCTTGAAATCCTTTTCCTTTTGATGTTCCTGAAACATCAACAAACTCACCTTCTGCGAAGTGATCTACAGTGATTGCATCACCTAATTTGTACTCCTCCTCAAAACCTTTAAATTCGACAAGTTTGCGTTTTACAGAAGTACCTGCTTTTTTAGCGTGACCTAAGTCTGCTTTTGTAGCACTTTTTTCTGTCGCGTCATCGAAACCTAATTGTACAGCATTGTAGCCATCAACTTCTTCAGTTCTGACTTGGGTAACGATACATGGTCCAGCTTCGATTACTGTACATGGAATGTTTTTTCCATTTTCATCAAAGATGCTGGTCATACCGATCTTTTTTCCAATTAACCCAGACATATTTATTTATTTAATTATTAATTTATTTATTAAAATTCAAGGCTGAAAAATACGTTTCAGCCTTGAATTGTATTTTTTACCGTTTTTCCTTCGCTCGCAGCTCCGGACATGTTTCGTTTAAATTCCTTAAACGAATTTTAATCTTACTTACACCTTAATTTCAACTTCAACTCCACTTGGTAATTCAAGCTTCATTAAAGCATCAATTGTCTTAGAAGATGAAGAGTAAATATCTAATAATCTCTTGTAAGAGCTTAATTGAAATTGTTCTCTTGACTTCTTATTTACGTGTGGTGAACGTAATACAGTGAAAATCTTTTTGTGTGTTGGTAATGGAATTGGTCCAGTTACTACAGCACCAGTACTTTTTACTGTTTTTACAATCTTTTCAGCAGACTTGTCTACTAAATTGTGATCGTAAGACTTTAATTTTATTCTGATTTTTTGACTCATTTTCTTAAGATTTACGATTCAGCGCCTTTAGCAGCTTTTATTACTTCTTCTGAAATGTTAGATGGAGTTTCTGCATAATGAGAAAATTCCATTGTAGAAGTTGCACGTCCTGAAGATAATGTTCTTAATGTAGTTACATATCCAAACATTTCTGATAATGGTACAGTTGCTTTTACTGTTTTAGCTCCTGCTCTGTCACCCATATCACTAACTTGTCCTCTACGACGGTTTAAGTCTCCTACGATATCACCCATATTTTCTTCTGGAGTGATAACTTCTAACTTCATTATTGGTTCCATTATTACAGCTTTTGCAGCTTTTGCAGCAGCTTTGAAACCTAATTTAGCAGCTAATTCGAACGATAACTGATCAGAATCCACATCGTGGTAAGATCCATCTGTTAAAGTCACTTTCATAGCGTCTACTTCGTATCCTGCTAATGGACCATTTTTCATAGCCTCTTTAAATCCTTTTTCTACTGAAGGAACAAATTCTTTTGGTACGTTACCTCCTTTAATTTCAGAGACAAATTCTAAACCATCTTTTCCTTCTTCAGCTGGCTCTAATGTAAATACAATGTCTGCGAATTTACCACGTCCACCAGATTGTTTTTTATAAACTTCTCTGTGCTCTGCACGTTGTGTAACTGCTTCTTTGTACTCTACTTGAGGTTGACCTTGACTTACTTCAACTTTAAATTCACGCTTTAAACGATCCACAATAATATCTAAGTGAAGCTCACCCATTCCTGATATAATTGTTTGACCTGAAGCTTCATCAGTTCTTGCTGTAAATGTTGGATCTTCTTCAGCTAATTTAGCTAAAGCCATACCTAATTTATCAACATCTGCTTTAGTCTTTGGTTCTACCGCGATACCGATTACTGGATCTGGGAATTCCATAGATTCTAAAACGATTGGTGCATTTTCTGAAGATAAAGTATCTCCTGTTTTAATATCTTTAAAACCTACAGCTGCTCCAATATCTCCTGCTTCGATAAAATCGATTGCATTTTGTTTATTAGAGTGCATTTGGTAAATACGAGAGATACGTTCTTTTTTACCTGAACGATTGTTTAATACATAAGAACCTGCATCTAAACGTCCAGAATAAGCACGGAAGAATGCTAAACGTCCTACGAACGGATCTGTAGCAATCTTAAACGCTAAAGCTGAAAATGGATCTTTAGCATCTGGCTTACGAACAACAGAATCTCCTGTATTAGGATCTGTTCCTACAATATTATCTCTATCTAATGGAGAAGGTAAATAACGACATACAGCATCTAATAAAAACTGCACACCTTTATTTTTGAAAGAAGAACCACATACCATTGGTATAATAGCCATATCCATTACAGCAGCTCTAAGCGCAGCATGCACTTCTTCTTCTGTAATAGAATCTTCATCTTCCATGAATTTCTCTAATAAATTCTCGTCGTAAGTTGCAACTTCTTCAATTAAAAGTGCACGGTACTTACGCGCTTCTTCTTTCATATCTTCTGGAATATCGATAACATCAAAAGTAGCCCCTTGAGTTTCGTCATGCCATACGATAGCTCTGTTTTTTACTAAGTCTATGATACCTTTAAAGTCTGCCTCATCACCAATATTTAAAACGATTGGCACAGCGTTAGACTTTAACATATCTTTTACTTGCTGACATACCGCTAAGAAATTAGATCCTTGACGGTCCATTTTGTTAACAAATCCGATACGTGGTACTTTATAATTATCAGCAAGTCTCCAGTTAGTTTCAGATTGTGGCTCAACACCATCTACTGCACTAAATAAGAATACTAAACCGTCTAATACACGTAAAGAACGGTTTACCTCTACTGTAAAATCAACGTGACCAGGAGTATCAATGATGTTAAAGTGATAATCTTTAGTTTCTGGTAATGGTTGTGCGTTTTCCATTGGAAACTTCCACGTACAAGTTGTAGCAGCTGAAGTAATTGTAATACCTCTTTCTTGCTCTTGCTCCATCCAGTCCATAGTAGCAGCACCATCATGTACCTCTCCTATCTTATGAGAAACTCCTGTATAATAAAGAATACGCTCTGTTGTTGTAGTTTTACCTGCATCAATATGAGCTGCAATTCCTATGTTTCTTGTATATTTTAAATCTCTTGCCATTTCTTATTAAAATCTAAAGTGAGAGAATGCTTTGTTTGCTTCTGCCATTTTGTGCGTATCTATACGCTTCTTAACCGCTGCTCCTTCTTCTTTAGCAGCTGCTAAAATTTCTGAAGCTAGTTTTAAAGCCATAGATTTTTCATTTCTTTTACGTGCGTAGCTTATTAACCACTTCATTGCAGTTGATACTTTACGATCTGCACGTATTGGATTAGGAATTTGAAATGTTGCTCCTCCTACACGACGACTACGTACTTCTACGTGAGGCATAACGTTAGATAAAGCATCTTTCCAAATCTCTAAAGCTGTTTTTTCTTCATCTGTCTTTTTTGAGTCTACGATATCTATTGCATCATAAAACACCTTAAAAGCAACAGACTTTTTCCCGTCCCACATCATCATATTAACAAATCTAGTTACTAACTGATCATTAAAACGAGGATCCGGTAAAAGAGGTCTTTTTTTCGCTTGTCTTTTTCTCATGTCTTCTTCTTAAAGTTTTAAATTACTTCTTAGGGCGTTTTGCACCATACTTAGATCTACGTTGTGTTCTACCTGCAACACCTGCTGTGTCTAAAGCACCACGAACGATGTGATATCTAACTCCTGGTAAATCTTTTACCCTTCCACCTCTAACCAATACTATCGAGTGCTCTTGTAAATTGTGACCTTCACCACCGATATATGCATTAACCTCGTTTCCGTTTGTTAAACGAACCCTTGCCACCTTACGCATTGCTGAGTTAGGTTTTTTTGGTGTCGTTGTATAAACACGAGTACATACACCACGTCTTTGAGGACACGAATCTAAAGCAGCCGATTTACTCTTCTTGGTTATTTTGGCTCTTCCTTTTCGTACTAATTGTGAAATTGTTGGCATATAATTTATATATAATTTTTTCGTTACCTCTTCTTAGAGGGCTGCAAAGGTAGAAATTAAAATCAATAATTCAAATCTTAAACCATTAATTTTCAATAGAATTTACTTTTTTATAAAATTCAGTTATAAATGATTAACTTTTTAGGTTAATTTTACTCACCAAATAAAACATCATAATAATTTGCGTTTAAAACTTATTTTTCTCTACATATTTTCTCTTGTGATTTCACAAAGCTATTCACAAGACAAGAAACTTAATATTATTGGTGTTGATAGTACAGAGACCTCAATTATCAATAAGATTGGATACAACATTCAACATACTGATATTACATCGATAGAAAAAGAAATAAAAAAAGTTAGAACCAATATTATCAATGATGGCTATATCAACACAGAACTAATTAGCTTGGATTCAATTTCTAAAAACTTATTTATTGCAAAATTTCATCTTAAAAGTAAAATTGAAACCATTCACATATACACTAATAACATTTTTAATGAAAAGCTTAAAAAGAGTTTAAAAGAAAAAATCTCAAATGACACTCTTATTATAAAGTACAAAAATTTAGAAAAAACCTTAGAAAATCTAACTGAAAAATTATCTTCTGATGGTTACCCTTTTTTATCAATCAAACTTTCAAATATTTCAAACATAAATCAAAACAGTTTAAGAGCAGATTTAAAAATAAACATTGAAGGTTCGAAAAGAAAACTTAATAAAATAATAGTTAAAGGGTATGAGAGTTTCCCTAAGTCATATTTAAAACATTACTTAAAATTAAAACAGAATACCAACTTTAGTATAACTGAAATAAAGAAAAAAACAAAAGCTTTAAACAACCTTAGTTTCGCTAAACAAATTAAAAAACCAGAAATTTTATTTAGCAAAGACTCAACACAACTCTATCTTTATATAGAAAAAATTAAAAGCAACGCTTTTGATGGTTTTATCGGTTTTACAACTAATGAAGAGACAAATAAAATTAAATTTAATGGCTACTTAGACATCAAACTAACCAATAACCTTAATTACGGAGAAAGCTTATTAATCAATTATAAAAGCGATGAATCTGATCAAACAAATTTTAACATTGAAGCCAACCTACCCTACTTATTCAATTCTCCAATTGGCTTAAATACAGCATTAAAAATAGTTAGAGTAGATTCAACCTTTTCAAACACAACCCAAAAAGCGAATATCACATTCCAGCTTAATAGCGAGAATTTATTTTTTGGAGGCATAGAATCTAGCAACTCCACAAACTTATCCTCTAACAATACGATTAATAATTCGTTGATTGATAACTACAACGCTACATTTACCAATTTTGGTTATCAATATCTAAAAAGACAAAGTAATGCCCTATTCCCAATCAAAACTGATATTACATTAATTTACGGAACTGGGTTTAGGGACAACAACAATAAAACAAAACAGAACAAAATAAGCATTGACGCCAATCATATTTTTAATTTAAATGAAAGAAACAGTTTCTATCTAAGAGGGAAAGCTGAAATTTTATCCTCTAGCAATTATTTAGAAAATGAATTATATCGGTTTGGAGGTATAAACTCAATAAGAGGGTTTTCTGAAAATAGTATAATTGCCTCTAATTACTACCTTTTAAATACTGAATACAGATATAATCTAAGCTCAAACATTTATATTAACAGCGTTGTTGATATAGCTACATTTAAAAACGAAACTATAAACCAAAATCAAAACCTGTACGGATTTGGTTTTGGTTTTGGAATATTAACTAAATCAGGAATATTAAGTTTTGTATATGCAAATGGTAAAAATGAAGAATTACCATTCAAATTAAATAATTCGAAGATACACCTTAAATTATCCGCAATATTCTAATCGAATATTAAGATTTTAGGAAATATTTATAAAAAAATCAAAATTTTAACCCATAATTATTGTTTAATTAAGTTTTTATTATGATTTTTGGCGTAGACTAATTCAAATAAATTATAAAATGAAAACAAAGTTTAGTGGAATTTTAACGCTATTCCTAGCGTTTGTTGTGCAACTATCTTTTGCACAAGAAAAAACAGTTTCAGGAGTTGTTTCTGACGAAAATGGCTTACCGTTACCATCGGCAACAGTAGCTGTGAAAGGAACATCTAACGGAACTACAACAGATTTTGATGGTAATTACTCTATCAGCACAAGTACAGGTGATGTGTTAACATACAGTTATGTTGGATATAGCACCAAAGAAGTAACTGTTGGAGCTAGTAACAAAATTGATGTTACTCTTGAGCCAGACAATACTCTTGATGAAGTTATCGTAGTTGGTTACGGTACTACAACAGAAAGAGCAAACACTGGTACAGCTAAAGTTGTAAAAAGTGAAGTTTTAGAAGCAAAAAACTTTGCCAATGTAACTCAAGCTTTAACTGGTGAGGTAGCTGGTGTTAACGTAATTAACACATCTGGTCAGCCAGGTACTGTTGGTACAATAAGAATTAGAGGTTTTGGTTCTCCTAACGGAAACAGAGCGCCTTTATATGTTGTAGACGGAGTTCCTTTACAAGGTACTTTTGCTCTTAACACTATAAACCCTTCTGATATTAAAAGTACTACGGTTTTAAAAGATGCTACAGCAACTGCAATCTACGGTTCTAGAGGTGCTAATGGTGTTGTAATTATTACTACCAAAAGCGGAACTTCTACTGATAAATCTTATATTGAAGTTGACTTAAAAACAGGTATCAATAACCAAATTATACCTAGATACGATGTAATCGATTCTCCAGAACAATACGTTGGTCTTGTATGGGAAGGACTATACAATAGAGGTGTTGTAGATGGTAACCCAGATCCAGTTGGATTTGCAAACAACCGCTTATTAGGAAATAATGGTATCGGGGCTGGTTACAACATGTGGGATGTTGCTACAGGAGCAGAATTAATTGACCCTGTGACACGTTCAGTTAGACCTGGTGTAAACAGATTATTTACTCCAGAATCTTACGCAGACGAATCGTTTGGTACTGGTATTAGAACTGAAGCTAACCTTAGAATGGGTGGTGGAAGCGACAAATCAAGGTACTATGTATCTTTAGGATACCTTAATGACGAAGGTTATATCATAAATTCTGATTACAAAAGATATACAGGTTTAATTAATTTAAGTACAGATATCAAAGATTGGTTAAAAGTAGGGGCAAATGTAAACTACGCATACTCTGAAAGCACTAACAATGGTCAAACAGATGGATCAGAGAACATCTTTGAATTTGCTGATAAAATGGCACCAATATATCCTGTTTATGCAAGATTCCCTGGTACTGGAGAATTAATTCCAGATCCAATTTATGGAGGTGCTCAATTTGACTTTGGTTCTCCTACAGCTTTAGCTAACGGTTTTGATAGAGCTCGTCCAAACGCAAACTTACTAAACCCTGTAGGTTCTGCTATCTTAGATTTTAACGGAGGTGATAACCACTCCTTAAATGGAAACTTTACTACTGATATAAACATAACTAAAGATTTAAAAGCTGAAATTAGATATGGTGCTCAGTACAGATTCCAAAGATTCTACAACGTAGGTAATAACAATTATACGATAGCAGCTAACTCTAACGGTACGTTAACGGTTACTGACTCTCAACTTTGGAATACGAGTTTCTTACAGTTATTAAGATATAACAAGACTTTTGGAAATCACTCTATAGAAGCTTTAGTAGCACACGAATCTAACGAGCAAAGATCTGATGTATCTCAACAATTTAAGCAAAATGTATTCCAACCAGGCATCTACAATCTGTCTAACTATGCAGAAAGTACTTCTCCTGCAATTGGTACTACAACTGGTTCGGCAATCGAATCTTACTTTGGTCAAGTTAACTATAACTACAATGGTAAATACTATTTAACTGGTTCTTTAAGAACTGATGGATCTTCTCGATTTGTAAATGACAAATGGGGTGTATTCGGTTCTATTGGTGGAGCATGGGTAATGAGTGCTGAAGACTTTATGGCAGACAGTTACATATCTTACTTAAAGCTTAAAGGTTCTTACGGTATTACTGGTGACCAAGATGGTGTTTCTAACGTATCAGGTTATACAATCTACAGTAGAGAATTTATTGGTGGTGCAATTTCATTACCAGAAACTAGACCAGGTAATCCTGATTTAACTTGGGAAACCTCTAAAATGACTCAGTTTGGAATAGAATCTACAATTGGTAGATCTAGATTCTTAGATGTTAATATAGATTATTATAATAAGTATACAGATAACTTATTTTTCCCTCAAAGAAGAGGCCCTTCTATCGGGTTTGCTTCTATCTTAGTTAATGATGGAGAAATTTCAAACAGTGGTCTAGAATTTGATGTAACTGCTCATATAATCAAAAACAAAGATTTCCAGTTAGATATTTCTGCTAACGGAGAAATCATCAGTAATGAATTTAAGAAAATGCCAATAGATGTATCTACTGGTCAAGAAAAAATTCTTGATGTTCAAGGTTTATATGCTTGGTCTAAAGGAAGTTCTATTTATGACTTTTACATGAGAGAATGGGCAGGAGTTGACCCTGGTGATGGTTCTCCATTGTGGTACCAATACTATGATGATTTAAATAACAATGGTGTCTTAGATGCAGGTGAACCTACATCAACTGACAACTTTTACATAGGAAATGGTACTGAAGAATCTTTAAATGGTACAGGATCTCTTTTTGAATATAAACAAAAAGTAGGTAATGCTAACATCAAAAGAACAGTTACTAAAACATACGCTAATGCAACAGAAGTATACTTAGACAAGTCTTTTATACCTGATTTAAGAGGTGCATTTAGATTATCTGGTGCTTTCAAAAACTTTGATTTCTCTGCACAATTCACTTATAGCTTAGGTGGTTATGCTTATGACTCTCAATATGCTGAATTAATGAGTGATCGTTTTGGTGCAGCTGGTAACAACTACCACACAGATATCCTTAATAGATGGCAACAACCAGGAGATATAACTGATGTGCCTTTATTATCTGACAATGCTGTAGTTAACGGTACTTCTACATCATCTAGATTTATCATCAGTACTGACTACATAGCACTTAACAATGCTAGAATAGGATATACTGTACCTAACAAATTAATATCAAAATCAGGTATTGATGCATTAAACCTTTGGGTTTCTGGAGATAACTTAATGATTAAGACTAAGAGAGAAGGATTTAATCCATCTATTAGAGAAAACGGAAACTCAGGAAGACAAATTTATGCACCTGCAACAACTATTACTTTTGGTGCAAGAATTAAATTTTAAACAAAAAAAAGAAATTATGAAAAATTTATTTAAACAAACTTTAGCTATAGCAGTGATTGCTATGTCTTTCAGCTGTAGTGAAGAGTTCTTAGACAACACAGGTGTTGCTGGTGAAAGCCAACCAACAGCATCTTTTACTTCTGCTGATGCAGAACAGGCTACATTAACAAACACAAATATACCTGCAGCATTCGTAAATGGTATTTACGCTCAAATGATTCAAGCTGGGTCAGGAGGAACCGATCTTAACCATGATGACTTTGGTCAAAAAGGTTATGATATTTATGGTGATATGCTTTGTGGTGATATGGCACTTAGTGTAAGTACATATGGATGGTATAGAGCAGATATTACTGAATTCCAAGCGCCTCAAGATTTCACAAGAGGTCGTAACAGAATGGTATGGAGATATTACTATAGAATTGTAAGATCTGCAAACAACGTAATTGCTTCTTTAGGAGGTAATGACGCAGTACCTGAGATAGATGAAAACAAATATGCAATGGGTCAAGCCAAAGCGTTAAGAGCTCATTCTTATTTCTACTTAACGCAATATTTTCAAAAAGAGTATGTACCAAACGAAGCTATTTTACCTCTTCATATTGAACCTGATACTGAAAATAAACCAAAATCTACAGCAGAGGAAGTTTATAATCAAATGGAAGCAGATTTAACAGATGCTATTTCTCTTTTAGATGGTTTTAACAGAGCATCTAAAAACCAAGTTGACCAAAACGTAGCTAGAATGATTTACGCTTACGTTTTAGGAGCAAAAGGTGGAAGATGGCAAGACGTAGCTGACTTAACAAATGATGTTATCACAACTACAAATCACACAATGTTACAGCCTGCTCAAGTAACTGTAGTTCCTGCAGATGGTACAAGTAATACATTTAATGACGTTAACTTCACAAACAACTGGATGTGGGGAATTGACATTACAGAAAACAATGGTTTAGGTTTAGTATCTTGGTGGGGACAAGTTGATGCCTTCTCATATAGCTATGCATGGGCTGGAGATTACAAAGCTATAGATGCAAATTTATACGCTGCAATCCCTGCAAATGATGCACGTAAAGGTCAATTCTTAAACGACCCAGCAAACGGAAGACACTTACAACCTTTATTAAAGTTTGCAGCTTCTGGTACTATTGGTGGTGACTCCGAAGTAGTAACAGCAGATTACGTTTACATGAGAATTGAAGAAGCTTACCTATTAAATGCTGAGGCTAACGCTAGAATACCTAACGAAGCTGCTGCTAGAATAAGCTTAAAAGCTTTATTAGATTTAAGAGTACCTAGTTCTGCTTATGTAGATACTTTAACAGGTCAAGCACTAATAGATGAAATTTATTTACAAACTCGTATCGAGTTATGGGGTGAGGGTAAGAGTTATTTAGCTATGAAGCGTAACAAAGCTACTGTAACTAGAGGTTCTAACCACTTATCTTTTGTTGGACAACCAATTCCTTATAATGACGAAAGAATGCAGTTCGAAATTCCACAAGATGAAATTCAGAACAATCCATTTTTAAGTAACCAAAATCAATAATATAATTTCACACTTCTATGATCTATATTTCATAGAAGTGTGTTATAAAAATACAAATCATGAAAAAATTAAGATTATTTACATGTTTAGCTATTGGGGCAGCATTCTTTTTTTCAAGTTGTGAAAAAGAAGAAGTTGAAGCACCAGGAACAAACTATGTAGCTTTCTCAGGACAAGCTATAGATTTAGAAGTTGAAATTAGCGGTTCTAGTACTCAAAATGTATCACTTTATTCATCAAACGTAGCTGGTAATGACAGGACATATAATGTTGAAGTTATGTCTGCATCTACAATAGACCAAACTTATATTACAGTACCTTCAACTGTTACTATACCTGCGGGATCTAATAAAGGAGACTTAGCTGTTTCTATTAATGATTATGCTGGATTAGATGGTGAGCCTGTAACTTTAGTATTAAACGTTACAGAACCTAATGGAGACGGATCATCAATTGGTGAGCCTGCTACTATTAACGTTTTTAGAGAGTGTCTAGAAAACAGATTATTCTATTACACTGTTTTTGACGATTACCCAGAAGAAGTTTACTGGAGGATTGTAGACCTTAATGCTGGTGTTATTGTTGCTTCAAACAATTCTTCTCCTGCTTTTGGTGGTTATGCTGGCAGAACAGGATTTACTAACTTACCTATTTGTTTAAGCGATGGAGACTATAGACTTCAAGTTTTTGATCAATATGGTGATGGTGCTGGAGAAATTTATTTACTAGATGGAAACAAATCAACACTATACTACTCTGATGGAGACTATGGTGCCGGTTTTGATTTTGATTTTTCTTTATAAGACAATCATTTAAGAATAAAAAACAAAAAACAGCCTGAGAAATCAGGCTGTTTTTTTTATACCTTTACACCATGCAAAAAACAACACAAATTTTTGGCTTAAGAGCTATTATAGAAGCTATAAATGCCAATAAAAACATTGATAAAGTCTTTTTACAAAAGGGATTAAAAGGCGATTTATTTAAAGAGTTAGAGTCTTTAATAAATCATAATAGAATTAACGCTTCTTATGTCCCTATTGAAAAACTAAATAGATTAACACAAAATAATCACCAAGGTGCAGTTGCACAAATATCTCCTATTAAGTTTTATGATATTGAAGAGTTGCATGAACAAGTTTTAGAAAAAACTTCTACTCCACTCTATTTGCTACTAGATCAATTAAGTGATGTGCGTAATTTTGGTGCTATAATCAGAACTGCAGAATGTACTGGTGTAAACGGAATCATTATTCAATCTAAAGGTGCTGCTCCTGTTAACGGAGATACTATTAAAACAAGTGCTGGTGCTGTATTTAAAGTACCTATTTGTAGAGTATCACACATTAAAGATGCTGTGTTTTTTTTACAAGCATCTGGTGTTAAAGTCATTGCTGCTACCGAAAAAACAGAAGATACTCTTTACGATGTCGACTTTAAAGGTGCTTGTGCCATTATTATGGGATCTGAAGGAAGAGGCATTAATCCATCTGTTATTAAAGTTGCGGATTATAAAGCTAAACTACCCTTACTTGGTGACATAGAATCTTTAAACGTTTCTGTTGCTTGTGGTGCATTTTTATATGAAGCTGTAAGACAAAGACGTTAATCGTCTTTATTTTCTTTAAAAGTATATTTTATTTGTATTGAATTTTGAGCTGAAGACTTCTCTTCTACCTCAATATCTTCTTCTTTAGTTTCAATAAAATTACCATTTTCATCAAAGTGTTTTAAAAACTCATCTTCTTCTTCGTTATAATTTGGTTGTTCCCAAACATATCGCTTTGGTTTTGCTATTTGCTTTCTAAAAACTAAAGCAAAAAACAAACCTGTTATTAAACCTGATAGATGTCCTTCCCAAGAAACACCTTCTTTTAATGGTAAAACATCCCAAACCATACTTCCGTAAAGAAAGACAACCAGCATAGATAAAGCTACCAACCTATAATGTTTTGCAAAAACACCTTTAAAAAAAATAAAACTAGCTAAAACATATATTAATCCGCTAGCTCCAATGTGATAAGATGGTCGTCCAATACACCATGTTAAAAAACCCGAAAGTAATATACCGTATCCTAAAACTTTAAATGCTATCGGTCTGTAAAAATAGAATAAAGCTGCTGAAAGAATAAATAACGGTATTGAATTATGGTACAAATGACTAATCCCGCCATGTATAAAAGGACTAAATAAAATACCTTTTAAACCTGAAAGTTTTTGAGGATAAATACCTAATTTATTTAAACTGAAACCAAAACGAATTTCGATAGCAAAAATTAGCCACAATAGCATTACAAATCCTAACGGATAAAGTAATACTTCTGGACTGTAATTAAATTGTTCTTTTTGTTTCATTGTAGTGAATATAGCAAATAGTTAACCAACTTTGAAGTGATGTTAAATTGTCAGCTAATAAATGCATGAAAGATTATTCATTAATACTTATTTTTAATTTATGTATTCATGATTGCTTCGTAGTTGAGCAATTGTTAGAGCACATCTTTGATTACGGTTTACGAAATCCCGACGTTTTTTGATTTTTTTGTCAAAAAAAGGCACTCCATAACAAAGTTGATAAGTTGTTTGATTGTAATTATTGTTTTAAAAAAGTTTGATTTAATTTTACAAGATGAATACGCCTTTAGCCGAAAGATTAAGACCACAAACGTTGGATGATTACATTAGTCAGCAACATTTAGTGGGCAAAAACGGAACGTTAACTAGACACATCCAACAAGGGTTAATCCCATCGATGATACTTTGGGGACCACCAGGAATTGGAAAAACTACATTGGCAAACATCATTGCTAACATGTCTAATCGTCCGTTTTATCAATTAAGCGCCATTGCTTCTGGAGTGAAAGATGTTAGAGATGTAATTAATAAAGCAAAGGAAAGCGGCGGATTGTTTACGGCTAAAAACCCAATTTTGTTTATTGATGAGATTCATCGTTTTAGCAAATCGCAACAAGATAGTTTACTACAAGCGGTAGAAAAAGGTTGGGTAACGTTAATTGGCGCTACTACAGAAAATCCTAGTTTTGAAGTTATTTCGGCATTATTGTCACGTTGTCAGGTTTATATTTTAAAAGAGTTTGAAAAAACCGATTTAGAGGCACTTTTAAACCGTGCAATTGAAAAAGATGAGATTTTATCCAAAAAAAATATAAAGCTTAAAGAAACCAACGCTTTATTACGTCTTTCTGGTGGTGATGCTAGAAAACTACTTAATATTTTTGAACTCATTATTAACGCAGAAGATAGTGACAAGATTATTGTTACCGATAAAATGGTAATGGATAAAGTAGAAAGTAACACCGTACGTTACGATAAAACTGGCGAGCAGCATTATGATATTATTTCTGCATTCATAAAATCTATACGTGGTAGTGATCCCAACGCAGCAGTTTATTATTTAGCGCGTATGGTTGAAGGCGGCGAAGATGTAAAATTTATAGCAAGACGTATGTTAATTTTAGCTAGTGAAGATATTGGTAATGCTAATCCAACTGCTTTGGTTATTGCAAATAGTACATTTCAAGCAGTATCAACAATTGGTTATCCAGAATCTAGGATTATTCTTAGCCAATGTGCTACTTATTTAGCGTGTTCGCCAAAAAGTAATGCGGCGTATATGGCAATAAATAATGCGCAACAATTAGTCAAACAAACCGGAGATTTAAGTATACCACTTAACATACGTAATGCGCCAACAAAACTAATGAAAGACATTGGTTATGGCGAAGACTACAAATACAGTCATAATTACGCTAATAATTTTGCTGCACAAGAGTTTTTACCCAAAGAAATTGCAAATACACCATTATACCAACCTGGCAATAATGCTAGAGAAAACGCGCAACGTGAATTTTTAAAACAACGCTGGAAAGATAAATACGGGTATTAAAATGTTTTGGGCGTTACCCACTTTTGCTATTAAACAAAAGTGCGTCGGGCTTTCGGTAGTCGCAATCAAAGATGTGCTCCAACAATACCTTAATCCCTAACGCGAAATAAACTAAGTACTAATCTATTAAAAGATTAATGACATTAAAACTTAATATCAATAGATTTAATCTGTAAAGTACCATTGTCGTTGGTTGCAATTACCCAACTACCATTCATTTTATAAATAACAGCATCTTTACCTTTTACAATATAAAAGTCTTCTTTACCAGAATATAATATAGTGTATACCGTTTGACCTTGACTATTTTTTAATTTATAATTAATAACTCCAAATGCTTCGGCGGTAAGTGCATTATTTGAAGAGTTTTTATATCCTTCTTTTACTCGTATTTCAATTTCTTCATCTATTTCTTCTTCATCAACTTCTTCAACCAATGGTGCTTCTGTTACTTTAGGTAATGGAGTAACAATAACTTCTTCTACTTCATTTTCAGTTTCTTTTACTTCATAATTATGAGTGAAATTTGACAAACTACCAAAAGCTTGTCTTACAGCTTCATTGTATGCAACTATATATTTTTTCTCCCTAGATTCGCCTTCTTCTGTGGTATAAACCACTTTACCTTGACAATCTTTAAACTGAAATTTTATTTTAGTTTTAAACATAGAAGAATCGTCTATTGCTGTAGTTTTTAAAACTAAACAGTTATTTTTTATTGCATCCATAGGTAAGACTTCATCTTCTAGTAAAACATTAAAATTTTGCTTTTCTAACAAAAACTTGGTTAAACCATTAACACGGTATTGTCCTGCTTCTTTTTGAAATTTAAACTGATTTGGAACAACAATATATTTATAGTTGTTTAATTGGTCTTGCGCTAATAATGTTGTACAGCATAAAAGTGTAAAAATGGTTAGTATTTTATGTAATTTCATCTTTATAAATATTTTTTTAAGTCTAATAAATGATTGATAATTTTTATATCTGGAGCTATAGTTTCATTATGATAATTAAAGCAAATAGCATCCAAACCAATATTTAATGCGCCTAAAATATCGGCTTCATAATTATCGCCAATCATAATACTGTTTTTAGTTGTTGCATTGGCTAAATCTAAAGCGTGATTAAATATTTTAGGGTTTGGCTTTTTTACACCAACCATTTCTGAATTTGTTATAGTTTCAAAAAAATGAAATATGTTTGATTTTTTCATCTTATGATGCTGTACTTCTTCAAATCCATTGGTTATAATATGTAATTGATATTTTGGTTTTAGATAATCTAAAATTTCAAAAGTACCATCAAATAAATGGTTTTGATCACTTAAGTTTTCTATATAATCCTCTGACAGTTTATTAATTACTTCTGCCTCTAATTCTATATTTAAAGTATCAAAGGTATCTTTTAATCTATAAAATCTTAAATGTTCTTTGCTTACTTTTTCTTCTCTATAAAGCTTCCAATATTGCAAATTTAGCGGTTCGTAAACGCTCAAAAACTCAGGTAAATTAAGTTGTAGATTATTCTTTTTAAAAATAAAATCAAAAGTTAATGCCGAGTTCTTATCAAAATCCCAAAGTGTGTGATCTAAATCAAAAAAAATATGCTCTATATTATTGTTCATCTACTGAGTCTAAAATTGTATTAAATAGTGTTTTAAAATGTTGCCAACGTGGTATATTACTAAATGTATAATTATGAAAAACAGGTACAAAATTACCGTTTACAACTTTAACTTGTTTAATTAATTTATCTAAAGCTTCTTGTTTGTCTAATAACGAATTATACTTTAAAAATGCAAAATCTAAAGCATGATATGGTACTATTTTTAGTGGTGTTTGCACCTCGTAATCTAAATCATAAAACAAAAACGGAGTACAAGTTCCTGCTCTAAAGCCTAAATGATTAACGTAGCCCATTGTATAATCTTCAGGTATTTCTAATTCGACTAAATTACGATAAGATTCTGGTAAATTTACTTTAGAAAAAGAATGTCTAGAACCTGCTATATTTGTATTAATGATAGCTTCCATTCTACTCTTTTCAATCTTTAACAATTCAATGTCATTTAGAGCAAAAAATGAAGATTTTATACCTACTTTACAATAATCTGCAACGTGTTTTATTAAAGATTTAAACTTTTGTTTTTGACTATTTATATTTTTATCGTAGGTAGAAAAATCGCCAACTAAGAAGAAAAATATAAATTTAAAATTTCGTTTTTTTTGTCGATTAACAATGTATTTATATGTATCAAACGGGTCTTTTCTTGCTCCTAATAATACGCCAAAACGCTCATAAACATCTTTAAATCTAAATGCAAAAAAATCTTTAAAGGTCCCGCCAAATGTACGCATTACTCCTACCAATTTATACCTATAAGCTATAGGTACATCTATAACTGGTGTTACTGTATATTTTTTATCAGGAAATATATAATTAGGAAATTGTTCTTTTAATATGGTTTTAAATTTATATGCCCAAATATCTACTACTGGTTGTGTTAAAAACTGATTATTAAAGGCTAAACTTTCTTCTGCTGGAAAACGACCATAATTGTCCTTTACATGTGGTAAATACTCTTCATATCTACTAATTAAATAAAATGTTGCAGCAAAAATATCGTAGGGTAAAGCACTTTTATCTCCTGCAGGAAAAAAGCATTTAGTTTCTTCCCAATCATAAATATTAATGTCTATATCTGATAAGCCTTGCTCAAATAACAAATCGTTAGATCTAATAAAAACCTCGTTACTTAAAGGTTGTTTTGCATAAGATATTTTAAGGCTATCGTGAGCAATAAAATCTTCTATAGTTGTTGTAAATTCTACAGGAATCCCAAGTATTCTAGTACACACTTGTTTAAAAGTGTATTTAACACGTGGTGTAATTTTGTGTGTGTAAACTAGTAACATTAACGATTGAAATTATAAGGTTTAAAAGTACCAAATTCCTGATTTAAAAGTGTATTTTTTAAGATCAGTTTTAAAGAAATTAACATGAAATTACAGCAAAGCCTCGTCTGCAAAACTAAAATAAGCCGATTCTGTAATAATTAAATGATCTAAAACACGTATATCTAAACTTTGAGCAGCTAATTTTAATTTTTGGGTAATATCCTTATCGGCTTGACTAGGTTTTAAGGTTCCTGAAGGATGATTATGTGCCATAATTATTGCAACTGCACCTACTTGTAGCGCTTGTTTTAAGACTAAACGTGTATCTACTAAAGTGCCTGTAATTCCGCCTTTACTAAGCTGTAATTTATCAATTACTTTGTTAGAATTATTAAGATAAATAATCCAAAACTCTTCATGAGGCAACTCACCAATCATGGGTTGCATTAACTCAAAAACAGATTTACTAGATGTAATTTTAAATTGCTGCAACGCTTCTTCTGCTCGTCTGCGTCTTCCTAATTCTAATGCAGCTGCAATGCTTATGGCTTTAGCTTCGCCAATACCTTTAAACTGCATTAATTGTTTAATACTTAATTTTCCTAACTGGTTTAAATTATTGTCTACGCTAGATAAGATGCGTTTACACAAATCTACAGCGCTTTCTTCGCGGTTTCCAGATCCAATTAAAATCGCAACTAATTCGGCATCACTTAATGCTGCTTTTCCTTTTTTTAGAAGCTTTTCGCGTGGTTGATCATCTTCCGACCAGTTTTTTATTGAAAAAGATGGCTTTTTTTCAGACATTTGATAAAACTACACAATATTTTGTAATTTTTAAACTCCAAAAAACCAACTAATTATCTAAATATGAAATCTATTTTTGAAACCGAAGCTAAAGCTGAACTATTAAACCGTTTAGAAAACCTTGAAGCTGAATCGTCGGCTAAATGGGGAAAAATGAACGTGAATCAAATGCTGATACACTGTACAAAACCTATTGAATTAGCTTTAGGCGAAAGCACTATTAAAAAACCAAATTTTTTAATGGGTATGATGATGAAACTTGTTGCGCCAAGCCTTTACAACGACAAACCTTGGAAAGAAGGTTTACCAACCGCTAAAGAATTTATTATAGTTAACACTGAAGCTTTTAATACCGAAAAAGATAAATTAAAGTCTAAAATTGAAACCATGAGTACTTCTAAAAATTATTTTGAACCTAAAAAGAAACATCCTTATTTTGGAACCTTTACCGCAGACCAATGGGGAAAAAGCGCTTACAAACATTTAGATCATCACTTTAGACAATTTGGTGTGTAGTTTTGACTATGCTCAGCTACCAATTAGACTTCACTAAACTACCAAACAAGTTTTATTAGCTTAAAAACTTTAAATACTTTTCAATTCTAAATACCTTCAACTTAAAATTGTATCCACCAAAAAAACATCAAGATAATGACCAGCTTCATCATATTGAAGTGATAAAAACGTATCCGTTAGCTACATTAATTTCGGTAAAAGATAATCAACCTTTGATAACACATTTACCTTTAATTTATCGCGAAACCGATGGTAAACTTATTGGTCATATAGATATTTATAATCCGCAAACGGACTTGCTTCAGCATGAAAATGAAGTGACCATAATATTTTCTGGTCCACAATGTTATATTTCGCCAAGTATTTATACGACAACACAATTACCAACGTGGAATTACATTAAAGTACACCTTACCGGAACTGTTACCAGAATTGAAGACAAAGCTGCTTTAAAACAGTCTTTAATTACGATGACCGAGTTTTTAGAAGCGCCAGAACACAACTACGTTTTAGAGCCTGACAATCCAAGATTAGATAAAAATTTAGACTATATTAAACTGTTTGAAATAGATATTAAAACTTGGGAAGGCAAGTTTAAACTCTCTCAAGACAAACTACCAAAAGACAAAGAAAACGCAAGACAACAATTAATTAAAAGCAGTCAAGATAGTATTAAGGCTTTTTTAGACAAGGTATTTAAAAATTAAAATCATGAATATACTAACCAACATTATCATAGCCATAGTAGCCTTGCTTCACCTCTATTTTTTATATTTTGAAATGTTTGCTTGGGAAACCAAAGGACCAAAAATTTTTAGGCAGTTTCCTAAAGATTTATTTACACCAACCAAAGCATTGGCAGCAAACCAAGGATTATATAATGGGTTTTTAGCAGCTGGATTAATTTGGACATTTTTTATCACTAACCCAACGTGGCAATCTAACATTGCATTATTCTTTTTAGGTTGCGTTGCTGTTGCTGGTATTTATGGCGCACTAACCGCTTCTAAAAAGATATTTTTTGTTCAAGCTTTACCTGCTTTGATTGGGATTTTGTTGGTGTTAATATAGTTCAACAAAAGATCATTTATATCGTATCTTTGTTTAAAATTTAAGCTATGAGATCTAAATTACTTAAACAAGCAAAAAATTGGTATAGAAAATTTCAAATTAGTAAATCACCTCAAATGAATTTAGTTTGGGGTTTCTTTTTATATACTATTATTGGATTTTTCTTATTGAGTATTCCGTTTTTTCATAAAACTGATGTATCTCTTTTAGACAACTTATTTATTTCTACATCAGCCATTTCTACAACAGGTCTTGTTACTATTAGTATTTTTGACTCATATAATTACTTAGGTCAATTTGTAATCATGTGTCTTATTCAAATTGGAGGAATAGGATATATGACACTAACTACTTATTATTTAATTTTTACTACAAAAAGAATAACACGCTGGCATAGTAAATTAATTGGCGCAGAATTTACTTTACCTAATACAATTAAAATTAAAGATTTTATTAAAAGTGTAATTATATTCACACTAGTAATGGAAAGTATTGGAGCTGTATTGTTCTACATTGCTTTTACAAATTCTGGGATGGAAAACATTCAAGCTATTTGGTTTTCTATATTTCATAGTATTTCTTCTTTTTGCACAGCTGGCTTTGGGTTATTTAATGATGGTTTTGAAGGCTTTAAAGACAATGTTTTTATTAACACAATTATATCTTGCTTAGCTATAGCTGGATCATTAGGTTTTATCGTTATTACAGATCTATGGTACAGAATGACAGGCAGATCAAAAGAAGTTTCTTTTACAACAAAAATTATTATTTATGGGTTTATTGTTCTATTAGCAATAGGTACTTCTATTATTTACACCACAGAAAGCGCAACTATAACTGGTGATGATAGTCCTTTAATGATATCATTTTTCCAAGCCATGTCTGCAATGACCACAGTCGGTTTTAACACAGTACCTATTGGTGACTTTTCTCTACCGATTTTATTATTATTAACATTCTTAATGTATATTGGAGCATCTCCTTCTGGTACTGCTGGTGGTATGAAAATAACAACTCTTACAGCGATGTCAGCTATATTAAAAAGTAGATTGCTAGGTCAGAAAAAAATCACTTTCTTAAATAGATTAATTCCTTTTGAGAGGATTTATGTAGCTACTTCTACTTTTATGCTTTATACAAGTTTGATTTTTTTATTCTCCTTTTTATTATCCTACACAGAAAATTTTTCATTTGATAAAATTTTATTCGAAGCAGCTTCTGCTTTAGGAACTGTTGGATTAAGTACAGGCATAACAGGTGATCTCTCCAGCTTAGGGAAAATTTTAATAATAATGATTATGTTTATTGGTCGCGTAGGTGTTTTAACTTTTGGATTTGCTCTACTAAAACAGAAGCATAATTATTTAAACAAAATAAAAGAAGATGATTTAGCTGTTTAATTCTTCTAAAAAAACAGTTTATTTTATCAATCCTTTAACCTCATCAAAATCCAATCCGCCATAATTACCGCTACTCATTAACAATAAAGCTTTGTTATCAAAATTTTGAGAGAACAGATAATTTTTAAAATCGTCTGGATTGGTATAAATAATTAAATCGTCACGCTCAAAAGCATCTGCTATTTGTTGGTGTGTTACCGCGTCTAGTTTTTTAATTTCTACTGCATGTGGACTATAAAACACTAATGCAACATCTGCTGCATCTAAAGCACCTTTATATTCTTTTAAAAATTCGGCATTTAAACTGCTATAAGTATGCAATTCTAAACACGCTACCAAAGTACGATCTGCATATTGTTCTTTAACTGCTTTTGTTGTTGCACTTACTTTACTTGGCGAATGTGCAAAATCTTTATAAGCAACGCTATTATTGGTTTCGGCAATTTTTTCTAAACGCTTGCTTGCGCCTTTAAATGTTGAAATAGCTTCGTAAAAATCATCTTCATCTATTCCCATATGTTGGCAAATCCATTTTGCACCAGCCAAATTATTTAAGTTGTGCTTACCAAACACTTCTATTGGCATTGGTCCTTCAGGAGTTTCTAACAATGTTTCGCCATCTTCAACAGTATATTCTGGTGTATGATATGGTAATTTTCTAATTGGGTTTTCGCTAGCTTCTACAATACGTTTAACCGCTTCGTCTTCTTCGTTATAATTTATACTTCCGCCACGTACAATACTATCTACAAAGATTTTAAACTGTTCTTCATAATTTTCATACGTAGGGAAGACATTTATATGATCCCAAGCAATACCGCTTAACAACGCAATATTGGGTTTGTATAGATGAAATTTTGGTCGTCTATCTATCGGACTACTTAAATACTCGTCACCTTCTAAAACAATAAAATCATTATCCTCGGTTAATTTTACCATCACGTCAAAACCTTCTAATTGCGCGCCAACCATAAAATCTACATCACGATCATGATAATGCATAACGTGTAAAATCATAGATGTTATTGTGGTTTTTCCATGACTACCACCAATTACAACTCTAGTTTTATCTTTAGATTGCTCGTATAAAAACTCTGGATAACTGTATATTTTTAAGCCTAATTCTTGAGCTTTTAATAACTCCGGATTATCTGCTTTAGCGTGCATACCTAAAACGATAGCATCTAAACTTTCGGTAATTTTCTCAGGAAACCATCCAAATTGTTCTGGCAATAATCCTTTAGCTTCAAGACGTGATTTTGAAGGTTCAAAAATCGTGTCGTCACTTCCTGTTACTTGATATTCTTTGTTATGTAATGCTAATGCAAGGTTGTGCATTGCGCTTCCGCCAATAGCTATAAAATGTACGTTCATGGTTTATTTTTGAAGATGTTTCAAAGATAGTTGTTTTGATACTAATTCCCGAATTATTTAAAAACGGAAATTTAATTGTAGACTTAATAGAGCTTTTTAGTTTCTTACTAAGTTTACTTTGCTAAAAAACCTGAAAACTGAGACTGCGACTATCAACTAAAAAATCTTACTGCAAACTTTCCTTAAATTCTTTAAAGACTTCAATTTTTGGTAGTTCTTTTAAAGCTAAATCTATATGTGCTAAAGCTTGCTTATTGTCTTTTTTGTGTTTGTAGATTTGTGCTATACGGTAATTTGCCCAAGCTTTTGGCACACCATCTTTTGCAGAGTAGTTATGCAAATACACTTTTAAACATGTTAGACCTTTATCTAATTGTACATTATAATCTGCACATACTTTTCCTATTTGATAGTGTAGTGCATTTCTTTTATGTTTTACCTGTGATGCTTCAATATTACTTATGGCTTTTTCTGGTAGGTTTTCCTTTTCATATAACGCTGTTAGCTTGTCGTAACAAGTAATAGAGCCACCAATTTTAATAGCTTTTAGGTAATAATCTTCGGCAAGTTCTGGCTCGTCATCATATTCGTAAATATAACCTTTAGCTAAATAACCATCTACTTTAGAAAGTTTTTCAAGCTCGTTAGCATATTTTAAAGATTTACTTTTACTACCACCAATAATACCTGGTAACTGCATGTATAACTCTACTAAAGCCCAACGTGTGTCTATATGATTTGGATCTAATTCGGCTGCTTTTAAAAACGCTGCTTTAACGTCGTCTATAATGGTTAATGCTCTAATTTTACTTACAGACAAGGCTTTCATCCCTAAAGCGCCTCCATATTTGTAATGATAATTAGCTTCGGTTGGTTTGGCTTCAGTTAATTTTTTATATTGTTTTGCGGCTTCATCCCATTTTTTTTGATGTCCGTAAGCATCACCTAATAATTCTATTGCTTCTAAATCATTTTCATTATTATCAACAAAAGGTTTTAGCTCTGCTTCTGCTTTGCTAAACATTTTTTGTTTGATAAAGTCTTTTCCTTTTTCAACAGAGGTTTGCCCCATTAAAAAAAGCGGAAAGCAACATATAAAAATGATTAATCGCATATTTAGTATTTTCAATTTATACAAAAATAACATTCTGTTGGTATTGTTTTTGATTCTGTTGCGTTAATAATTGTTAACTTTAAATTTCTAACGTTTTACTCAACAAAACAATAGACTCACGCATTTTTAGTTTTAAGTCAAAATGTCTAAACTTATCTTGCTATTAAAAATAATTTTATGAAACAGATTTCAACCTTAATAATGATTTTACTTTTTGCTACTACTTACGCTCAAGATGACTATTCCAAACTTTGGAAGCAAGTCGAAACCCATGAAAAAGATGGTTTACCAAAAAGCGCTTTGGATGTTGTTAAGCAAATTGAAATATTGGCTAAAAAAGAGCAAAACAGTCCACAAGTTATTAAAACGCTTATTTTTAAAAGTAAGTATGCGCTAACCCTAGAAGAAGATGCGCAATTAAGCATTATCAAAGATTTTAAAACTGAAATAAACAACAGTCAATCACCTACCAAAAACGTATTACAAAACTTGTTGGCTAACTTATATTGGCAGTATTTTAATCAAAATAGATATAAGTTTTACAATCGTATAAAAACTGAAAGTAAAGTTGATGAAGAAGATTTTAGAACTTGGGATTTAGACACTTTATTTACCGAAATTCAAACACTTTTTAATCAATCTTTAGAAGACGAAAGCGTTTTAAAATCGACACCAATCCATCAATTTGATGCGATAATTAATAAGTCTAAAAACTCAGAAACATACAGACCTACGTTATTTGATATTTTAAGTCACAATGCATTAGACTTTTTTAAAACAGACGAGAACAGCATTACAAAGCCAGCATATAAATTTGAAATTGATAACGCAACCTATTTAAGTACTTCATCAAAATTTTCTACCCTAAAACTTGAAGCTAAAGACAGTACATCTTTACATCTACAGGCTTTAAAAGTGTATCAAAAACTGATTCAGTTTCATCAACAAAACAAAAATTATAAAGCGTTAGTTGATGTTAATATTCAGCGTTTAGATTATGTCTTACAACATGCGACTTTTAATAATAAAGATGAAATTTACCTTCAAACGTTAAAAGATGAAATTTTTAGTATAAAAACAGATGAAACAGCTGCGCTTTACGAGTTTGAAATTGCCGAAAAAACTTATCAAAACGGCTTACAATACGACTCTAAAACCAATACCGAAAATCGTTGGTTAATACAAGAAGCTTTAGCGATTGTAAACAATATTACTAAACGTTTTCCTGATAGTAAAGCTGCTAAAAACAGTACAATTTTAAAGCAACAAATTTTAAATAAAGAACTACAAATTACTACCGAAACGTATATACCAATTCAACAAAATAGCAGATTTCTGGTACGTTATAAAAATATAGAAAACCTAGAGTTTACGCTATACAATTTATCAAAAGATCAGTTAGAAACATACAACAAAACCTATCGTGAAGACGAGCGTTTAAAGTTCATAAAAACTTTAAAACAACACACGAATTGGAACAATGATTTAAAAAACGAAAACGACTACCAATCGCACACAACAGAAGTTGTCGTACCAAAATTATCTATTGGAAGCTATCTAATTCTTGCTAGAGCCAATAGCGATTTGTACGCTACGCAAACCTTTCAAATTACCGATTTTGCGTTAACCGAAATGGAAACCAACAACGAAGTTATTTTTCAATTAATAGACAGAAATAACGGGCAACCAATTCAAAATGCAACTTTAGATATTACGTACCGTAAAAATTACAAAAACAAATATCACAACTCAACATTAAAAACCGACGTATTTGGTAAAGCTACCTTAAAAAAAACACCAACTTATCTTTCAGACGTTAGTGCAGAAGTTAAACACAACAACCAAACTGCTTATTTTGGCAATTATTACGTTGGTAGAACATATGATAATAACTACAAAGAAGAAACGAGTTACAACGCGTTTGTATTTACAGACAGAAGTATTTATAGACCTAGCCAAACCGTTTATTTTAAAGCAATTGCCATTAAAACACTTAAAGAGAAATCTGAAGTGTTACAAAATGAAGCAGTTTACGCTATTCTGTATAATGTAAACAGCGAAGAAGTTGGTCGTTTAGAATTAAAAACCAACGATTTTGGATCGGTTGCTGGTGAGTTTATTTTACCAAATTCTGGTTTAAACGGACAATACAGAATTCAAATTTCAGGAAAAAATCACACCTTTGATAACGGCAGACATTATTTTTCAGTTGAAGAATACAAACTTCCAAAATTTGAAGCTAATTTTAATCCAATCACCGAAACCTTCAAAATTAACGATAGTATTACCATAAAAGGTAACGCAAAAGCCTACGCTGGTAGTAATATTAGCGATGCTAAAGTCACTTACACCGTAAAACGCAAAGTACAATATCCAACTTGGTGGTACTGGCGCAGACCGTATTTTAACAGCGAACCTCAAGAAATAACTCACGGTGAAACCAAAACAAATAATAAAGGTGAATTTGATATTACCTTTAAAGCCATACCAGACCAAAGTGTTGATCAAAAATCACAACCTGTTTTTAATTACGAAGTCACTGCAGACGTTACCGACATTAACGGTGAAACGCGAAGCACAACGACAATCGTCAACGTTGGCTATCATGCTTTAACAGCAACTATATCTGTAAAAAGTAAATTAGATAAAAGCAGTAAAGACCATACAATCCAAATCGATACTAAAAATTTAAATGGCGAATTTGTTCCTGCAAAAGGCACCATTAAAATCTACAAACTTAAAGCACCAAACCAAGTATTAAGACATCGTCCTTGGGACGCACCAGATTATCACAATTTAAGTGAAACAGAATTTAAAACGCTTTTTCCTCATGATGCTTACAAGAATGAAGATGATAGCAAATTTTGGAACAAAGGTGAACTTGTTTTTTCAGAAGAATTCAATACTGAAAACACTAAAGACGTTAAACTTGGTAACATCAGAAAATGGGAATCTGGTAAATACCTTATCGTTTTAGAAAGCAAAGATAAGTTTGGGCAATTAGTGAAAGATGAAACCAGAACAACACTTTACAGTGAAAAAGATAACACTGTTTCAGACAACCAATTGTTTACCATTACCACAAACAAAGACAGTTACCAACCTAACGACACTGCAATAATCACATTTGGTAGTGCAGCGACAAACCTTACTGTTTTTATTGATGTAGAAAAAGACAACCGTATTATCAATAGTAATAAATACGTAATAAATAACGAGAAAAAAACCATACGCATACCTATTACTAATAAAGATGTTGGCGGTTTTGCCGTACATTATAGTTTTGCTGCTTTTAATAGCTATACCGCTAACACTTTAGCTATTTCTGTGCCATATCCTAAAACAGATTTAGAGATAGAAACCACAACATTTAGAGACAAAATACAACCAGGAACGGACGAAACTTGGAGCTTTAAAATTAAAGGTCCAAAAGGTGAAAAAATCTCAGCAGAAATATTAGCCAGTATGTACGATGCGTCTTTAGACCAATTTAAATCACATAGCTGGGATTTTAACCCGTTATACAAACCCATTTACAATCCAAACCGAAACCAAAATAATGGAAACAGTTTTGGACAACGCGGATTTAGAGTCATAAATAACAACAAGAATTACTATAACTATCCAACACAACAATACGACCAAATTAATTGGTTTGGGTTGAGTTTTGGTAATAGTTATAGAAGGTTTTATAAACCAGAAGCGAAAGGTATTATAGTTGAAGAAGCCATGATGGACATTGCTGCTCCAAATGATGCTGAATTAGATGAAGTTGTCGTTGTTGGATATGGTACAACAACAGAAAAAGCCTATACAGGAACAGCAAAAATTAAAAAGGATACGATTAATAATAAACCAGAAAATAAAGAAATAGATTTCAACACTGTTACAGTTCGTAAAAATCTACAAGAAACAGCATTTTTCTTTCCGCAGTTACAAACAGATAAAGATGGTAATGTTAGTTTCAATTTTACAACTCCAGAAGCATTAACCAAATGGAAACTACATTTATTAGCGCATACAAAAACTCTGGAAAGTAAAGTTTCAACTTTAGAAACAGTGACGCAAAAAGAGCTTATGGTCATACCAAACGCACCACGTTTTTTACGTCAAGGTGACCAAATAACCATTAGCACTAAAATTGCCAACTTATCTAATAAAAATTTATCAGGACAAGCTAAATTAATATTAACTGATGCGGTTTCTGGTGAAGATATTACGTCTTTGCTTGTCAGTTCGAGCGCAGTCGAGAACTTCTCAGTAGACAAAGACAACAACACACAGGTCGCTTGGCAATTATCCATTCCGGATACGGTAAATGCTATTCAATATAAAATTGTAGCAAAAGCAGGAGATTTTAGTGATGGTGAACAAAATGCGTTACCAGTTTTAACCAACAGAATGTTAGTTACCGAAACCTTACCAATGTGGATTAGAAGTAACCAGACTAGAACATTTACATTATACAAGCTTAAAAACACCTCATCAAGCACTTTAAAACATCATAAATTAACGTTAGAAATGACTAGCAATCCTGCTTGGTACGCGGTACAAGCTTTACCTTATTTAATGGAATATCCTTACGATTGTAACGAGCAAACCTTTAGCAGGTATTACGCTAATGCGTTGGCTAGTCATATTGCAAATAGCAATCCGCGTATTCAAGAGGTATTTAATCAATGGAAAAATACCGATGCGTTGATTAGTAATTTAGAGAAAAACCAAGAGCTTAAATCTATTTTAATTCAAGAAACACCTTGGTTACGCGATGCGCAAAGCGAAACCGAACAGAAAAAACGTATTGCATTGCTTTTCGATTTAAATAAAATGAATAACGAATTGCAAAACGCCAAAAACAAACTAAAACAAAACCAAATGTCTAATGGTGCTTGGGCTTGGTTTAACGGCGGACGACCAAACCGTTTTATCACGCAACACATTATCACTGGTTTTGGACATCTTAAAAAATTAAATGTCATTCAAAGCGACAGCGAAGCATCTATGATCAAAAAAGCAATCCAATATTTAGATTCAGAATTTGTAGAAGAATATAATAACTTAACTAAATACAACAAAGATGTAGATTTAAGCAAAGACCATTTAAGTCATATGCAAATACATTATTTGTACATGCGTAGCTTTTTCCCAGAAATAAAAACGTCTAAAGAAGTAAAAACTATAATGGATTATTATCAGTCCCAAATTCAAAATTATTGGTTAAGCAGAAGTCTGTATAACAAAGGATTGATGGCGTTAATTTCTTATAGAAATAATGACACTAATACCACATCTAAAATTTTAAATTCATTAAAAGAAACCAGTATTACTAGTGAAGAATTAGGTATGTATTGGAAATCTAACGAAAACTCTTGGTATTGGTATCAAGCTCCAATTGAAACACAAGCGCTACTAATTGAAACATTTTCTGAAGCTGGTAATGTCATTCAAAATGAAACGAAGAATCTCGAAACCATAGATAATCTTAAAATCTGGTTACTTAAAAACAAGCAAACCAACCGCTGGAAAACAACCAAAGCTACTACCGAAGCTGTGTACGCATTATTACTTCAAGGTAGCGATTGGTTAAGTGTAACGGATATGGTAGACATTGTTTTAAGTAATCAAAAAATAGATCCTAATACTATGGAAGACGTTAAAGTTGAAGCTGGTACTGGCTATTTTAAAACGTCTTGGTCTGCTAATGAAATTTCGCCTAAAATGGCAGAAGTAAAAATCTCTAAAAAAGGAGAAGGAATTGCTTGGGGAAGTTTATACTGGCAGTATTTTGAAGATTTAGATAAAATTACCTCTGCGGAAACACCGCTTCAACTAAAGAAAAAATTATTCTTAAAAAACAATACTGATACTGGTAAGGCACTTACCGAAATTACTAAAGAAACCAAACTTAAAGTTGGCGATTTAGTAACCGTAAGAATCGAATTAAGAAGTGACAGAAATATGGAATTTATCCACATGAAAGATATGCGAGCAGCAGGTTTAGAGCCAACCAATGTAATTAGTCAATACAAAAGGCAAGATGGTTTAGGCTATTACCAAAGTACAAAAGACGCAAGTACAAACTTCTTTTTTGATTTCTTACCAAAAGGCGTTTATGTATTTGAATATGATTTACGAGTTAATAATGCTGGTAATATGAGTAATGGTATAACTACTATACAAAGCATGTATGCACCAGAATTTAGTAGTCACAGTGAAGGCGTAAGAATTGATGTTGAATAATAATGTAATTATTCAATACAAAAAAGGCTTCCAAATTTGGAAGCCTTTTTTGTATCTATAGTTATTTACTTGGCGGCGTTGTTGGTCGTACTTCAATTTTACTTGGTAATGTACGTGGATGCATTTTTAATAAATCAACCACTAACTCGCCAATATCTTCAATTTGAATTTTCCATGCGCCTTCATCACTTGGCTCGTTACCATTAAAGTAAGTCGAAACAGATCCTGGCATAATAGTACTAACCTTTATGCCGTATTTACGCAAATCTAACATCACCGCTTGGGTAAATCCGGTAACACCAAATTTACTAGCGTTGTAAGCAGATCCGCCAGCAAAAAAGTTAGTTCCTGCTAAACTTGAAATAGTAATGTAATACCCTTTAGTTTCTTTAAGTGCATCTACACTTGCTTTAATCGAATTAAAAACGCCAGTTAAATTGGTATCAATAACTTCGTTCCATTGTTGTGAAGTTAAATCTTCTATGCTACCAAAATGTCCTAATCCTGCATTAGCAATAACAATATCTAACTGTCCAAAGGTCTCAACAGTTGTTTTAACAGCTTGTTGCTGACTTTCTAATTGTCTTACATCTGCTTCTAGTCCAATTGCTTTTGCTGAAGATACATCTGCATTAAGTTGTTCTGCTGCTTTTTGAGCAGATTCTGCACTTCTACTGGTTACAGCAACGTTAACACCTTGTTGCATTAATGCATAGGCAATACCATATCCAATGCCTTTTGATCCGCCTGTTATTAAGGCGACTTTATTATTTAAATTGCTCATAGAATTTTATTTTTTTGGTTGAAATCCAAAGTTACAAAACCTACAACGCAAGTCGAATTTTAAAATGTTAGGATATTTATAAAATTGAAATAATCTCTAACTTGAACACTAGGACAGCAAACATACCGCGTTAAGGATTGAATGGCATGTTTGAGCTCTCCCAACTTTTTAGTTGGGAAGCGAGTAATGAAAGCCTGACCCTTTTAGGGTAACGCCAAAATAAAATTAATTAAGCATGTCCCATAATTTATCTTTAAGCGTTGTAATGCCTTGTTGTGCTACACTTGAGATAAATAAATATGGAATTGGCAAGGTTTGATCTAACTCTTGCTTTAGTTCGGCTTTAAGCTCATCATCCAACATATCACATTTTGAGACGGCTATCATGCGGTCTTTATCCAACATTTCTGGATTATAACGTCTAAGCTCGTCTAACAAAATTTCGTACTGTTTGTTAATATCTGGCGCATCTGCTGGAATTAAAAACAGTAATACCGAATTACGCTCTATGTGACGCAAGAAGTAATAGCCTAAGCCTTTTCCTTCGGCTGCACCTTCTATAATTCCAGGTATATCTGCCATTACAAAAGTTTGATAATCGCGATATTTTACAATACCTAGATTTGGCTTTAACGTTGTAAACTCGTAATCTGCAATTTTTGGTTTTGCAGCGGTCATTACAGATAGTAAAGTAGATTTTCCTGCGTTAGGAAAACCTACTAAACCTACATCTGCTAAAACTTTAAGTTCTAATGTTATGTCTTTTTCTTCTAACGGAATACCTGGTTGCGCATAACGTGGTGTTTGATTGGTACTGCTTTTAAAGTGCCAGTTACCTAAACCACCTTTTCCACCTTCGGCAACAATTTTTTCTTCACCTTGTTCGGTAATCTCAAAAAGGATATCGTTAGTTTCTGTATCTCTAATTACAGTTCCTAATGGTACTTCGATAATGTAATCTTCTCCATCTGATCCTGTGCTACGATTACTACTACCATCACCACCATGTCCTGCACGAATATGACGCTGAAATTTTAAATGTAGTAACGTCCAAAGGTTTTCGTTACCTTTAATAATTACGTGTCCGCCACGTCCACCATCGCCTCCATCTGGTCCACCTTTTGCGTTATATTTTTCGCGGTTAAGATGCGCAGATCCTTTCCCTCCTTTTCCTGAAGAGACATGCATTTTTACGTAATCTACAAAGTTACCTTCGGTCATTTATTTAATTTATTTGTGAATTTATGAATTCGTTTTATGAAGGTTTTTATTATTTCAAATTAACCTCCAAACGAATAAACTCATTTTAAAGTTTATCGATTACAGTACAAAGACGTTCTGTAATCTCTTCTATACTACCAACACCATCTACTCCAAAATATTTATCTTGAGCTGAGTAGTAATCTTTTAAGATAGCGGTTTTGTTGTAATATTCTTTAATTCTATTTCTAATAATAGATTCGTCAGCATCATCTGCTCTACCGCTTGATTTACCACGTTCTAAAAGACGTTGTACTAAAACTTCGTCGTCTACTTCTAAAGCGATCATTGCATTAATTTGAGAATCTTTAGTATCCATTAATTTATCTAAAGCTTCTGCTTGTGCGTTAGTACGCGGAAAACCATCAAATATAAATCCGTTAGCGTCTGCATTTTTTTCAACTTCTGCATTTAGCATGTCAATAGTTACTTGGTCTGGTACAAGCTCGCCTTTATCCATGTATGACTTAGCCAACATACCTAATGCTGTTTCGTTTTTGATATTAAATCTAAATACATCGCCAGTAGAAATATGTACTAAGTTATATTTTTCTTTTAAAAAGTTTGCTTGTGTGCCTTTACCTGCTCCTGGAGGACCAAATAATACTAAATTAGTCATGTGTTGTGTTGTTTTTAGTTGATATACTGCTGGCAAATCTCTACCTAACCCATCATAGTCTAATCCATATCCTACAATAAATTTGTTAGGTATTTCTATACCAACATAATGAAGTTTAAAGTCTTTTTTATAAGCTTCTGGTTTGTAAAACAGTGTAGCAATAACTAGTTGCTTTACATTTTCATTTTTAAAAATACGATGAATTTCATGTAATGTATTACCTGTATCTATTATGTCTTCTAAAATAACTACAGTTCTTCCTGTTAAATCTTGGGTTAAACCAATTAACCTTTGAATATCTTCTGTAGATTTAACGCCTTCATAAGACGCTAATTTTATAAAGGTAACTTCACAAGGTTTTGGGTATTTTTTCACAAAATCACTTACTAACATAAACGATCCGTTTAATATCCCTATAAAAACAGGTACTTCGTCTCCTAAGTCATTTGCAACATCTTGTGCCATTTTTGTTACAGCAGCATCTATTTGTTGTTCAGAAATAAAAGGTTTAAATTCTTTGTCGTGAAGCTTTATAGTTTTCATTGTAAAAAATTAAAAAGCAAATATAAGGATTTGTAGCAGCTTAACGATATTTGATTTAGATTTTTAAAGGCTATTTTACATTTAAAATGTATTTTTGTTGCACACAACTAATATTAAAAATGAATTATTTTTCTTCAAACTTTAAATTAGGTATTCTTGGTGGCGGACAACTAGGTAAAATGCTACTTTACAATACCCGAAAATTTGATATTCAAACCTTTGTTTTAGATAATAGTGATCAAGCACCAAGTAAAATTGCTTGTGATAAATTTGTAAAAGGCGATTTGTTAGATTTTGATACGGTTTACAACTTTGGAAAACAAGTTGATGTACTAACTATCGAAATTGAAAATGTAAATGTAGACGCTTTAGAACAACTAGAAAACGAAAACATAAAAGTATATCCGTCTTCAAAAACTTTGCGTCAAATACAAAACAAAGCCAATCAAAAACTATTTTACGTAGACCATAACTTACCAACAGCACCTTTTAGCAGATTTGCTTATTTATCTGAAATAGAAGATGCTATTAAAAATGGTGGTTTAGAATTACCTTTTGTTTGGAAAGCTGCTAGATTTGGATACGATGGTAATGGAGTAAAAATTGTAAGACAATTAAATGATTTAGAAGGTTTACCTGCTGGTGAATGCATTGCAGAAGAAATGATACCTTTTAAAAACGAACTTGCTGTAATTGTGGCAAGAAACGTTTCAGGAGACATTAAAACGTATCCCGTTGTTGAAATGGAATTTCATCCTGAAGCCAACCAAGTAGAATATGTAATATGTCCTGCACGTATTAATGATGACGTCGCAAAAAAAGCTCAAGACGTTGCTTTAAAAACAGCTGAAGCTTTTAACCATGTTGGGTTATTAGCAGTAGAAATGTTTCAAACACAAGACGACCAAATTTTAATTAATGAAGTTGCGCCAAGACCACATAATTCTGGACATCAAACCATAGAAGCTAGTTTTACTAGTCAGTTTGAACAACATTTACGCGCTATTTTAGATTTACCTTTAGGTGAAACTAAAAGTAAAGTTGGCGGTATTATGGTAAATCTTGTTGGTGCAGAAGGACATACAGGAAATGTTTTATACAAAAACATAGAAAATATAATGAATCTTGAAGGTGTTACACCACATATTTATGGTAAAAAACAAACACGTCCGTTTAGAAAAATGGGACACGTAACCATAGTTAATGAAGATTTAAGCAAGGCAAGACAAATTGCCGAAAAAGTAAAAAACACAATACAAGTAATAAGCGAATAATATGAGTAAAGTTGCCATAGTAATGGGAAGTAATAGCGATATGCCAGTAATGCAAGACGCTATTGATATTTTAAAAGGTTTTGACATAGAAATAGAAGTAGATATTGTATCTGCACATCGTACACCAGAAAAATTATTCGATTTTAGCAATAATGCACACAAAAGAGGAATTAATGTAATAATTGCAGGTGCTGGCGGAGCAGCGCATTTACCAGGTATGGTTGCATCTATGAGCCCATTACCAGTAATTGGTGTACCTGTAAAAAGCAGTAACTCTATAGATGGTTGGGACTCGGTACTATCTATTTTACAAATGCCAGGTGGTGTACCTGTAGCAACTGTAGCTTTAAACGGAGCTAAAAACGCAGGTATATTAGCTGCTCAAATTATAGGCGCTTCAGATCAATGTGTATTAGATAAAATTACGGCTTACAAAGAAGGCTTAAAACTAAAAGTAGAACAAGCTGCAAAAGATATTAAAGCTTAGAAAAAAAGCCTTGACTGAGAAGTCAAGGCTTTACATCGCTATTAATCTTTCTATATGAGTTTTACTCACATCAAAAAAACTTAAGTCAAAGGTCTTAGTTTTGTTGAAAATGAAAGAATTGAGGCGAAAATTATTTTGTTTTTAGATAAAATGCGTTTTTTATCGTTCAAAAACAAACTTACTGAGTATAAGACAGAAAAAAAGCCTCAAAAATTAATTTGAGGCTTTTTATCGCTATTAATCAATAATTTTTATGTGAGTAACCAGCTCACGGGAAAAAATCGAGTCAAAGATAAGAACAAAACTGTATCATTTTAAAAAAAAGTTATTTTTTTAATAAAAATTTCACCTAAAACGTTTTCGTAATGAATGTACTTCTTAATAAATTTAACACAAAATACAATTCGGCACCGTTTCAAGCCATTAAAAACGAACATTTTAAGCCTGCAATTGAAACGTTGATTAAAGAAACTAAAGCAGAAATAGAATCAATAGCAGGATCTAAGAATATTCCTACATTCAAAAACACAATAGAAGCTTTAGAATATGCTGGTCAGCAATTAGATAGAGTTACGAGTATATTCTTCAATTTAAATTCTGCAGAAACAAATGAAGAGATTCAAAAGATAGCTCAAGAAATTTCACCAATTTTATCAGAATTTAGCAACGATATAACTTTAAATGAAAAACTCTTTGCTCGCATCAAGGAAGTTTACAATCAAAAAGATCAACTAGATCTTACCGAAGAACAAAAAACTTTGCTTGACAAAAAATATAAAAGCTTTGCTAGAAACGGTGCCAATCTAACTGAAGACAAAAAAGAACAGTTAAGAGCTATTGATAAAAAATTAGCATCGCTTAAATTAAAATTTGGCGAAAATGTATTAGCAGAAACTAATGCTTTTGAAATGCATATTACCAATAAAGCAGATTTAGATGGTTTACCAGAAGGCGCAATTGAAGCAGCACAACAATTAGCCGAAAGTAAAGGGAAAGATGGTTGGTTAATCACTTTAGACTACCCAAGCTACATTCCTTTTATGACCTATGCAAAAAACAGAGCATTACGCAAAAAACTGTCGATTGCTTTTGGAAGTAAAGGATTTAATAACAACAAATTAGACAATCAAAATAATGTTTTAGAAATTGCCAAACTAAGACACCAACGCGCTAATTTATTAGACTATAAAACACATGCTCATTTTGTTTTAGAAGAGCGTATGGCTGAAACACCAGAAAAAGTAGAGAGTTTTTTAAATGATTTATTAGACAAAGCCAAACCTGCTGCAGAACGTGAGTTTGCTAACCTTCAGGGTTTTGCAAAAGAACTAGACGGTATTGACCATCTTGAAAAATGGGATAGTGCTTATTATAGTGAAAAGCTAAAACAAAAGCTTTTCAATTTAGATGACGAAAAACTTAAACCATACTTCAAATTAGAAAACGTTATTGATGGTGCTTTTAAAGTAGCCAATAAATTATTTGGATTAACTTTTAAAGAAATAGATACCATTGACAAGTATCATCCTGATGTATTGACTTACGAGGTTTTAGATGAAAATGGCGACTTAGTTTCAATCTTTTATGCAGACTTTTTCCCACGTTCAGGAAAACGTAATGGAGCTTGGATGACGTCTTACAAACCTCAATTTGTGCAAAACGACTTTAATGAAAGACCACATGTATCTATTGTTTGCAACTTTACTAAACCTACTAAAACAAAACCGTCTTTACTAACTTTTAATGAAGTTACCACGTTGTTTCACGAGTTTGGTCATGCATTACACGGTATGCTAGCAAACACCACTTACCCTAGTCTTTCAGGAACAAGCGTATATTGGGATTTTGTAGAATTACCAAGTCAAGTGTTAGAAAATTGGTGTTACGAAAAAGAAGCGTTAGAATTATTTGCAACTCACTACGAAACCGGAGAATTAATTCCGATGGATTTAGTAGAAAAAATTAAAGAAAGTGCCACTTTTAACGAAGGTATGCAAACCTTACGCCAAATAAGTTTTGGTTTATTAGATATGCATTGGCATGGTATTGACCCAACCGAAGTTACAGATGTAAAAGCACACGAAAACGAAGCGTTTAAAGACACGCAATTATATCCTGATGTAGAAGAAAATTGTATGAGCACAGCATTTTCTCATATTTTTCAAGGTGGTTATTCTTCTGGATATTACAGTTACAAATGGGCAGAAGTTTTAGATGCAGATGCATTTGACTATTTTAAACAAAACGGCATTTTTAATCGTGATATTGCTTTAAAATTTAAAGATAATGTACTTACAAAAGGCGGTACAGAAAATCCACTAATTTTGTATAAACGCTTTAGAGGTCAAGACCCAAAACCAGAAGCTTTATTAAAGCGTGCTGGGTTGATTAAGTAATAAAAAAAGCGGAAATTAAATATTTCCGCTTTCTTTTTAAACTCTTAGCATATTGTTAAATTAGCTAAAATCTTTTGTATTTTAGTTACTTTTGAAAATAGAAAAAGAAAAACCAACTAATGCCAAAACACACTTTAAATCCTAACAATTGGGTTGATCTTTATAGTGACTACCTATTTAATTACACAATAACGCGTGTAAATGATCGTGTTATTGCTCAAGATTTAGTGTCCGAAACTTTTTTGGCTGGGTTAAACGCTATGAAAAACTTTAAAGGTGAAGCGGCTGAGCGCACTTGGCTTATTTCAATTTTAAAGCGAAAAATTATTGATTACTATCGTAAGGTCAATTCTAATAAAGGAAAAGCCGAAGTTAGAATGACTTACAATGATTCTGAATCTGAAGGCGATTGGTTAGAAGAGCGTATTGCAGATCCTTTTGACAAAACAGCAGAAGATAGCATTGAAAACGAAGAATTAGCAGACGCAATACAAAGCTGTATTGCTAAACTACCTAAAAAACAAGCTGAAGTCTTTAAGAAGAAAACCATCTTAAATCAAGAAACAGAAACAATTAGTAAGGAACTAAACATTACAGCGTCTAACCTATGGGTAATTGTTCACAGAGCTAGAGTTGCTCTTGCAAGTTGCTTAGAAAAAAATTGGTTTTAAATCATGGGATTATTTTTTATTAAATGCAAAGAGGCTGGTCATGTTTGTGATAAACATCAATATGAAGAAGCTTCAATAACTGAAAAAATAAAACTTAAAATTCATTTAATGTATTGTTCTGCTTGCAGAAAACACTCTGCATCAAACAAAAAATTAAGTCAGTTATTAAATAAAATTAAATTTCAGTTTTTATCTTCAGAAGAAAAAGATAATATAAAAAAGTCTTTTGAAAAAGAATTAAAAAAGCATCAACAGTAGCCATAAAATAGGCAAAGCTTCAACCCAAAAAGAAGCGTAATATTTATTTCTGTTTTTTGTAGAAAACAAAGTAAATAGCATTAAAACAAAAGCCACAATTACTTCTTTGTAAAGAAAGTGAATTAATATTTCTTCTTTAAAAACATTTAAACCTAAAAAAAAGAAAAGTAGTAAAACACCAAGTATTTTGGTCTTTTTTATACCAATTTGTTGCGGGATTGTTGCTAGTTTTATACTATCATATTTTAGATCCCTTATTTCAAAAGGAATCATTAAAGCTAATACAAATACAAAATTTTGTAATACAGTTATCCAGACTTTAGTTTCTAACTCTTGATTGTTGTTTAATATAGGTAAAACAACTGTAGTAAATGCCCAAACAGCTGCTATTATATACACTTTTAATCCACTTATTTGTCTTAAATTTTGGTGTTCATCCAAATACATTTGTTTTGGCCAAAAGGGTATAGCATATAAAAAAGTTATAAGCCCTAACCCTGTTAAAACAACTATAACTTTAGGCTCTAATCTAAAAGCATAAAACAACATTAACAAAAAACTAAAAAACGAAAAGACCTGAATAACTTTTAACCATTTTGCCAAGCTACGATGATGCCATTTAGCAATACCAAAATACTTAACAAAATTATAACCTGTAATTGTAGCGTAAAAATTAAAATATAGGATGTTTTCGTCGTAAGGCAAGTTAAAAACAAGAAGCGTAATCCAACTTAAAGCATATACTGCTAAAGCCACATGTATACTGCTATTTATATAAAAATCTAAAAGCTGTTTGACTATCTTCATCACACAAAAATAATCAATCTGTTAATAAAGCTATTAAATGGTTAAAAACTTTCAAATTTTAACTAAAAAATGCTATAAGATTTCATTAATTTTGCAATCGCATAAAAATGCGTTTTAAAACGCTAAATTAATTTGTCATTCTCATGAAAATGAGAGCCTAACAACACAACACTAATGAACACAAACGCTTTTGCTTTGCGCCATATTGGTCCAAGAGAAAATGACATTAAAGAAATGTTACAAACAATAGGTGCAGAAAGTATTGAACAACTAATTTACGAAACTATTCCTTCTAACATTCGTCTTGAAAAAGATTTAGGTTTAGATGAAGCTATGACGGAATATGAGTATTCTACACACATTAATAATTTATCTAAACTTAACAAAACGTACAAGACTTACATTGGTTTAGGCTATCATCCAACAATTTTACCGGCTGTTATACAGCGTAATATTTTAGAAAATCCAGGTTGGTATACTGCTTACACACCTTACCAAGCAGAGATTGCACAAGGTCGTTTAGAAGCCTTATTAAACTTCCAAACCATGATTACCGATCTTACCGGTATGGAACTTGCAAACGCCTCTTTACTTGACGAAAGTACTGCTGCTGCAGAAGCTATGAGTCTTTTATTTGCTGTTAGAGAAAGAGCTCAAAAAAAAGAAAATGTAAATAAGTTTTTTGTTTCAGATGCAGTTTTACCTCAAACCATTTCGGTTTTAAAGACACGTGCGCTTCCTATCGGAATTGATTTAGTAATCGGAGATGAAAGCACATTTGATTTCTCTTCAGAATACTTCGGTGCTATTGTTCAGTATCCTGGTAAAAACGGACAAATTACAGACATTAAAACATTCATTGCTAAAGCAAATGAAAACAATATAAAAGTTGCAGTAGCAGCAGATATTTTAAGCTTAATCAAGCTTGAAGCTCCAGGACAATTTGGTGCCGATGTTGTTGTTGGTACAACACAACGTTTTGGTATACCAATGGGTTACGGTGGTCCTCATGCAGCTTATTTTGCAACAAAAGAAGCTTATAAACGTGATATTCCTGGTCGTATTATAGGCGTTACCAAAGACGCTAACGACAACCGTGCTTTACGTATGGCGCTTCAAACAAGAGAACAACACATTAAACGTGATAGAGCAACATCTAACATTTGCACAGCACAAGTTTTACTAGCGGTAATGGCAGGTATGTATGCTGTTTACCATGGTCCAAAAGGCTTAACGTTTATAGCAAATAAAATTCATAATAGTGCTTCTACCTTAGCGTCTACCCTTTCAAAAATGGGATTAGAACAAACAAACACATCTTTCTTTGACACTTTACAAGTCAAAGCTAATGCTGCTAAAGTAAAAGAAGTAGCAGAAAACAATGAAGTTAACTTCTACTATCAAGATGATAACACCGTTTTAATTTCTATTAACGAAACAACTTCAATTTCTGATTTAAATGAAATTGTTAAAATTTTCGCTGAAGCTGAAAACAAAAAAGCAATAGAAATTTCTGAATTATCAGAAACAAACAATATAGATACTTCCTTAAACAGAACAAGTGATTTCTTAACGCTTGACGTATTTAATAGCTACCATTCTGAAACCGAATTAATGCGTTACATCAAAAAATTAGAACGTAAAGATTTAGCATTAAACCATTCTATGATTTCTTTAGGATCTTGTACAATGAAGTTAAATGCAGCTTCAGAAATGTTACCTTTAAGTCAAACTAATTGGGGAAGCATTCATCCATTTGCACCAATAGAGCAGACTGAAGGTTACCAAAAGGTACTAAAAGCGTTAGAAGATCAATTAACAGAAATTACAGGTTTTGCAGCAACATCTTTACAACCTAACTCTGGCGCACAAGGTGAATATGCAGGATTAATGGTAATTAAAGCGTATCACGAATCTCGTGGCGATCATCATCGTAACATTTGTTTAATTCCAAGTTCCGCTCACGGTACAAACCCTGCTAGTGCAGTAATGGCTGGTATGAAAGTAGTTGTGACAAAAGCAGACGATAATGGAAACATTGATGTAGAAGACTTACGTAATAAAGCCGAATTACATGCAGACAACCTTGCAGCCTTGATGGTAACTTACCCATCTACACACGGTGTGTACGAGTCAGCAATTAAAGACATCACAAAAATTATCCATGATAATGGCGGACAAGTTTACATGGATGGTGCAAATATGAATGCCCAAGTAGGATTAACAAATCCTGGTAATATTGGTGCAGATGTTTGTCACTTAAACTTACATAAAACGTTTGCTATTCCACATGGTGGTGGCGGACCTGGTGTTGGCCCAATTTGTGTAGCTAAGCAATTAGCTCCGTTTTTACCTGGTAATCCAATTATAAAAACTGGTGGCGATAATGCTATTACAGCAATATCTGCAGCTCCTTTTGGAAGTTCTTTAGTATGTTTAATTTCTTATGGATATATTAAAATGTTAGGTGCTGAAGGACTAAGAGCATCTACAGAAATAGCTATCTTAAACGCTAATTATATCAAACACCGTTTACAAGGTGCTTTTGAAACTTTATATTCTGGCGAAAGAGGTCGCGCAGCTCACGAAATGATTATAGACTGCAGACCATTTAAAGCTAACGGTATAGAAGTAACAGATATCGCAAAACGATTAATGGATTACGGTTTCCACTCGCCTACTGTATCATTCCCTGTTGCAGGAACAATGATGATTGAACCAACAGAAAGTGAAAGTAAAGCCGAAATGGATCGTTTTTGTGACGCCATGATTTCTATTAGAAAAGAAATTGATGCTGTAACTAAAGAAGACGAAAATAACCCGCTAAAAAATGCACCTCATACTTTAGATATGCTAACAAGTGACGAATGGTTACTACCATACTCTCGTGAAAAAGCAGCATATCCTTTAGAGTATGTTAAAGAAAATAAATTTTGGCCTTCTGTACGTCGTGTAAATGATGCTTACGGAGATCGTAATTTAATCTGTACTTGTGCACCAATAGAAGAATATATGGAAGCATAATAGCTTTTGGGCATCGTATATAATATAAATTCAAATCTGTCTTTTTATTTAGTAGCTAGTATATTTGTATATTAGTAAAAAATAAAAAGGCAGATTTTTTTTATGACTATAAAAATTACCGGAACTGGAAGTTATATTCCAGAAAATATTGAAAAGAACGAAGACTTTCATCAACATGAGTTTTTAAATGTAGACGGTTCCCAAATCAATTCCCCGAACGAAGTTATTGTTGAAAAATTTAAAGCAATAACAGGTATTGTTGAAAGACGCTACGCAGACGATAAGTTAATAGCTTCCGATTTAGGTTTTCTTGCTGCAGAAAAAGCTATAGAAGACGCTAAAATTGATAGGGAAGATATAGATTACATTATCGTAGCACACAACTTTGGAGACGTTAAAAAAGATGCGATCCAAAGTGATATTTTACCTTGTTTAGCAACCAGAGTAAAACATAAACTCCGCATTAAAAACCCTAAATGTGTTGCTTATGACATATTATTTGGTTGTCCTGGTTGGATTGAAGGTACAATCCAAGCACAAGCATTTATAAAAGCTGGAATGGCAAAAAAATGTTTAGTCATTGGCGCCGAAACATTATCTAGAGTGGTAGATAAACACGATCGTGATAGCATGATTTACAGTGATGGCGCTGGCGCAACAATCATTGAAGCTACAGATGAAGAAGGTGGAATTTTAGCACACAATACCGCTAGTTTCACATACGATGAAGCCTATTATTTATTCTTCGGAAATTCTAACAATCCAGAATTAGATAAAGATACTAGGTACATTAAAATGCACGGTCGTAAAATTTACGAATTTGCATTAACAAACGTACCACTAGCTATGAAAGAATGCTTAGACGAAAGTGGCGTAGATATTAAAGACGTTAAAAAAGTATTGATCCATCAAGCTAACGAAAAAATGGACGAAGCTATCATAAAACGTTTTTACAGACTTTACAAAACTCCAGTTCCAGAAGGCATTATGCCAATGAGTATTCATAAACTTGGTAACAGTTCGGTTGCAACTGTACCAACACTTTTTGACTTTATAAGAAATAATAAATTAGAAAATCAGCAGATAGAAAAAGGAGATGTTATTATATTTGCTAGCGTTGGTGCAGGAATGCACATTAACGCTATTGTTTATAAATATTAATCCGCTGTTGCGGAAAACAACTAATGTACGAAAACACATTTCCGCATAAAAGATATAAGCTTACGTTTCAATTTTTAGAAAAACATATTTCTAAATCCGAAACCATTTTGGATTTAGGTGTAGAAAATCCGTTTACCAAAATATTAAAGGCTAACGGATTTTCTGTTAAAAACACTAAAGGTGAAGATTTAGATTTAGACACCTCAACTATAGAAAATTCCGATGCTACAGTAGTTACCGCTTTCGAAATTTTTGAACATCTACTATCGCCATTTACCGTTTTAAAAAGTATAAAAGCCAACAAATTAGTAATTAGCGTACCATTGCGTTTATGGTTTTCTTCTGCTTACAGAAGTAAAACCGATATGTGGGACAGACATTATCATGAGTTTGAAGATTGGCAATTAGACTGGCTACTAGAAAAAACAGGTTGGAAGATTATTGACCGACAAAAATGGACTAATCCAACCAAAAAATTAGGTATTAGACCAATTTTAAGATGGTTTACGCCAAGATATTATATTGTTTATGCTGAACGAATTTCAAAATAATTTAAAAATGAAATTCTGCATTATCATACCAGCACATAACGAAGAAGACTCTATTGGATTAACTTTAGATTCTTTGGTTAAACAATCCTTACTTCCGCAGGAAATTATTGTGGTCAATGATAATTCTACAGATAATACCAAAGCAATTGTTGAAGGTTTTCAGCAACAATTCAACTTTATAAAACTAGTTAATAATACCTCATCAAATCAACATTTACCTGGCACAAAAATCATTAATGCTTTTTATAAAGGTTATGATATTGCAAATAAAGATTATGATGTGATTTGTAAGTTTGATGCCGATTTAATTTTTCCGCTTAATTATTTAGATCAGTTAGCATTTCATTTTAAAAAAGATGAAACTGTAGGAATGGTTGCTGGATATTGTTATATCGAAAAAAATAACCAATGGGTTTTAGAGTCAATTACTGGTAAAGATCATATAAGAGGCGCTTTAAAAGCATATACAAAATCCTGTTTTGAAGCTATTGGACAACTTAAAACATCTATGGGTTGGGATACTATCGATGAGTTATTAGCAAAGTATTTTGGTTACAAATTAGTTTTAGATGATAATCTTCATGTTAAACACTTAAAACCAACTGGCGCAAGCTATAATAAAGCTGCAAAACACTTGCAAGGCGAAGCTATGTACAAAATGCGATACGGCTTTTTACTAACTTTTCTAACTGCTATTAAAATGAGTATAAAGAAGAAAAGTTGGCCATACTTTTACAATTATTTAGTTGGTTATTTAAAAGCTACTTTTAATAATCCTGAGCGTTTAATTACTAAAGATCAAGGTAAATTTATTAGAAACTTACGTTGGAAAGGCATTAAAGAAAAACTTTTTTAATCTCTTAAAGTCCAGGTTTTATAATCACTTAAAGCTTCTATTTTATTTTCAACTTCATCGTCTAATTCATGAAAGAAATCTATGCCAGTCAAAGATTCTATTTTATCTACTGAAGTTACAAATTTGTATAAAGGTTGACTAGATTCTTGATGTGGTAATAAAAATGCAATTACTTTAGTTTTTCCTGTATTATTATCTAATATTATTTTATAAAACTGGTTAGGCACAGCAACATCTTCTTCACCAATAGTCTTAAGATTATCTTTTAAAATTCCTCCTGTTACTACGAATACACCATCATATTTTTTTGCCCAATAACGTGTTTTTTGTTCTAAACGATTCCAGATTCCTGCATTAAAATCGTGATTTTGAGGTGATATATTACTGGTTAAAAATGTTTCATCATGTGCTTGTTTACTATACCTTCTATCTCCAGCAGGACATAAATGACCACGATCGTAACCGGATTGCTTATAGTTACGCCAATGTGCTGCGCCTGTTTTTACTGCGTTATCAATTTCAAAGTATGGTCTTTTGTGTTGCTTGCTACTAAGATGAGATTTTTTAAGCTCGTAGGCAACCCATTCTGCTTGTTCATGTAATTCACTATAACTTAAACTGTAACCATTATGGTGGATTATTTGACCTGTTGTACTGGTTGGTAAGAAGTATTCATTTGTATTATTTTTGACTTTCTTACCAATTTCAACATTAGCTTTCTTTTCTTGATTGTCTAAATAAAAATTATAAGAATATAATGCTATTAAAGCAATTGCTGTTAGTAAAGAAACTTTGGTTTTATAAGTCATTTAAATCTACATTTAAAAAAATCAAAAATAGTGATAAATAAAAAAAAGACCTTTTCGTTTTGAAAAGGTCTTCTAACTAACACAAATAGACAATACTATTTCTCTTCTTCGTAATCTGCAATTTTATTCAGTTTTTCTATCTCTCTTTTATATTTTCTATTAGCCTTTTCGAAGTTTCCTTTTTCTATTTGTTTATTGTATTTTTTTATTGCTCTTTCATTAACTTTCATGTATTCTTCAACTGTTTCAGTTAACTCTTCTTGTAAATCGGCATACTTTTCAGAAACTTCTTCTATGTTTTCTTTATTTTCTTTTTCTGAAACATTGGTCTCTGTCATTAACTCATTATATTCTTTTTGAATATCTGCAACATCTTCCATAACCTCTTCTGTTTTTAACCAGTCTGGAATACTATTATCTAAAGTTGCTATAACTCCTCTTAAATTTCCTACACGTTCTTTAGTGTAGATATTGGCTTTTTTCATTTCTTCTAACTCATATGTTAGAATATTAAATTGTTGCCATCCGTCAAAACCTACAATTCCAGCTTCTGTTGTTTGGTAGTTAATATTTCTACCATCATTCATTGCATACTCTTTAGACATGACTTGGTCTGATTGCATGATATAATCATTTTCTGATTTACTATCTGAAACGTTGTCCATTTCTTTTTCTAAATCGTTTACTTGCTCTTCTACAGTATCTACTTCTGTATCTTTTGTCTTATAATCATTTTTACAAGACATAAATGCTAAACCAGATACTACTAATGTTGTTGTTACTAACTTAATTGATTTCATAGTTTTTAGTTTTTTTGGTTTATATACCTCCAAAACTAATGGTAACTTTTATGTAGTAGAAATTTTAAAACATAAACTAATCCTAAAAATTTATTGAAAATTAACAGAAACAAACTAACCTTTAACTTTTTCTGAAAATATTATGTTAATACATAAATTATATTCAAATATCAGTCAAATAAAAAAGCTCTAAAAATAACTTTTTAGAGCTTTTAGTAAACTATATTTATTAAGTCTATTGCATGCTAGCTAAACTTGCTTTAATTGTTTCAATCTTAGCTAACGCATCTGCTTCTTTCTTTTTCTCACTAGCTACAACTTGTTCTGGTGCATTATTTACAAAACGGTCGTTGGATAATTTTTTCTGTACCGATTTTAAGAAACCTTCAGTATAATTTAACTCTTCAGTTAACTTTTTAATTTCAGCTTCAACGTCTATAGCGCCAACCATTGGCACAAAATATTCGTTAGATTTAACTCTAAAAGTTAAAGCACCTTCAACAGCTTCATCTACATACTCAATCGCTTCAAGATTACCCATTTTTTGGATAATCGCATCAAACGTAGTTGATGATTTTTCGTTATTTATTACCGAAAATCCAATCGCATCCTTAAACGCAATGTTCTTTTCTTTTCTAATAGTACGAATACCCGAAATCACTTCTGAAGCAAAATCAAATTCTGAAATCAAGGTTTCGTTTATTGCTTTTGCTGTTGGCCAACTCGCTACAATTAGAGCTTCTTCTGGCGTGCGATCTTTTATGTAATGCCATAAATCTTCAGTTAAAAATGGCATAAACGGATGTACAATTTTTAAGTTATCTTCAAAAACAGAAATAATTGCGTTATACGTTTTAGCATCTATTGGTTGTTGGTATGCTGGTTTTACCATTTCTAGTAACCAACCACAAAAATCGTCGTAAATTAACTTGTAAATCGCCATTAATGCATCGCTTAAACGATATTTGCTAAAGTGGTCTTCAATCTCGATTAATGCTTTTTGGAATTTAGATTCGTACCATTCTATTGCAATCTTACTTGCTTCTGGTTGTTCTATGCTTTCTGAAACTTCCCAACCATCAACTAAACGATAGGCATTCCAGATTTTGTTACCAAAACCTTTTCCTTGTTGGCACAATGATTCGTCAAACAATAAATCGTTTCCTGCTGCACTACTTAATAATAATCCAACACGAACACCATCGGCGCTGTATTCTTCAATAAGTTTTAATGCGTCTGGTGAGTTTCCTAAAGATTTACTCATTTTACGACGTTGCTTATCGCGCACCAATCCTGTTAAGTATACATTCTGAAAAGGCTTTTCATCTTTATACTCGTAACCAGCAATTATCATACGTGCTACCCAAAAGAATAAAATATCTGGACCAGTTACTAAGTCGTTTGTTGGGTAATAATATTTAATTTCTTTGTTTTCTGGATTACGAATACCATCAAAAACCGACATTGGCCACAACCATGATGAGAACCATGTGTCTAGAGCATCCGTTTCTTGACGTAAATCTTCAGCTTTAAGTGAAGAATTTCCTGTTTTATCTTGAGCAAGTTTTACTGCATCTTCAATAGTTTCAGCAACTACAAAATCTTCTTTTCCGTCACCATAATAAAACGCAGGAATTTGTTGTCCCCAAAGTAATTGACGCGAAATATTCCAATCACGGATGTTTTCCATCCAGTGACGATACGTGTTTTCGAACTTTTTTGGGAATAGTTTTATATCGGCATCTTCACCTAAAACCGCTTTTATTGCTGGTTTTACCAAGTCTTCCATTTTTAAGAACCACTGGTCGCTTAACCTTGGCTCTATAACTGCTTTGGTACGTTCTGACGTACCTACCTTGTTAATATGTGTTTCAGTTTTAACTAAAACACCATTTTCTTCTAACTCTTTAGCTATAGCTTTACGTACAGCAAAACGATCTTGACCTTCATAGTGTAAACCGTAGCTGTTTAAAGTTGCATCTTCATTAAAAATATCTACTACTTCAAGATTATGCTTATCACCTAGCATCTTGTCGTTTTCGTCATGCGCTGGTGTTACTTTTAAACAACCTGTACCAAATTCTAAGTCTACATAGTCATCTTCAATAATAGGGATTACACGGTTGCAGATTGGTACAATTGCTTTTTTTCCACGTAAGTGAACAAAACGCTCGTCATTAGGATTAATACAAATTGCTGTATCACCAAAAATGGTTTCAGGACGTGTTGTAGCAATAGTTAGCGTATCGTCGCTACCTTCAATTTTGTACTTTAAATAGTATAGATTTCCTTGCTTTTCTTCGTAGATAACTTCTTCATCCGAAAGTGTTGTTTTTGCTTCTGGATCCCAATTTACCATACGATAACCGCGATAAATTAAGCCTTTATTGTATAAGTCTACAAAGACTTTAATTACGGCTTCGCTCATATCGTCATCCATAGTAAACTTAGTACGATCCCAATCGCAAGAGCAACCTAGCTTTTTTAATTGCTCAAGGATTACGCCACCATATTCGTGCGTCCAATCCCAAGCATGTTTTAAAAACTCGTCTCTAGTTAAATCGTTTTTATCTATTCCTTGTGCTTTTAATTTTGCCACAACTTTTGCTTCTGTAGCAATAGATGCGTGATCTGTACCTGGTACCCAACAGGCGTTTTTACCTTGTAAGCGTGCACGACGTATTAATACATCTTGAATGGTATTATTCAACATATGTCCCATATGTAATACTCCTGTTACGTTTGGAGGCGGAATAACTATGGTATATGGTTCTCTTTCGTCAGGTTCTGAATGAAAGTAATTATGTTTCATCCAGTAGTCATACCACTTATTTTCTACGGATTTTGCATCATATTTTGATGGGATACTCATCTTTGGAATAGTTTTTGAATTATAGTTGGCAAAAATACTTATTATTCTGTTTTTGTGAAATTATATAGCAGATTAATGCACCGTTAAATTATTCAAAAGTATTTGTTTGAGTGTATTACATCTAATATTTTTGCTAGAGGAGTAAAAAGTGATTAAATTTACAAATCATTAAAATTTATATACAATGAAAAAATTAATGACATTATTATTTGTTGGCTTGATTAGTTTAACAGTTAATGCTCAAGAAAAAGTAGCAAAAATTGAATTTAAAGAAACTACAATAGACTACGGTACAATAGAAAAAGGAGCTAATGGTTTAAGAACTTTTGAATTTACTAATACAGGTGACGCGCCGTTAATTATATCTAAAGTAAGTTCTAGTTGCGGATGTACAGTCCCAAAAAAACCTGAAAAACCAATTATGCCTGGTGAAAAAGGTGAAATAGAGGTAAAATATGACACAAATAGAGTAATGCCAATTAGAAAAACAATTACTGTTTTATCTAATGCGGATACGCCAACAGTTTCTTTAAAAATTAAAGGAAACGTTATTGATCCTTCAAAGACAAGTGTGTTAGCTAAAAAAGAAAAGAGTGTTATGGAAAAATAACATTTAAAAAAATTTTATTAAAGCCGAAAACTAATGTTTTCGGCTTTTTTTATTCTAAAGGAGATTTTAATGTAATAGCAAACTTACGCTCTATTCCGTTTCTGATCACAACAAACTTTAACTCTTCTCCTGAATCTTTATAGAAATATCCTGTTAGTTTTTCTAAAGTCATATCTTGAGTACTTCTATTATTTATGTAAACAATCTCATCACCTCTTAATAATCCTGCTTTTTCTGCTGGAGAATTAGGTAAAACTTCATAAATAGTATAAACTGGCTTAAGATTATATTTATAATTAGGTTTTATAATGCTGTTAATGTTTATAGATTTTTCATCTCTAAAACTTACCGCTGAGTTTTGTTTTGCGTTAAGTTCCATAACCATTCTAACGCCACTATTTTCAACTAAAATCCCGCTTTTATTATAACTAAACTTATCCTTATAATAGCTATTAGGTTTTAACATTAACCGTGAATTTGAGTAATCAAACACAGAATTAAACCGTTTTAATATCTCTCCTCCTAAAGAGCCATTTCTACCCTCATAAGATCTCATAAAATTAACAGATAAAGTATCAGGAAATGCAACTGTTGGTTGTTCTATATCAAACACTCCTAATGTTATTTTTTTAATTTTAGAGCGCCTACCATAAACACTACCATTAAGTCCCGTACCAAGATAATCTATAAATGACTTTTGTTTTAGTTGTATATTATTAACCTTGTCTTCAAATAACCAAAGTGCATCACTATTACCTGAATCTAATAGTAAATTAACTGGTATATTTTTATTTGCACCAATATCTACATAAGACAAAACATAGGGTCTATTATTTTCTAAGTTTAAATCTAATACTTGGCACCTTCTACACATTCTTAATTTGTATTCTGATGGTCTTTTAATTTTAATAAACTTTCGATTATAATTAATTTCTATAATAAAATCTTTAAAAAAATCATAACCAATAATGCCATCTATAGGTATTCCTATTTTTGGCGCAAAATTTAGTTCTGGATCAAAAACGGCATAAAAAGCTTGGTCGCTATTTACTGCTTCACCAATTTTAAAAGTATTATGACTAGAGCGTAAAGCTTCTAAATCATTTCCGTTACCTAATCCTCTTACTTTTATTTTTTCTGCATTTAAAATTTGTAAAGAATCTGCAGCTTTTAAAAAATTAAAAACTATAGGCTTACTAACACCTGTATCCAATAAAAAAGTTAATTCTAAGCCATTAACTTCAACAGGAATTAATATGACGTTATTTATTAATTCAAATCTAATTTTATCAGACGTTTTACCTTCTGGAAGCTTATATATACTCTGTGAATAAAGACTTTGAAATAACGCAAATATTAATAATAATGTGATTTTAGCACTTTGCATTAGTAAATAATAAAAAATATGTCCTCTTAAATTTACAAATCTTTAATTACTTGATACTTTTTAGTTGGTATTATTTGAATTATTCTCTAATAATTTTTGCAAATTTGCAGGACAAATATTAATTAGTATGCCAGTAATTTCAAAAAAGGGGCAATCAATGCCTCAATCACCTATAAGAAAGTTAGTTCCTTACGCAGAACAAGCCTATAAAGAAGGTAAAACGGTTTACCATTTAAACATAGGACAACCAGATATAAAAACTCCTCAAGTTGCTTTAGACGCTGTTAAAGTTCACTCTTTAGACATTTTAGCTTACACAAGGTCTGAAGGGTCTGAAGGTTACCGTAAAAAAATAGCAGATTACTATGCTAAAAATGATATCCATGTAAAACATGATGACATAATTGTAACTACTGGTGGTAGTGAAGCTTTATTATTTGCTTTTGGTAGTATTATGGATGTTGATGACGAGGTAATTATACCAGAACCTTTTTATGCAAATTACAACGGATTTTCTACCGCTTCTGGTGTTAAAGTTGTACCTGTAATTTCAAAAATTGAAGACAACTTTGCTTTACCTGCTATAGAAGAATTTGAAAAATTAATCACGCCAAAAACAAAAGCAATATTAATTTGTAATCCAGGTAATCCAACAGGTTATTTATATTCTAAAGAAGAAATTAAAAAACTAGCAGATATCGTTAAAAAACACGATCTATTTTTAATAGCTGATGAAGTATACCGAGAGTTTGCTTACGACGGTGCAAAACACTACTCAATCTTACAAGAAGAAGGTTTAGAAGATTACGCCATAGTTATAGATTCTGTATCAAAAAGATATAGCATGTGTGGCGCACGTATTGGATGCTTAGTTTCTAAAAGTAAAGATGTTATAGCTACAGCATTAAAATTTGCTCAAGCGCGATTAAGTCCGCCAACATTAGCGCAAATTGCAAGTGAAGCCGCCTTACAAACACCACAAAGTTACTTTGATGAAGTAAATAAAGAATATGTAGAGCGTCGTAACGTTTTAATAGAAGAATTAAGCAAAATTGAAGGTGTAAAAGTAGCAAAACCTAAAGGTGCTTTTTATTGTATTGCCGAGCTACCTGTTAAAAATGCAGATAAATTTGCACAGTGGTTATTAGAGTCTTTTGATGTTGACAAAGAAACCATTATGGTTGCTCCTGCAGCTGGTTTTTACAGCACACCAAATGTAGGTTTAAACCAAATAAGAATTGCTTACGTATTAAATAAAGAAAGTTTGGTAAAAGCCGTTAACATTTTAAAAGAAGCGCTTAAAGTTTACAAAGATTAGTGCAAGTACAGCATAACATATCATTAAAACCCTACAATACTTTTGGTATTGATGTTAAGGCAAAGCATTTTATTTCAGTAGAAAATATAGACGATTTAAAAACTATATTTTCTACTGAAAAATTTCCTAATAAATTTATTATTGGTGGCGGCAGCAATATGCTATTAACAAAAGATGTTGATGCACTTGTCATTCATTTAAATTTAAAAGGAAAGAAAACAGTTTCTACAAACGACAACCATGTTTTTATAAAAGCTGAAGCTGGAGAAAACTGGCACGATTTTGTACTTTGGACTTTAAAACAAAATTATGGCGGTCTAGAAAACATGTCTTTAATACCTGGTAATGTTGGTACATCGCCCATACAAAATATTGGTGCTTACGGTGTAGAACTTAAGGATGTTTTTGAGTCTTGCGAAGTCTTAAATTTAGACACATTAACTATTGAAACTTTATCAAAAAAAGACTGTCAATTTGGGTACCGTAACTCGATTTTTAAAAACGAAGCTAAAGGCAAATACATTATTTTAAATGTAACTTTTAAGCTTACCAAAAACAACCACAATCTACACACTAATTATGGTGCAATACTTTCTCAATTAGAAACAATGAATGTTACAGACCCAACCATTCAAGATGTTTCTAAAGCTGTAATTGCAATTAGACAAAGTAAATTGCCAGACCCAAAAGAGATTGGTAATTCTGGTAGTTTTTTTAAAAATCCAATTATTTCAACTGAACAATTTAAAGAGCTACAACGTAATTTTCCTGAGGCACCTCATTATGTAATTTCAGAAACTGAGGTAAAAGTACCTGCTGGTTGGCTAATAGAAACTGCTGGATTTAAAGGAAAAACTTTTGATCATTACGGCGTACATAAAAAACAAGCACTAGTGTTGGTTAATTATGGTGGCGCAAAAGGCGAAGACATTCTTCAACTTTCAAAATTGATACAAAAAACAATTTATCGTATATTTAATATTTCTATTGAAGCCGAAGTAAATATTTTTTAATAATCACTTCAAAAGATAAAACTAACTAACTCTTAAAACTGCATATTTGGACTTTTCGATTGAAGACAGTATCATTAAGCATCTAAAAAATGGCGATAAAAAAGCCATTACTCTTCTGTATGAAAACTATGCAGATGCGCTTTTTGGTGTTATAAAAAAAGTAATTAGTGACGACGATTTAGCACAAGATGTATTACAAATAACCTTAATTAAAGTCTGGAAAAAAGGTAAAAGCTATGACCCAGAAAAAGCCAAATTATTTACTTGGTTATACCGTATTGCATACAACTCTGCAATAGATAAAGTTAGATCTGTAAATAATAAAGCAACAAAGGAAATCCAAATTGAAAATTCAAACGTATATAAACTGACTACCAAAAGTTTAAACGAAGATGTGATGGATATAAAAAAACACCTTCACACCTTAGAATTTAAATATCAAGAAGTCATTAACGCATTGTTTTTTGAAGGTATGACACAACAAGAAGCAAGTGAAGAGTTAAATATACCTTTAGGAACCATCAAATCTAGATTGAAAATTGCGTTACGTGAATTGAAAAAAATTTACAACCCTTAATTGTAAAAAGTGATGAATGTAAATGAACAAATAACTACTTTTTTAAAATCTAATTTATTAGATAAATACTTGATAGGTCAAACTACAGCTTCAGAAACTGAAGAGGTAGAACATTATATAAACACCTATCCAGAAGTTAAAAAAGTTTACGAAAAACTACAAGACAAACTAGAACTTTCAGCTCAAATAAATGCTGTAAAAGCCCCTAAAAATGCATTAGATAATATTTTAAATGCATTAGAAGAAGACACACCTGTTATACCAATACAGCCTACTCATAAACCAAAAAGAAAATGGTTTAGTCTAGCAATTGCTGCAAGTGTAGCAGCTTTACTTTTTGCTGGTAGTTCTGCATATTTATTCGTGCAAAACTCAAATCTATCTAACGAAAATCAAGTTATTGTAGACGAGATTTTTGACCTTAGAAGTGATATTGCAAAAAACAACAGTCGTTTAACTGATATATTAGAGCAATTTAAACAACTTAACAACCCAGAAACAGAAAAGTACGTATTAAAAGGCAACCGAAGTGCAAAAGACTTAAAAACTGTAGCTTACATCAATCCAAAAGAAAAAAAATCTATGATAGATGTAGTGTCTTTACCTCAATTACCAGACGATCAAGTCTATCAAATCTGGGCAGACATACAAGGTAAAATGGTTAGTTTAGGTATCCTAACAGAAGCCGATAGAAAACTTCAAGAAATACCTTATACAGAAGATGCTTTAGGTTTAAGCATATCTGTAGAACCAAAAGGCGGAAGCTTAGAACGATCTAGTGACACACCTGTTGCAGAAATCTCTTTAAAGCTTAACGACTAAAACATTTTAATTAATAAAAGTAAAAAGCCATACCAAAAAGTATGGCTTTCTTTTTGGTTTAATTTGTATTAAAATTAATATCTTTGCAACAACAAAAAAAGATACTTTATTTTGAAACTTTTATTAATAACATTATTACTTCTAGGATTAGGTATTGCTGGTATTGCTATAAAAATTTGGGCAAAAAAAGACGGTAAATTTGCAGGCACATGCGCTAGCCAAAATCCAATGTTAAATAAAGATGGTGATGCTTGTGGTTTTTGCGGAAAAACTCCAGATCAATTCGATTCGTGTAACGAGCCTCAACACTCTTAATAAAACATGATAATACTTGATATACTGTTCTACAGTTTTATAATTGTAGTTATCATTCAAGTATTATACTATGCTGTACTTTTTGGTAGTTTTTCTTTTTCAAAAACAGAATCAAAAGCTACTAAAAGCAACTTACCTATTTCGGTCATTATTTGTGCTAAAAATGAAGCCGAAAACATCAAACGTTTTTTACCTTCAATTTTAAATCAAGATTATCCAAACTTTGAAGTTGTTTTAATTAACGACGCTTCTATTGATGATACTTTAGATGTTTTTGAAGCTTTCGCTGAAAAACATAATAACATAAAAATTGTAAACGTAGAAAATAACGAAGCGTTTTGGGGCAATAAAAAATATGCCCTTACATTAGGTATTAAAGCAGCAAAACACAAACATTTACTATTTACAGATGCAGATTGCAAACCTATTTCTAATCAATGGATTTCTGAAATCGTTTCACATTTTACAGAACAAAAAACTATTGTTTTAGGTTATGGCGCTTATCAAAAAATTAAAAACTCATTTTTAAATAAACTTATTAGATACGAAACCTTACTTACTGCAACACAATATTTTTCTTTTGCTAAAATAGGCATACCATATATGGGCGTAGGTAGAAACCTCGCTTATCATAGTGATGAGTTTTTTAACGCTAACGGTTTTATAAACCATATAAAAATAAGATCTGGTGATGATGATTTATTTATTAATGAAGTCGCAACCGAAAAAAACACAACTATTTGTGTAAATCCGCAAAGTTTTACCTTATCTATTCCTAAAACTAATTTTAAAGATTGGTATAGACAAAAACGCAGACATGTATCTACTGCAAATCTTTATAAGTTTAAACACAAATTTTTGTTAGCGCTATTTTACATTAGTCAGGTTTTGTTTTGGCTTTTAGGAATAGTACTTATTTCAACACTTTATTTATGGCCATTTGTGTTAGGAATTATTATTTTAAGGTTTATCCTACAATTTTTAAGTATCGGATTTTCAGCAAAAAAATTAAAAGAATTTGACATAGTTTTTTTACTTCCTCTTTTAGAGACTTCTTTACTTGTCATACAATTCTGTATCTTTATAAATAATAAAATTTCAAAACCTAATTATTGGAAATAAAAGACGCTATAAAAAAAGCTAAAAACAACGACCAAAAAGCGTTTAAACAGTTACTAAACACTTATTGGGACCAAGTATATGGTTTTCAATTAAAACGTGTTGAAAACGAAAATGACGCAGAAGATATAACCATACAAACCTTCTCTAAAGCGTTTGATAAGATTGAGACTTTTGACGAAAAATATACATTTAGCACTTGGTTAATTACCATTTCTAAAAATATACATATTGACATTGTAAGAAAAGAAAAAAACTCAATCAAACATGCACTATCTAGGACAGATGAAGAAGTATATAATGTTTTAGACGAAACACCTTCTGTTGAAGACAAACTAATTACAGAACAAAACCTAGCTAAACTACTTAGAGATATAAAAAAGTTAAAGCCTCATTACCAAGAAGTAATTAACTTAAGATATTTTCAAGAATACAGTTATAAAGAAATTTCTGAAGAGCTTAACGAACCTATAAACAACGTAAAAGTTAAATTGTTACGAGCAAAAAAATTACTTGCAGAGATTATTCAAAAAAAATAAATTTCACAATTAAATTCTCATACAATTTGCTAAAATTAGTTAACCAAGCTAAAGTTTTAAATCACACTTATAACTCGTATCTTTGCAAGTAGAAAAATAAACTATGAATACAGAGAACGTTTCAAATATATTACCAGAAAGAAAACCTAAACCAAAATGGTTACGTGTTAAATTACCAACTGGTAAAAAGTATACCGAATTAAGAGGCTTAGTAGACAAGTACAATTTAAATACCATTTGTACTTCTGGAAGTTGTCCAAATATGGGCGAATGTTGGGGAGAAGGAACTGCTACTTTTATGATTTTAGGTAACGTTTGTACAAGGTCTTGTGGCTTTTGTGGTGTAAAAACAGGTAGACCAGAAGATGTAGATTGGGACGAACCTGAAAAAGTTGCTCGTTCTATCAAAATAATGAAAATTAAACATGCAGTTTTAACTAGTGTTGATAGAGACGATTTAAAAGACATGGGAAGTATCATGTGGGCAGAAACTGTTAAAGCTGTACGACGCATGAATCCTGAAACAACAATGGAGACTTTAATTCCAGACTTTCAAGGTATTGAAATGCATATTGATAGACTTATCAATGTTGCTCCAGAAGTTATTTCGCACAACATAGAAACCGTAAGACGCTTAACTAGAGAAGTACGTATACAAGCAAAGTACGACCGTAGTATGCAAGTTTTAAAATATTTAAAACAGCAAGGACAACGCCGTACAAAATCTGGTATAATGTTAGGTTTAGGTGAAACTAGAGAAGAAGTTATTGAAACACTTCACGATCTTAAAGAAAACGACGTAGATGTTGTAACTATTGGACAATACCTACAACCAAGTAAAAAACACTTACCGGTAAAACGTTTTATTATGCCTGACGAATTTAAAGAATACGAAGAAATAGGACTTAAATTAGGTTTTAGACATGTAGAAAGTAGCGCTTTAGTTCGTTCATCTTACAAAGCTCAAAAACATATTAATTAATGATAACGGTTGCTATTAACGGTTTTGGTCGTATTGGTAGACGTGTTTTTAGATTATTACATAATCATCCATCCATAAAGGTTGTTGCTATAAACGATTTGGCAGATGCTAAAACATTAGCTCATTTATTAAAATACGATAGTATACATGGTGTTTTTCCTGCTGAAATTTCTTCAACAGAAAATACAATAATAGTTAATAATAAATCTATTCCATTATTTAACAAAAAGCACCCTAAAGAAACCGATTGGTCTTTAGTTAATCCTGATTTTGTAATTGAGTCTACAGGAAAATTTAAAACGTCTGAAGATTTAGAATTTCATTTAAAGAACGGAGCTAAACGAGTAATTTTAAGTGTTCCTCCAACCGAAGATGATATTAAAACCATTGTTTTAGGCGTAAATGAAAGTAGTATTAATGGCGAAGAAAAAATAATATCTAACGCCTCTTGTACTACTAACAACGCTGCACCAATGATTAACATCATTAATGATTTGTGTGGTATAGATCAAGCTTACATTACAACAGTACACTCTTACACTACAGATCAAAGTCTACACGACCAACCTCACAGAGATTTACGTCGTGCCAGAGCTGCTGGACAAAGCATTGTACCAACCACAACTGGAGCAGCAAAAGCATTAACTAAAATTTTTCCTGAATTATCAGATGTTATTGGTGGTTGTGGTATTAGAGTTCCAGTTGCTAACGGATCTTTAACAGATATTACTTTTAATGTTAAAAAGACAGTGACAATTGAAGAGGTTAATCAGGCTTTTAAAAATGCTTCAAAAAACCAATTTAAAGGCGTTTTAGAATATACAGAAGACCCTATAGTATCTATTGACATTGTAGGCAATACACATTCATGTATATTCGATTCTCAAATGACCTCTGTCATAGGTAATATGGTAAAAATTATAGGTTGGTACGATAACGAAACTGGTTACTCTAGCAGAATTATTGACTTAATTAACTATTTATCGAATAAATAGTTAATTTTTTCTGATAAATATTTATATTTGTTTGATGTGTAATGCTATGAGTACCCTAACCAAAACATACCTACTATACTTATTTATAGGCCTATTTGGTCTTAATCTATTTGCTCAAGAAGAATTAACTCAAACTGAAATTGAGTCAATTCAAGAAAGTATAGATTTTGACATTAATTTTGCTCAAAAAAACATAGACAATAACGAGTATTACAAAGCTCAAGACGATTTAGAACAAGCACTAGAATTAGCACAACAAATTAATGACAATAAAAGTATTGGCTTAATCTACTCAAAAATGGGTAAATTGTATTACATACAAGAAAACCCAGAAGAAGCCACCAAAATTCTTGTAAAAGCTATAGAAAAACAACGCTTTGCCAAAGACAATATAAATATTGCAGAAACCTATAAAACCCTAGGATTAGTATATCTTAAGCAAAAAAAAGAATACAATAACGCTATAGATTACTTTAATTCTGCAGAAGTGATTTTTGAAAACGAAGATTTACACTCCTTTGAAGCAGAAACTAAAATGTATAAAGCAGACGCTTACTACATTTTAAAAAACTATGAAATGGCAGATGAGTTATATGAAGATGCTATTAGCCTTTCAAAAAGATATCAACACAATCAATTATTAAGTATAAACTACTTAAAATCTGGACTAACAAAAGCTGCTTTAAACAACATTGAAGAGGCAGAAGAACTAGCTGAGTTAGGATTTCAAATTGCAAAAAAAAATGGGTTTATAGACATTATAAGCACTGGTTATAAAATAAAAAGCGACATTAAAGAAGCAGCTGGCGACTATAAAACGTCTAATTCTTTACTAAAAAAACACCTTAAGTTAAATGACTCTTTACTTCAAGTAAAACGCTCTTATTTAGCAGAAGATAAAAAACTAGATTTTTTATATGAAAACCCAATAGAGTATCAAAAAGAAAGAGAAGCAGATTTACAAAAAGAAGCAAACTCTTCATGGTTAGAAAAATTAACTACCATATTAAGTATTGCTTTAATTACTATTCTTTCTTTATTAACATTATCGCTTTACAAAAACAATAATATTAGATTAAAATCTAACAACATTTTACATAAAAAAAATGCAGAGCTTACCGTTGCAATGGAAAAAGCTGAACTTGCTACAAAAACTAAAGCAAACTTCTTATCTACAGTAACGCATGAGTTAAGAACACCTTTGTATGCCGTTACAGGACTTACAAATATGCTATTAGAAGAAGACCCAAAACCTGAACAAATACAGCATTTAAAGTCTCTAAAATTTTCAGGAGATTATCTACTAACTTTTATTAATGACATCCTTCAAATTAATAAAATTGAAGCTAATAAAGTAGATGTAGAACCAGAAGTTTTCAACCTAAAAAAGAAAGTAGAGAACGTTATTTCTGCATTAAACAATTCTGCATTAGACAACAACATCAACATTCATTTTGAATACGACCGTAATCTACCAGAAAACTTTAACGCCGATCAATTAAAAATATCTCAAATTTTAATTAATCTTATTGGTAACTCTATAAAATTTACCAAAGACGGTGATATTTGGATTAGAATTATTCAACAAAAAGTATCTGGAGATAATCTTGAAGTTAGATTTGAAATTGAAGATAATGGTATTGGTATAAGTGAAGAGAAGCAACAAAATTTATTTGAAAGTTTCTCTCAAGGCTCTATTCAAATAAACCGTAAATATGGCGGTACTGGTCTAGGACTTTCTATCGTAAAAGGATTAATAGACATTTTAAAAGGAAAGATTTATTTAAAAAGCGAACTAGGAAAAGGAACCACTTTTTACTTTGAATTACCTTTAAAAAGAAGTCACGAAGAAGTAAAAGTAGAAAAAACGACTTACTTTAAAGATGTAGACGAAATAGAATTAAGTAACATTAAGATTTTAGTTGTAGAAGACAACAAAATTAACCAAATGATTACACGTAAAATTCTAAATAAAATGAATCTATATTGTGACGTTGTAGACAATGGTGAAGAAGCTGTAGATAAAGTTAAAACAGGAAATTACGATGTTGTTTTAATGGATATACACATGCCTGGAATAAGCGGTATTGAAGCCACAAGAATGATTAGAGCATTTGATAGAGAATTAACCATTTTTGCATTAACAGCAGTTACTATTGAAGATAAAATGCAAGAATTTGACGAAGCTGGTTTTACAGACATCATCCCTAAACCTTTTAAACAAGAAGATTTTGAGCGTAAACTTTACAATGCTTTAATGTCTGAAGGTTCTCAAATTAGCCAAGAGTAAACGCTTTAACTAAAGCATCAAATTGTTCTGAATTATCAATAACCGTTTTAATTGGTAAATAGTATAATTTACCTTTTAAAACAGCTTCATTTTTAAGACGCATATAATCTTTTTCTGTAGTTACAATCTTATCTAATTCTGAAAGCTTTTTTATATCGTTTTCAGTAAAATTATGATGATCTTTAAACTCGATATGATTAAAATCTAACCGCAGGGATTTTAGATAATTTACTAAAGGTTTTGCATTTGCAATACCTGTTACTAAAGTAAAAGATTCAAGTTTGTTTAAACTAACCTTTTGTGTTTCATTTAAAACAGAATTACCATAACCAATATGACTAAAAAACACATGTTGATATACCTTTGGTTTCAATTTTAAAACAATAGCTTTTTTTTCTAATTGAGTCAAAGATTCAGGACATTTAGTTACCACAATTATATTAGCTCTTTTTGCCCCTTTTTTTGGCTCGCGTAGATTTCCTGTTGGTAAAACAAAGTCATCTACATAAAGATTGTTATACGTTGTTAGTAAAATATTATAACCTGCTTTTACTTTTCTATGCTGAAACGCATCATCCAAAATAACAACTTCTGGTTTTGGTTTTATTGCTCTTAATGTTGATATGCCATGTTGCCTATCTTCATCAACTGCAACTGTAATTTCATTTTTAAATTTATGATAGAATTGAAATGGTTCATCACCTAATTCAGTCGCTGTAATATTGTCTTCTGCCAATAAAAATCCTTTTGTTTTTCTTCCGTAACCTCTACTTAAAGTAGCTAATTTGGTTTTATCTTTTAATAGTCTAATCAAATATTCAACCATTGGTGTTTTTCCTGTACCGCCAGCACTTAAATTACCAACACAGATTATAGGAAAATCATAGCTCGTGGACTTAAACCAACCTTTATCGTAAGCTAAATTTCTAAACCAAGTCACTAAAAAATAAATTGGCACAAAAGGAAAAAGTATGATTCTTATAAATTTCATTTTAAGATAAAATTTCTGTTTTGTTTTAACAGATTACAGTAACGAAAGTAAATATTTTATATTTGTTTTAAATTATTAAATCTAAAAAGTATGCTAATAAAAGACATTATTAACGCTTTAGAAGAAGATGCACCATTACACTATGCAGAAGATTTTGACAATGTTGGTCTTTTGGTTGGCAATAAAAATACCGAAGTAACTTCGGCTTTAATCACATTAGACACAACTGAAGATGTTGTAGAAGAAGCTATTGCAAAAAATTGCAATTTAATTATCAGTTTTCATCCTATCATTTTTAAAGGTTTAAAAAGCTTAACAGGCAAAAATTATGTAGAGCGCACTGTTTTAAAAGCCATAAAAAACGATATTGCTATTTATGCCATCCATACTGCTTTAGACAATTACAAAAAAGGTGTAAACGCTATGCTTTGTAATCAATTAGAACTTGTTAATCAACGCATTTTAATTCCGCAAAAACAAACTATAAAAAAACTAACAACATTTGTTCCTAAAGCAGAAGCAGAACAACTTCGAAATGCACTATTTAGCACAGGAGCAGGAAGCTTAGGCAATTATAACCATTGTAGTTTTAACGTAGAAGGTGTTGGCACATTCAATCCTAACGAAGACGCAAATCCTACTATTGGTAATATTGGTGAAACACATTACGAAAACGAAACAAAAATTGGCATTACATTTCCTAAACACTTAGAAAACAAAGTTTTAGAAACATTATTTAAATCACATTCTTATGAAGAGGTTGCTTACGAGGTAACTACTTTAGAAAACACAAATCAAAATATAGGAATGGGAATGATTGCTGAATTTGAAACCGCTATGACAGAAGTTGATTTTTTAAATCATCTTAAGCAAAAAATGAAGGTTTCAAACATTAGACACACTCAATTTTTAGAAAAACCAATCAAAAAAGTAGCGGTTTTAGGTGGTTCTGGTAGCTTTGCTATTGGTACTGCAAAAGCATCAGGCGCAGACGCTTATGTCACTGCAGACCTTAAATATCACGACTTTTTTCAAGCAGAAAACAACATCCTTTTAGCAGATATTGGACATTACGAGAGCGAACAATACACAAAAAACGGTTTAGTAGCAATACTTACAAAAAAAATTCCTAATTTTGCATTCGTTTTATCAAACACAAATACCAATCCTGTTAAGTATTTTTAAAATATGGCAAAGAAGAAAGAAGCAACAGTAGAAGAACGTTTAAGAGCATTATACGATCTACAATTAATCGACTCTAGAATAGACGAGATAAGAAACGTTCGTGGAGAACTACCTTTAGAGGTTAGCGATTTAGAAGATGAAGTTGCGGGATTAAAAACAAGACTAGAAAAATTAGAAGAAAGTCTTAATAATATTGATACTGAAATTTCTGATAGAAAAAATTTAATTGAAGAATCTAAAGCTTTAATTAAAAAGTACACAGAACAACAAAAAAATGTTAGAAATAACAGAGAATTTAACTCTTTAAGTAAAGAAGTTGAATATCAAGAATTAGAAATTCAATTAGCTGAAAAGCACATTAGAGAATTTAAAGCTCAAATCGAGCAAAAGAAAGAAGTAATTGCTAAAACTAAAGAGCATACTAAAGATCGTGAAACACACCTTAAACACAAAAAAGGTGAATTAGACGCTATTTTAAAAGAAACTGAAAAAGAAGAAAAAGCTTTAATTGAAAAGTCTGAAGAGTCTAAAGATAAAATCGAAGATCGTTTAGTAAAAGCCTACGAGAGAATAAGAGCAAACGTAAAAAACGGATTAGCTGTTGTACCAATTGAAAGAGGTGCATCTGGAGGATCTTACTTTACAATTCCGCCACAAGTACAAATGGAAATTGCGTCACGTAAAAAAATTATTACAGACGAGCACAGTGGACGTATCTTAGTAGATTCGGCTTTAGCAGACGAAGAGCAAGAAAAAATGAACAAGTTATTTGCTAAGTTATCATCTTAAGCTAAATAACAGAACAAATATTTTATCAGAGCCTTCAATAAATTGAAGGTTCTTTTTTTTTAAGACAATTTTATAAAAAAGAAATTAAGGCTTTAGTAATTTTTACGTCTAAAGATGAAAAAGAAATTTATTATGAAACGATTACTACCTATCCTATTACTTACGCTCCTTTTTAGCTGTAATAATCAAGCACAAACAAATCCAAAACAAGAAGCAGTAAAAAATGCCAAGCCTATTGAAGTACCTTTAAAAAACGGATTAGCTAAAGCATATTTTGCTAGTGGCTGTTTTTGGTGTGTAGAAGCAGTTTACGAAAGTGTTAAAGGTGTAAATGAAGCTATAAGTGGTTATTCTGGCGGATATACACAAAACCCAACTTACGAGAAAAGTAACACAGGATTAACGGGTCATGCCGAAGCTGTAGAAGTAATTTACGACCCTAAAGTTGTTAGTTTTTCAACCTTAGTAGATGTATATTTTGCTTCGCAAAATCCAACACAAGTTAATGGACAAGGACCAGATCGTGGATCTCAATACCGTTCTATTATTTTTTATCAAAATGATGCACAAAAGAAAATTATAGAAGAGAAAAAAGCTGCTTTAGCTAAACAATTAAATGCAACAATTGCTGCAGAAGTCTATCCATTCCAAAAATTTTGGAAAGCAGAAGATTATCACCAAAACTATGAGAAGCTACATCCTGAAAACCCATATATACAAAACGTTTCTATACCTCGTTTAAAAAAGTTTCAAGCTAAAATGCCTGAAGTTTTAAAGGAAAAACACTAAACTTTCCTAGCCTTTATCTCAAAAATTAAAGGATACAATTTATCTTTAGTAACGTACATTTCAGATTTAGTTTTTTCTAAATTTGGAAGTACGTTATAAGGACTTTCATCATACTCGTTTAAATAATCAATACGTAGACCAGCTTCGGTTAATGCGTTAATGACTTCGCTTAAACCATGGTTCCATCCATATTCTTTACTTATCATTTTAGAATCAGTATCTGCGTAAGTCCCTTCGTATTCTTCATAAATTGCTTCATCTTGCATGTAACCGTATTTCATTTTTGGTTGTCCGTCTAAATAATCAAACATCCAAACTATTGGATGAAACTCGACCATATAAAATGTACCTCCTTCTTTTAAACGCTCTGCAATCATTTTTCCCCAAGGTTTTAAATCAGGTAACCAACCTATTACTCCATAACTAGTAAAAACAATATCAAACTGCTCTTTTACATGTTGTGATGTATCCAAAACATTACAACATATAAAGTTGGCATCTAATTTTAATTGATTATTTAATTGTTGCGCAAGTTTTACACCTTCGTCACTTAAATCTACTCCTGTACACTTTGCGCCTAACCTACTCCAACTTAAGGTGTCTTGACCAAAATGACATTGTAAATGCAATAACGACTTACCTTTTACGTCTGGCAAAGCTTTTAATTCGTATGCATTAAGCGAGTTTTCACCATTTATAAATGCGTCTAATTTGTAAAAATCACTATTGGCGTGTGCTTTTACTTTTTTATTCCAAGTAGCTTTATTTGTACTAAAGGCGTCGTTTAGGTCTTTCATTTTTGTAAATTAATGATGCTAAATTTCATCTAAAATTAAACTAAAAAATTGATTCCGAATTTCTATTACGTATTTTTGCAAAAAAACTCATGAGATTACTTTATACAATTTCTATACTTTCAATTTTACTTTTTAGTTGTAAAAATGAAACTAAGCAAGTCCAAAAAGAAGAATCAAAACCAATTACTACTGCCGAGAAAATTGCTAACAACTATGGGTTTAAGCAGTTTAAAAACATTAAAGAAATAGCATTTACTTTTAATGTAGATAGAGATAGTTCTCATTACCAACGCTCTTGGATATGGAAACCTAAAAGTAATGATGTAACTTTAATTACTGCTAAAGATACAATTACTTACAACCGAAAATCTATTGATAGTACATCTATAAAAGCTGATCAAGGCTTTATTAATGATAAATTCTGGTTGTTAACTCCATTCCAATTAATGTGGGATAAAAATGCTTCAATATCAAAAGTTGTAAAAGCTAAAGCACCAATAAGTAAATTAGAAACTAATAAAATAACTATTACCTATCCTAATAATGGAGGATATACACCTGGTGATGCTTATGACTTTTATTTTAATGATAATTACCTTATTACCGAATGGGTTTATAGAGAAGGAAATAAAAAAGAGGCTTCATTAATTACAACTTTTGAAAACCACAAAGATTTTAATGGTATTAAAATTGCTTTAGACCATAAACAAGCAGATGTAAATTGGAATTTAAACTTTACTGATATAAAAGTTACCACAGAATAAACCTTTCGGTTTTTTAATCTTAATTTTGTCTTATATAATGTAAGTTTCACGTGGGTTTAAAACTTAAAACGTATAGCTTACATTTTCCGCCATATGGCGTCTATATATATTTGCGCTTTGATTATATCAAGGCGCTTTTTTGTAGTCTTCTAGTGTAAAGTAAATCTGGGTACCATGTCCTAAGGCACTTTCTATTTTTATTTTTCCTCCTAAGATATTTATATAAGCATTAGCAATGGTTAACCCAAGTCCTGTACCATGTAAAGCAGACTCATTATCTAAATCTACTTTATAAAAAGGCAATCTTACTTTATCCAGATCTTTGTCGGCTATACCAATACCCGTATCTTGAATTTTAAACTCTACTTTTTTATTGTTTAAAATATTACAAATTACATTTACTACTCCATAAGGTTTAGTAAATATAATAGCATTTTTCACTAAGTGTTTAAGTGCTTCATAAAGCTTTTCTTGGTCACTCAATAGCCTATAACCTTGCTTTATTTCTACAGTAATCATTAGTTTAACTTTATGCGCTTTAGCTAAAGGAGAAAGATCTGTTTTTACGTTTTCTAAAAGACTTTCTATATTTATAGACTCTTTATTAATAGTATATAAACCAGACTCTATTTTGGATACTTCTACAACATCATTAAATACTTTCAGTATTTTATTACTATTAGTTTCAATGATATTGAAGTATTCTTTATTTTTTTCATCAATATTTAAACTCGATTTTAATAACGCTGCACTACCCAAAACACTGTACATAGGTGTATTAATTTCATGACTCATGTTACCCAAAAAGGCTGTTTTTAACCTATCCGATTGCTCTGCTTCTTCTTTAGCTTTAATTGTTAATTTATTTTCTTCTATCAATCTATCCTGAAGCTCTGCTTCTTTAAGTAATGCTTTATTTAGCTGTTTAATTAAAAATGCCACACAAAACACAGTAAGTAAAGAGAATAATATATTATTAATAAATACAGTCATTAACCCTTCAAACGGACCTTCTACATAAAAATTAATTTCAATAATTTTAAAATATTTTATAACTAATACTAAAAAATAAAATAATGCTGTAAGTAAAACCGTATAAACACCTGCTTTTGTACCACTATAGAGTGTTACAAGTATGCTAACCATATAAAGTAAAATTGGTCCATTTCCTCCTAATCCTAAATCCAAAACCAGACAAAGTGATAGCACAAAAAAGTTAACAGTAAAAATTTGTTTTCTATGTTTTAAACTAAGTGGCTTATAGAAAAAAGCAAAAAACAATAAAATTATAGCTAACGTATCTATGTATAAAATAAACAATTTATCTAAAACTATTGCTGCTGTAATACTTGGCACATAAGCTACAGAGCCTAGCAAAACGGTTAAAGTTATTATTGAAATAAAAAGTTTATCCCTGTAATAAGATAAACGATCTGTTTCATTTTTATGATTTTGCATATCTAGATAAGAGATATACCATCTTTGATATTTACGTAGAAAATCTCTTATCATTTACGTTAAAGTTAGTTTCATAAAAAATCAATCAAAAAAATTAAACTACTAATGTAATTATAACAATTACAACGCTAGTAATCTTTAAGTACTTAATAAATTTATGTTATTTTTGTTAGCAACGCAAAAAAATATACAATTGACCAACTATAAAACCGGTCTTGATTACGCAAAAACACAAGACCAAAACGACACATTAGCGTATTACCGCAATCAATTTCATATTCCAAAAGACAAAGAAGGAAACGACTGGTTATATTTTACAGGAAACTCGCTAGGATTACAACCAAAAAGTACACAAAATTACATTCAACAAGAATTAAACGATTGGGCAAACCTTGGTGTAGAAGGTCATTTTGAAGCTAAAAACCCATGGATGCCATATCACGAATTCTTGACTGAAAGTATGGCAAAAATCGTAGGCGCAAAGCCTATTGAAGTTGTAGTGATGAACACGCTAACCACAAACCTACACTTGCTAATGGTTAGTTTTTACCAACCAACCAAAACCAAATACAAAATTGTTATAGAAAGTGATGCATTTCCATCAGATCGATATGCAGTACAAACACAATTAGATTTTCATGGTTTTGATGCAAATGAAGGTTTAATTGAGTGGAAACCTCGAGAAGGCGAAGAATTATTAAATATTGAAGATTTAGAAACAATCCTAGATCAACAAGGTGATGAAATCGCTTTACTTTTAATTGGCGGCGTTAATTATTACACAGGTCAATATTTAGATATAAAGCGTATCGCAGAGCTTGGTCACGCCAAAAACTGTATGGTTGGTATCGATTTAGCACATGGTGTAGGAAACATTCAACCAGAATTACACAACTCAGGCGTAGATTTTGCAGCTTGGTGTACTTACAAATATTTAAACTCTGGACCAGGTAGTTTAGGCGGACTTTTCGTTCACGAAAAACACGCACACAATAAAGATTTAAAGCGTTTTGCAGGTTGGTGGAGTCACAATAAAGACACGCGTTTTAATATGCGTCAACCGTTAGATGTTACACCTGGCGCCGAAGGTTGGCAACTTAGTAATCCGCCAATTTTATCTATGGCTGCCATAAAAGCGTCATTAGATATGTTTAATGAGGTTGGTATGGAAGCGTTACGCAAAAAATCAGAGCAACTAACAGGTTATTTTGAATTTTTAATTAATGAATTAAACAACGATAAAATAAAAATAATCACACCAACAGATCCAAAACAACGTGGTTGCCAATTATCGATTCAAGTTAAAGATGCCGATAAAAGTTTACATCACAAATTAACCAAAGCCAATATTATTACAGACTGGCGCGAACCTGATGTTATACGCTGTGCACCAGTACCGCTTTACAACAGTTTTGAAGATGTATTTAGAATGGTTGAAAAGTTGAAAGAAATTTTGTAGATGAAAAATTTTTTTTCACTAATAAAGGATGATAATATTTTACTCAAAATCAAGAAGAAATCTGAAGCAAGTTTTTGGGAATATCAAATTTTAGGACTGTTCTATTATCTTTTTAATTTAAGCTTTGACTATTTTATAATAACTGACAAAAAAATAGTTTATGTAATAAAAGATAAATTAATAAAAATTGCTGAATACAGTGATTTTTCAAACTTAGAATTTAATTCTAAAAACGATATTTTTTATTATAAAAGCATTGATAATCAAGAACAAAAATTAAATTTAAAAAGACTTAGATTATCATATGAAGAAATTCAAAAAATAAAGAAAGTATTGAATCATAATATTTAGACACTTGATTAAACAAGGATAAAATAATGAAACAAAAAGAAAACATATTAATCATTGGCGCAGGTTTATGCGGCTCACTTTTAGCACTACGTTTAGCACAACGAGGCTATAACGTTAATGTTTACGAAAGTAGACCAGATCTACGAACAACAGACATTTCTGCAGGTCGTTCTATCAACCTTGCCTTATCAGATCGCGGTTTCAAAGCCTTACGTTTAGCTAATGTTGAAGATAAAGCGCGTGAGATTTGTATCCCAATGAAAGGTAGATTAATGCACGATACCAAAGGTAACACCTTTGCATCCAACTATTCTGGTCGTGATAACGAATACATCAACTCTATTTCAAGAGGTGATTTAAACGGAATGCTACTAACCGAAGCCGATACATACGACAATCTAACCATTCATTTTAATTCAGAATGTGAAACGGTAGATTTAGACACCAATACCGTTCATTTTAAAAATCGTAATACAAATGAAGCGTTTAACGTCACTGCAGACGTTATTTTTGGTACTGATGGCGCAGGTTCAGAGTTAAGAAAAAGCTACTTTTTACAGCGTAAATTCTTGTTCAGTTTTTCTCAAAATTTCTTAACACACGGTTATAAAGAATTAGAAATTCCTGCAGCCAAAGACGGAAGCCATCAAATCAGTAAAGATTATTTGCATATTTGGCCAAGAGGCGAATATATGCTTATCGCTTTACCTAATTTAGACGGAAGTTTTACGGTGACGCTGTTTTTAAGCCATGAAGAAGGCACTTATAATTTCAAATATTTAGATACTGAAGACAAAATAAAAGCCTTTTTCCAAGCACAATTTCCTGATGCTTTAGCGCTAATTCCGAACATTGCTGAAGAGTTTGCAAACAATCCAACAGGTGCTTTAGGCACTATAAAATGTTCACCTTGGTATTATAAAGGCAACACCTTAATTCTAGGTGATGCGGCGCATGCTGTTGTTCCGTTTTACGGTCAAGGAATGAATGCCTCTTTTGAAGATGTAGCTGTTTTAGATAGCATTATCGATAAACATGAAGACGATTGGGAAACCATTTTTAAAACCTATCAATCGGTTAGAAAAGCAGATGCAGATGCTATTGGCGAGTTAGCCGAAGAGAACTATTACGAAATGCGTGATCACGTTGCTAACCCAATGTTCAAAACAAAGCGCCTGCTAGAAATGCAATTAGAAAAGCATTTCCCAGAGCACTATTTTTCAAAATACTCGATGGTCACATTCAATGAAAATATTGGCTATCACGAAGCTATGACCAAAGGTCGTGCGCAAGACAAAGCCATTTTAAACATGATTGCAGACAATGAGATATCGATAACAGCAGATATGACTTATGAGCAATTAGAAAAGGCTTTACAAAAAGTACAAGAAAAAACTAACGATATTATAGATGATGACAACGTTGCAAAAACAATGCATCACTAAATTCCTGCGAAATCGAAGATTCACGAAATCAATGAGCTTAAATAAGAATCAATGAGTAAAGCAGGAATCTCATAAAAAGAATAAACTGTCACTTCGAGCGCAGTCGAGAAGTCTCAGGAAAATAAAATAATCAAAAAATAGATTCTGAATCAAGTTCAGAATGACAACCAATATGAGCACAAACGCAGGAACTAAAGTAACACCAAGAGGCGCATATCCACATGTAAAAGTGGTAGGCGATTTCATTTTCGTATCAGGAACCAGTTCAAGGCGCGCAGACAATACAATTGCTGGTGTAGAACTTATTGACGAAATGAACACCAAAAAATTAGATATCGAAGTTCAAACCAGAGAAGTTTTAAAAAACATCGATAAAAATTTACAAACCGTTGGTGCCAGCCTTAAGGATGTAGTTGATGTAACTACCTTTTTAGTAAATATGAATGATTTTGCAGGTTATAACAAAGCCTACGCCGAGTTTTTTGAAAAAGAAACTGGACCAACCAGAACAACAGTTGCTGTACACCAATTACCACATCCAGATTTATTGGTTGAAATTAAGGTGATGGCGTATAAAAAACAATAAAACTGTCATGTCGAACGCAGTCGAGATATCTCATCATGTGATTTCTCACATTCGTTCGAAATGACTAATCAGAATAATGAACATACAAAATTACATTAACGGTCAATTTGAAAACCCATCATCTAACAGTTGGATTGACAACTACAATCCTTCAAATGGTGAAGTCTATGGACAAATCCCAAACTCATCAAAAGAAGATGTAGAGCAAGCTTACAAAGCTGCTAAATCTGCTTTTCCTAGTTGGAGTCAAACTACTTTAGAAGAACGTAGCAGAATTCTCATTAAAATTTCAGAATTATTAGAAGCTAATTTAGACCGTTTTGCAGAAGCCGAAAGTAAGGACAACGGAAAACCTGTAAGTCTTGCCAAAATGGTAGATATACCAAGAGCAGCAAGTAATTTCAGGTTCTTTGGTAATGCCATTACTCAATTTGCAAGTGAAAGCCACGAAAGCGTTGGTCAAAACGCTGTAAATTATACACTACGCCAACCTATTGGTGTTGTTGGTTGTATAAGTCCTTGGAACTTGCCATTGTATCTCTTCACTTGGAAAATCGCACCTGCAATCGCTGCAGGTAATTGCGTTGTTGCCAAACCAAGTGAAGTTACACCAATGACAGCGTATTTGTTAGGCAAAATTTGTAATGAAGCTGGCTTACCTAAAGGTGTGCTGAATATTGTTCACGGTTTAGGTACTACGACTGGTCAAGCTATTGTAGAACATCCAAATATCAAAGCCATTAGTTTTACTGGCGGAACAGCAACTGGCGCACATATTGCCAAAGTTGCCGCACCAATGTTTAAAAAGCTATCTTTAGAATTAGGTGGAAAAAACCCAAACATCATTTTTGCCGATTGCGATTATGACGATATGCTGAACACAACCGTACGCTCGTCGTTTGCTAATCAAGGTCAGATTTGTTTATGCGGAAGCCGAATTTTTGTAGAGGAAACTATTTATGACAAATTTAAAGCTGACTTTGTAAACAAAGTAAAAGATTTAAAGGTTGGTCATCCTTCTGAAACAGATACGAATATTGGCGCTTTGGTTTCAAAACCGCATCTTGAAAAAGTAAAAAGCTACATCGAAATTGCTAAAGAAGAAGGCGCAACTGTTTTATGTGGTGGAAACGAAGTTTCGGTTGAAGGTTACGAAAACGGCTACTATTTACAACCAACAGTTATTGAGGTTAAAACAGATGATTGTCGCGTGAATCAAGAAGAAATTTTTGGACCAGTAGTCACCATTATGCCATTCAAAACTGAAGACGACGTATTAGAAATGGCTAACAAAGTAAAATACGGTTTATCAGCAACACTTTGGACTAACAATCTAAAACGCACCATGCGAATGAGTAACCAACTACAAGCTGGTATCGTTTGGATAAACACTTGGATGATGCGCGATTTACGCACACCTTTTGGTGGCGTTAAAGCTAGCGGAGTTGGTCGCGAAGGTGGATTTGAAGCTTTACGCTTTTTTACTGAGGCTAAGAATGTATGTATAAAGTATTAATGTCATTCCTGCGAAAGCAGGAATCTCATTTAACAATATAAACTAAAAAGATTCCTGCCTACGCAGGAAGTTATTATGGACTTAAAACTAAACAACAAATACGCGCTAGTGTGTGGTAGCACAGCAGGAATTGGTAAAGCAACTGCTTTAGCTTTAGCTGAAGAAGGTGCAAATATCACACTAATAGCAAGAAACGAAGACAAGCTAAAGGCAGTTTTAGCTGAATTACCAAAACACAGAAACCACGATTATATCGTAGCTGATTTTTCTAATCCGATGGAATTAAAAGAAAAAGTTGAAAGCTACATCAAAAACAATCACGGATTTCATGTCTTGGTAAACAATACTGGCGGACCAGCTGGTGGACCAGTTTTTGATGCGAAAATTGAAGAGTTTGAAAGCGCTTTTACACAGCATTTAAAATGTAATCATGTATTGGCTCAAGCTGTTGTTCCGTTTATGAAAGCTGAAGAATTTGGACGTATTATTAATGTCATTTCAACATCTGTAAAACAGCCATTAGACGGACTTGGTGTAAGCAATACCATTCGTGGTGCTGTAGCCAATTGGAGTAAAACCTTGGCTAACGAACTTGGACAATTTGGCATTACCGTAAACAATGTGTTACCTGGCGCAACTGGAACAGAACGTTTAACCGAAATCATAAAAAACAAAAGTGCTAAAACTGGCAAAACAGAAGAAGAATCTGCTAACGCCATGAAAAGTGCTGTACCAGCAAAACGATTTGCAAAACCAGAAGAGTTAGCTGCTGCAATCACCTTTTTAGCAAGTGAAAAGGCGAGTTATATTAACGGAATTAACCTTCCGGTTGATGGTGGTAGAACAAAAAGTTTATAAGCCTAATATTTCAAAAATATTATTCTTAATTTTATTGAATTGATGAATCTGCGTTAAGGATTGAAAGGTTTGTTTGAGCTCCTCGCAGAGAGCGAGCCTTGAAAGCCTGACCCAATAGGGTAACGCCAAAAAAAGTATACAATGAGCAAATTATTTCCGCCTATTAATTTTAAAGCATGGATTGAAGAAAACCGTCATTTACTAAAACCACCTGTTGGTAATAAAGTGGTTTGGAAAGATGCCGATGTTATTGTTATGGTTGTTGGTGGACCAAACGATAGACAAGATTATCACTATAATGAAACACCGGAATTTTTCCATCAAATTGAAGGTGACATGGTCTTAAAAGTTATTGAAGATGGTAAACCAAAAGATATTCATATTAAAGAAGGTGAAATTTTTGTATTACCGCCAAAAGTACCACATTCACCTCAACGAAGTGCAAACACTGTAGGTTTGGTGATCGAATATCCTAGACCAGAAGGTGTTATGGATAAATTACAATGGTACTCGGATGAAGATACAAGTTTGATTTATGAAGAAGAATTTATGCTTGACAATATAGAAACTGATATGCCTGCTATTTTTGACCGTTATAACGATATGGTTAAAAAAGGGGCTTTTAAAAAATAAACCCAATTACATCTAACCAACACAAAAACAGTTACTAAAATTTAAAATTTGGTAACCCCTTAAACAAATGAGCAAACGCAAACTAAGAATTAACGGTCATTCACATTTACTGCCTTATCCGGAAGAAATTCCGCAATTTATGAAAGATAAAGGTATTTTTTGGGTAGATAAAGACCGTAAATACATGCTTCAAAAAGATTGGAATAGACCCATTACAGATTCTAGTTTTTTCTTAAATGAAAAATTAGAATGGATGGAACGCAACAAAATAGACCATGCAGTTGTGCTAAACTTATCTCAGTTATATGGTAATGGTTTACGTGTTGAAGAAATGAAGCAAGCCTTACGTTTTCAAAATGATTTTAACGCAAAAATTCAGCATGAAAATCCAAGTAAATTTACTACTGGGTTTGTAGTGCATCCAGGATTTGTACGCGGTGCTTGTTGGGAAATTGAACGTTGTGTGGAAGAATTAGGTATGCGTTTACTGTGTTTACCAACGCATTACATGGATACGATTGGGACTTGGCGTTGTATTTTTGATGAAGAAAACGAACCTATTTTTGAATTAGCCAATAAGTATAATTTAGCTGTTGAAATTCATCCCTATGATGGTGAAAAATTCATAAAGCTAGAAAACACGTCGTGGCGTTTTCATCTCATTTGGATGTTAGCACAATGTGCAGATGCGTATCACTTTTTAACCTTAAATGGCTATCAAGATAAGTATCCAAACATGCGAACTTGTTTTGCGCATGGCGGACAATTGGCACAGATTAATTTAGGACGACGTATACAAGGTTTTGATGGTAGACCAGATTTATTTGAAGGTAAACATCACCCAAGAAAAGCTGTAGCGCATCCAAATATTTTCTTTGATACATTGGTACACGATACTGGCGGACTTCAATTATTAATCAAAAATCAAACCTCTAAACAAGTCTTAATGGGATTAGACGATCCATATCCTTTAGGTGAAATGGAAAGCGTAAAACAAAGTTCTTATCCTGGTAAAATATTAGATCTGGCTATAGAAAGAGATATTATTAATGAAACCGAACGTGATGCAATTTGGGAAGACAATGTAATACGTTGGCTTTGCGGAAATGATCAAGCTGAAAAGGATAAGTTATATAAGCGAATTTTAGGATAATGTATTTTTTACCAGAAAAATTAGACGATTATGTTGTTGCACATTCTGAAGAAGAGCCAGAATTACTACAACAACTAACAAGAGAAACCTACCAAAAAATTTTACAACCTATTATGCTTTCTGGACCGTATCAAGGTCGTGTATTAAGCATGATATCTAAATTAGTACGTCCTAAAACTATTTTAGAGCTTGGTACTTTTACAGGCTATGCAACACTTTGTTTAGCTGAAGGTTTAGATAAAAATGGTCAAATACATACTATTGATATTAATGAAGAATTGCATGATTTTCAGCGTAAATATTTTGATAAATCGGCTTATGGAGATCAAATCATTCAGCATACAGGAAGTGCTTTAGATATTATTCCTGCTTTAGATATGACATTTGATTTAGTATTTATTGATGCCGATAAACCTAATTACGTAAATTACTTTCATTTAATTATTGAAAAACTAAATCCTGGCGGAATTATTCTATCCGATAACGTCTTATGGCACGGTAAAGTAGTTGAACCTTTAAACGAAAAAGACACATCTACAAAAGCTGTTTTAGAGTTTAATACACTTTTAAAAGACGACCATCGCATAGAAACTGTATTGCTACCAATACGTGATGGATTGACTATTAGTAGAAAAAAATAGTTAAGATGAATAGAAAAGAAATTGCAATAGATTTTTTAAAACTTGCTGGATTAGGTGGCGTTAATGCTGCTTTTAATAAATATGTATCTGAAGAATTTATTCATCATAATCAATACTTTGAAGGAAGTAAAGATGCTTTGTTAAAGGCTATGCAAGATGCGCATGATACAAACCCTAACAAGAGCATTGACATTAAGCAATGTTTTGAAGACCAAAATACTGTAATCACACATAGTCTTGTTTGTAAAGCAGAATTAGATATTGCGGTTGTCCATATTTTTAAATTTAATTCGGATAATAAAATAACCGAACTTTGGGATCTTGGTCAAATAATAGATAAAGATTCTCCTAATACAAATGGATTATTTTAAAAAACCTCTTCAATTTGAAGAGGTTTTTTTGTGACTTATTTCAATTTAATTATTGTACAGCTTGCAAAGCATCTATTGTTCCGTAACCAAAACTAGAATGTTTATTAGGATATAAATGTGCAGATTGCTTTAATTTATTCAGAACTTGACTTCTACTCCAACTTGGATATTTAGACCAAACTAATGCAGCAATACCTGCAGTTGTTGCTGTAGCTACAGAAGATCCGCCTGTATACTGTCTTTGTCCGTTATAAAATCCTAAAACTGGCGGATGTTTACTAGTATTATTATCACCTTCCATTACGATAGTAAAATCTATTTTATCACCTTCGTGACACACATCGCAAGTTTCATAATATGCGCCATCTGTAATACCAGTTACTGCAACTGTTTCGCTCATAGTTGCTGGAAAAATAACACCATACCAGTTAGTGAAGTTTGTAGATGTTCCGCCAGCAGCAAAAATTAATTTTCCTTTACTGTATGCGTATTTAACTGCATCTTTTATATTACCAATTGACCACGGATAACCTATTGACATCGAGATTATTTTAACATCACTTCTGTTTCCTAATTGAGTTAATGCATCACTTACACCTTTACGCTCGTGATAATCATTTAAAACTACATCTTCCGTAGCCCTGTAAGCCACAAGGTTTGCATTATAAGCAACACCAACTGGCATTCCATTATCGTTACGTGGAGCAGCAATGGTAGATCCCATTTGCGTACCATGACCACATTTATCATGTGGACCATCATAATTGCTACTCCACCACCAAGAAGAATCTATAAATGTCCCGTACTTTTGAACAAAACGACCGTTTGAATATCCGTCGTTAAATCCAGAACTATTTAATAAAGTTTGAGATTGAGATACACCTGTATCTATTAATCCTACAGTAATACCAGATCCTGTTGAATAGTTCCATGCTTGTGGAATATTGTGCTGATAGAAGTGCCAAGACACTTGCGCATTATTTGGAGCTACAGTAGAATAATGTGCAGAATTTATAGTTTCTCCATTTTTAGAACATCCAGAATCTGACAAAGATCGTTGACTACTTGTGTTGGTCGAATAATATTGATTATATCCGTTAGGCTCTAAATACCTAACACCATTGATTGATTTTAAGCGTTTTATTGTTTCAAAATTTTCAACCTGAACATCGACAACATTAATAATATCATGCTCTACTAATGTTTTTTCGCTTCGTTTATATCCTTCAGTAGCTTCTACAATTTGAAGAATTTTTTCTAGGTTTTGTTTTAGTCTTTCAGATTTTACTTCACTAAAATATTCATCTTCTTGACCGTAACCTATCGTTAAAATATTATTACCGTGTGTAACTGCACTCCAAAGTGTATGTGCATCTACTTGGCTCCAATCAAAATCACCTGTAGTTTCTAAACTTTCGGTTATTTTACTATTAATTTCTTGTACTGTTAAAGGATCTTTAACTTGTTGATCTGAAAAAGATTGATCTTCATGCACGTCTTCTTCTTGACAAGATTGCATAAAAACAATTGCTAAACAAAATATTGCTAGCTTAAAGGGAAAAGTTTTCATAATTATTGGTTTATCGGTTAATCAATTAAATATATAAATAATTAACAAATATTAACTCGTAAAATTATGAATTCTCTAAAAAAAACAGAAGTTTAGTGTAAAATTTAATATGTGTTTTAGCGATTAATCCCATTGAAGTATAATATACTATTGCACTAAAAAAGCTGAGGTTTAAAAATAGCTTTCTCTTCTACTTTCCTCTAAAATAAAAAGGATATAAAAGTATGGAGCGACACTTATTATAATATCCTAAAAAGTTTTATTTGTTACGTTTTATTGAACCTGTAAACTGCTCTAAATCGTCTTTTACTTTGTTTAACTCTTCGTTTACTTCTTTGGTAATGCTTGTATCTATACCATTATTTTCTGCAGATTTTGTAATCTCATGTTTAATATCGTTGGTAGCGTCTTTTAATGTACGCATACCTTTCCCTAACCCTTTAGCGATATCTGGTATATTTTTAGCTCCGAACAGCATAACAACCACCAAGAGTATGAAAAACACTTCGGTTGTACTAATAAATAATATTTGTGATGCTAATATCATGCTGCAAATATACTAAGATGTTTGTTTAGTCCTTAAAAATAAACCTCCAAAATTTGAGCGTCATCAGACTTTAACATAACGTCATTTACAGATGCTGGTAAAAGAATGGTTTCTCCTATGTTTATGGCATAATCTTTTTGCTGATATTGAATTACAGCTTGACCAGAAACACACATGTAAATCACAAAAGAATCTACATTACTGTAATCTTTTTTTACTTCTCCTTTAATTGGTAGAAAATTAGATTTAAAATATGGAGAATGAATTAATTTATTAGATGTATTTAATTCTTTTTGATAATCAGTCTTGTAGCTACTTTCTACATTAAAATCAAGCACTTCTGTAGCTTGTTCTGTATGTAACTCTCTTGTTTTACCTGTTGTTTTGTCTACACGATCATAATCATAAACACGATAAGTTACATCTGATGTTTGTTGTATTTCTGCCAACATAACTCCTGCTCCAATAGCATGTATACGTCCCGTTGGAATATAAAATGCATCTCCTTTTTTTACATTTTCATGATGCATTACATCTAAAACAGATTTATCTTCTAAATGCTGTTTAAATTGTGTTTTATCAATTTCTTTTTCAAAACCTACAATAATATTAGCGTCTTGATCTGCTTGCATGATGTACCACATTTCGTTTTTCCCAAAGGAATTATGATGTGCTTTTGCATATTCATTATTAGGATGTACTTGTATTGAAAGTGGTGTTTTAGCATCTATAAATTTAATAAGCAACGGAAAAGCTTCACCAAACTGTTTATACACGCTTTCTCCTAAAAATTCGCCTTTAAACTCTTTTATTAGTTGTTTTAAAGTGTAACCTTTTAATGATCCATCTACAACTACTGTTTCATCATTAGGTACATCAGAGATTTCCCAAGACTCACCAATAGATTCTGAATCGTAATCTTTATTAAGAACGGTTTTTAATTTGTTTCCGCCCCAAATTCTATACTTAAATAGAGGTTGAAATTTTAAAGGAGTTAGCATTTGTCTAATATTTTTAAACAAAATTAAAAATTTTTATTGACTAATATACTGTTTTACAGCATTCTATTTTTAGTGTAAATTTTAGTATTTTTACATAATAGCAAACCCTATTACAATGAGCTTAAAAAATATCGAAACTAATCCTATCTTAGAGCGCTTACCTAAGCACTTAACGCAATTTATAAAACCTCAAAACTATGAGGATTACAGTGCTATTGATCAAGCCGTTTGGCGCTATGCTATGCGTAAAAATGTAGATTACTTAAGCCAAGTTGCTCATCATTCTTATTTAGACGGTTTAAAACAAACAGGAATTAGTATTGATGCTATACCAAACATGTATGGTATGAATCGTATTTTAAAAGAAATTGGTTGGGCTGCAGTTGCAGTAGATGGGTTTATTCCTCCTAATGCTTTTATGGAGTTTCAAGCTTATAATGTTTTAGTTATTGCTAGTGATATTAGACAATTAGAGCACATAGAATATACACCTGCTCCAGATATTATTCATGAAGGCGCAGGACATGCTCCAATTATTGCAAATCCAGAATATGCAGAATATTTAAGACGTTTTGGTGAAATTGGTTGCAAAGCGATTAGTAGCGCAAAAGATTACGAATTATATGATGCTGTAAGACATCTTTCTATAATAAAAGAAGCGCCAAATACGCCACAAGACGAGATTGATAAAGCCGAAAAAAAAGTTGAAGATTTACAACAAAATATGGGTAAACCAAGCGAAATGGCTTTAATAAGAAATTTACATTGGTGGACTGTAGAATACGGTTTAATTGGCACACTTGAACAGCCTAAAATTTACGGAGCTGGATTATTATCTTCTATCGGGGAAAGTGCTTGGTGCATGACCGATAAAGTGAAAAAACTACCGTACTCTATAGAAGCTACTTTTCAGGATTTTGATATTACAAAACCACAACCACAACTATTTGTCACACCAGACTTTGCGCACTTAAGTTTAGTTTTAGAAGAATTTGCAAATACTATGGCATTACGTACTGGCGGCGCAAGCGCAGTAAATAAATTAATAGAAAGCAACGCACTAGGCACCATAGAATTAAGTACAGGTTTACAAATTTCGGGAGTATTTACTAATGTTATAGAAACTAACGGAAAAGTGCACTACATCCAAACCACTGGTAAAACTGCATTGGCTAATCGTGATAAAGAATTAGTAGGTCATAGTACTTTAGAGCATCCAGAAGGTTTTGGGTCTCCAATAGGAAAATTAAAAGGTATTAATCTTGCTATTGAAGATATGTCACCAAGAGATTTGCGTGCATATGATATTTATGAAGGTGAAACTGTAACGCTTGAATTTGAGGGTAATATTACCGTAACTGGCGAAATCATTACAGGAACTAGAAACCTACAAGGAAAAATTATATTAATAAGCTTTAAAAACTGTACCGTAAAACATAACGATACAGTTTTATTTAAACCAGAATGGGGACAATATGATATGGCTGTAGGAAAAGAGGTTATATCTGGATATTCTGGACCTGCAGATTTACATAGTTTTGATTTAATTTCTCATAAAATTAGTAGTAATACCATTCATGAGGAGAAATCGCCAGAGAAACTTGAACTTATTTCACTTTACAAACAAGTTAGAGATTACAGAGAAGGTACTAATAAAACCATTTCTAGAACTAAAGTTTTAGAACAGTTACAGGATAAATTCCCTAACGATTGGCTTTTACCTGTCGAGTTATACGAATTAGCTTTTAAAGGCAATGAAAAAGAATTATGTACTTCTATTTTAAACCATCTAGAAACTATTAAACAAAACCGACCTAAAATTGGTCATTTAATAGATGACGGCATTAAAATTGTAAATGAAGAAGCTGTTTTAAGTTAAACTACTTATAACTAGCTAGCTTTTCTTTTGTAAAACTACTTAGCACTAATTTACCGCTAATTTTGGCGCGTTCTTTTAGTAACGTGTCCCAATTTTCGGTGTTTTGCCAAAGTACGTTTTTAAGTTCTGATAACGCTTCTGGATTATAACTAGCTAATTTATTTGCGAGTTCGTTTACTGCTTGGTCTAATTCTTCAATGGTTTCAAAAACATTTGCATAAAGTCCTTTGTCTTTTGCGTATTCTGCCGAGTAAAAATTTTCGGCATCAATAGTCATTTGCGAAAATGCGGTTGCTCCTATTTTTTTAGAAACTGCTGGCTCGATTACAAATGGTCCAATACCAATACTTATTTCGCTTAATTTAATAGCTGCATATTTGGTTGCTAAACAATAATCTGTTGCACTAGCCAAACCAACACCGCCACCAACAGCTTTACCTTGTACGCGCCCAATAATAATTTTACCACAAGTACGCATGGCATTGATAACATTAGCAAAACCAGAGAAAAATAAATCTCCTGCTTCTAAATTATCTATCGCAATTAACTCTTTAAAGCTTGCTCCTGCGCAAAATGTACGGTCGCCACCACTTTTTAAAACAATTACTTTTACTTCATCATCGTTACCTGCATTGGTGATTACTTGCGCTAATTCTTTTAAAATAGGACTTGGCATTGCATTATGTTCTGGAGTAAAAAACTCGATAAATGCTATATTATTTTTGGTAGTTTGCTTTACGTAAGACTGAGCCATAAATGATTTTTTAGTTTGTGTAGTTACAAATTTAAGAGTTTAAACTATATCTTTAAGCAGAAGTAACAATTGTTACTAAGAACTATACTATGTTTTGTATTTTTACATCAATTAAAAACAGCTATTAGATTATGGGAATTTTCAGCTTTCTTTTCGGTAATAAAAATGAAAAAATTAAAGACTTTCAAAATAGAGGTGCAATAATTTTAGATGTTAGGTCTAAAGCCGAATATGATTCTGGAGCTATACCTGGCTCTAAACATATACCATTACCAAGCATACAAAGTAAAGTTGCCGATATTAAAAAATGGAACAAACCTGTAATTACATGTTGTGCTAGTGGTATGCGATCTGGAAGTGCTGCAGCTATTTTACGACAAAATGGTGTTGAGACTATAAATGGTGGCGGTTGGCTTAACCTTGCTAAAAAGTTAGACTTATAATTTTAAATCTTCTACTTTATCTATTACTTTTTGGTTGTATTGCAATGTCCAACCTAAACTATTGGTTAAAATATAGAATTTAGATAGCTCACTAACTAATCTATTCTCTGCATTTGATTTTAAATTAGATGCATTTATCTTTTTAGTTATTTGCTGTTTTACTTTTTTGTTGATAGCATTATAATCTTCAGCTTTAAAAGGATTTAAAAAGTCTGCTTGTACATCATAATATTCTAACTCAGGGAAAATTTTTATTTCTTGTTCTGGTAATTTTGTAATGGTTAGTGTTTTATTTTCTTCGTCTAAATTAAATTCAATTTTACTTAAATCGTAAGCAACCGTCACTTCTGCATTAACGACAACTAGTGCTTTTTTTTCAACCTCTATTAAATCTCCAAATACTGCTTTGCTATTTTTATAGCTAAAAACTTCGCTAAAGTTACCTTCGGTAACAACTAGCTTACTAACGTTTTTTATTTGCTTTTCTATTAATGTAGAATGTTCTTGAATAAGAATTTCTTCTTTATTAGAACATTTATTTATGATAAATATAACCATTAAAGTTATGCATATTCCTACTACTATTTTTCTCATAATTTAAAGGTAAATAAAAAAGCACCAATGTTTACAAAAAACAAAAGATGCTTTTTTTATATGTAGATTAATAGCCTTGCAAAAATAGATTTATATTATTGAGACTAAATAATTTAAATGTTACTAAATTGATAATAAAAAAACACCAGATTTAATAAACTTTTAATAAGTTTATTAATCTGGTGCTTATAGTGAAATATGATTAATAGCTTTATAAAATTAAAACTATCTTTGAGTTTGTATCTTTTTTTTCGACCAAAAGAACATATCTTAGTTTAAGATACTATTTGTAGATTTTATCTTACAAAACATACTGAAAACCTCTAAATCAGATTATTACGCCTTGCTTTTTGTACGGCTTCTAATTTTGAGTGTACTTGTAGTTTTGAGTAAATATTTTCTATGTGCTTTCTTACTGTAGAAGGTGATAAAAACAAATTATCTGCTATAACTTTATAGCTTAATCCTTTTGACAATTGCTCTAAAACCTCAACTTCTCTGTTGGTTAAATTAATTTCTTCTTTTGATACATCTTTAAAATCTACTGGATTACGGAGTAACTTTAATGTTTTTAATGCAATGGAAGGATTCATAGCTGCTCCACCATTTAAGGTATCTACAATACCATTAAATAGCTCATGTGGATTAACATCTTTTAATAAATACCCATCTGCTCCTGCTTTTATGGCGTTAAAAATATTCTCGTCATTATCAAAAACCGTTAGCATAATTATTTTTATTTGCGGATACTTTTGTTTTACAGCTAATGTTGTTTCGATACCGTTTAAGACAGGCATTTCTATATCCATTAAAAGCGCGTCTAAATTATGGTCTTTATCAAGTTTTTCTAATAAATCTGCACCATTATTGGCGGTATATTTTACCTGAATTTCTTCAAAAAAAGAGAGCTTCTCTTTTATAGAAGAAATTAAAAAACTGTTATCGTCTATAATAGCTATTTTCATTTTAGTTGCTCTCTTTATTAATTGAAATTTGTTTTAAAATTTCAATTTGATTTTTAATTATAGATATTTTAATGTTAATCCTTTTGATATTAATTTTTGAATTTTGTTTAGCCAAATACTCTTTTAGATTGGTTTGCTTGTCTAACTTATTTTGAAAATCATGAACAATTAAATTATGATGATGTATTTCTTTTTTAACAACATTAAAATGCCAAAAAAGTAATATTAAAGTAACTAAGAATAGTATAAAAATTGGATAGTTCATAACGCAAATATTGAACATTAGATGACTATCAAATTTAAAAAAGATTAATAGTTTTTAAAATAAGGCAATTGCCCTATTTAATAAAAATTACATTTTAAATTTTATGGTAATTTCTGTACCTTGGTCGGAAGATTTCATTTCAAAATCTGCATCAATTTCATTTGCTCTTTTCTTCATTGATGACAGACCATTACCAGCCTCTATAGTTGATTGATCAAACCCAATACCATTGTCTATAATCGAAATTTTCAAATCGTTATTTACTATCTCAAAATTAACTACAATTTTAGTTGCTTTTGCGTGTTTTACCGCATTATTTATTGCTTCTTGAATGATGCGATATACGTCTATTCCTTGAAGTGAATTAAGCTTAACATTATCTGTATCCTTAGGATAATTAAACTCAAAATCAATACCTAATAAAGAGGTTTTTGCTGCTTCTATAAAATTGGTGGTTCTTGTTTTAAGGTCTTCAAAAGTAATTTCTTCTTTATTCATTGCCCAAATCGTATCGCGTAAATCGGTAATTGTACTTCGGGTAAAGTTGCCTATAGAATCAAACTTATTGTAAAGTTTTTCTTTGGTGAAATCAAAATATTTCAAATTGTCTAAAGACGAAATTATAAAGGTTAACTGAGAACCGATATTATCGTGTAAATCTTTAGAAATAGCTAATCGCTGTTCTTGTAAATTATTTTGATTTTCAATTTTTATTAAAGCCTCTTTTAGTTCGTTTTCTTTAATTATTTGCTTGTTTTTTAAGCGTTGTTGTTTATAAACTAAATAACCTATTAATCCTAAAAAGAAAGCTAAACCAAATGCGTAATAAGTTAAGGTGGTTTTTCTCTTTATTTTTGCTTCTTTAATTAATATATCAGATTTTGCTTCTGCTAGTTGTTTTTCTTTTTTTTCGGTTTCAAATTGTATTTGGAGTTCTTCTATCTTATTCTGCGTTGCTACATTGTTTGTACTATCCTTTAAAGCTTGAAATCTTTCATTAAAGTCTAAAGCATCTTTGTATTTGTTTAGTTTTTTATAGCATGTAGCAATATTTTGATAACAGTATTTTTCTAAATGTTTGTACTTGTATTTATTAGCTAATTCTGCACAGGTTTTATAATTATCAATAGCTTTAATGTAGTTTTTTTCTTGTTGAAAAATTTCTGCTATATGCACGTAGTTTACAGTTATTCCATAATTATCTGCAATTTTATTTCGTATAACCGAAGAGCTATCTACGTAGGTTTTAGCTAATTCATAGTTTTGTTTTTCGGCAAACGTATTAGCTATATTTGCGTAGCTATAACCAAGCCCTATACTATCTTTTAACTGCTTCTTTATAGCTAAAGATTTATATTGATAGTATAAAGCGCTATCAAGTTTTTTGTCCATACTTAGCAATACGCCATAATTATCATATACTGGATTTAAACCTTCTAAATCATTTTCAATTTCTAGTAGTTTTATTCCTTTTTGCATGTAATAAAACCCTTTATCTAAGTCTCTAGTTTTTAAGTTGTAGCCTAAACCACCGTAAGCTATACCTGCTTTTGTATTATTTTTTTGATGTTCAAAAATTCTTATTGCTTGCAAAGTGTACTCTAACCCTTGATCAAATTTATTTTGATACGATTTAAGTTGACCGTATTTAAACATAATTTCGCCTAAAGCAATACTATCGTTTATACTTTTAGAAAGTTCTATCCCTTTATTAAATAATTGTTCTGACTTTTCTAGCTCTGCGACAAAACTTCCGTAGGGAATTTCAATAATAGTATTTAAAGCTTGTTTTGGCTTTTGGGTTTTAATTTGGTTGCTTATACTATCTAGATATGTGTTTTGATCTTGAGCGAAGAGATTAAATCCTATAAAAAAGAAAATGAAATAATAGCGATTCATTTATGTTGGTTTTAGTCTTATAAAGTAAAGTGATAAATATTAGATTTCAAAAAAAACTAAAAAAATAAACACCAACTTATAAGTAAAACTTATTTTAAATGTTGGTGTTTACAGATTGATTAATAGCGCGTTTTTAGTATTTACATACTATAATTTATATGCATAAATGGTGCTTTTATTGGCTTTATAAAATAGCACACCTGCTACTTCGTCTACTTGATATTCTGGTTTTTTGTCTTTAAGAATAATTTCTTTATCTACATTACCATTATCTTTATTTACTTTAACTAAACCAACGCCATCATCTAATTTAGTTAAAATGAATTGTGAGTTTTCTGTAGCTGCAGTTGCTTTAAAACGTTTTGACATGATTTTAAAAGACTCGTCTGCTATAGAGGCAAACATATCTGCAGCTCTTTTGTTTTCTTTTCCATAATCATTGTAGTTATCTAGATTATTAGCACTACCGTATCGTGTTTTATTTAAACCTGCTTGATAAGAATGCGCCATAGTTAGTGCTGTAGACGCTACAGCTACTACGCCAGATAAGGCTTTCATAAAACCGCTTTTTGATGGTGATTTATAGTATTTATGATACACTTCGTTACCATCTTTATCTAAAACCATCATATTTTGAGATGAGGCTAGGTAAATGTTACCGTTTCTCATCTCCATTTGGTTAGCGTCTTCTTTTTCGTCAAACTTTACTTTTGCAAAATCTTGTGTATCTCCAGAATTTGCATCAATACTAAAAATAGTACCATCTGCTGCAATTAAATATCTATTATTATCGGCATCAAAAGTTGACGCTACAGAAGCTGAATTTTTATATTTTAATGGCTTATCCCAAACTTGCTCACCTGTTTTTAGGTTAACAATATTTGCATCTTCGCTAGTTATATAAATTAATCCTTGAGGTGAATTTGCCATAACCATTATATTTTCTCCTGTTTTTAATGGTTTTTTAAATAACGTTTCTCCTTCAAAAGAAATCTTATTTATTCCTCCTTGCTGGATTCCGAATAAAATCCCATCATCCTGAACATAAAAGTGCTGCACATAACCTTTAGTTTTTGGTGCTTTTTCCCAAAGATCTTCTCCTGTACTAGCACTTAAAAAAGCGATTTCAGATTCGTTTTTTTGAGAGAATACACTTTTATCTCCGCCATCGCTTTTATTACTAACAACAGCTATACCTTGCGGTAATATTTCAAAATTAGATACGATTCCTTTTACTTTTCTATCGTCTTGCCATAGCTCTTTTCCATCTGCTCCAATTTTATGTATTCTTGTGTTTTTTCCGTTTGTTGTGGTTTCAAAACCATAAATTTCTTTTTCAGATTTATCAGACACCATCCAAGCTACTCTTTTAATCTTGTTTGTCCATAAATCTTCACCTGTATGAGATTTAGCAATTAAACCTTGAGCTGTTGGAATGATTAAAAAATCTTTTAATAATAATGGTAATCCTGTTACACTAAAATCTTTAGCTACGCCTACTCTACCTGGTTTATCTAAAAAGAAACTGTAATCTAATTGTTGTGTGCTTAAATCGTAAACTGCAACTTTAGGTGTCATTTTTTCAGCTTTTGTGCCTGTTTTTTGGATACCACTAACTACTAATTTATTGTCTGGTAAAAAGATATTACATGTGTAAACTTGATTCCAATTATCATTATCTGAGTTAAAAATCACTTTTCCTGTTATGTAATTAATAACTGCTCTTTTAGTTTTTGTAATACCTGCTAATTTAGAGCCTGCACCTTGTGATACTATGATATATGGCGAATCTTCTACAAAAATAGTTTCTTCTGGAGTTAACTTACCAAAATTATTAAATGTAAATGTAGGTGTGCTAGTTTCTGGATTTATTCCTACTAAACCATCATTTGTTGCGACTACTAAAATGCCACCAACAGTTAATGTCATTTCGTTAATTGTTGCGCCTAAATCGTAAGAATTGTTAGGTTGCTCTGCTTTTTGTGCCAATGATAATTGAACACAAAAAATAATTAAAAGTAGATTAATAGCTTTCATAACTTCTTTAATTAAAACACAGTCTTATTTACATCTTTTTGTAAAGCCAACGTTACTCCGCTTTGAAATAACTTTACAGCACTTACAAAGGTTTTGTCAGAAAACCCATTATCTATCCAAAAGTAATAGTAGAATGATACCGTATGAGCAGATTCGTTATAATAACATTTAATCATTATCACTTCTTTGTTTACGGTATTAAACACCTCTAAAATTTCGTCTTTTTTAGCGCCTTTTTTTACAGTATAAACACTATTAATACTTATATATCTTTGTTTAGGATCGATATCTAAGTACATTGTTTGGCTATCTTTTATTTTTATAAACGTGTCTTTAACGTCCAACACATCCATGTAGGCATTCTCAAAAATAGTTTCTAAGTATTTAGGTGTTACATTATCTGGAGATGATAATTGTCCTTGAGCAAAGGTTTGTGTTGCTATACACATTAAAAAAAGCAACATTAGTTGTTTTAAAGTTTTCATTTTGTTTCGATTTTAAATTATGATTCAAAATTGAAATAAAACAACAAAAATGTAAATACGTCATTTGGCGTATTTTACTAAAAATCAATAAAAGGGAAAGATTTTTTAAGTGTTTCTTTACGTTTTTTTAACTGAAGTAAAAACTGCTGATGCGCTTCTGATGAAGCATTAAAAGGTTTGTGAGACAACCCTTTTTGGATAGCTTCGACGTCTTCCATAGTTGATTTTGCACTAGAAGAAACCCAAGTATTTAAAAACTTATCCCAAATATAATCTACTGCTAATGGACTTGGATGTAACATATCTTGGTTGTAAAATCTATAATCTCTTAACTCGTCCATCATAATCTCGTAAGAAGGAAAATAGTTTAAGTTATGTTTTTTGGATTCATGATTTTTACTTAAAAACTCATGAATAGCAGTAATTAAGTGCGATTTACTTCTTGTATTTTCTATAAAACCATCTTTAATATGCCTAACAGGAGATACTGTAAAAATAAATTGAGTTTTAGGATTAACTAGACTAATTAATGAGACTAAGCTTTGTAGGCTTTTTTCTATTTGAACAGGTGATAGTAATTCTTTTTTGAAGTTTTTCTGCGGGATTTTATGACAATTTGCCACAACTTGTTGAGTTTCTAGAAAACGATATACCCAAGCAGTTCCTAATGTAATAATTATGTGTGAAGCTGATTTAAGTTTAAGTTTAGCATCAACTATCGTATCATTTAATGTAGAAAGAAGTTCTTCTTTAGAATGATTACTAAAAATTGAATGTGCATTTAAACAATGAAACTGTTCGTTATTAAATACTACATCTTTATCAGTAAATATCTGATCGGTTAATGCTTTTTTTATTAAAGTTTCAATCGCTAAAGGATGAAACAAAATACCTAAAGGATTAACAGTATACTGAAACTTATAATAGTTAAATTTTTCGGCAATGTTTTCTGCAAAACAAGACCCTAACAATACCACTTTAGAGTTATAATCTATTTGGTTATTAGGTATAACCTGAAGTGGTATGTTGGTTTGTAAGTTCATATATCTATAAAAGCAGATTATGCCAAATAAGCTTCTACAGCAGATAAAGCAGCATTAATACCATCAGGGTTTTTACCACCTGCAGTAGCAAAAAATGGTTGTCCGCCACCGCCACCTTGGATGTGCTTACCTAACTCTCTAACAATGGTTCCTGCGTTTAAACCTTTACTTTCTACTAGGTTTTTAGAGATATAACAAGATAAGATTGCTTTACCGTTATTTTCTGCTCCAAATAATAAAAACAGGTTATCAAATTGGCTACCTAATTCAAAACATAAATCTTTAATTCCGGATGCATCTAAATCTAATTTTTTAGCCAAGAAATTAACGCCATTAATTTCTTTAATTTCAGATTTTAACTGTCCTTTTATATTTTGAGCTTTATCTTTTAACAGCTGCTCTATTTGTTTTTTTAAGGCTGTATTTTCTTCTTGTAAATTTTGAAGTGCTTTAACTGGTTCTTTAGCATTATTAAGCAAATCTTTCATTTCAAAAAACGCACGATTATTATCATGAAAATAGCTTTTTACAGCATCGTTTGTTATAGCTTCTATACGTCTTATTCCTGCTGCAACAGCACTTTCTGATACGATTTTAAAATGCCAAATATCTGCTGTATTATTTACGTGTGTTCCACCACATAATTCTATAGACTGTCCAAATCTTATAGTACGCACTGCATCTCCATATTTTTCACCAAATAATGCCATAGCGCCTTCTTCTAACGCTTTTTCCATTGGTACATTACGTTGTTCTTGCAACGGTAATTTACTTTCTATTCTTGCGTTTACAAAGTTTTCTACGTCACGTAATTCTTCCACAGTCATTTTAGAAAAATGAGAAAAGTCAAAACGTAAGTATTTACTATGCACTGCACTTCCTTTTTGCTCTACATGATCACCTAAAATTTCGCGTAGTGCTTGATGTAATAAGTGTGTTGCTGTATGATTACACTCGGTTCTGTAACGTTGTTTAGCGTCTACAGTTGCCTTAAACTTCTCTGTAATATTAGCGGGTAAATTTTTAGTTAAATGTATCGCTACATTATTCTCCTTTTTTGTGTCTAAAATGTAAACCACATCGCCATGCTGATCTTCTAAATACCCTTTATCACCAACTTGTCCTCCACCTTCTGCATAAAATGGCGTTAAGTTAAATACCAATTGATACATCTCGCCATCTTTTTTAGAGGTGACTTTACGATATTTAGTGATTTTTACGTTAGTTTCTAAAGTATCATAACCAACAAATTCTTGTTCTTCGTCTTCAATTAAAATGGTCCAATCGTCAGATTTTAATTCTGATGCTTTTCTTCCTCTAGATTGTTGTTCTTCAAGACGTTTTTTATAGTCTTCTTTATTGTAAGTGAATCCCTTTTCACGTAAAATTAAATCGGTTAAATCTTCAGGAAAACCATAAGTATCTTTAAGCTCAAATACTTTAGAACCTGAAATTTCTATTCCTTTAGCAGTTTCAACAATACGATCTAGAATTGTTAAACCTTGCTCTAACGTACGTAAAAACGAAGTTTCTTCTTCTTTAATTACGTTTTCTATTAATTGTTTTTGAGCTTTTAGTTCCGGGAATGCTTGTCCCATTTTTTCAACTAAAACATTAACTAATCGGTAAATAAAAGGTTCGTTTTTATCTAAAAAAGTAAAGCCATAACGTACTGCACGACGTAAAATGCGTCTAATAACATAACCTGCACCATTATTACTTGGTAATTGCCCATCTGCAATAGAAAATGCTACAGCACGAACGTGATCAGAAATAACACGAATGGCAACATCTACCTTATCTTCTTTTCCATAATCTTTGTGCGTTATGGTTTCAATTTCTCTAATTAACGGTGTAAATACGTCTGTATCGTAATTTGAGGTTTTGTTTTGTAATACCATACATAAACGCTCAAATCCCATACCTGTATCGATATGTTTGTTTGGTAATTCTTCTAGGCTTCCATCTGCTTTACGATTGTATTGCATAAAGACAAGATTCCAGATTTCTACCACTTGAGGATGATCTTCGTTAACTAAAGACTTACCGTCTACTTTTGCTTTTTCTTCAGCAGAACGAATATCTACATGAATTTCGCTACAAGGTCCGCAAGGTCCTTGATCGCCCATTTCCCAAAAGTTATCTTTTTTATTTCCTTTTAAAATTCGGTCTTCGCTTATATATTCTTTCCAAATATCATAAGCTTCGGTATCCATACCTAAGTTATCTGCATCATCGCTACCTTCAAAAACAGTGACGTAAAGTATGTCTTTATCTATTTTATAAACTTCGGTTAATAATTCCCAAGCCCAAGCAATTGCTTCTTTTTTAAAGTAATCGCCAAACGACCAGTTACCTAACATTTCAAACAACGTATGATGATAGGTATCGTAACCAACTTCTTCTAAATCATTATGTTTACCCGATACTCTTAAACATTTTTGAGAATCTGCAATACGATTATTTTTTGGCTGTGCATTACCTAAAAAATATTCTTTAAAAGGTGCCATACCCGAGTTAACAAACATTAAGGTTGGATCATCTTTTAAAACCATTGGTGCAGAAGGCACAATGCTATGCTTTTTGTTTTTAAAAAAATCTAAAAAAGTAGAACGAATGTCTTGAGAATTCATATTTATATTTTAATACTTGCCTTTTTTAAAGCGTTTTACACTAAAATAAAAGACTTTAGTTTTATTTACTTAAATTTAAACTGAAATATTTTTGTAAGTTTGCTCGTTACTGTTTTGATTAAAGCCCAACTTAAATCATATTTTTAACAGCAAAAATAGTATAAATTAAGGAATGAGTAAGGTAAAATATTATTATGATTCTGAAACGCTTTCATATAAAAAAATAGAGCGTAAAAAAAGACGTACATTTAAGTTCATCTTATTGTTTCTTTTAGCTAGTGTTTTATTTAGCTTTTTACTTGTTTTTATAGCCGGTCATTACATAGAATCGCCTAAAGAAAAAGCATTAAAACGCGAGTTGGCGAACTTAGAATTTCAATACGAATTGTTGAATAAAAAAATGAGTCAAGCCGAAACTGTTTTAGCCAACATCGAAGAGCGAGACAATACCATTTACAGATTATATTTTGAGGCCAATCCAATACCAGAAGAACAACGCAAAGCTGGTTTTGGTGGTGTAAACCGTTATAAAAAATTAGAAGGTTTTGATAATTCTGAATTAATTATAAATAGCAACAAACGTATTGATAAACTTTTAAAACGTATTGTAGTGCAATCTAAATCTTTAGATGAAATTGCTGTTTTAGCTGAAGAAAAAGAAAAACTATTAACATCTATACCGGCAATACAACCAGTTAACAATAAAGATTTAACCAGAATGGCTTCTGGTTACGGTATGCGTTCTGACCCATTTACTAAACAACGTAAAATGCATTGGGGAATGGATTTTACCGCGCCAAGAGGCACACCTGTTTATGCTTCTGGAGATGGTGTTGTGGTAAGAGCAGACAGCAATAGTTCTGGTTACGGAAAACATATTAGAATAGACCATGGTTATGGTTATGTTAGCTTATACGCACATCTTTACAAGTATAATGTGCAAAAAAACCAAAAAGTAAAACGCGGAGATTTAATTGGTTTTGTAGGTAGTACTGGTCGTAGTGAAGCACCTCATTTACATTACGAAATCTTTAAAGATGACCAACGTATTAACCCAATAAACTTCTACTACGGTAGTTTAACTCCTGAAGAGTTTAGCAAATTGTTAGAACGTGCATCTTTAGAAAACCAATCTTTAGACTAATGATAATTGATTTACCTGAAAAAAGATATTATTCTATTGGTGAAGTCGCCAAAGCTTTTGACGTAAACACGTCTTTAATACGTTTTTGGGAAAAAGAATTTGAAGTTTTAAAACCCAAAAAAAACGCTAAAGGCAATCGTAAATTTACACCAGAAGACGTAAAAAACCTTCAGCTTATTTATCATTTGGTAAAAGAACGCGGGTTTACTTTGGAAGGAGCAAAAATTCATCTAAAAGAAGAAAAGAAAAAAACACTCGATAATTTTGAAATAATCGCTAAATTAGAAAGTGTAAAAAACCAACTTATAAAACTAAAAGAACAACTTTAAAACCAACATATCATGAAAAAATGGCTTGTACCAATTATCTTAATTGCACTAGCAGTTATTTTTGGAGTAAGAGTATACAACTCGACAATAGGATTAGAAGAAAATGTAGAAGAAGCATGGGCTAAGGTAGAAAGCTCTTACCAAAGACGTAGCGATCTAATTGGCAACCTTGTTAAAACAGTGCAAGGCGCAGCAGATTTTGAAAAAAGTACATTAGAGTCTGTAATTAATGCCAGAGCAAAAGCAACATCTATAAATATAGACCCAACAAATATTACTCCAGAACAGTTACAACAATTCAATCAAGCACAAAGCGGTTTAAGCAGTGCTTTATCTAGATTATTAGTAACTGTAGAACGTTATCCAGACTTAAAGGCTAATCAAAATTTTTTAGAACTACAAAGTCAATTAGAAGGTACCGAAAATAGAATTAATGTAGCAAGAGATAGATTTAATGAAACGGTAAAACCTTATAATAAACATATAAGAACTTTCCCTAACAATCTACTTGCTGGTTTGTTTGGTTTTGAGAAGAAAGCTTATTTTGAAGCAGAAGAAGGAAGTGAAAAAGCTCCTGATGTAGAATTTGATTTTAAATAAAACATGATACCTCTAGACGTAGAATCTTTTTTAACCGCTAGTGAAGAACAAGACATTGTTGATGCTATTAAGTTAGCAGAAAAAAACACGTCTGGAGAAATACGAGTACATATAGAAAACACTTCTAAAAATCATGTTGAAGAACGTGCTTTAGAAGTGTTTTCTGTTTTAAAAATGCACAACACCAAAAACCGAAATGGTGTCTTAATTTATGTTGCTGTAGACGACCATAAATTTAGCATTTACGGTGATCAAGGTATTAACAAAGTAGTGCCTGATAACTTCTGGGACGAGACAAAAGATATTATTCAAAAGCATTTTAGAAACGGTAACTTTAAACAAGGTCTTGTTGATGGCATTATACACGCTGGCGAAGCATTAAAAGCACATTTTCCTATAGAAGATGATGACACAAATGAGTTAACCAATACGATTTCTAAAGGATGAAAATAAGTAAACAGTTTATAAAAAACAGTGTATTTATTTTAGCACTATTATCGTTTAGTTTTGGATTTGCTCAGTTTGAAATCCCTAAAAAACCAGATTTTCAAACTAGTGTTTACGATTACGTAAACTTATTATCTGCATCAGAAAAAAACACACTAGAAAACAAACTAGTTAAATACTCTGATAGTACTTCTACACAAATTGTTGTTGCAATAATTGCATCTACAAAAGGTGAATATATTAATTATTTAGCGACAGAATGGGCGCATAAATGGGGAATTGGTCAAGCTAAAGAAGATAATGGTATATTTATTTTATTAGCCAGAGATGACCGTAAAATAATGATTGCAACGGGTTACGGCGTAGAGCACTTATTAACCGATGCAATGTCACGCAGAATTATAGAGCGAGACATAATCCCTTATTTTAAACGTAATGATTATTATGGCGGTTTAAATCGAGGTGCAGATGCTATTTTTGAAGTCTTAAAAGGCGAATATCAAGGTACACGAAAAAATTCTGGTGGTGGTTTTCCTATTGGTGTCATTTTCTTTTTGATTATCATCTTTATAATTATTCTTATTTCTATATCAAAACACAAACGCAATGGTGGTAATGGTGATCATTTTGGTGGTGGCGGAAATAGCACACGCGACATCTTAGAAGCCATTATTTTAAGCAATTCTGGTCGTGGTGGCTACAGACGTAGCTCTGGTGGATTTGGTGGTGGATTTGGAGGATCTTCTGGTGGTGGATTTGGTTCTGGTGGCTTTGGCGGCGGTTTTGGTGGCGGCGGTTTTGGCGGCGGTGGCGCTTCTGGTGGTTGGTAGTAAGGTTTACAGTCGCGATCGTATTTTTAGTTTCATTAGCAGACAACAAATTCAACTTCAACTAGTTCTAAATTTCAATATAAATTCTTTAGATGAAATATTTCACTTTTGTATTAGCCTTCGTTTTTTGTATTTCTTGTAAAACAAAACCTCAGCAAACCTTAAAACATAATCAAGCAGTTATTCAAGATTATGCTAATGTATTTTCTACAGTAGAAGAGGATTCGCTTACTAATTTCATTTTAAATTATGAAAAATTAACTACTAATGAAATTTGTGTAATGACCATAGATTCTTTACCCGCAAATACAAAAGCACTTAGACATGCAACAAATATTGCTCAAAACTTAGGTATAGGAAAAGCAGATAAAAACAATGGTCTATTACTTTTAATTGCTAAAAGTGATAGACAAGTTGCTTTTGCTACTGGTTATGGTACAGAATTGATTTTAACCGATAGTGTTTGTTATCATTTAATTGAATCTACACTAATACCGAATTTTAAAAATAAGCTGTATTATAATGGTGTAAGGCAAGTGTTAGATTCGGTTAAGACTAAATGGTATTAATTAGATAAACTAAATAGTTTATTTAAAAATCATATTTCTTCACTTTCATTTTTAATTAAAATAACAAAGAATGAAGATGAGTATTCTCTTAAAGAGCTTTCTCGTCGCTCATTCTTCGCTCTGTCGAAATGACATTTATTAACGCTAAATAAATGACATTAATCTATAAAATACATACTGCTATCTCCACTTTCTCCTTTTGGACCTAGGCTGTTAAACTTCCAACTAAAGTTAAGCATAAAATATTGCCTTAAAACGGTACTTTGCGTGTCTTCTATATAATCTAAAGTTGCGGTACGTCTTGCGTTGGTGTTTTGGTTTAATAAATCGTAAACTTTTAAGGTTAGCAATCCTTTGTCTTTTAGCACAGAATAAGACACACTTGCATTCCAGAACCAAGCATCTTTTTGAAATCCTTCGGCAACATTTGGATTGTAATTATATGCTATATCGTTTCGCCATTCAAAACCTTTAGGTAAGAAAAATGCAGTATTTAAATCTAAATTATGAGATGTAAAATTTCTGTCTTCAAATGCATCAATATCGTATTTATTATTTGTTAGCGATATACGGTAACGTGGTCTAAATTCAAACACATTATTATGGATGTAATCAAACCCTAAGTTTGGATTAAAGCCCAATCTTTTACTAGAATATTGTACATCGTTATTATAGTTTATGTTTTCAGAAAAATTTCCCCACATACCTACTCTAGCTCTAAAACTTCTTAAAGAATCTATTTTGAATTTCTTTCTGAAACTACCACCAAAATATCCGTTTTTGTTACCATTTACATTATCGTAAGTTGTTATTCTTGTTAAAGTTTCTGGATCAATGGTTGTTCTTGATACTACAGCATCATTAGTTATTGTAAAATTAGAATAGAAAAAGAAACCTGTTTTTTCTTGCCAATTAAACGAGTTAAAGTTAGCGTAAACACTATGAGAGTTTGTAGGACTTAAGTTTGGGTTACCTATTACTGTGTTTAAAGGATTAGAAACATCTTCAAAAGCTTGAAGTTGTCTTAGCGCTGGCGGTCTATTACTTAAATTATAACTAACATATACTGTAGAGTTTTTACTAAAGCTATATCTAAAGCTAGAGTTAAGCTCTACAGCCTTAAAGTCTCTTTCTACATTAAACTGCGGTCTTAAACCGTCGTTATTTTTTAACGTTCTTGCTACATAATCTGCACCAAATCTTGCAAACCATTTTTCTTTTCTAATACTTAACTCTATACCTGGTGAGTTTCTTGTATCTGTATACTCAAAGTCTGTACTTAATGCTAGATTAAAATCGTCATAAGCATTTGTAGCATTATTAAAATCGAATGTACTCTGCTTATTTTCATCCTTATTATTTTGGTATTGATAACCAAACTTCACAAAGATTTCTTTTGCTTTTATTGGTAATCTATACTCTAAGTCTGCTCTTAAATTTGTACTATTATTATCGCCATCTGTAAATTGATCCCTAACAATAGTTTCTGGGTTTGTTCCAAAAACTTCAGCAACTGAGTTTATGTAGTCATCACTTTCGTTATTGTTTATACTATTATCTAAATTTAATCTTAAAAACGCACCTTTGTTTCCAAACTTTTTGGTTGCACTAATTTCGTTTGTAAAATTATTTGCTTGATTTTCTACAAAGGAGTTTAATGATGATTGGTTTGTCAGTACTTGGTCTTCGTCTAAAGTTTCGTCGTTACTTACGTAATCTGTATTTGTTTTGGTGAAAGAAAAACGAGGTCTAACGTTAATCATAAACGTAGTGTCTATTTCAATTTCAAAATCTGCATTTGCGGTATGCGAATTAGATTCGCTTACAGATCTTGATCTAGAGTTTGTAAAAAACCTAGAGTCTGACAGAATAGTTTCTCTTTGAGAGTTAGATTCATTTTCTGAGCTGCTTCCTGAGTAAAAATAATCTGCAGATGCTTCTAATGCCTTGCCATAATTATCTGCAAAATTTGCTCCTGCTAATTTTGAGGTCGTTATACCTTGTCCGCCTCCAAATTGTCTTCCGTTAATACTAAAAGAGCCATTACTGTTCCATGATGTACTACCGCCACTTCCAAACATTTTTTCTATTTCTCCAAAACTAAATCCTGGAGAGTTAATGTTGTTACCACCTACTAACGCACTAAACCTTTGGTCGTTATTAAAATGATTAAACATACCTGCAAATTCGTAGCGTTTGTCTGTTCCTGCTCCTGCTGCAACACGACCAAAGACACCTTTATTGTTTTCTTCTTTTATAGTAAGATTTATGGTTTTATTTTCGGCATCACCTTCTTCTCCTGTAAAAGCTTCACTTTTAGTTTTTGTATCTACAACTTGAATTTTTTCAATAATTTCTTTCGTTAAGTTTTTTGTTGTAATTGACGGGTCATTACCAAAAAACGGCTTACCGTTTACTAGTATTTGGTTTACTTCTTTTCCGTTTACGGTAATTTTTCCTTCTTCATCTACTTCTACACCTGGTAATTGTTTTAGTAAATCTTCTACTGTTGCGTCTTTTTTGGTTTTAAAAGACTTTACATTAAACTCTAAAGTATCTTTTTTAATGGTTACTGGAGCTGATGTTTTAATTAAAACTTCTTCTAATGCGTTACTGCTAACTTTAAGTTTAATTTCACCTAACTCTATATTACTTTTGTTTATAGCTATCTTTTGTTTGTAAGATTGATAACCAACATAAGAAACTAGAAGGTTTAGATTTTGATCTGATGTTTTATCTTCTAATTGAAAACTTCCTTCTTTATCTGAAATAGTATATGAAACAAGACTACTATCCTTTTCTCTTTCTAAATAAACAGTTGCTGCTTCTAAAGGTGTATTATCTTCTTCGGCTACAATTTTTCCTGAAATTTTAAAGTCTTTAGATTGACTAAACGAAAGTAAACTACATAAAATAGTTACTGCAAAAAGTAATTTACGCATTTGGTTGTTTTTGATTGATAATAGCATGTCTAGTTAGGAATGCTAACTCTAAAAAAACGAAAATATACTTGTTGTAGTATTTAAGCTCTTAAAATAAACTTAAAATTTTAATAAATTATTTTTTACGCATGTATACACTTACTGGTACACCTTTAAAATCATAAATTTCTCTTAGTTTATTTTCTAAGTACCTTTTGTAAGGATCACGTACATATTGAGGTAAGTTACAGAAAAATGCAAATTGTGGCTGTGGTGTTGGCAATTGCATAATGTATTTAATCTTTACAAATTTACCTTTGTAAGCTGGTGGTGGATAACTCTCAATTATTGGAAGTAACGTTTCGTTAAGCTCGCTAGTTTTTATACGTTTTGCACGGTTATTATAAACTTCTACAGCTGTTTCTATAGCTTTATAGATACGCTGTTTTGTTAATGCAGAAATAAATACAATTGGTACGTCTGTAAAAGGTGCGATTTGCTCTTTTATATATTTTTCAAATTGAACGGTTGACTTATGGTCTTTTTCTACTAAATCCCATTTATTGACAAGGATTACAATTCCTTTTCTGTTACGCTCTGCTAACCAAAAGATATTTTGAACTTGCCCGTCAAATCCTCTATTTGCATCTACCACTAATAAACACACGTCTGAATGTTCTATAGCTCTTACACTTCGCATTACAGAGTAAAACTCTAAATCTTCTTTTACTTTAGATTTTTTACGTATTCCTGCAGTATCAACTAGGTTAAATTCAAAACCAAAACGGTTATATTTTGTATCAATTGCATCTCTAGTTGTTCCTGCAATATTGGTAACGATATATCTATCTTCACCGATTAAAGCATTTATAAAAGACGATTTACCAGCGTTTGGACGACCAACAACTGCAAATCTTGGTAAGATTTCTTCTCTTTCGTCTTCTTTAGGTTCTGGTAACGCTTCGACTAAAGCATCTAATAAATCACCTGTACCACTACCATTTATACTGGCAATTGTATAATAATCACCAAGTCCTAAACTATAAAACTCTACAGCATCTTCGGCACGTTTTCCGTTATCAACTTTATTAACAACTAAAAACACTGGTTTTTTAACCTTACGAAGTAGTTGTGCAACATCTTCATCCATTCCTGTTACACCAGATTCTACATCTACCATAAAGATAATTGCATCTGCTTCATCAATAGCTAATTCAACTTGCTTATCGATTTCAGCTTCAAAAATATCATCGCTACCAACTACATATCCGCCTGTATCGATTAATGAAAACTCACGACCATTCCAGTCTGTTTTCCCGTAGTGTCTATCTCTAGTTACACCACTTACTGCGTCTACAATCGCTTCGCGACGTTGAATTAATCTATTAAAAAAAGTGGATTTTCCTACGTTTGGTCTTCCTACTATAGCAACAATATTACTCATATCTTTATGTTTTAATCTGCATTACATATCCTGCAAGCGAGTGCAAAGGTAGTGTTTAAACTATTTACTATTCAATAAAAAACAGTATTTTAGTTTATTATGAATTAATTATGAACGAAAATTTAAACGAAGTCATTTTAAGACCACGATTTAAAATTGAATTAAATAAAGACAATATTTCTGTTTTAAATGCTTTTGAAGCTAAAAAAACATCTCAAAAAGAGTTTGTAGTCTCTAGAGTTGATGATCATGTTTTTATAAAATTCCCTAAGTCTAAACAACGGTTTTGGACGCCACAATTACATTTAGAAATCAACGAAACTGATGATCATAAAAGCTTGCTTTATGGTCTCTTTGGACCCAACCCAACGGTTTGGACGATGTTTATGTTTTTTCATTTTGCAGTTGCTGGCTTTTTTATTGCATTTGCCATATGGGCATATTCTAATTATGCTTTAAAAACCGATTACTACCTACAAATTTGGGGTATGCTTTTAATGATTATTTTATGGTTTATACTGTACTTTGCTGGTAGTTTTAGTAAAAACGCTAATCAAGATGAAATGACACAACTTTACACATTTATGAGTGATGTTTTAGATGAATAATCTACTTTTGATTATACCCAAAACGTTTAAGTTGTCTTTGGTCACTTCTCCAATTTTTGTTCACTTTTACATAAAGTTCTAAATGTACTTGCTTGCCAAAAAATTTCTCTAAGTCTTTTCTTGCTTCTACACCTACTTTTTTTAAGGCGCTACCTTTATGACCAATAATAATTCCTTTTTGAGTTTCGCGCTCTACCATAATTACAGATCGCATACGGATAATGTTTTCTTCTTCAAAAAACTCTTCTGTATCTACTTCTACTGCGTACGGAATTTCTTTTTTATAGTTTAGAAGAATTTTTTCACGAATGTTTTCATTTACAAAAAAACGTTCTGGCTTATCGGTTAATTGATCTTTTGGATAAAATGCTGGACTTTCTGGAAGCAGTTCGATAATTTTCTCAAAAACTTCTTTTACATTAAATCCTTCTAATGCAGAAATTGGATAAATTAAAGCATTTGGTACTTTTTCTGACCACAGTTTAACTTGTGCTTCTAACTGGTCTTGATTTGAAGTATCAATTTTATTGATTAATAATAGCACAGGAATTTTAGAATTGGTTATTTTTTTAAAAAAAGCTTCGTCTTTTAATTCCTTCTCGCCTATTTCTACCATGTACACTAAAACGTCTGCATCTTCAAAAGCAGATTTTACAAAATCCATCATAGAAGATTGCAGCTCGTAAGCTGGTTTTATAATTCCTGGTGTATCACTTAATACTACTTGAAAATTTTCACCATTTACAATTCCTAAAATACGGTGTCTTGTTGTTTGTGCTTTAGAGGTGATAATGGATAGTTTTTCTCCTACAAAAGCATTCATTAATGTAGATTTGCCGACATTAGGGTTACCAATTATATTTACAAAACCTGCTTTATGACTCATGTGTAATTATTGTTTTAAAGTGCAAAGTTACGACCTTGGTTTGTTTATTCCTCTATCATACATCACAATACTTCCTGCAACCGATACATTTAAGCTTAACTGCGACTTAAATTTAACTAAAAAATGGCTTTTTTCTACTGCAGCGTTTGATAATCCGTGATCTTCTGCTCCTAACAAATAAACACAACGTCTTGGATGATGGAAGGTTTCTAAAGATTCTGCTCCTTCAGTTAATTCTACACCAACTAGTCTTGCGCCCTTAGGTAGGTTTTTATAAAACTCTTCAAAATTTTCATAATGAAAATAAGGCATAGACTTTACAGCATTATGCGTGTCGCAAGCTTGTTTGGCGTAACGATTACCTATTGTAAAAATAAAACTTGCTCCTAAATTTTGGGCAGATCGCCATAATACACCAAGGTTTTCTGGTGTTTTTCCGTTAAGGATACCGATACCAAAAAATTCGTTTTCAAAATTATCAATCATACTGCAAAAGTAACTTTTTTATTAGCAACATTTAAAGCTATCTATAAGGTAAATTTGACTTTAAAGTATTCGATTTTTTTATAAAGAAAGCTAATAATTTAGAACTAAATATTGCAAATAAAATTGAAAGTAATTATCATTAAAAAAACCTCAGGTTATGAGTTTGACCTCTAAAGCCGAAAAACGCCTGTTTACAAGGCTTCCCAGAGCTACCGTATTCTAAATCGTATGCATAATCGTATGCACTTTTTTACCGTATTTGCGCTTCTGTTTTACAATAAATAATTACTCAAATCTACACATTTTTTTGATTAATTTTGATGAATTTTAGCAGTTTTTTAAAAACAGTTAATCACCTAAATATCAACATTTTAAAAATTTATAAAAATCTAATTGTGAAATTAATTTTTCATTAATTAGAATTGAAAATTTGAATAAAATTCCAACCTAAATTGAATACAAAAACGGTTTAAAAATCAGGAAATATTAAACTTTTTTTAAAATTTAAAAATTAACACTAAAAATTGAAGCTTTTATATACCTTTACGTTAGCAAAAAACAAATCGAAATTAATCTACTTTAAAACTACTTATGAAAAAAAACTACTTTAAAAACATTGCTACATGTATTACTGTAGCATTATTAACAACTACATCTATTTTCGCTCAAGTAAATGACGAAAATTTTGATGCCTTAACACCTGCTCTTAGAGGTCTGGATTATACGACAAACGGAATTAGATTTCAGCAAATTTCTCCAAACTCGATTAGTCAAATGGCTTCTTTATCTGAACCTTCTGATTTTATAATTACTCCAACACCTTCAGATCTTGGAATGTTATTTAATATAGATAACTCTGGCTCTATTAACGGACCAAATATTGGCGCATTTGATTACAGAATTGGAAGTGCAGATGGATCTGAATTCAAAATTGAAACTATGGAAGCCGATATGTCTGCTAAAAGCTCAGCTAACGGTTATGCTTTTACAGCAACTATCACTGGTTATAGAGATGGCGCAGCAATTACAACAGACAATATAGATTTTACGGTAAGTGACACTAATGGTTCTGTAACCTACACAAAAGATGCAAATCCTGCTGCAAATGGTGGTGTATTAACATTTAATGCCGCTTGGAGCAACATAGACGAAATTAGATTTACTGGCGGAAATTCAAGTTCAATATCACTTTTAATGATTGATGTTTTAGATTTTTCTTCACCAACATTAAATGTAGCAAAACAAAATATTGAAACTGATTTTTCGGTTTATCCTAATCCAACTAACGGACTTGTAAACTTAAAATTAGGAAACTCTAAAAACGTAAAAATAAAAGTTATTAATACTTTAGGTCAAGTTGTTTATAAAAAAGAAAATATAAACAGCTCTACTTTTAAGTTTGATTTAAACCAACCAGCAGGAATTTATTTATTGCAAATAGAATCTAAAGAGAAAAGCAAAACTATGAAACTTATTAAAAAATAAGTTTTAATACATTAAACAAAAAAGCGGATCACTGATCCGCTTTTTGTATTTTGATATATTCTGGTGATTAAAATTCATATTGTACCTAGTTATATTAATTACATCGATTAAATTATAATCATTGTACATTAATTACATTTGTTTTTCTATATTTATCTCAGCTATTAACAATAACCCTATTACGGATTACCGTAAAACAACAACTATTGTTTGTATTATTTTTGAGATTACCGAATATCTAGTATTAATTATTAGATATTAGGAATTATATGATTGATAATACGAGTTAGCTATAATTAAAACGCAATTTCATAAAAATAAGTGAATTAAAATGAAATTATCGAATATTCAAAAATTAACAATCCTATTTTTTATAATTGGACTTCTGATAATTGTAATTTTATATTATAATTTAAATGAGCCACAAAAAAATATTGTGAATTTTATATCAATTTTTGGAACATTCCTTTCTTTTTTTGGAATAATATTTGCCTTTTTACAACTTCAAAATTTAAAGGAAATCAATAACAACACTAACATTGAAGTTAAAAGATCTTTGAATAGAGTTAATGAAATTCTTTCAATTTCTGAATTATCAAAAGGAATAAAAACTATTCAAGAGATTCAAACATCTATACATAACGAAAAATACGAATTATCACTAATTAGAATGAAGGATTTAAAATATATTTTAATACAAACAAAACATAATCCTAAACTAATTGAGCTAACAAATAAAAATGATTATGAAGATTTAATCGTAGATTTAAGTATTGATATAAATAATATTTCAGACAGTCTTTTAAAAACAAAAAAGACAGTAAATTACTTGAAAGTCAATTCAAATTTGGAAAGTCTATCAACTAAAATATCTGAATTAGAAAATAAATTAAAATTTAAGGAAAATGAGAGATAAATTAAAAGAACTAATAAGACGTTTAACTGAAAAAAATCAATCAGATAAAATTATTTGGAAAAAAACAAGTACAGAAACTGAATTTAAAGCGACTATAGGAAATTCAACTATTACTGTCAATAATTTTGATGACCAAGATGGAGAGAATTATACCTTTACAATATATAATAAAAATGGAGAAAAAATTGAGGATATATTACTAATGGATTCAATGGGAGATAATAATATAATACTATTAAAAGAACTTTATTCAAGTGTAATTGAAACTTATTACCAAGTTGACAAAACGATTGATGATATTTTAGATGATTTAGAAAATTAACTATAGCTAACAACGTGTATAATTCATTGCTAGTTATAGCTTACTTACGAAAGTCCTCTCGGACTTTCTATCTATGATTTATTTGCGAACGTTAGTGCTTAAACCACGCAACTAATCTAATAAACCGTTATCAACAAAATACCTAACAAACGGTATTGCAGCTATAGAATCAAATTTTTAACTATACCAAAATTATAAATTATGAAAAATCTAAAACTATTTTTATTTGCAATAGGAGCCTACCTATTTTTAAGTAGCTGTTGCACAACAAAAGTTGTATATTGTACTGACAACCGACCTGTTACTTATCCTAAAAATCAAAAATGTGCCTTAAAAGCGTACAAAGAATCTGTAGCAGGATTTGAAGTAAACTTGGAATCAACAATCCAAGATATAATAGAAATTGGTAGTTTAACTGTTGGTAGTGAACCAAAATTATTGAGAGAAAAATTGAACAACGAAAGTGCAAGACATCAAGATGCTTTAAAAGCAAGTTTCATTGCATTAAGTACTGATCCTTGTATGAATTCTGAAAGGCATTATAAACTTGTAGAAAGTATTAACAAAAGGAATTATGACTTACAAGAACTACGTGCAAAACTCGAAAATAATGGTTTAGAAACTGTAAAAAACTACTTGTATGAGAGAGGAAAAATTGAAGGGAAAGCTATGAAGGAAATAATTGACTCATTAAAAAATTATTATGGAATAAATACTAAATATCCAGAAACTTTAGATGAGCTAAATGTGAATAATGCAATATTGACATTAGGAGAAAGTAGGTTAGATTATAAAATGACGAATGAAAAAACATTTGTACTGAAATTTGCAGGAGAGGACTATGCATTAGGTACAGAAGATGATAAAATTTACAAGGGTACGAATGATTTAATTCAATAAAAATTCTGTTACTAAGAATAGCTATAAGTAATTGCTTGTTTTAGCCTACTTCTGAAAATACTCTCGTATTTTCAGTTTGGTGTGTACTTACAAAGCTAAGTGCTAACCCACGCAACTACTCATAGTCGAGATCGTTGTGTGCAACCTAAAAAATGACAGACCAATAAAATTTAATGAAACTAGTAACCAGAGACAATATAGAAAGTTGGGCAGACACTACATTTTCAAAAGCTGCATTACCTTATCTAATTTCAAGGTTAGTTAGGGCAACTACGCCTGCAAGTACAAAAGCAAACTTACCTTCAGGGAGTGCAACATACATTGGTGGGTGGGATGGTATCGTTAACTGTGAGTCTGAAACTGCTTACGTACCAAAAGGGACTTCTTTATGGGAGTTTGGTACAAATTCAGATATTAAAGGAAAGGCAGATAGCGATTACAATAAAAGAAAGTGTAATCCAATTGGCTTCACTCCAAAGGATTCTGTATTCGTATTTGTTACTCCGAGACTTTGGTCAAAAAAAGATGAATGGGTCAAAGAGAAAAAAGCCGAAAACCACTGGAAAGATGTAATTGTATATGATTCTGTAGATATTGAACAATGGCTCGATATTGCTTTATCCGTTTCACGTTGGTTTGCAGCGCAAGATGGTGTAGGCACTTATCCTTTTGATGGGATAATGACAGCAGATGAATTTTGGGAAGAATGGTCTATTGGAGCAAAAGGCTTGGTTCTTTTACCTGAAAGCATCATTGCAGGAAGGGAGTACGAAAAGAATCAATTACTAACAACATTGCAAGGAGACCCAACAATTAAAGGAATAAAGGCATCTACTAAAAATGAAGCAATTGCCTTTATTATAGCAGCTGCAAAAACTTTCCCTGTTGATGACTCTGATAGGTTTTTCTCTAAAGCTCTCATAATAGATACCGAAGGGAATTTTAGAGGTGTTAGGATAAATACAAACACTTCTTTAAACCTCATACCAAGATTTGATGAAGCACAGCCACTTTACGCTGCTGTATCAAAAGGGCATCACGTTTTAGTTCCTTTAGGTGCAGATGATGATTTTAATCAAGAAACAATTACCCTTCCGACAATTGATAGAGACGGTCAAATTAATTCACTTATTAAAAGTGGAGTTTCAAAAGATGAAGCAGAGAAATTTTCAAGAGAATCAGGAAGAAATATTACTATTCTTAAAAAACTTCTTGGGTTTCCTTATAATAAAGCAAAATGGTTTTTTAAGGAGGATATTCGAGAAATCATACCAGCATTATTATTAGGTAGATGGAATGAAACTTTTGTTGGTGATATTGAGCTAATAGAACAATTATCAAATCAAAAATATGCCGATTATTTAATCACTCTCAATAAATGGAAAAATTTTGAAGAATCACCAATTATTCAAATTGGAGAAACTTGGCGTTTAACTTCTCCCTTAGATTTATGGACAAATCTATCAACCCACCTTACTGAGAATGATTTTAAAAACCTTCAACAATGTTTTTCACAAGCATTTAAAAATGGTAATCCAATTATTAAACCAAAGGATGAAAACGATTTTGCGGCCAGTTTTAATAAAAAGAGAAAATATTCGAATTGGTCAAGAGAAGGCTTAACTCAATCACTAATTCTTGTTGGCCGCTTGGGTGATAGCATCAATATACCGAACCTTAATAAACCCCAAAATTGGGTAGATAACATAGTACTTGATTTATTATATAATGCAACTGGAGAAACTTGGGTTTCTGTAGACCACGAATTACCTCTTATTTCTGAAGCCTCACCAGATAGTTTTCTAAAATCAGTGAATAATTCCTTAGTTAAGGGAAAGCCTGAAATAATGGAAATGTTTGAAGAAGAGGATGGTTTTCTTCACAAAACAAGTCACCATACAGGTTTACTTTGGGCTCTTGAAAATTTAGCTTGGTTGCCAGAATACCTCAGAGACACAAGTTTAATTTTATTGCAACTCTCAAGACTTGACCCTGGTGGTAATTTATCGAACAGACCATTAAATAGTATTACGGAAATTTTTAAACCGTGGCATTATCAAACTCTCGCATCTTATGATGAAAGAATGGCTGTCTTAAAATATATTACAGAGCGAGAACAAGAAACAGGTTGGTCATTGCTTATCCGTATGCTCCCCGAACATCACGGTGTTGCTCATCCAACGCATAAAATGCGTTGGAGAATGTTTGATAAAAATACCAATCTAAAATATACGTATCAGGAAATTTGGGATACGCATTCAACGATAATTGAAATGCTTATTGAGCTTTTTGATTATGATGAAAATAAGTTCTCCCAGTTAATAAATGAAGTTACAAATCTAAGCCCTAAAGATAGAGACAGGGTTTTGACTTGGGCAGATGAGGTATGCTTAAAAGTGGAGCAAAAGAGCTTTGCAACTTGGGCTACAATTAGAAAAATATTAAATCATCATAGGTCCCACCCCGACACAGATTGGGCATTACCTGAAGCTGAATTGAAAAGGTTGGAAGTCTTATACTATAAACTTCAACCATCTTCTACTTTAGAGAAATACATTTGGTTGTTTAATGACCATTGGCCTGAGTTTCCTGAAGGTTTTGTATATAAGGATAATGAGTCTGAAAAGCGTCACGAACAGCAGCAAAAAAGAATTGATGATGCAAGAAAAGATGCAGTTACAAATTTTACCTCTGAATTAGGATTAGAGAAAACCTTAGAACTCAGAAATGAAATTTCTCAATTGTGGGCTTTTGGCTATGCCTTAGCAGATGTGATTACTGAACAAGAAGGCATTTTCACTATAACTAAATGTCTTTATGATGACGAAAACAAAATCTCCTTTATTCATAGCTTTATTTACCGTAAATCTATTAAAGAGGGTTTTGATTGGATTAAAGCCTTGTTTAATGATTTGCAAGAAAAGGGTTATAGTTTTCAAGCACTCTCCAATGTTTTAATTCCTATTAACCAAAATCAGGAGCTTTGGGATTTCATTTCTGCTTTAAATGAAGAAATTCAGAATCTATATTGGCAAAATGTAAGGCCTCATTTTTATCATATTTCTGATGCTGAAAAAGTTTTTGGAGTAAAAATGCTTTTAACACACAAAAGGTTTTTCTCTTCAATTGATGTTGCTTCACATTTTCCTAAAGTTCTTCCAACCAATCTTCTTTCAGAAATGCTCCAAAAAGCAGGGACTGAAGAGTCAAGTGAGACCACACGCTTTAAGGGCTATGAAATTGAAAGAATATTTGAGGAAATAGATAACCGAGAAGATATTGAGAAATCAACCCTTATTCAGCTAGAATGGATATATCTCCCAATTTTAGATTCATATGGTACAAGAAGAAACCCGATAAACCTAGAAGAAGAATTAGCAAATAACCCTGAATTTTTCATTGATGTATTAAAATGGATTTATATTCCTAAGGATAAAACTTTATTAGAAGAGGAAAGAAAGGGAATTTCAGATGAAGTCATTAAAAATAGAGCGAAACAATCATATCACCTACTTAATTCTTGGAAAAAAATACCAGGAATGAAAGATGACAATTCTATAAATGAAGTAGAATTGAAAAGCTGGATAGACACAGTACGTGAACTTGCTAAAAGTGTAAGCAGATTAGAAGTTGCTGATATGCAAATTGGGAAGGTGTTAGCTCAATATCCTGAGAATATACCTGAATGGCCACAGGAAACAATATTTAAGATAATAGAAGAGATAAATTCAGATAGCATAAAAAGTAATTATTCATCGGCATTGTTTAACAAAAGAGGCTCTTCTTCAAGAGGAGCTTTTGATGGAGGAGACATAGAAAGAGAGAAAGCCGCCTATTTTGAAAAGTTAGAAAAAGACTATAAAAATAAATATCCTAACGTAGCTGAAATATTTAAAAGACTATCTGATGGTTATCTATTCGATGCCAAAAGAATGGATGATGAAGCTGAAAGACGAAGATTAGAATATTAAAAATAAAAGGCAGCACAAAACAATGGCTATAAGTAATTACTTGTTCTCGCCTACATCTGAAATCCTTGCAGTTTTAAATTTAAATATACTTCTAAGTTAACCATTAAAAAACTTATCTATTTATCGTCTTAAACGCTAATTAATATGACAAAAAAGCTAGTTATAATTTTCATTTCAGGATTACTACTTAATTCATGTAAGGACATAGAAAAAACAAATTCTAATGTTCAAATTTCTAATGAAAATAATTGGAGCATTCAAAAATTAAAGGATAGAGCTATTCAACATCTTGACTCTAGTAAATGGGATAAGGAATTGTTTATCCAAGATATTGAAACTTATAATAAATACTCGGATATTTTTAATAGCTATCCTTTAAATAAATCTCCTTTTCCAGTAGATAAATACGATTATGCTGTTTCAAGTATTCCTTTTACCATTGAGAAAGATTCTATAATTTTTAAAGGAGTAAGAATTGGAGAATATGAAAATCCTGAAAGCGAAAAAGTTATCGATAAATTGACATTACTTATCCTCTCAAACGACAAAGACTTGGAAGAAAACACATTAGTTGAATCTAGGAATTATCCTTATTTGACAGCGCAAGGTATATTTAAGGTAACCAACAACGAATATGATTGGGTATTTTTAGCAAGTCCAGATGGCTTTTCTACTTTGCTAATTAACATGAAGCTTTTTGATTTAAGATTTGGAGAAACTATTATTATTTATCCTCAAATGGATAAATCTTTTTTATATGATCAACTAGAAGAATCTCCTAATAATTATGAAGATTTTGAAGATTTCAAAAAAGTAATTCTAAATAATTCTATAATTAAACAACAAATAATTTCAGAAAAAAAAATCAAATAACAATTTTTATACTATTTATTTTAATTGATATTTCTAAATAGAGTATTTAAATTTTTAGAAATTTCAATTTTTAAAACCTAAAAAATCAACAAAAACTCCTTAAACTTAAATTAATCTTATGTTCAAAAAACTACTTATTGTAATCGTATTCTTAACATTCCAAAACACTTTTGCTAATACTAACCCTATTCTAGTAACTGAATCAACAATATCTTTAAATTTTGATGAAACAGAAGAACTTTTTTTCAGTTTTGCAGAGGGAGACATTATAGTTTTTGATTTTGAAATGCTAAAAGGAAAAAACTTAAAAGAAATTGAAGTTTATGAATTACCTAACAACAAAATATTCTCGGAATTTAAAGCAGAAAAATTTTCAAAAAAGCAAATTCACATAAGAAACAAAGGACTGTATAAATTTAAATTTTACAGCTCTTCACTTACAAAAAGAGTTTGTAAAGTGAAAATCTATCGAATTCCAGCAAACGAATCTACAAAGGACTTTAACACAAACTGGAAATGGGAAACAATTCGAGATACTATATACACACCTTATACAGTTGACAGCATTACAGGTTACAATACAATTAAGTACAAAGAAAAAGTTAGAGAACTTGTAAAGACCGAGAGTGTAGAAGACATTTTGTTTAATAAAAGTCAGAGAGTTCACTCTTACTATAACGAAAATAGGAGTTCAACCTTTTTGCGTGTTGATTTACCAAATCCAATTTCAACAGAATTAAAAGAAGAAAAGGTAATAGCTTGGGCTTATTGGATTGGTGTTGGACAGGAAGCTCAACAAGCATATCAAGAAAATGCTAAGAGTGTTGGAAAATTAGCAAACGGAATAACCTCAATGTATGGAACACCTCTTGCAGGTTTAGCAGTCGGCACAATAACCGAACTACTAATACCAAAAACAGGAGAAGATGTATTTTACACTTTTATTCCTGACCACGAAAATGCTGTAAAATTTGTGAATGGAGAACAATATTTACAATTTGACACTGGAAAAGGAATTGCTGCATACGGAAAAAATTCTAACAGAACTCAAGGGACTTTTTATATTGGACTTCATAATGACAACCAATTACAAGGTATTGATGTAGATGTTAAAGTCGTTGCTGTCAAAGAAGTAAAAACCTACGAATTTGTGGAATATGATAGAGAAAAACAAGAACCAATAACAGTAACCTTAAATAAAACCAGAATGAATGTTAAAGAAACAAAAATTAGAGTTCCTGTTGAATAAAATCCCACTTACACATAAAATAAAGTAAAACAAATAATCATTTATGAAAAAAACATTACTACCAGCTTTAATAATTAGCCTTATGACATGCAGTTGTAAAGCACAAGAAAATACACCTAATTTCAAAATTGAAATTGAAAAATGGACAAAAGAACTTATTGCTAATGGAGATGTCGGAAACCCTTGTAGAGAAGATGATGACTGGGAAAAATGGCAAAAAGAAAACCCAAAAGCTTATTTTGGTTTACAAGAAATAGAATCTAGTGAGTCTGATTTTAATTCTGACGGTATAAACGATGGACTTTTTTATTTTCCAGCAGAAAATTGTGTTGGCGGTAATGGTACTGGTTCTGATTTTGGGATGCTAGTTTATTCTAAAGAAAGTCAGTTTTTAACAAATAAACACATAACACAAACTATTGAAGAAGGAATAAAAGCTGAATTAGCAAAAATCAAAATTAATAATATTTATAAAATATATATTAAATATAAAGGACTTGGAAAAACTATAATTGGCGAATATTTTGCTTGGTCTAAAGAAGACGCAAATTGTTGTCCTAGCGGGAATGGTGTATTTGAATACAATCCCATAGAACTAACCACTGAAATTAAAAATTAAATAAACCTTTATATTTAAAATTTTCTGAAGAATATTAAATTCAAAACATTAATTTAGCGTAATTTATACGTTTAATTTACGCTAAATATCTATGTTAGAACCAAAACACTATACATGTAACTATTGCCAACAGGACTTTGTGCCTAAACGACGTCGTGTACAAAAGTACTGTAGTAATTCTTGCAGGTCTTCTGCATATCAATTAAGAAAAGGCATTAAAAATGATTTACTTGTTGCAAATAATAAAAAATCTGTTACTAATAAAAATGATAAAATCACGTTAGCTGGTGTTGGTAATGCAGCTGTTGGTTCAATGGTAGCAGATGGACTTGTAAAGCTTTTTACAAACGAAAAAAACAAACCAGCAACTAAAGGAGATATAGATTTACTTTTGCAAAAATTAGGAGGACGTTATCATTTAGTAAAAAATTTACAACCTAATTCGCAAGGTGCTTTACCCTATTATGATTTGATAGATGGTAATATTGTTTATCTAAATTATAAAACATATGACATTTAGTAATAAAAATTTATACATAAGGATAATCATACTAATAATAGCATTAATTGTAGCTATTTATTGTTTTATGATAAAACTACCTGTACCTTTTAGAAAAGTAGATACAGAATTACATGGTCTATTTTATTTCTCTGCAGCTGCTTTTATCAATATTCTATTCCTAATTAGAACTATTAAAGATCACATTTTAGTTTTAAGTCTATTGTTTTTGTTCAGTGCTTTAGTAGAATTTGCTCAAGAATATTCAAATACATTTTATACAAAAAGAATACATGGCAATTTTGACCCAATAGACTTAAAATTCAACTTACTTGGATTAGTATCTTTTTCAATATTTTGGTTCCTCTTTTATATCAGTTTAAAATCTCAAAATAAGAATTAAATTAGCTTGTAACCTGTTAATTTGGACAAACATATTTATTTATAATATAGTTAGTTATTGGTTTTAATGTTTTACCTGTTAATGGGTGCAACCCTAAACTAGAAAAAAAATTTATTTCCTTATTTTTATTTTTCCCATACCAATATCTAACCGATCCATCTTCATTAAAAAAATCTGAATCACAGTTTAATTCTACTTGTCTAAAATTTTCTATCCTATCACTTTTGTAGATTTTTAACTGATTTAAGTTATATTTCTTAGTATCAAATTTGACCTCAACATAGCGGTCATTTTCCCAAACCATCCATCTATTACTATCTGAATTTAAGAATACTACACCTACGATAAATAAAATTGCTAATACTCCTCCAATAATAAGAGTTTTAGAGTTTTTATTAGTTGTGTTAGATGTTAATTTAAAATCGCCATTATTGTGACTCCTATAATAGTCATGATAATTATCAAAGCCTAAATACTTACTTAGACCATTCGCTACAAATAGTTTTAAATTTATGCTATCTCCTTCGACTGCTTTGTTGTGTTTATTTCTTAACGATTTTTCTCCATAAACTGTATTAGTATTTTCCTGAATATAATCTGATAAGAATTTTGAAATATTAGTTTTTACAGTTATACCTTCTTTACTCTTGACTTTTTCAAAAGCATCTAATATTAATTGGCTATACATTTTATATGGTTTATTTTTTTGATTATTAGCGAATTATAATTTAGGAAATTAATTTCCAAGACATTTCCATGTCTTTTCCATGCTTTTTCCATAACAAAAAAAAGAATAGTACTTCTTTTGAAATGAAAATAGAATTGATCCCAATTTAAATATTTCGAAATATATCAATTCTCTTATTGTAATACAAAGTAAAGCGATTGTTTCCACGGGAAAAAGCAACACTTTTCTTCTGTATTAATGCTTTCCCGACATCATACGCCTTGGCGTAAAATTTAAAAATCCGAATTCATCGGACAGGAACCTTATTGTCAAATTTTAACACATTAAAATGGAAAAAACATTAAAATCAATCGCTTTATTATCAATGATAATTTTTTTAAATTCTTGTACACCAACAAGTTTAAAAGAAGAGTATAAAGAATTAAACCAAATGGAAAATTGTTGCGGAGAAGATGGAGACATACCACCTCCACCTCCGCCACCACCAACAGAAGATTAAATTCTATAAAAACAGAGATAAATATCTATCTCTGTTTTTTTTAACTGAATCTCAATTTGATTACGGAATACCTTACAACTAATCCATCATATTTAGGTAATTTTAGTTATTAAATAAATCATTCACCATGAGAATTTTTTTTCTAATAATTTCATTTATAAACTTTAGTATTGTAACCAGTTGCGATCAAATTATAAACAGTAATAATTATAGTCCTGGAAGCAAATTAGATAGTTTAAATGGTGTTTATGTCTATTTCAATGGATCAATGAGGAATGTATCTGGTCGTAATACAACTCCAGATGGTTATAATCTTGGTTTAAAATACCAATGTGTAGAATTTGTAAAACGATATTATTATAAACATTACAATCACAAGATGCCAAATACTTGGGGACACGCTAAAGACTTTTACAAACAAGGTGTTGCTGATGGAAAAATAAATATTGATCGTAATTTAATACAATTTTCAAACCCAAGTAAAACCAAACCAAAAGTTGGTGATTTAGTTGTCTTTAAAGGTTCTGCTTTTAATTCTTTTGGTCATGTTTCTATTATCTCATTAGTCAAGAGTAATAAAATAGAAGTCATACAACAAAACGTTGGTACTCGATCTAGAGAAAAATTTAGACTTAAACACAACAATAATAAATGGTATATTGATAATGACAGAATAGTTGGTTGGCTGAGAATGAAAGGCTAAATTTTACTTTACAACTAAAACATTTTATAGTTGTAAAAAAATTACCCAGTCATCCCTTCTAAAAAGACCTGAACAAACTCCTTCATTTTTAAAATAATGCGTTCGCCTATCTCTCTTGCTTTTAAAATGCTTGGTCTGTTATCCAAACATTTAAAAACCTCATCTCGTATAGGTTCTTGACCGCTATATACATAGCTATCTATTAATGCGTTAAATTGTAGTTGATCTAATCCTTCCTCTTCACATAGTTTTGATAATGCTATGACTTTTTCTTGTTGCCAGAACTTTTCAAACTCGTCTGGTATATCATCAGGATTTTCAATATGTGGTAAGTTTTCCTCAATAAACTTCTCTATAAGTTCTCGTTTGCTACGTAACTCTACTTCGCCACCAAGCAAATCGATAATTGCTTTTTTCTGTGCTTTTACTTCTGATGGTTTTGACTCTTTTAACTTAGCCAATAGTTGTAAAATATAGGCGACATTAATTTCATCACGATGTATTAATTCCAACTCAAAATCAATATCATCAAGAATAGACGTTTTATGTTTTTGTCTATCCATTTTCACTTTATCGTACAGATCGAGATATTTGGATTTGTAACTATCAAAAGTTTGCTCGTCAATACCCAAATCATCCCAATCAAAATCTACATATGACTCTAACACGTTTTTAGCACGTAACAAGCGTCTAAATGCTGTAACAAATTCTAGTTCTTGGTTTTCATCACGCAAATCGTCAACACTTTGATAGGTTGGTGTAATTTGGAATAGATTTTTTAAGGCTTCATCAAATTTTGAAGCGATAGACTCATAAGGTGGTAAAATAATCTCTTCTTTGGCTTCTTTATTAGAAAACAACGTGATGGCTTCATCTGTTGCTCCTTTTAAATTCCTAAAGCAAATGATGTTTCCTTGCGATTTTTGTTCACCTAAAATTCGGTTGGTTCTAGAAAAAGCTTGTATTAAACCATGATACTTTAGATTTTTATCGACATAAAGCGTATTGACTTTTTTTGCATCAAAACCAGTCAACATCATATTCACCACAATAACAATATCTAATCGGTCTTTGTCTTTAAAAGTGATTTTCTCTCGTTCCTTTAAACGCTTACTAATATCTTTAAAATAGTTCTCGAACTGTTTACTGTCTTTGGTAGAAAAACTAGTATTGTACATACTGTTATAATCAGCAATATATTCGTCTAACTTTTCTCTAGTATGTTTACCATACACTGCACTTGGTTCTGCAGCTGCATCATATTCATCTTCTGTATCTGGTAAATAATCCTGTGCTGTTTTACTGTCTTCATTCGCACCATAAGAAAATATAGTTGCAATACGCAAGTTATGTTCTCCTGCTTCTTTTTTGCGTTTAAATATGTCGTAGTATTTTATTAAAACATCAATACTACTTACTGCAAACAATGCAGAATAGGCTTTATTAAAGGTTTTAGAACTATGATAGTTAATGATGTAATCGGCTATCTTTTCTAAACGTTTTTCATCTTGAAATACTTCTGCCTTGTCAATATCTTCTACTTCAATATCGATAAACGTATTGCTTTTTTGCTTGTATTTACCAATGTATTCTATACCAAACTTTAATACGTTACCATCTTTAATAGCATCTGTTATCACGTATTTGTGTAAACATTTGCCAAATAAGTCTTTTGTAGTGCGTTTACCTAAATCATTTTTTGCAGCATTATCTGCAAAAATGGGTGTTCCTGTAAACCCAAATAACTGACTGTTTGTAAAATAGTTGGTAATAAGCTCGTGCGTTTTACCAAATTGACTTCGGTGACACTCATCAAAAATGATAACAATACGCTGGTTTTTTAACACAGATAATTGGTTTTCGTAAAGTGTTTTTGATATAGCGTTGTTTAACTTTTGTATAGTGGTTAAAACCAATTTAGAATCGTCTGTAAGTTGTTTTACTAGACTACTGGTATTATTTGTAACATCTACACTATCTTTTTTAAAGCTGTTAAACTCTTTCATGGTTTGGTAGTCTAGATCTTTACGGTCTACTACAAACAACACTTTATCTACCTGTGGTAAATCCATTAAAATCTGACTCGCTTTAAACGAGGTTAAGGTTTTACCACTACCTGTTGTGTGCCATACATAACCGTTATCATTACTTGTTTTGACTTGCTCTACCAATTGTTCTACCGCAAAGAATTGATACGGACGTAACACCATAAGTATTTTATGGGTTTCGTTACGTACTATGTACTTAGCAATCATTTTACCCAAATGATCGGGATTTAAAAACGAAGCAGCAAAATCTGTAAGCTCTGTAATGTTTTTGTTATTTACATCGCTCCAAAAGAAGGTTTGTTTTACCGATTGTAACTCGTTATTGGCTAAATATTTAGTATTTACACCATTACTAATTACAAATAATTGCACGTATTGAAACAACCCATTGTTACTCCAAAACGTGTGTTTTTGGTAGCGATTTATTTGATTAAACGCTTCTTTAATTTCTAAACCACGACGTTTTAACTCTATTTGTACCAGCGGTAGACCGTTTACTAAAAGCGTAACATCATAACGGTTTTTATAAACACCTTCTTGGGTGATTTGATGAGTGACTTGAAATAGATTTTTAGACCAATCTTCGCTATTAAAAAACTGAATATAAGTAGGCTCACCAGCATCGTTAGTAAACTGAAACCTGCCTCGTAAAGTTTTAGCTTTGTCAAACACATTACCTTTTGCTAGATGGTTTAAAACAGTCTCAAACTCTTTATCACTAATTACTAGATTATTAAATCGTTGTAACTGTTGTTTTAAGTTAGCTAACAACGCATTACTATCAGTTATTTTTACAGACTCGTAACCTAATCCAACCAATTGGGTTATTAAGTTTTGTTCTAATATAGCTTCAGATTGTGTGCTCATTTTTTATTTATTCGATATTAAATCAGAAAATATTGTTTTAAAACTAATAGTTTTTTCTGTCATCCAATCAAGAGCTTTTACCCAGTTAGTTTTATCTTGAAGTTCAAATGTTTTATACAAAACTATAATTTTATCACTGTTGCCTGGGTTTGGATCCCATAATATTGATTCTCCTATATAGTTTTCAATTAAACTTTTATTTTCAATAAAGTACGGTAGCCATTCTTCTACTTGACGGCTAGAAATGTATACTCTAACACCAAGCTCTCCTTTACTTACATTAAATATATTTGATAGAGTTATTCCAGATTTCCCTAACGCCACATTAAACCAATACCTAGGTTTTGGTGTTTGCACACTTTGTATACTATTATTTTCTAAGAGTTTATCTTTGAACATTCTCCAAAACTCCAATTGTGTTTTTTTAGTCTCGGATAATCCTTTACTTTTTTCTAAATCTTCTCGTTTTTTCTCTTGTGCATCAATCATAAATTCCTCAGTTTCTGGAAGAGGAATAATTTGTTCTATTTGTAAAAATATTTCTTCATTTTGTGAAAAAGGAGTAGCTCTAAAACATTGGACTTGAATATCATGATCAAGCAGCCACAATACAGTAGATGTTACTTCTTTACGATAATGGTTAGCGACAAAAATAATACGTTGATCTCCCGAATTTAAATAAAGTTCTTCTACCGTCAACTCTAAAAAACTATAAATAAGTTCTTCGGCTGACTCTTCAATATTACTTTTACTTAAATAATCTTGAAAAATATCTAATATTTGCTTGGTTGTTAGTGTAGAGCAATATGAAGCATATTTTAGTGCTTGCCAAGTAACATCTTTACCTGTATCGTCCAATTTATTTTCGATAATAACTAAATTTCCTTCTTTATCTAATGCAAGTAAATCTAACCGCTCATTAGTATCGTTAAATCCAGAAAACTCTTTTTGTATAATCAGGAAATCTTCACCTAAAACATCTGGGTTTTTAGCAATCCATTCTTGTAAATGATCACGTTCTCTAAATCCTAAATCTTTAAATAAGCGTTCATCTAATTTTTCAATATTGTTTTGTTCTCTATTTATTCTGTACATAGAATCTGATTGATTAAATTTTATTTCCCAAACCTTCTAAAAGCGGCAATGAATTGATAATATAAATAGCCAACTGCAATTCTAGAGAAAAAACTTACCGCATATGTATAACTCGTAACTTCTCCTTCTGGCGCTAATGAGGATACTTTATGAGCAGGGTTGGCAATAACAAAAATATATTTGAATGTATCTTTGAATATAGTCCATACTTCATCCCAACTATTTACAGTTAGATAATAAGAATCGAAGGACAAAACATTTAACCAATGAAACAAGCATAAAGAAGCAAAAATTGCCCAAAAAGCATTTCTTACTGATACTCCATGAAAATTAGAAATCTTATTTAGCCATAATATCGAAGTACTATTCCAAAATTCTGATTTCCTCGCATTACCAGATGTTATCTTGTTCAAAAAGTCATGAGCTACTGCCTTCATTTTTTGAGCTTCAAAAACATTACCTCTTTTTTCAAATGCTTGTTTAAGTTCAAGGAATAGCTCATACATATCTCTATTATATGCTTCTTTATCTGATTTTTTGTCTGGATAATGAATATTTTCAACAGATGATAGACTAATCTCGAGTAGTTCTTTAGTTGTTGGAAAAATAGTAGATGAAAATTTAGTGTTTATAAATGAGGCCCTGTAAAAAACAATAAAATACTGGTTTAGTTTAACAGAATTAAACCATGTGTTATCTAAATTTGAATTGTGAACCTCAAATTTTCCTTTTGATAAGCCTCTTGTTTGAATATTATAGAGGGTAAAATCTCCTTTCGGTGAAAAATTTCTCATGTATATATTATCGACCTTACAAGTATCAACAATTATTTCTCCTTCTGGTTTACCTTCAAATTGTATTGAATTAAGAAGCAGTTTAGTGATTTTAGTTTTTTGATGTGCTTTACCAACATTATATTTAAGGCTAATAGTTAAATAAAGTTTTAATTTTTCTTCTTTAGTTAATAGTTTTTTTTGCTTGTATTCCTCTGTTTGAGCAATTTTATCTGTAAATACGTTGTTATCGTCTATTTGAAGTTCGTTCCTTTTTTCTTTATCGAATTCGTTCCCATAAAAATTAACATCAATGACATCTACAATATTAAATCTTGTCTTAATTGATAAAATGTCATCAAAAGAATTGAAACGGGTAGTCGACACAAGTTTTTCCCACTGCAGATAGAAAATATTTTCTTCTGTATATGAAATGTGACACTTTTTGAGATTTTCTAAAGTAAAAGAACCAAAGCAATTATTAAATTGTATGCTTGCTAATGGAACATCTCTAGCGACAAAACTATCTAAAATACTACTACCAAAATATAGACTAACATTTTTAGATTCTAAAGCGAACGGACTGAAGTTATCAATAAAACAATAATGAAAAGAAATTAATATATCATGATCTACGCCTTCATCAACATTGATAGAAACTTCACTATTAAAAACTACATGTTTGAATGCAATTACAGATCGGTTCTTATGTATTTTTCGTAATCTTTTTGCTTCTTCAAATGTTTCTTTTTTTATTATAAGTTTAACAGGATTATTGTAAACTTTTTCCTTAACATCTTCTTCATTATAATTAAAAATATCAATCTCAATCATACTCTAATATTTTAAACAAACATTTGCTGCAACAAGCCTTTTTTAAATTGTTGTGTGGCTTCTATTTGTTGGGTATCGGTGTCTATTTTGGTATCTATAGCGTTTAAATAGCTGGCGATTTTTTGTTGCTCTTCGGTTGATGGGAAATTAATCTTCATCTTTTTGAACATTGGAAGCCTTAAAGACTTGACAGTTGAACCAACTGATTGAGACAACAAGTAATTAGGGTGTTGAGCTAAATGATAATAAATGAATTTTCCTAGACAATTTTCAAATTTCATAATTGCATATGTTCTCTGATGTAGGTCAAACTTTCCGATAAAATATTTTGGAATAAAATTCTGTCCTTCTCCGGGAACAATTACAGCCTCATCATCAAATAAATAAATACTACTTGTTCTAATATCTTCTGACCTGTCAAAGAATGTGTATTCGCCATCCAATGACGAATCAACTCTATTGGAACTTCCTGTGGTAATGTAACTTACATCTCCCAACCTCTTCTCTTCCCAATCCGGGTAATCACTACCATCATCTTGTTTAAAGCGTAGTTGTTGGCTAAACAGTTGTTGCATGACGCCTTTTTTGTACTGTTCTAACAACTCTTTTTTTTGTTTGAGTTGCTGTAGTTTGCTATCTACTGCGGTTAAAAATTGGGCTATTTTTTGTTGTTCTGGTAGGGATGGGATTAAAAATTTCATTTTCTCTAATTCCCTTTGTGACATAGTTGGTATCGCTCCACCAACTACAATGCTCTCTACTTGCTTTTTAATTGTTGTCGAAATGACAATAAAGCTCAAAAACACATTAGACACAGTTATATTTTTAAGAACAACAATTTGAGGATTTATTGTGGCAGGTTCATTTAAATTTTGAACAAAAGCAGTTTTGCCATATGTAGAACCAGTCTTAACAAATAATATATCACCATTGAATATCATAATTTCAGGCGATTCTTTATATTTTTCCCAAGAAATATAAGTTGCTTTTTCAATATTAATTCTGTTATCTATAAAATTGGATGGGCTTAATGTAATTGCTCCATTACCCTTTTCAACAATATCATTTACGGTATAACCTCTATAACCTATTCTTCCCTTGATATTTGAAACTTTGCCTATTGTAGACTCTTCCCATTCCCCTTCAAATTCCTTAAAACGCAATTGTGGCACCAGTCTTTTAGGTACTTTTGAAGTAACGTTTTCGTGACTCGCCATGACCTTGGTTATATTATTATGTATTGCCATTAAAACGGTGTGTTTATTCCTAATTCTTTACAAAAGCCTGATAAAACGTCATCGGTTGTTTCCATCTCTTTTTCTAGCTGTTGTAATTGCTGTGATACGGCTTGTAGGTCTACAGGTTCTTCTTCTTCAAAGGTGTCTACATAGCGTGGTATATTTAGGTTGTAATCGTTCTCTTTTACCTCGTCTAGACTGGCCATATAGCTATATTTGTCTTGTGTGGCTTGAGATCCTGAATCAAGTTCAGGATGACAATAAGTTCTATATGTTGAAACTATTTTATCTATATGTTCTGGTAGTAGTACATTCTGGGTTTTTACTTTTTCAAAATGGTTACTGGCATCTATAAACAGGATGTTGTTACTGCGTGCGCTGGTGTTGCGGTCTTTTTTAAGCACCAAAATACAAGTTGGTATACCAGTACCGTAAAAAATATTAGCTGGTAAACCTATTACGGCATCTAGCTGGTTGGTGTCTGCTATAAGGTACTTGCGTATGTGACCTTCGGCAGCACCACGAAACAAAACGCCGTGTGGTAATACGCACGCCATAGTCCCATTTGTATCTAACTGGTAAATCATGTGCTGTACAAAAGCAAAGTCGGCTTTACTTTTAGGTGCCATTTTTCCGTATGGTGAAAAACGCTCGTCGCTTATAATAGCATCTGGATTCCATTTTGCAGAAAACGGTGGATTTGCCACTATGGCTTCAAACTTAAGTTCGCTGTGTACTGGCGATGGGTTGACTAGCGTATCTTCGTTATAAATATCAAAACGTTTGTAATGCACGTCGTGCATAATCATGTTCATACGTGCCAAGTTGTACGTGGTTGGATTACTTTCTTGCCCGTAAAAGGCGCCAACCTCGTTCACTTCTTTTGCCACACGCAGTAATAAGGAACCAGATCCACAGGTTGGGTCGTACACGCTTTTAAGTCGGTCTTTGTCTGTAGTGACTAACTGCGCTAGTATTTTAGATACTTGTTGCGGTGTATAAAATTCGCCTGCCTTTTTACCTGCGCCACTTGCAAATTGCCCAATAAGATACTCGTAAGCATCACCTAGAATGTCGCTTTCGGCATTTTCTACATCAAAGTTAATGGCTTCTAAACGGTTAAGTATTTTTACGATAAGCTCGTTTTTGGCTTCTTCGGTCTTCCCTAGTTTGCTACTAGTAAGGTCTAAATCTTCAAAAAGGTTACCAAAATCGTCTTCGCTCTCGCTACCCATAGTGCTTTGCTCTATGCTAGTGAGTACTTTTTGTAAATCTTCTAGTATAAATTTATTGACACCACCAGAATTACCTCGTTGTGCCAACTCGCTAAACAGTTCGGTTGGTTTCAAGAAATAGCCTAAAGCGTCTAACGCATCGGTACGCAAGGCATCTATTAGTGCTTCTTCTTGCTCATGACCCATTACTTGGTCGTAAGTTAAGCCATCTGGTGCTAGTGCTTTGTTAGCATGCAACGTCATTTTACGGCTTAAGTATTTGTAAAAAATAAAGCCTAGTATGTAGTCTCTAAAATCGTCTGCATCCATATTACCACGTAGGTCGTTGGCGATGTTCCAGAGTGTTTGGTGTAGTTGTTGTTGGTTTTCGGACATTTATAAATGTGTCTTTTAATGTAATTTGAAATTATTTTTAATTAAGCAAAATCATTGCTTACCAAATGCCTATTATGGGCTTAAACAAATAAAGCGGCTCGTATTTGAGTCGCTATTAATTATGGGATATTAAAGGTAAGAAAATCTGTAAATAATAAAAACATAATTAGAATTATAAAAAAAATTTTCCAGCACCAAATATGAATATTAATATTCCAAATATAATTGGTATTGCCACCAACCACCAAACTAACATTGAGGTATTACTTCTAATTCTTTCAAGCTTATCTAATTGTAGTTGATGAGTATAAAGCAATTCTTTTAAAGTATCATGATCATCAAAATCACTATAAGTTTTAATAAACTTTGCACGTTTGGAAGTAAGTTTTATATGTTCGTTTATTTTCATATTTAAATTGATTAAATGCTTTCTGCAAAATAAGAAGTTGAATTGAATTTTACTTACGGAAAACCGTAGGATGTGTAATACAAATCAGATATTAACTTGTTGTTTTAATTTACAAAGTTTAAGTTTTAAATATATTGCTGTTAAAGGTAAAACTACCAACAAAAAAGGATAAAGCACACAAAAGAAAAAGAAATTTACTTCGTGTCACAATGAAATCAATGAGCTAAATTTAATCTTCCCAACCACATATTTTACGACCTTTATTTTTAGCTTTAGATAAACTAACCTCTGAAATAGTACTCTTACAATTTGAAAGTCCTCTACAAGATTTATTGTAATGATATTTCTTACTATAATTTCCGTTACATATATAAACCGACTTTTCATCAGAAGTATGCTCTAACTGTATAGGATATGCAACTAATGCTAATAATATGACTATTTTGGTTAGGATAAACTTCATTATTTTTTTCTTTTCTTCTTGTTACTTCTCCAATCCCAAGGTGCTATTGCATGTGGATCTAACCAAAGCCCCTTTTTGTTGCTCTTTGCTATTTCTTCTAATTTTTGTAAAGTTTTATCATTAGAATATTTTACATAGTGCCAAGCAAATCCTGCTTTTAATAATTCTTTACTTAAATTTTTATTGTCGTAATATACATAAGCAATAGATCTTCCGTAACGGTCTTTTTTAAACTCTTCTACTTTAACATACTTATCAAATATAGCATCTGAAGTAAATTGTTTTGCCTTCTTAGAGAATGGTTGTTTACGCTCAGGACAATCAATATTAGCAACTCTAACCCTAATTAAAGTAGAATCTTTTGTAAGTAGTTTAAAGGTATCTCCATCTGTAATAGCTACAACTTTGCCTGTAATTGTTGATTGACTATAGACTGAAAATAAAAATAATAAAGTAATTAAATTTAGAAACTCACCTTTACGCATATAACCATATTCATTTATAATTAAAAGTATAAACTAATTATTTGACTAATGAATCTATAGCCTTAATTCTCATTGCTTTTTGATGTTCTATTGTTTTATCATAATCATTTTCTTTATCTCCGTATTTAGACATTAAAACAAATAACTCTATTGCTAAAAAAAACACAAACCACAATCCCCATACTCCTAAAGAAACTGCTGATGAAGTAATAATTTCAAACATAACTTCAATTTCATCTAAAAACCCTTTTTTAGCTAATAAATCTTTACTTAAAGTAGTTCTTATATCAATTAATTGCTGAGATAACTCTAATCTATTATTTCTTAATTTTTCAATTTGATCGTCAATAGTTGGCAAAAATTCAGCCTTAGGGTTTGATATAGAAGAAGTTGTATAAGTACGCTCTACTAATGTTGTATCTTTAAATACAGTAACTGCTTCTCCATCAATAATTTCTATTTTCTTTATTTTAGTAGGTGTTTTCTTTACTGAATTTGTTGGCATTTTAATAGTTGGTCTAAGTGTTATTTCTTCTATAAGCTGTAACCTTTCTTCTTCTTTAGAATTTATAACACTATCCAATTGAATAATCTGCTTATTAATCTCATTTGTTCGCTGTGGAAGAATTAAACTAACCTCTTTATCAACAGTAAAAATTTTATGCTTTTCTAAATCATCTTTAAACAAAATTTGATCTATTATCACAGATCCTAAAACCGCCATTATTAATCCAATCATTACTCTAAATATTGCAGACCACTTATTTTTACTGCCTAAAATAATTTGTCGTTCTACTTGAATTATTACAACAACCATTACAATAGCTGAGATAAATGCACCAACATTATCTAATTTTAAATACTCTCTAGAAAAAAGAAAACCAATTAAAGCCCAAAGAACTATTATTATTAATAAAGCTGCCGTATATTTTTTTACAGACTTCTTACTAGCTTCACTACACGATTTAACTAAAGAATAATTATAACCACATAAAAAACAACCGAATCTTAACCACCAATTTTTAAACATTTCTTTCAAGTATTTCGTCTGACATAGCTGCTAATCCTCTTGAAAAACCACGTTTATAAGACAAACTTATTCTTTCAACCAAACCATTACCTTCCTTAAAATCACTTTCAATTTCAGTAAGTTCTTTTATAGCTTCATTAACTTTTTCTAATTGAGACTCTAATAATTTCACGGTATCAATCAATCCTGCGTTTCTTCTTGAATCTATATGAAATTGTAAGTCTTTTATATAATCTTCATAAGATCGAAAGGCTCTCTTTATTAAAATTTCTAAATCATATTTTAATAATTTAAGGTTATCTACACTATAAGAAATATCTGGATTTATTATAGCATCATCATAACCTTTATTTTCAAAGTCTGTTGCAGCATACAAATAAATTTTGTCTAAATCGATTACAGATTTTTTATCTACTTGTATTTGTTCATCAGTTTCTTCTTCTATAAATAACTCTTTAGAAGGTGTAGTTGGTATTTTATTATCCTTTCTATTAAATAAACTAAATAATCCCATAATTAAATATATTTGATTGGTACTTTAAATTTTTGATGTCCTTTTTTGTGACATGAGCCACAAAAAGTTATCAATAAATGATCCTCATATTCCCATGGTTTTTTAAATTGTCTTAACCTTTTTATAAAGTGATACTGTCTATGATGAACTTCTAATTCAGAATTTACACCACAAGATCTACATAAGTTATTATCTCTTTTAATAATATTTGTACGTTTATCTCTCCAGCGTTTATCAAAAAGCAATTTACCATAAGAACCATGCTGACCTTGCAATAACTCTAAATTCTTTTTTTTTTGAATTTTATATTTCAAAACTCATAATTTTATTAAAAAGTTAATTTAATCCCATCATATATATTTCTCAACTTATTCGCCTTACAAAATTTAAAATTGATAAACTTCAAAAACCAATAAAACATTATTAAATTTTACTTATGATAATTGTGTTTTGAAAGACATATAGATATTAGTATTTTCTCACTACTTAATTAACTAAAAGCGACAAACAAACTTAAAAACTTTAAAAATTTAAACTTTACGGATAACCGTAAGAATTAATTTTTTATAAAAAAGTTTATTTAATTATTTGGATATTATTTTATTAGAATAACCCTATTTAAATAATAATTATCTATTTGACATCATGAGTAGCTAATGAAGAAGAAGTTTTAAAAAAACTAGGATACAACAAGGAATCAATAACGGATCAACAATGGATCAACAATGGATCAACAAAAATCAACAACAAATCAACAACAAATCAACAGAAAAACAACACTAAAACAACACTAAAACAACCTAAAACCAACATAGCAAACAACTATTATCAACAAAGCAAACAACATATACCAACCTTAAATTCCAACATCAAAACAACGTTAGAAGATAAAAAACAACCCAAAAAACATTAAATTCACGTTTCAACCAACGCTGCCAACACAACCAACATTAATTAAGTATTTTTAATGCTAAACTTTTAATTTAAAAACACGCTCTAGTATATAATTCTCAGCTTCTTGGTTTGCTTGCTCTTTAATAGCTTTTAATTTTTCTTTCTTTAATTCCACTTTTGATTTTTTTTCAACTTTAGTTTCAACTGTTTCTTGTTTTAGTTTTTTATCTAAGTTCTCAATATCAAAATCTTTGATTTTAGAATTTGGAAAAGTATCTTTTATATTATTTAATGTGTTTTTATTTAACCAAGAATTGTTATTAAGCGGTGGAAAATTATGTGGCCTAAATTTAGCATCAAATTCTTCCTTATGTTTTATCAGAAAATGATACTGATTTATAAATGATGACTTTATATTACTTTCTGCTTCTGGAATATCTATGAAAATATTTTTAGAAAAATATTCGGCTAAAAAAATAGCACCATTCATTGACTCTACATATTTATCTAATATATAATTAAAGTTATCCTTGTTATGTTCTAGTTTTAAATTATTTAAATAAAAAATGTTTTGATTCAATAGAGATGATTTTCCTAATAAATTAAAAACCTCCCTTACAGTAGGTTTTATATCATATCCATCTTTATCAATTATAAAAGGTTTATTAACTAATTTCAATAATTGTTCATCTTCAGCTTTATCTATAAAGTTTAGAAAACGCTGCGGTAAATAAATAATTGAAACATAGATTAAACCAATATTCAATTTTGTTGTTATTTCACTTAAATTTTGACCCATTGATTTTTAAAAATAATTTGAATAATCTTCTGGTAATTCTACATCTATTTCTCTTAAATAAGCTTGAAGCGCAGCCATAGATTCATGCCCTGTAATTTGCATTAATCTGCTTTTAGTTTCGTAAGGCGAATACTGCTCTGCTAACGAACGGTATACTTTAGTGATAAACGTATGTCTAAAACTATATAAACCATATTCTGAACCTAATTTAAACTTATCTTTTACCACCGTTTTAAAACGTGTTGTGTAATATCCTCTTTTACTATCGTCTCCAAGATCCCAAACGCCGCCAATTTGTTGTTTATTAAACAAGTGATCATCTGCTCTATATTTTGACAAGTCTGGTAAAACATCATACAAAATAGATGGTATAATTCTAGTTTTATAATTTTTATTTTTAGCTCGATAGCTTATCGTTTTTTCTTTAAGATTTATGTCTCCTATCTTAAGCCTACAAACTTCTATTGGTCTTAAAAAGCTATAGCTTAAAAATTTTATAAATAGCAACAGAGTTTGATCTTCCTTTTCTAGATATTCAAAAATTTCGTTTTGTTGTTCTTCGGTATAAGTTTTATGTCTAACCGATTGCGTTTTTAGCTTTTTAATATTCTTTATATTGTTAATTGGTAGAATATCATTATCAACCAACGTTGTATAAAAACTGCTTATACTGGCTTTGTAATTATTTCTATTTCTAGCAGAAGAACTTAATAACACTTCATTTAAATAAATTACCACAACAGCTTTATCTACATCTTCAATATATTTTAGATGTTTTTGTTTTTGATCTAGCCATTTTTTAAAACGTCTTAAATTACTAGAATAACCTCTAAAACTTGTCGCCCTTAAAGATTTTTCTTTTAACGTTAAATCAAGCTCTATTGCGTCTTCAATAGTGGTTTTATTTGTTTTGTTTTGAATTTGTTGCGTTGCTTCGTTTTTCTCTAAAATATTCACTTTACCCTCGGTCTGATTATCTGAGGGTATAATATTTTGCTGTATTTCTTGTTGCTGATTTTCATTTACATTTTGGTGATTATTTGCCTTTAATGTTGGATGATCATTTTCAGCTTTAACTACCGTATTTACAGGTGTTACAACTGCTTTATCCAACGCGTTGTTTTGAACGGTTTTTGAATTTGAATTAGAAACAACCGAACCAACGTTATTTGTATCTAATTGCGTTGGCGTATTAAGTTTTGTATGCAGTTCTGTATTATCCTCATATGGACTATAGCCTTGCTTTAATAACTTAACTAAAACACGTCTATAAATAGACAATACTGCTAAGCGTTCTTCTTTTGTTTTAAATGTATTTGCGTTGCCATATATAGGCGTTTGGCGTTTTAATTTTCCTGTCTTAGGATCTTCATATGAAAAATAGACATACCAGCGCTTTGATAAGTCGTTGTTTCCCATATAAATTTTAGGCTCGGAATAAGTCTTCTTCATAGTTAAATCGTATGCATAATCGTATGCACTTTCGTATTCACTTTGTATTAACTCCTGAAAAGTAAGCATAAAAAAACGGTTTGTGAAGACACAAACCGTTAATTTTAGTAGCTTTAAGCTTAGTAGCGGGAACAGGACTCGAACCTGTGACCTTCGGGTTATGAGCCCGACGAGCTACCTACTGCTCTATCCCGCGATATGTATGTTGAAATGCTTTTCTTAGCTTTTAACTTGTCGGTTCATAATGCCGACCAAAACATTTCGGACTGCAAATATACAACCCTTTTTACATATAACAAGAATATTTTAAAAAAAAATTACTGATCGATACTAATAGCTTCAAAATTAATTAGTTCTGCTTCTTCAAACACTGGTGTTATTTGTATTGGATTACAACATACTTCGCAATCTTCTACATAAGTTTGATTACTAACACTAGTATCTAGTAGCATAGATATTGTTTCCCAACAGTAAGGACATGTAAAAAAGTGTTCTAACATAGTTCTATAATATAAAAAAAGTCAACCAATTGGTTGACTTTAATTTACAAACTTTATTTTAATTCTAATCTTTATCAACAACCGTTTGGTCTTCTAAAAATAAAGATACTTTTTTTGGATTATTATTCACTACAGTAATATAATCATTATTAAGATTGTTATCACTAACCATTACTAATGATAGATTATTTAATTGCGATAACTGAAATGGTAATACTCCTGTTAAATTGTTATTTGATAATACTAATTCTTCTAATTTAGATAGTTCTGCAATTGTTTCAGGTATATCTCCTTCTAATTGGTTATCTAATAAGCTTAATATTTTTAACTGTTTTAAGTTATTGATTGCATAAGGTATTGTGCCTTGTAAATAATTACTACCTAATTCTAAACTTTCTAATTGTGTTAAATTTGTAATAGCTTCAGGAATTTCACCTGTAAACTTGTTGCTGTAAAGAGCAACAACTTCTAAATTCTTTAAATCTCCTATCCAAGATGGAATATTTCCTTCTAATTGATTTAAGAATAACTCTAAATTTTCTAAAGATTTTAAATTTGATATAGTATTTGGTAATGTTCCGTTAATTTTATTGAAACCTAAATTAATTGATTTTAAGTGAATTAAATTTCCAATTTCTGAAGGTAATTGACCTTTTAAATTATTGAAAGAAAGATTTAACCCAACTACTTTAGAATCTTGAATAGTTACACCATGCCAAGTGTTTATTGGCGCTTCTAAATCCCAAGTTGTGTTCCAACTAGCTCCGTTTGTACTGTTATAAAGTGCTACTAAAGCTTCTTTTTCTGAATTTGAAACTTCTGCAAAAGATAACATTGCAGTTAAAAAGAAAACGATAGTTAATTTTAAGTGTTTCATGGTGAATTATAGATTTGGTTTCTAATTTCATATTAAAACTAACTTAAAAGAAGGTGAATGACAAATTCTTTCGATTAAATGCATAAAATTTTAACATTCATTTCGGAAAAAGACGCATTTCATCGGATATTTACTTGAAGCTAAACACTATATTCTACGTTTATCGACTAAAAACACTGTTAAACAGCATTTTGCTAAAATTCAACATTTAGTAATTCGCCACTAATTTGAAGTAATTGTAATTCGGCTAATTTTGCGGCATATTTAGCTTGATTTCTGCTTAATTCTGTATTTAATAAATTAAGTTGTGCTTGTCTAAATTCGATAGAATTAACTTGTCCTATTTTAAATTTTTCTTGTGTACGATCAAAGTTATTTTGGGCAGTGATGATGTTTTTTTCTTGGATATTATATATCTCCAATTTATTCATATAATCGTCCCAAGCATTATCAAAATCTCTTTGGATTGATAGTAAAATATTTTCTTTTTGAAGTTGCTGTGTTTCTAAATTTACTTTTGCATTTCTTACACGCGTTATAGTTGCTCCGCCATCAAATAAATTCCAGCTTAAATTAAGTCCGCCAAACAGTCCTGTATTTGTAGATACAGTCACAAAAGATGCTGCGTTGTTATTGTTTTTATTCCAACCATAACTACCTGTTAATCCTAACGTTGGCAAATATGCAGATTTACCTGATTTAATATCTAACTGACTAATAGCTATATTTTTTTCTGTTTGAAGTAAAGCTACATTACGCTGTTTTGCCTTTTCAAATAGGCTATCTTTTTTAAACTGAAGTAAAAAATCAACTTCTGTTTCTACGTTAAAATCTTCGGTAAACGTTTCGCCTAAAACCAGCTTTAAATCTCGTTTTGCTATTTTTAAATCTTGTTTTGTGTTTATGATATTAATACTATCTGTGTTTATATCTACTTCTGCATTAAGTACTTCTAGTTTAGTATTTTGTCCGTAATCAAATTGATATTCTGCTCTAACTAACCTATCTTTTGTTACTAAAAGTGTTTGATCTAAAGTTTCTAAATTTTCTGAGAGTTGAGCCACGTTGTAATACACAGAAAACAACTGTACAATTGTATTCTCAATAGTTTCTCTTGCCTGCAATTCACTTAATTGATACTGTTCTTTTAGCCGCTTGTAATTATAATGCCTTCCTAAACCATCAAAAATGGTATAATTTAAACTTACACCTGCATTATACCTGTTACTTTCTGCTCCGTTTAAAACGGTTGAATTCCCGTTAGAAAATTCTGCTTCTGTATTATCTAAATTATAAGTTGCTCCAGCAGTACCTGTTACTGTCGGTAAATATCCAGAGTTTAAAACACTTGTGTTATTTTCGGCAACTTGAACATTGTTATTTGCAATTTTTATATCGTAATTATTGTCTAAAGCTAATTTTACAGCTTCCTCTTTAGTCAACATTTGTTGTGCATTCAAATTATTGATGCAAAACATAATAGAAATGCTTATTAAAAATGCAAAATTACTCTTCTTCATCTGTTTCATGTTTTTCTATTATTGCACGTTCTACTTCTTCTTTGGTTACATTATTACCTGTTGCTAACCATTTCCCTTTTTGTTTAATTGTATTGCTAAACGATAAAAATAGAGGCAGTACTAGTAATGTTAATATTGTGGCATAACCAATACCATAAGAAATTGAAATTGCCATAGGCTTTAAAAATTGCGCTTGCCTACTTTTTTCTAAAAGTAAAGGTGCTAAACCAGCAATAGTCGTTAAAGAGGTTAAGAATATGGCTCTAAAACGTGATTTACCAGCTTCAGATAATGCGATTTCAAATGGCATTCCTTCTTTTAAATTACTATTAAATTTACCAATTAAGACCAAACCGTCATTAACCATAATTCCTATTAAAGCGATAATCCCTAAAAGCGATAAAATATTTACAGGAAAACCAGAGATCCAATGTCCCCAAGCTACTGCTGTTAAACTAAAAGGTATTAAAAGCAATAGTAATAATGGTTGAGAATAACTTCTAAAAGTGAAAGCTATTGTAATGTAAATTAGCAGTAATATAGGTATTCCTGCTGCTTTTAAAGATCTTCCTAGTTTACTAAACTCTCTATTTTGACCTTCAAAAGAAGCATTAATTGTTGGATATTTTGACTGTAAATTTGGTATAAAACTATCTTTTATATCATCCAAAATATCATTTGGACTTGTACTTGGGTCTTTTAAATCTGCATAGACTTGTATTTCGCGCTTTCCTTCTAAATGGTTAATTGCCACGTCACCACGAACAATATCATATTCTGCAATGTCTTTTAAGGTTACACGCTCGCCGGTTGGTGTTACAATACGCATAGCGTCTAGATCATTGATTGAGCTTCTGTTGTTTTTATCGTAACGTACCCAAACTCTAATCTCGTCTTGTCCACGTTGAAAACGTTGTGCTTGCGCACCAAAAAACCCAGCTCTTACCTGAGACATTACTGTTCTTAAATCTAAACCAAGTAAATAGGCGTTATCTTTAAGTTGTAGTCTGATTTCTTTAATTCCTGCAGGATCATTATCTCCTATATCTTTAAGTAAAGGATTAGATTCTAAATACTTTTTAAGCTCTTGTTTTGATGCTTTGAGCTCTTCAATATTATTACTCAATAATGATACTGAAACTGGACTACCACCAAAATTCCCTCCAGAACCATAAATTAGTCGTTCTGTTCCTATTACTGGTCCAACTAATTCTTCTAACCTATTGGTTACTAAAAAGGATTGGATTTCGTCAGGACGTTCTTCACCTGGTAATAAATTAATTCTTAAAGTAGCGCTAGAGCTACTACTAATATTAACTATTGTGTTTTCAAACAGTTGCTTTCCTGTACCTTTTAAATATTTTTCTGTAAGCTCTTGATTAACAATAAACGACTTTTCTTCTATCATAGAAATGATAGAATCTGTAATCTTTACGTTAGTTCCTGCTGGCATTACCAACTCGATATTTGCAGAGTCACTTGCTATTCTTGGGAAGAAAGACGTTTTTATAATCCCGCCACCAATAGATCCAAAAGTAATCACTAATAAAGACACAAAAATACCTAATGACAACACCTTATAACTTAATACAAACTTTAAAGCTGGTGTATATACTTTATCCCTTAAGTATGCCATAAAGTTATCTCCTGCTTTATTAATACCGCGCATTACAGCAAAAAAACCTTTAGATTGTTTAGCTTGAAGCTCTTCCTTTTTTATTCTTAATGCTTTAGAATGTGCTAAATGAGCAGGTAGGATTATTAATGCTTCTACTAAAGAAACTACTAGCGTGAGAATAACAATAACGGATACTTCGCTAAAAAATTCGCCAATACGACTTTCTAAAAAGAAGAATAATGAAAACGCTAAAAGTGTTGTTGCAATTGCTGAAACTACTGGCGGAATCACCTCTAAAGTTCCATCTATTGCTGCTTGTATAGGTTTTTTACCTTTTTCGTAATGTTGATAGATGTTTTCGGCAATAACAATACCATCATCTACCAAAATACCAATTACGATAATCATCCCAAATAGTGACAATACATTTATGGTTACATCAAATTGACCTGCAAAAGCAAACATCCCAAAAAACGAAATTGGTAACCCAAAAGCTACCCAAAGTGCTAATCGTGTATTTAAGAAAATAGATAAAAATACTAGCACTAAAATCATACCTACAACTGCATTTTCTACTAGTAATTCTGTACGCTGATTTAATGTAATTGATAAATCTCTAATAACGTTTAAACTAACGTTATCATACTTTTGATTATATTCTTCTATGTAAGCTTTTACTTTATCTGCTGAAGAAATTAAATCTTCATTATTAGTACTTGTAATTGTTACATTAACTGCTAAATCTTGATTAAAATACGTTGCATTTGGAGTTTCAGAAAAACGGTCTCTTATTTTTGCTACATCTTTTAACCTAATAACTTTACCATCTGCAGATGCTCTAACGACTATATTAGACAGCTCTTTACCATAATACTCACGGTTATTAGCTCTAATTAAATATTCTTCGGCTTCTGTTTTTACGTTTCCACCTGTTACTAAAATATTGGCGTTACTAACCGCTTGTGCAACCTCGTTAAAAGTCAAATTATAGGCTAATAAATCAAGTTCGTTTACTGCTATTTCAATTTCTTCTTCAGGAAAACCAGAGATTTCAATTTGTGATATACCTTCTAATGCACGTAGATCGGTTTCTACTTGACGTGCTAATTGTTTTAAAGTAACTAATGGCACATTATTTCCGCTTAAAGCGAAAGAAATAGTTTCTCTTACCGCTTCTTGTTTAGAAACCACCAAAGGTTCCATTCCTGTAGGAAAAGATGGTACTCTATCTACTGCATTTTTAACTTCTAAAAGCATAAAGTCAAGACTTTCGCCTTTTTCGATTTCAACAGTAATTGATCCGCTATTTTCTCTAGATACCGAAGTGACACGATCTACACCTTTTAACCCTTTTAAATTATCTTCAATTTGAAGTACAATACCTTCTTCTATTTCTTGTGGTGATGCACCTGGATAAGTAATGGCTACATTGATAATTTTGGATTCGGTTAAAGGGAAAAACGAGGATTTTAACGATAAAATACCAAGTATACCAAATACAATAAAGGCAATAATAAAAATGTTTACTGCAACGTGATACCTTATAAAATATTCAATTATCTTTTTCATTATTTAATTGAATCTTTAGTTGTTGTAGTACTACTCGATGATTTTACACGCATACCTGCATAAGCTCCTGGTACTGGTTTACGTAATATGATTGTACCATTTGGCACGTCTTTTAAAATTACTTTTGTATCAGAAAAATGAATTGGCTTTGCAGGTATTACATCCAATAAACTATCTTTAACCACATAAATTTCTTGACTATCTAAAAGCAAGTTTCTGTCTATTTCTATAGCGTTGTCTACTTTTTCTGCATCTAAATTTGCTTCTAGATACATACCTTCTTTTAAATCTGGATGTTTTACTTCTATAAACACAGTTATGGTTTGCGTCGTCGCATCAATATTACCATTTACACGAGATACTGTTCCTGTATAGTTTTCAGTTTTTTCTAAGTTAGAAAGACTAACATTTTCACCTTCTTTTAAAACACTTGCAAAAGATTTACTCACTGCAACTTCCATTTCGTAAACTGAAGGATTTATAAACTCTCCTAATTTTTGTCCATTACGTACCAAGGTACCTTCGGTTACTAAAGCTTCGGTTAAAATTCCTGAAAACGGTGCAGTAATGCGATATTTTGCTAACCGTTGCTCTAAGTTTTTAACGTTGTAATAGGCACTAACAATACCTCTTCCGGTGATGAAATAATTTTCTTTTTCATTTGAAATTTCTGGAAGTTTTGGTGTTGTCTTGTTTAAATCAAAACCATTTAAATAAGATTGCCACTTTGGGAAAACATCTGGAAAATCTAAACGTAAATCTGGCATAATCGCAGCAATGCTATTATATAAATTACTTTTTGCAGATTGAACACTAGCATAATATTCTGAGGCATCAATACGAATTAAAGTTTCTCCTTGATTATACTTTTGTCCTGGTTTAAATAACTTATTCCCAGTTTTAAAAATACCTTGTACTTCTGAGTATAACTCGACTCTTTGCTTAGCTGTTAAGTTACCGTTGGCTTGAATAACAATAGGAACAGTAGTATTTTTAACGGTATCTGTTAATACAGTTTTTACCACTTTAGGCACTACTGGTTTTGGCTTGTTCTTATTATTTACTAGTGTTTTTGCTCCAAAATAAGCTACTGCAATTAAAGCTAAACCAAGTATGCTAAGTATAATTTTACGCATGGTTAGAAAGTTATAAATCTTAAAACTACAAAACTAGCTTTTAGATAGATGTAACTTTCTTAAAACTTTCTTAAAAAGAAATTAGCTAAGAGACTCTAATTCAATGGTAATAGCTTCCCAAGTTTCCATAAGTTCTGATAATTGGTCTTTTTTTGCTTGGTAGTTATCAAAGAAGTTTGGCTGCGCAATAACTTCATCATAATTTGTTGCTAACTCTACATCAATTTCTTTAATTTCTTTTTCTAATTGATTGATTTTAGCTTCTGTATTACTCAGCTTATTATTTAAAGATTTTAGCTTCTTTTGGTCTTCGTAAGACTGCTTATTACTTGCTTTTGGCGATTCTTTTTCTACGGTACGTTTTTCGACTTCACGTAAATTTTCAACATTACGTTGTTCTAAATAAAAATCAATATCACCTAAATATTCTTTGATGTGTTGATCTTTAAATTCGAAAACTGTATTGGTCAATCCTTGCAGAAAATCTCTATCATGAGACACCAATATTAAAGTACCTTCAAAACGTTGTAAGGCATCTTTTAGTACGTTTTTAGATTTGATGTCTAAGTGATTTGTGGGCTCATCCATCACTAATACGTTAAAAGGCTGAAGCATTAGTTTTGCTAAAGCTAGACGGTTACGTTCTCCTCCAGAAAGTACGCGCACATATTTATCTACTTCTTCGCCTCTAAATAAAAACGACCCTAAAATATCACGTACTTTACTACGGTTAGATTCGTTAGCGGCATCAATCATGGTATCTAAAACAGTTTTACTTCCGTCAAGATACTCTGCTTGATTTTGGGCAAAGTAGCCTATTTGTACGTTATGACCTAGTTTTAGGTTTCCATCGTGTTCAAGGTCACCTACAATTATTTTAGCTAAAGTAGATTTACCTTGTCCGTTTTGTCCAACAAAAGCGGTTTTAGCATCTCTTTCGATTAACAAGTCTACTTCACTTAAAACTTGCTTTTTCCCGTAGCTTTTAGATACGCTGTTAGCCTCTACAACAACTTTACCTGGCGTTACCGATACGGGGAAATTTAAGGTCATGACACTATTATCATCTTCATCAACCTCAATAATATCCATGCGGTCTAGCTTTTTGATTAAAGACTGTGCCATAGTTGCTTTACTAGCTTTAGCACGGAATTTTTCAATTAGCTTTTCGGTTTGCTCTATTTGCTTTTGCTGATTTTTTTGAGCTGCTAATTGTTGTGTTTTAATCTCATCTCGCAAGACTAAATATTTACTGTATGGTTTTGGGTAATCGTAAATTCTACCTAAAGAAATTTCGATAGTACGATTGGTCACGTTATCTAAAAACATTTTATCGTGAGACACTATAACTACTGCACCAGAATAGTTGTTTAAAAACCCTTCTAACCAAATAATAGACTCGATATCTAAGTGATTTGTTGGCTCATCCAATAACAAAATATCGTTGTTTTGGAGTAACAATTTTGCAAGCTCTATACGCATACGCCAACCACCAGAAAATGTATCGGTTAGCTTATTAAAATCTTCACGTTTAAATCCTAATCCTTGTAATATTTTTTCGGTATCTCCTTGATAGTTGTAACCTCCAATAATTTCGTATTGGTGTTGAACTTCGTTTAGCTCGACCATTAAATCATGATAGCTTTCACTTTCATAATCGGTACGTTCAGCTAGTTGTGTGTTTATGGTTTCCATCTTAGCTTCTAAAGTTTTTATTTCTTCAAAAGCTTGATAAGATTCTTCTAATACTGTTCTACCAAAAACAAAGTCAATATCTTGTTTTAAAAAGCCAATTTTTATATCCTTATCTGTTGCTATTTGACCAGAGTCAGGCTCCATTTCTTTGGATAAAATTTTAAGCATTGTAGATTTTCCTGCTCCGTTTTTACCTATAAGTCCTACCCTATCGCCACCATTAAGTTTGAAGGTTATGTCTTCAAAAAGATATTCACCTTGAAAAGAAATAGATAAATTATGAATATTGAGCATATATTTGTGACTTTTGTTACTTATAATTTTACCAAGAAACTTTAAATTTGTGTTTCTTAAAACCAATTGCAAAAGTACACAATTATTATGTTTAAAAAAGGCTCTAAAATATACTCTATTATAACTGGCGCATGCCCAAAATGCCATGAAGAATCAATGTATGAAGATCCTAATCCATACAATGTTTCAAAACTATTTAGCATGCACGAGCGTTGTAGCAATTGCAATACAAAATATAAAATAGAACCATCGTTCTTTTACGGTGCAATGTATGTTAGCTATGCAGTTGGAATTGCTTTTGGTGTTGCTGCTTTTGTTATTAGCTACCTTTTTATTGGGTCGTCTTTAAAGACTGCTTTTATAGCTATTGTTGGCGCTTTAATTGTGTTTTATCCTGTAATAGTAAGACTTTCTAGAAATATTTGGATTAATATTTTTATGAGCTACGATAAAAAATTAGCCAAAAAAAATTAATTTTTGGGCGTTACCTTTATCCTAAAAGTATTTAGAATAAAGGTCGCGTTATCCACTATATCTTTTTTTTTATGGATCACCTAGCGTAGTCGCAATTGATCCATAAAAAAAAAGGATGCCGTTACTACCGCTAACGCAACTATCTACTATGTATTGGCAAATCTGCTAATATTAATCTCATCATCTAAAGGCATATCATTTTCGATGTGATTAAAAAGCTGTTTTGCAATGTAAGGTCCAATCATGACGCCTCTTGTTCCTAAACCATTAAGCACAAACATATTTTTATGTTCTGGATGAGCACCAACTAATGGTCTTCTATCTTTAACCGTTGGTCTTATTCCTGCCACTTGATTTACAACTTCAAAATCGCATTTTAAAAAGGTTTTAAGCTTATTTAAAAGCTCTTCTTTCGCTTTTTGGGTAATATTATTAGTTTTATCAGTCCACTCATAAGTAGCTCCTACAATGTATTGATCCTTTTCTTTTAAAGGAATTAGAAACGCACTAGACTTAAGTACATAATCTAATTTTAATTTTGGAGCTTTTATAATTAGAAGTTCTCCTTTAGTACCGTTAAGTGGTAGAAAATTGAAATACGGATTTTGTTTTAAGCCAAAACCTTCGGCAAACACAATTTGCTTTGTTTTTATAGTTTTGTAATGTATACCAGTTGATTTTACTTCTAATTGATTATGGTTAAAAGTTTCGTTACAATAACTATTTAAACCTTGTAACCAGATTTTATAGTTATCAATTAAAGTAATGGTATCTATTTTTCCGGTTTCTGAAACTTCACCTAATTTAAAATCAGCATCAATTGCATCATTTTCATTGGCAATTAAATTAGTGTTTAAAAAAGGTTTTAATCCTTCTTTATCTGAAGCTTCAAACCAATTGTTTTGCTCTTCTAATGAAGTGAAACGTCTTCTTACAGGTATTTTATAATCTAATTTCACATCAAGTCTATCTTCAATATTTTGATAGGCTGGGATAGCTAAATCTAATTGCTCTTTACTTTTCCAAACTTTTGAGAATCGTTTTAAAACAACTGGATTATACAATCCGCCAGCAACTAATGATGATTGCTGACTTTGATCATCAAAAACAACAAATGACTTTTGGTTTGAATATAGTTGTTCACAGAAAGCTATTCCCGCTAAACCACAACCAACAATTATGTAATCTACTTCCATAGTGCAAAGGTAATAAAGGGTATAAAAAAACGCTCACTAAAATAGTGAGCGTTTTTAAATATTATTTAGTTACTTATTAGTAAGACCACATGTCTAACTCAAAGTTTCTAATTTTTTCTTTAATTCTTTCAGATTCTAAAAGTTGCATTAAAGCATTTTCTGCAATGTATTCTTTTACTTCTCTATCTCCATAAACGTTTTCTTCTTTGTAGATAATACCATTAAAACGTCTTGAGTTTAAGATATGATCAAAAGTAAAAGGCATAGCACTGTTTTTTGTGTTGAATGCTTTTGCTTCGTGTAAAACATCTCTTGCATCTGGATAGAAAATCCAGAATAATGGAATTGGCTCGTTGTTAGCAGGATCGTCAGAGTCGATAAAGTTAACATCTGGAGCAGCTGGTGCAATTGCAAGAATACGATATTTTAATTCGCCTTGACGCTTGTCAAAATACCATAAACCTTTGATTAAGTAAGCAGATACATTGTAAGCAGAAATTGTTCTCTTAATAATGTATTCTGGATCTACATAACCATCTGCATTTAACTGATCGTAACCAATATCCATTGTATCAATAGATGTTCTGATTTGAGCAATCTCTTTTTTAGTCTTCTTTGAAGTAAAATAAGAGTCTGTGTAAACGTCTTCAATTTTATTTTCGTCTACAGCTTTCATTAATGCATCAAATAAAGAACGTCTATCACTACCAATATTATTTGTATCTACTGGATAGTATAATGGAAAGTTTACACGCTCATCTAAAACCACTTTTTCCCAAGTCATTTTAGCAAACATAATATCTCTATCATCAACATAACCGTATTCTAAAGGTTTGTCGTTATCTAAAGCTTTTTGTTCTTCTGTTCTAAACCCAATTTGATCTGGATCTTTTGCATTAAGAATGTTAGCTTGTGCATTTACTTGAGCAGTAAAAACTACTCCGAATACGATTGCTAATAAAGATTTATAATTCATCTGAAAAATTTTAAAATGTTAATCAATTATGATTAGTTTGCTAACTCAATTACGATAGCTGTTGCCGGCTTAATTTTTACGCTTGAATTAGCTTTTGACGAAATGTCAAATATTTGGATTGCCTCACCACGCTTAGCTTTTCTTAACGCTGCTTTAGCTTGTCCGTTTAATTTATTACCAGATACTCTTACTGTAGCTTCACCTGGAACTTTAAATTTGAAACCAGTTACTGTTAACGGTAAATCAAAATCAAAGTCTTCTAATTCTGCTTTAATAGTACCTATTTCTACGTTGTTTCTTGGTAAAGAACCAGAAGACATACCTGCGATCTTACCAGTTGGCTTAGGAATATCTTTAATTCTAAATGTTTTACTATCTCTAGCTGAAGAACCATCGTCTAAGGTAGCTGTAACATTAATAGTTACTTCTTTACCTCCACCTGGACTCATAACATATTTACCAACACCTGAAGTTTTAGAAAGACCATTACCTGAAGCTTTTACTTTGTTATCTGGCACACCAGCAAATGAAATTGTCATTGGGTTAGGTACACCACGATAAACAACATTCATTTTGTCTGCAGATATAGTAGCAGAGTTAGGTCTTGGTACAACAACATAGTTACCTTTGATGTCAATTTCTAATGGCTTACCATCTTCTAAGAAAGTAAATTTACCATCAATTTCGTGCTCACCAACATTACCTACGTTAAAATCTAATCTAGCAGCTCCTGTAGAATCGATAGCATTAGATAAATCTATTTCTTGACCAGAAACTGTCATTTTTGTTGGTACAACGTTAGCATACTTTCCTAAAACTACACGTCCTTGGAATTTTTCACCTGCAAAAAACGCTGATTTATCTGCTAATACAATTGCTTGATAATTTTTTAATGATGTAGCATCACTAACTAAGTTTCCTAAAAACCCATTATAAATGTTAGTTTCTGTAGCTTTTACATCATTTTGCATAGCTGTTAACTTAGTGTAAGATGCGATAGCTGGAAAACCTTGGAAGTGATAGTTTAACCAATCAACTTTTTTTCCGTCTTTATTTTCAACTTTGTTTGTGCTAAAACGCTCTTCAAAGCTAGTAATAACAGGTTGCCACTTTCCTTCGTTAGGGATAACAGCTTTAATATCTGATTTGTACTTTTCTATTCTGTCAACAATCTCTTGACCTCTTTTAGTTAGTCTGTCTCCAGTAAACCAATGCTCGTCAAGTTTGTCACCTTTGTCCATTTCTTCGTAAGGTAACTCTCCTGCTTCCATTTCGTAACCTCCTAATTTTACAATGTCTTTAGCCTTTACATCATCTAAAAACTTATAAAATTCGTCAGAAATTATACTTATTTGTTTTGCTTTTTCATTTGCTGCAGCAAATTCTTCAGGTTTTTCATCAGCTTGTGTTTCTAACTGCTTTAAAATACCATCATTTGAATTTGCAGCTAATTCGTTAGCTCTATCAAATTTTTGATCCATTAACCCAAATGCAGATAGTACTTCTTTTGACATTGTCATTGCAATCATTGCAATAAATACTAAATACATCAAGTTAATCATTTTCTGCCTTGCAGATAATTTTCCTCCTGCCATTTCTAATTAGTTTTTTTAATTAATAAATAAATTTGAACTAATTACTAATTAGTTTTTTGACATTGCAGATAACATTCCACCATATACTCCATTTAATGAAGATAAGTTAGATGCTAATGATTGCATTTGCTCTTTTAGTTTTGCAGCGTTTTCTACAGTTTCTTCGTTAATTGAAGCTTGGCGAGTTGCAGCTTCCATTTGTACTTTATAAAGACTATTTAAAGACTCCATTTGTGCAGCAGCTAAAGTCATTTCTTCACCATACTTTTTTGTTGCAGCAACTGAATCTACTGTAGGTGCAATTCCTTTTGCAGCACCTTCGAAATTTTTAATACTTTCTCCTAAGCTTGCCATTAACTCTCCGTCAATTTTAGCTTCTTTTAATAAGTTATCTAATTTTTTAGATAATAATCCTTCTGCTTCTTTTGGATCTTCTTTTACAGCTTTTTTACCTGTAGATTTTCCTCCTGCTAATTCTGGATATACTAGTGACCAATCTAATTCTGCTTGAGATTTTTCAAATGCAGAAATAGTAAATACTATTGCTTCTACAATCATACCAATTGTTAAGATTAAAGAACCGTAAGGCCAGTGTTGAATCTTGAATAAAGCTCCAATAATTACGATTGCAGCTCCTAGTCCATAGACCATATTCATTGTTGAAAGTTTTCCTTTTTGTGCCATAATTTCTAAGTTTTAGTTTTTTGTCTACTAGTGTAGGTTATTATAATTTAGTTAAGTTGTTTAGTTTATTATTTTCTTGCATTGGCTGTTACATCTGTACCCATGTAATCTTGAACAGTTCTAAAACCAATGTAACTTCTGGCAGAGTCTGCGTATTCGTAATCTCTAGAACTTACTTGTAAAAAGTAAGCTACATCTTTCCAAGATCCACCTCTAACTACTTTTCGTTTATTGTTAGGATCGTTTACACTTGGATTGATAGTTGATGCGTATTCATAAGAACCTGGATCATATGATGAATCTACCCATTCTGACACATTACCAGCCATATTATATAAGTTGAAGTCATTAGGCTCATAGGCATCTGCTTCAACAGTATATAATGCTTGATCAGCCGCATAGTCTCCTCTTAAAGGTTTGAAGTTTGCCATAAAACAACCTCTGTCGTTTTTAGCGTAAGGTCCTCCCCAAGGGTAAGTAGCAGCTTGTAAACCACCTCTTGCAGCATATTCCCACTGAGCTTCTGATGGTAATCTATATCTAGCCACAAAATGTTTACCTCTTCTTTTTCTTTCTGCATTGTGGTATAGTGTTCTCCACTCACAAAAAGCTTTAGCTTGTTGCCAAGAAACACCAACTACAGGATAATCGCTATATGCGTCATGCCAAAAATAGTCGTTGTGCATTGGCTCGTTATAAGAGTATGCAAAATCTCTAATCCAAACAGTTGTATCAGGATAAATTTCTACCTCTTCTTTTACTATAACGTCTTTACGTCTTAATTTTTTATTTTTTGCAGCTTTTGCAATATCCATATAAGAATACTGAAATTTGAACTTAGTAACATCCCAAGTTCTTTGTCCGTTGTAAGATTCTTCTAAAGGAAGATACATTGTATCCATTACTTCTACGTAGTATTCATCAGGATATTCTGCTGTATCAAAAATTAAATCTACATCATGATTTAATTTTCTACCTTCATAACCAGTTTCTCCTAAACCACTGTAGTTATCGTACATATATTGCTCGTACGGAGTCATATTTTCTGGATCAGCGTCTTTGAAAGCAAATTCTCCTATTCCTCCACTACCAGGAGTTTCTCCTACCTCATCAGCTAAGATTGCTAATTTGGTACGAATTGTTGAGTCACGTACCCATTCTACGAATTGACGATACTCACTATTAGTGATTTCTGTCTCATCCATATAGTAAGATGCTACAGTAACTGTTTTAGCAGGTGCATCTTGGATACCAGCCAAATCATCGTCGGCTTTACCCATAATAAAGGCTCCACCAGGTATTAAGGTCATACCGTAAGGCTTTTCTGGATGCCATTTTTTTCCTTTAACACCAACTAGCTGTCCTTTGTCTTTAGACCCACAACTTGCCAATAGTGCGAAAACCGCTGTTAGTAATACAAACTTCTTCATATTCATAGAAAACTCGAGGTTAATTTTATACTCTTAAAATTTTAAGAGCGTAAACATATTTATATATTTTTTAAAAAACAACTTTTTAATGTAAAAATATCACGTTTTATCGTCAAAATTTAACATTTGAACGGTATAAATTTACACTTAATCTGATTTTTCACTCACTTAAACGCTATTCTTGTAATAAGCTTTGAACCAACGATCTGGTATTTTGTCATTACAGGCATCTAAATAATCTTGATGCGTGCATGGTAATAACGTATGCTTTTTTAATTTATTATTAACATTTGATAAAAATGGAATTTCTATCCACCATCGCCCAGTTTTAACGCTTTTATAAAAGATTAACTCATGAGAGTCAGCTAAGGTAATAAATTTTTGATGACTTTTATCATCTGCAAAGTTATCATCTTGGACTCTGCAATTTACACCTTCTATAAAATACCAAACCATCTGAGAGATAAGCATTGATGTTATTTCATCATCTGTAGATGGTTTGTATTCATAAATTCCAAAACTACTCACCTTATTGCTTATACCTGCATATCTTGATACTGCACAGATCTCTTTTCCATCTAATCCATTGGGAGACACTTTTTGCCTTAAACTTACTTCTGCTGCTTTTAAAACTCCTAAATCAATAGATACAATATTAGCATCTCTCATTACAGGTTCTACCAAAGTAATATCATTTGATACTTCTCCTAACCTGTAAGACTCAAAATGAAGTCGCTCCATTAAGTCAATTTCTTCTTGACTATTAAAATAGGTTTGGTAACCTACAGTTGCGTAGTTAAATAAATTGTAAGGTTGATCTATAATAATTTTACCTACAAAGCTATTATTCTTTATTGGCTTGGAAGAGTCCCCTAAGTCAAAAGCACGATCTACATTTACCACGTTTACCATTGGCATTAAACTATCGTATGCACGATAATTAGCGTAGGTTAAATCTTGGCTTCCTCCTATTATTATAGGTATGATTCTTTTTGGAATTAATATTGAAAGTGTTTCTTTTAAAGCAAAGTAAGTATCTTCTATGCTTTCACCTTTTTGGATATCTCCTAAATCTGCTATGTTGGTTGACCAACTTCCTGGAAAGAGCGAGTATAACGATTTTCTAATTTCATTTAAATTGAAATCTTCACCTATATAATTTACATCATTTCTATTTTCTAATACTCCAAGTATTACAATATTAATGTTTTCTAAATCAGGAATCCCGTCTTGTTCAGTATGAATTTTAATTTTTCTTCCTAGACTAAGTGGCGCTAGTAATTGGTTATGCGCTAAAACTGTATCTGGTACTGGTGAAAGAAAGTTAAAATTCATTATATATTATTTCTTTTTTGCTGTTGTTTTTTTCTTGGTCGTTTTCTTTTTTGATGCTTTTTTCTTAGGCGCATTCTTTTCTATCAGATCTTTTACCTCTTCTAAAGTTAGCGCAGCTGCATCTACTGTTTTTGCTAACTCTATTTTAGTTTTACCCTTAATTATATTGTGTCTGCCCCAACGTGCTTTTTCTACACGTATACCTTCATCTTCCCAATTATGTACTACTTTATCTATTTCTTTTTGAATTTTCTCATCAATAAGCGTTTCAATATCTTCTGTAGTTAAATTGTCCCAATCGTATTTTTTATTTACGTTAATAAACATACCGTCCCATTTAATAAATGGTCCAAAACGTCCTTTACCTTTTGTTACGTCTTTACCTTTATAATTATAGATTGGAGCATCTGCTTTTTCTCTTTCTTTAATTAACTCTATTGCTTCATCTAACTCGACATTTAAAGGATCTTGTCCTGCTAGAAGAGAAATATATTTTTTACCAAACTTAACATATGGTCCAAAACGACCATTATTTACTTCTACTTCTTCCTCTTTATATTTCCCTAAAGATTTTGGAAGCTTGAACAAATCCATTGCTTCTTCAAAAGTAATTGTATTTAATTGTTGATCTGGTCCAAGACTTGCAAAAGTTGGTTTTTCTTCATCATCTACTGTACCCATTTGTACCATTGGTCCAAATTTACCTAAACGTACACTAACTTGCTTTCCTGTTTTAGGGTCTTCTCCTAAAATACGCTCTCCTGATTCTCTATCTGCATTTTCTTTAACATCTTCTACTACTGGATGAAACTTATCGTAAAAAGTTTTCATCATCTTTTTCCAATCTTCTTTTCCTTCTGCTATATCATCAAACTGGTCTTCTACTTTTGCTGTAAAGTTATAATCTAAAATACTCTCAAAGTGATTAACCAAAAAGTCGGTAACTATCATACCTATATCTGTTGGTACTAATTTCCCTTTATCAGATCCAACTTTTTCGGTTAGTTTTTTATCTTCAACTTTTCCTTCTGTTAAGGTTAATTGCGTGTATTCTCTTTCTACACCTTCAACCGTTCCCTTTTCAATATAATTTCTATTTTGAATAGTAGAAATTGTTGGCGCATATGTAGATGGTCTACCAATACCTAACTCTTCTAACTTTTTAACTAACGAAGCTTCTGTGTAACGGTAAGGCGGACGTGTATAACGTTGAGTTGCGGTAATATATTTATTTAATAAGGTTTCGTTTACCTTCATTGCTGGCAACATTCCGTCTTGCTCTGTATCTTCATCATCTGTCCCTTCTAAGTACACCTTAAGAAAACCATCAAATTTAATTACCTCTCCATTTGCTGTAAACGTTTGGTCATGTGTATCTGCCTCAATTTTAACGTTTGTACGTTCTAGCTGTGCTTCACTCATTTGTGATGCAATTGCACGCTTCCAAATCAATTCGTATAAACGTGCTTGATCACGATCAATATTAACGCTATGTCTTGAAAAATCTGTAGGTCGTATCGCTTCGTGAGCCTCTTGAGCACCTTTAGTTTTCCCTGTAAAATTTCTTTCTTTACTATATTCTTTACCGTAGGCATCTACAATTTCTTTCTCTGCTCCTTTTCTTGCTTCGTCAGATAAATTTACACTATCTGTTCTCATATAAGTAATTAAACCGGCTTCGTATAAACGTTGTGCCATAGTCATAGTTTTACTTACTGAGAAGTATAATTTACGTGACGCTTCCTGTTGTAACGTAGATGTTGTAAATGGAGCTGCTGGAGATTTTTTTGCAGGTTTTTTTGTTAAATCTGCAACTTTAAAATTAGCAGTCGCATTTTTTTCTAAAAAGGCTAAAGCTTCTTCTTTTGTTGAAAAAGTTTTAGGCAATTTTGCTTTAAAAGACTGTCCTTCTTCGTTAGAAAACTCAGCATCAATTCTGTAAGATGCTTCTGGTTGAAATTCTTGAATTTCGCGCTCACGCTCTACAATTAAACGCACAGAAACAGATTGTACACGACCAGCAGATAAACCACCTTTAACTTTTCGCCATAATACTGGAGATAATTCGTACCCTACAATTCTATCTAAAACACGTCTTGCTTGTTGTGCATCTACTAAATCGTAATCTATTTTACGCGGATTTTCAACCGCTTTCATAATGGCAGATTTAGTAATTTCATGAAACACAATACGCTTGGTTTTTTCTTTATCCAAACCTAATGTTTCGGCAAGATGCCAAGCAATAGCTTCTCCTTCGCGGTCCTCATCACTTGCTAGCCAAACCGTTTCGGCTTTTTTAGCTAAGTCTTTTAATTTTTTTACTACCGCTTTTTTATCGGAAGACACTTGATATTTTGGCTCAAAATCGCCATCAACATCAACACCAAGTTCCTTTGAAGGTAAGTCTGCAATATGTCCAAAACTAGATTCTACTTTAAAATCTTTTCCTAAAAATTTCTCTATAGTTTTTGCTTTTGCAGGTGACTCTACTATTACTAAATTCTTCGCCATTCTTTGATTTTTGTGAGTGCAAAGGTAAATTAAAAAAAATTTATCTACCTAATTTTATAATTTTTACCATAATTTAACTAGCTGTCAGATTGTCATATTTTTAAATTAATCGTACCTTTGCATGCTTATTGAGTAGCAGTATTTCAATATTATATATGGAAAAAACAATAGACGAAAAAAAACAAGGCGAAACGTTAGTTATCCCTTCTAAAGCAGAAAACAACAAAAAGCTTTTTATAGAAAGCTATGGTTGCTCTATGAATTTTAGCGACAGTGAGATTGTTGCTTCAATACTTCAAAACGAAGGTTTTAATACAACACCGCATTTAGAGGAAGCCGATTTAGTGTTGGTTAACACATGCTCTATACGCGATAAAGCAGAACAAACTGTTAGAAAACGCCTTGAAAAATATAATGCAGTAAAAAAGATAAACCCAAAAATGAAGGTTGGTGTTTTAGGCTGCATGGCAGAACGTTTAAAAAGTAAATTTTTAGAAGAAGAAAAAATAGTAGACCTTGTTGTTGGTCCAGATGCTTATAAAGATTTACCTAATCTAATTAGTGAAGTAGAAGAAGGTCGTGATGCTATAAACGTAATACTATCCAAAGAAGAAACATACGGAGATATTTCACCAGTGCGTTTAAACACCAATGGTGTAACAGCTTTTGTAAGTATTACACGTGGTTGTGATAATATGTGTACATTTTGTGTAGTTCCATTTACACGTGGTAGAGAACGTAGTCGTGATCCTCAAAGTATTATTGAGGAAGTTAATGACTTATGGGCAAAAGGCTATAAAGAAATCACTTTACTAGGTCAAAACGTAGACAGCTACCTTTGGTATGGCGGCGGACTAAAAAAAGATTTTGATAAAGCTAGTGATATACAAAAAGCAACAGCTACAGACTTTGCAAAGTTATTACAACTTTGTGCAGAAGCGCAACCAAAAATGCGAATTCGTTTTAGTACATCTAACCCGCAAGACATGCATATTGATGTCATTAAAACTATGGCTAAGTATGATAATATTTGTAATCATATACATTTACCAGTACAAAGCGGAAGCGATCGTATTTTAAAAGCGATGAATAGATTACACACTCGACAAGAATATTTCACTTTAATAGATAATATAAGAGATATTATTCCTGGCTGCGCAATTAGTCAAGATATGATTGCTGGTTTCCCTACAGAAACAGAAGAAGACCATAAAGATACCTTAAGCCTAATGGAGTATGTAAAGTATAATTTTGGTTACATGTTTACTTATTCTGAAAGACCAGGTACATTGGCTGAACGTAAATTAGAAGATGATGTCCCTGAAGATGTAAAAAGTAGACGCCTTGCTGAAATTATTGAATTACAATTAAAACACAGCGAATATAGAACCAAGCAATTTTTAAATACTACTGTAGAAGTTTTAATAGAAAAAGAATCTAAAAAATCTAACCAACATTGGTCAGGTCGTACACCTCATAATATTGTATGTGTATTTCCTAAAGGTCAATTTAAAGTTGGAGACTTTGTAAACGTAAACGTAACAGACTGTACAAAAGCGACATTAATAGGTGAAGCTATTGGGTTATCTAAAAACAACTAATAAAAACTAAATATGAAAAAACTACTTTTAATCCTTATATCTTTAAGCCTATTTACTGCTTGCGAAAACGAACCCTTAGATAATGGGTTTACAGATTTTAACAACAACCAAAACAACGGTAATAATAATGGCAACAACGGTAATAATGGTAACAATAGCAATAGTGATGATTTAACACTATCTGTTTACGAGCTAGATATTGATTTATCCCTTTCATTTTTTGGATTTCCTATAAACACAATTACTAATAGTGATATTAATATTTCTAACGATATTATAATTTCTAGTTCTATAGAATTATCTGCAAATAACAGTTCATTTGTAACCGAAAACCAAACTATTACAAGAAACGCTAACGGACAAGTAATTAGTGATATTAGCGTAAATGAATCTGGTCAAAATACAAACGAATATTTTGTTACTTACAGCGGTAATAACATTTCTCAAATAGAATACAATTATTATGATTACGAAGACCCAAGCTACAACGAAAACCATGTTTATAATTACTCTTACAACGGTAACGTTATTACAAGAACAGAAGTTGGCTCTTCAATAACTGTAGAGTTTACATTAAACAATAATGACCAATTAATAAGAAAAGAAGCTTTTGAAAACGGAGCTTCAATACTAGCAGAAGATATAACTTATAACAGCGAAGGTAATATTATAAGTAGCGTAAGCTCTGGAGAAAGCAACAATAGCGCTACTTACGCTTATGATAATTTTGAAAATCCTTTAAAAGTAGTTTATGACGAAAGTTATCTACTAAACTTTTTAGCAGACGATTATTCTGATGAAATTGGAGGACTAATTGCTCAATTTCACTCTACAAAAAACTGGAATAGTGTTACTGTAGACGGAACAACATTTAATTTCGATTTACAATACAACTCTGCAAACAGAATTCAATCTAGAGAAATTTCTTATAACTACGGACCTGAATTTTCAATTTCAATAAACGAAAATTTCAATTATTTAAATTAAACCAATCCTTAAATTCCTCTTCATATGGAATCCATTCAATCAATAAAACAACGTTTCGGGATTATAGGTAATAGCGCAGGCTTAAACCGTGCTATAGAAAAAGCTATACAAGTAGCACCAACAGATATTTCTGTACTAGTCACCGGAGAAAGTGGTGTTGGTAAAGAAAGTATTCCTAAAATAATACATCAATTATCACATCGTAAACACGGTAAATACATTGCTGTAAACTGCGGTGCAATACCAGAAGGCACAATAGATAGTGAGCTTTTTGGACACGAAAAAGGAGCCTTTACCGGTGCAACACAAACACGTAGTGGTTATTTTGAAGTTGCAGATGGTGGTACCATTTTTTTAGATGAAGTTGGAGAATTACCACTTACTACACAAGTACGCCTATTACGTGTTTTAGAAAATGGCGAGTTTATTAAAGTAGGTTCTAGTAAGGTGCAAAAAACCAATGTACGTATCGTTGCTGCAACCAACGTTAATATGTTTGAAGCCATAAAAAAAGAAAAGTTTAGAGAAGACCTATATTATCGTTTAAGTACTGTAGATATTCACCTACCTCCGTTAAGAGATAGACAAGAAGACATTCATATTTTATTCAGAAAATTTGCTAGCGACTTTGCATTAAAATATAAAATGCCAACTGTTAAGCTTACAGATGATGCTGTAAATATGCTACTTAGATATCGCTGGAGCGGAAACATTAGACAGCTACGCAACGTAGCAGAACAAATCTCGGTCTTAGAACAAAATCGAACTATTAATGCGCAAACGTTACAAACTTATTTACCATCTGGAGCTAGCAATCTACCAGCTGTAGTCAATGCTTCTAAATCTGAAAGTGATTTTAGTAGCGAAAGAGAAATATTATATAAAGTTCTTTTTGACATGAAAGCCGATTTAAATGACTTAAAGAAGCTTACCATGGAGTTAATGAAAAACGGTAACGCAAAAGAAGTACAAAAAGATAACGAAGGACTTATTCAAAAAATCTATGGTGAAAATGAAAGCGATGCCGAGTTTGAAGAACAAGTACATGATTTAGAAATTTTATCAATTCCTGAGTCATCAGAAAGCAAAATATCAAGTGCAGAAGACAAATATCATTTTGCTGAAGAAATTGAAGAAGAAGAAACACTATCACTTCAAGATAAAGAATTAGAGTTAATCAAAAAATCTTTAGAGCGTCACAACGGTAAACGTAAACTTGCTGCAGAAGAGCTAGGCATAAGCGAACGCACATTATATAGAAAGATTAAACAATACGATTTATAAAAAAAGCGTTACTTTCAAAAAAAATTAAGATGAAATTACACAAAAATATATTAGTTGCCATCCTACCACTACTCTTTTTTGGTTGTGGCATCTACTCGTTTACGGGTATCGAAACTAACGCAAAAACCTTTCAAGTTAATTACTTTCAGAATAATGCCAATCTTATAGAACCAGGTTTAGATAGAGATTTTACAATAGCGCTGCAAGATCAAATCCTAAATTTAAGTAGCCTTAGTTTAGTAAACTCTAACGGAGATTTAGTTTACGAAGGAGAAATCACACAGTATCGTATATCTCCAACAACAGCAACTGCAAACAGTACAGCTGCACAAAACCGATTAACTATAGGTGTTAATGTTAGATTTTTTAACAAATTGAACGAAGAAGAAAATTTTGAAAAAAGCTTTTCTTTCTTCTACGATTATACAGGTAGCGAATTATTAAGTGGATCAACAAAAGATACAGCGTTTGAAGAAATTTTTCAACGATTAACACAAGATATCATCAACGCCTCATTAGCCAATTGGTAAAAACACAACTATGACCACTAAAGACTTTATACAAATCTTACAACAACCGCAAACCGTTAGCCAAGAGCAAACCAATGCATTAAGTGGCATTATAGAAGAGTTTCCGTATTTTCAATCAGCAAGAGCAGTATATTTAAAAGGATTAAAAAATAAAGAAAGTTTTAAGTACAACCAAGCTTTAAAACAAACAGCAGCTTACACAACAGACAGAAGTATTTTGTTTGATTTTATAACTTCAGAAAGTTTTAATCAAAACGAAATTTCAGACTACATCAAACAAAATACAGCTTACATTAACAATTTAGATGTAACTGCAGAAGACATTTCGGTTAATAAAAGCGTGACTTTTGATGACGATTTAGACACTCATATAAAAGCTACAAAAGAAATTATTAATCCAGAATTATTTCAACCTAAAATCGAAATTAAAGAAATAGCAGAGTTTAATAAAGACGAAGTTGAAACAGAAGACCAAAAAGAAAAAACACCAGAAAAGGTTTTAAATATTGGTAAACCGTTAGAATTTGATAAAACTGAAACACATAGTTTTAACGAATGGCTTAAACTAACCAGTTTTAATCCTATTGAAAGAAATGAAGACACTTCTATAGAAGAAGAAACTAATAATACTTCAGAATCTTCATCTGAACAAGAATCAGACAGAGACAAAAAATTTGAGTTAATAGATAAGTTTATAGCAAGCAACCCAAAGTTAGAACCTGCTAAAACTAGTGGCAAAAAACAAAACCTTGCAAAAGATCGGATGATACAACCAGAAGCGTTAATGACCGAAACTTTGGCAAGAATTTATGTAGAACAAAAAAATTACAAGAAGGCAATTCAGTCTTATAAAATTTTAAGTTTGAAATATCCAGAAAAAAGTGGTTTCTTTGCAGACCAAATTAAAGCAATAGAACAATTACAAGAATAAAATTATAATATAATGAATACATTTTTAATCTTCTTAATACTAATCATAGCAGTAGCTTTCTTTTTAGTAGTTGTAATTATGGTACAAAATCCAAAAGGTGGCGGATTATCTTCTTCTTTTGGTGGTGGCGGCACACAACAATTAGGTGGTGTTAAGAAAACAACAGACTTTTTAGACAAAAGTACTTGGACATTAGCAATTGCATTATTAGTGTTAATATTAACATCTAGTTTAGCAATACCTAGACAAGGTGTTACTTCAGATTCTAAAATTTTAGAAAATGATAACATCGAGTTACCTGCACCAGCAGAAACACCTGCAACAGACAACACGTCTACTCCAGTAGATACAACTACAATAGGACAATAGTTATTACTATAAAATATATCAAAAATGCCAACTTTTACAGTTGGCATTTTTTGTTTCTGAAAGTTTGTCAGTCCTATGTCATTGGCACATTTTTGGCTAATTGATGATAGTAAAATTTAATAATCTAAAAATATATACAATGAGTAAACTAAACATTAAACCACTTGCAGATCGTGTTCTTGTAGAACCGCTTCCTGCCGAAACACAAACAGCGTCTGGTTTATACATTCCAGATACAGCACAAGAAAAGCAACACAAAGGAACTATAGTTGCAGTTGGTAACGGTAAAAAAGATGAGCCTTTAACTGTTAAAGTTGGTGATACTGTACTTTACGGTAAATACTCTGGTTCTGAAATCAAATTAGATGGTAAGGACTACTTAATGATGCGCGAAGAAGACATCATGGCAATTATTTAAGATTATTCTAAACCTAAATTAAGATTTAGAACATTCATTATTAACAATTCCAAAAACATTAAATTAAATAAAAATGGCAAAAGATATAAAATTTGATATTGAAGCTCGCGACGGATTAAAACGTGGTGTAGATGCTTTAGCAAATGCAGTAAAAGTAACATTAGGACCAAAAGGTAGAAACGTAACTATTAGTCGTTCTTTTGGTGCACCAGTAGTAACAAAAGATGGTGTAAGTGTTGCTAAAGAAGTAGAATTAGAAGACGCTCTAGAAAATATGGGCGCACAAATGGTAAAAGAAGTTGCTTCTAAAACCAATGACCTTGCTGGTGATGGTACAACTACTGCTACCGTTTTAGCTCAAGCAATAGTAAAAGAAGGATTAAAAAACGTAGCTGCTGGTGCCAACCCAATGGACTTAAAACGTGGTATCGACAAAGCTGTAGAAGCTATCGTAACCGATTTAGGTAAACAAGCTAAAGAAGTTGGAGACTCTTCAGAAAAAATTAAGCAAGTAGCTTCAATATCTGCAAATAACGATGATGTTATTGGAGATTTAATAGCTAAAGCATTTAGCAAAGTAGGTAAAGAAGGTGTAATTACTGTAGAAGAAGCAAAAGGAACAGATACTTATGTAGACGTTGTAGAAGGTATGCAGTTTGACAGAGGTTATTTATCTCCTTACTTCGTTACTGATAGCGAAAAAATGGTTACAGATTTAGAAAATCCTTACATTTTATTATACGATAAAAAAGTGTCTACAATGAAGGATTTATTACCTGTTTTAGAGCCTGTTGCTCAATCTGGTAAACCTTTATTAATCATCGCAGAAGATGTAGATGGAGAGGCTTTAGCCACTTTAGTAGTAAATAAATTACGTGGTTCTTTAAAAATTGCTGCTGTAAAAGCACCAGGATTTGGAGATCGTCGTAAAGCTATGTTAGAAGATATTGCAATCTTAACTGGCGGTACTGTTGTAAGTGAAGAAAGAGGTTACACTCTAGAAAACACAACTCTTGATATGTTAGGTACTGCAGAACGCGTAACTATTGATAAAGACAATACTACTGTTGTTAATGGTGCTGGTGATAAAGACATGATTACAAATAGAGTTAATCAAATTAAAGCACAAATTGAAACAACAACTAGCGACTACGATAAAGAAAAACTACAAGAGCGTTTAGCTAAGTTAGCAGGCGGTGTAGCTGTACTTTATGTTGGTGCTGCTAGTGAAGTAGAAATGAAAGAAAAGAAAGACCGTGTAGATGATGCACTTCATGCAACTCGTGCAGCTGTAGAAGAAGGTATTGTTGCTGGTGGTGGTGTTGCTTTAGTTAGAGCAAAATCTGTTTTAGAAAAATTAACTACAGATAATTTAGACGAAACTACAGGTATTCAAATTGTAGCTAGAGCTATCGAAGCGCCTTTAAGAACTATTGTTGAAAACGCTGGCGGAGAAGGTAGTGTTGTAGTAGCAAAAGTAATTGAAGGTAAAAAAGACTTTGGTTACGATGCAAAATCTGAAGCATACGTAGATATGCTTAAAGCTGGTATTATAGACCCTAAAAAAGTAACTCGTGTAGCATTAGAAAATGCAGCTTCTGTTTCTGGAATGATCTTAACTACCGAATGTGCTTTAGTAGACATTAAAGAAGACAATCCATCTGGAGGAATGCCTGCAGGAATGGGCGGAGGTATGCCAGGAATGATGTAATATTATCAAATAAATAATACTAAAAAACCACTTCAAAATTGAAGTGGTTTTTTTAAGTCTTTAACCGTTGATAATAATAAGCTGGCAAAAGCAATAACAATATTAAAGGCTGAATTAAAAAGCGCCTAATATTAAAAAACACGTAGTAATCTTCTTGTTTTGGATTTAAAACAAAGTACAAGAAAAGTGTAATTAAAATGAAATAAGAAATCGAATAAACTATTACCGAAAACTTCACAACACTTTTATCTTTAAAAAACAGATATAAAATACCTAAAGAAATAATGGTGTTAATCCCATATCGCAATGTTGTAAAAGCTACCAATTTTGCAACTTCGCGTCTTGGCGAGTCCAAATACAAATAGTCATTTTGAAAAAACACCAAGTACGGATCATAAAACAATTCGTTTTCAAAAAAACGCACTAAAGCTAATAAGCAAAACAGCAAACCTATCCATATATATTTAGCATATTTACCCATTAGTTTTCTTGATTTTAGAAAAACGATTCACCCAAAACATCCATAATAAAAATACCATTCCGTAAATTATTCCTGGAAAAATCACAGAGTGTAAAATTTCTTTTCGCCAAGGATAATGATACAATCCAATTGCTAAAATTACTATTCTAAAAAGATTAACTGTATAAATTAAAACACTACCTGACAAAATATAAAAAAAGGTGGTTTTTGGTTTACCTGCAAAAGCTACAACAAAAGCAATAAATAAAATTATAACACTTGTACCGTTACAACCTTCTATTACTCTTGCAACATATTTTTCATTAACTAAAAGTTTCATTGAAGGCTCGTCAGGATGTGGCAAAACTTGACTATCGTACCCAAAACTATCTAATAAAATTTCAGATTGGTTAGCAACCAAATTTGTCACGTAATCAGGATAATAAATCGTTCCTTTAGACAGCTCTAGATATTGACTATAAACAAAACTTAGCACACCATAAACCAATAAAAAAGTGATTATAAATTTAATAACAGACTTGTATTGTATTAATAAAGATTTCAAATGCGTAAATAGAAAAAAAATAGTTTTATAAATGTGGAAATTACACCTTTTTAAATACTTTTACCAAAAATTTTATGAAAATGAGTTTTGATACACTAAAACCTCAAGTTGAAGCTATAATTGCTAATTCTTCTTTATCTAAAGACGAAAAACTTTTAAACATCTGTAAACTTCTAGAAACCAATATAGAATATTATAATTGGGTTGGATTTTACTTTAAAAACGGTGATAAAAACGAACTTAAATTAGGTCCTTATGTTGGCGAACCAACAGATCATACAATTATCCCATTTGGTAAAGGTATTTGTGGTCAAGTTGCAGTAAGTAACAAAAATTTTGTCGTTCCAGATGTTTCTGCACAAGACAACTATATCGCATGTAGCATTACTGTAAAAGCCGAAATTGTAATTCCTATTTTTGTTAACGGAGAAAACATTGGTCAAATAGATATAGATTCTAACACTCCAGATCCGTTTACAGAAGCAGACGAACGTTTTTTAGAATTTGTTTGCCAAAAAGTAGCATCAATATTATAAATCGTAACAAATCAACAACTTACAAAAAGCAACTATTTCTTATAGTTGCTTTTTTTTATGTTAACAACTTATATTTTTTAGTTAAAAAAACTATAACAAACAAAGTTGAAAAAAACTTGAAATTCATTACATTTGATGGCTTATTAACACAACTATAATGAGCAACAAAACAATTAAATCTGCATTAATTTCAGTATTTAGCAAAGATGGTTTAGAGCCAATTGTTAAAGAACTTGACAAACAAGGTGTATCCATCTACTCTACTGGTGGTACAGAAAAATTCATTAAAGATTTAGGTATTAACGTCATTCCTGTAGAAGATGTAACATCTTACCCTTCTATTTTAGGTGGTCGCGTTAAAACATTACACCCAAAAGTATTTGGTGGTATTTTAAATCGTCAAAATCATGATGGCGATGTTAAAGAAATGAAAGACTTTGACATACCACAAATAGACGTTGTAATCGTAGATCTTTATCCGTTTGAAAAAACGGTAGCTTCTGGCGCATCAAACCAAGATATCATAGAAAAAATTGATATTGGCGGAATTTCTTTAATACGTGCTGCTGCAAAAAATTATGCAGATGTTATTTGTGTGTCTTCTGTAGATGATTATGCTGAATTTTTAGAGCTAATCACAGACAAAAAAGGAAATTTAAGCGAAGACGATCGTAAGCGTTTTGCTGCAAAAGCATTTAATGTATCATCGCATTACGATTCGGCAATCTTCAACTATTTCAATACCACTGAAAATATTCCTGCTTACAAATTAAGCGAAACTAAAGGTCAAGTTTTAAGATATGGCGAAAATCCTCATCAAGACGGTTTCTTCTTTGGTGATTTTGACGCTATGTTTACAAAATTACACGGTAAAGAATTAAGCTACAACAACCTTTTAGATGTCGATGCTGCTGTAAATTTAATAAACGAATTTAAAGGCGAAGCACCAACTTTTGCAATATTAAAACATAATAATGCTTGTGGTTTTGCACAACGTAGTACAATAAAACAAGCTTATGCAGATGCATTAGCAGGAGATCCTGTTTCTGCTTTTGGAGGTATATTAATTTCTAATGTTGAAATTGATGCTGACACTGCTGCAGATATTCATAATTTATTCTGTGAAGTTGTAATTGCACCTTCATTTTCTGATGAAGCTTTAGAGATTTTAAAAGGAAAGAAAAACCGTATTCTTTTAATCTTAAAAGACACACCGCTTTCTGCTAAAACTGTAAGAACATGTTTAAACGGTGTTTTAGTACAAGATAAAGATAATAAGACTGATGTTGTAGAAGATTTTACTTATGCAACAAACACAAAACCAACAGATGCCGAAATTGAAGATTTAATCTTTGCTTCAAAGATTTGTAAGCACACAAAATCTAATACAATTGTTTTAGTAAAAGACAAACAACTTTGTGCTAGTGGAACAGGTCAAACTAGTCGTGTAGATGCTTTAAATCAAGCTATACATAAAGCAACATCTTTCAATTTTGATTTAAAAGGAAGCGTAATGGCAAGTGATGCGTTTTTCCCATTTCCAGATTGTGTCGAAATTGCAGGAAACGCTGGTATAACAAGCGTTATTCAACCTGGCGGATCTATAAAAGACCAATTAAGTGTTGATTATTGTAATGATAATAATATTTCAATGGTCATGACTGGGACACGTCATTTTAAACACTAATTTCTATTTAAAATATATTTAAAAGCTTCAGTTAAACACTGAAGCTTTTTTTATGCAAATAATTTCAACTTCAATAAAATAAAACTTAAAAAAATCTGTTACTTGAAAAGGAATTTATATCTTAATAAAATTAAGTAGCAAGTAAATTATTAAATTCACAATAATTTCAGCATTTTTCTTACTTTTACACCATCATATACTAATAGCAAATAATTACACGTAGCGCATGGGTTTTTTTGACTTTTTAACTGAAGAAATCGCAATAGATTTAGGAACAGCAAACACACTTATTATTCATAACGATAAGGTTGTGGTTGATGCGCCTTCCATAGTTGCCAGAGATAGAGTTTCTGGAAAAATCATTGCAGTTGGTCAAGAAGCTAACATGATGCAAGGTAAAACGCATGAAAATATCAAAACTATTAGACCTCTAAAAGACGGTGTAATTGCAGATTTTGATGCGTCAGAGCAAATGATTAGTATGTTTATTAAAAACATACCTGCGTTAAAGAAAAAGCTATTTACACCTGCCTTAACAATGGTTATTTGTATTCCTTCAGGAATTACAGAAGTTGAAATGCGCGCCGTAAAAGAAAGTGCAGAACGTGTTAACGGTAAAGAAGTATACCTAATCCACGAGCCTATGGCTGCAGCAATTGGTATTGGTGTAGATATTATGCAACCTAAAGGAAACATGATTGTTGACATAGGTGGAGGAACTACAGAAATTGCAGTTATTGCTCTTGGTGGTATTGTTTGTGATAAATCTGTGAAGATTGCAGGAGACGTTTTTACAAACGATATTATATACTACATGCGTACACAACACAACCTTTATGTTGGAGAGCGTACTGCTGAAAAAATTAAAATCCAAATTGGCGCTGCTACCGAAGATTTAGATTTACCACCAGAGGACATGAGTGTTCAAGGTAGAGATTTGTTAACAGGTAAACCAAAACAGGTACAAATATCGTATAGAGAAATAGCTAAGGCATTAGACAAGTCTATTTTGCGTATTGAAGATGCGGTAATGGAAACATTATCTCAAACACCTCCAGAATTAGCTGCAGATATTTACAATACAGGTATTTACTTAGCTGGTGGAGGATCTATGTTACGTGGTTTAGACAAGCGTCTTTCTCAAAAAACAGATTTACCTGTTTACATTGCAGAAGACCCATTACGTGCTGTAGTTAGAGGAACAGGTATTACGCTAAAAAACATAGGTAGATTTAAAGGCGTATTGATCAAGTAGGATAAAAACACTATGCAACAAATTGTAAATTTCATTTTAAGAAACAAATCGTTTTTGTTTTTCTTGTTGCTACTGTCTATCTCGGTTTCACTTACAATTCAATCACATTCTTATCACAGAAGTAAGTTTATAAATTCTGCTAATTTTTTTACTGGAGGACTTTATAATACTAGCAACTCAATTTCTAGTTATTTTAACTTAGAAGAAGAAAACCAAAAACTTAATAAAGAAAACGCTAGACTTAACACATTAATTGGTAATACTAAAAAGGAAAGTATTAGCTATATAGACACTACAACTTTTGAAAACACTTTTAAGTTTACACCTGCTAGAATAATTAAAAACAGCTACTCTAAGCAACAAAATGTTTTATTAATTAATAAAGGCAAAAAAGATAGTATAAAAGACGACTTAGCTGTTATTGACAATAATAAGATTATAGGTATTACAGCCAATTACAACTCAAAATACGCTACTGTTATTTCAATATTAAATACAACAAGTCGTATTAGTGCACAACTTAAAAAAACTAATCATTTTGGGACTTTAAGTTGGAACGGAAAGTCTCCAAAAATTGTACAATTAACAGATATTCAAAAAAACGCTCCAGTTAAAATTGGAGATACTATTATAACTTCTGGTAGATCGTCAATTTTTCCAAAAGGAATACTTATTGGCTCTATCAAAGATTTTAAACTAGATATTACAGAGAATTATTACGAAATAAACGTTTCATTGTTTAATGACATGACCAATTTAGAGCATGTTATGGTTATAGAAAACAAAGACAAATCATTAATTGAAGATTTATTAAACAATGAATAATTTATTATCTATACATACATTAAGGTTTTTACTGCTAATAGTTTTTCAAGTATTACTTTTTAATCATATTGACTTTTTAGGCTACGTAAACCCATACATTTACATACTTTTTATTGCATTATACCCTGTAAAAAACAATCGTATGTTGTTTTTATTTTTAAGTTTTTTACTAGGGTTAATTATAGATTTTTTCATGGATTCTGGCGGTATAAATGCAACAGCTTCTTTAATTATAGCCTTTATTAGACCTGCTGTATTAAAGTTTAGCTTTGGTGCAGTATACGAACACAATGTGTTAAAATTTAACAACACTAATTTTATTCAAAAACTGGCTTACTTTAGCATCTTGATAGTTATTCATCATTTCTTTTACTTTTTGATGGAATTTTTTAACATTTCTAAAATAATTTTAATCTTAAAAAACACGTTATTATCCAGCATTTTTACTATACTACTTAGTATTTTAATAACTACTATTTTTAGCAAAAAATCTAAATGAGAAAATATATACTTTTCTTTTTTGTAATTATTGTTGGCATCATATTTATAGGCAGATTGTTATACTTGCAAGTATTTAACAGTCATGCCCAAAGTATTTATGATGACAATGCAATTAGAACAGTTTTTAATTATCCTAAACGAGGTTTTGTATACGACAGAAATGGTAAACTTTTAGTATCAAACCAACCATCTTATGATGTCATGGTTATTCCTAGGGATGTCAAACCTTTAGATACTTTAGAGTTTTGTTCACTTTTAAAAATCAACAAAGAACAGTTTTTAAATAAATATAATAAAGCTAGGCATTACTCACCAAGACTACCTTCTGTTTTTGTTTCTCATTTAGCAAAAGAAGATTACGCTATCCTTCAAGAAAAAATGAGAAAATATAAAGGATTTTATATTCAAAAAAGATCCTTAAGAAAATACGAAACCAATATTGGCGCAAATGTTTTAGGAGACATAGGAGAAGTCAATAGCAGAGATATAGCAAAAGACAATTACTACCATAGTGGAGATTTAATAGGTAAGCAAGGTGTAGAAGCTTCTTATGAAAACATATTACGCGGACAAAAAGGGATTAAGTTTATCCAAAAAGATATCCATAATCAAGATATAGGACCTTATAAAAACGGTAAATATGACACGCTACCAAGAGCTGGTAAAGACATAAAAATTACAATTGATGCAGATTTACAAGCTTATGGAGAGTTACTAATGACCAATAAACGTGGTGGAGTAATAGCTATAGAACCAAAAACAGGAGAAATCTTAGCAATGGTTTCTGCTCCTACTTACAACCCAAATAGTTTAGTTGGAAGAAATAGAAGCAAAAACTTTACAAAACTATTTAACGACTCTATTGCAAAACCCTTATTTAACAGAAGCTTGCAAGGTGTTTACGAGCCAGGTTCACCGTTTAAATTAATGAATGCTCTTATTGCTTTAGAAGAAAACGTTATGTCCCCTAATGAAAAAGTAACATGTTATCACGGTATTAAATATGGTAACCGTTTTATGGGATGTCACTGTCCTTCTGGTAAAAGAAATGATATGATTGAAGGTATTGAAGAGTCTTGTAATGCTTATTTTTTAACAGCTTATAGACGCATATTAGATAAATATGAAAACGCATCTGTAGGTATTGACAAATGGAGTAAGCATGTAAAAAGCTTTGGCTTAGGTAACTACTTAAATAACGATCTTTTTGTTGGTCAAAAAGGACGAATTCCCGATAGAGAGTACTATAGCTACCAATATCCAAAAACCTTCTACTCTACTTATACTGTGTCTAATGCAATTGGACAAGGTGAAGTTGCTACAACACCTATACAATTGGCAAATATGACTGCCGCAATAGCTAACAGAGGTTATTACTTTACGCCACACATTATTAAGTCTATAGAAGGAGATACTATTCCTGAAAGTTTTAAAACACCAAAATATACTTCTATAAGCAAAGAAAATTTTGAACCAGTAATTGAAGGTATGCACCAAGTTTACAAAACTGGTACTGCAAGTAGCCTTAAAATAAAAGATATTGAAATCTGCGGAAAAACTGGTACAGTAGAAAATTTTACCAGAATTGATAGTGTAAGAACACAGCTTACTGACCATTCTATTTTTGTGGCATTTGCACCAAAAGACGACCCAAAAATTGCAATTGCTGTTTTTGTTGAAAATGGATATTGGGGAAGCAGATTTGCAGGAAAAGTTGCTAGTTTAATGATTGAAAAACATTTAAAAGGCGAAATCACAAGAACAGATTTAGAAGACTGGCTACTTTCACACAGTCTTGAAAACGAATACGCAAAACCTTATTCTGGTAAACCATTTAAAATTAATGGTCAAACTGAGTTACAAGTCATTCCGCCAGAAGAATTTAATAAACTAAAACAAAAGTTAAACCAGCTTAACTAAATGCTAAGAGAAACAGACAGACATTTTAAATTTGATTGGCTAACCATAATACTATTTTTTTTATTAGTAGGATTTGGATGGGTTAATATACTATCTGCATCACATTCAGGTGATGCTATAGAACTTTTTAATTTTAGTCATTCTTACAGTAAACAATTAATATTTATTGGTTTATCTGTAGTTTTAATTATCTTTATTTTGTCTCTAGAAGCTAAATTTTACGAACGGTTTTCTAGTATTTTTTACCTCATCTCAATAGTTTCTTTAGTTGGTTTATTCATCTTTGGTAAGAATATTAACGGAGCCACTTCTTGGTACGCAATAGGATCTATGACACTTCAACCAAGTGAGTTTGCAAAAACAGCTACTGCGCTTGCTGTTGCAAAATACTTAAGCGATTTAAACACAGATATTAAAAGTTTTTCGGATCAATTAAAACTTTTTGGTATTATTGTGTTACCTGCTCTATTAATTTTACTTCAAAAAGATGCAGGTAGTACCTTGGTGTATAGTGCTTTCTTCTTTGTTTTATATAGAGAAGGTTTACCTCAAATCTATTTAGTTATTGCGGTTTTAATAGTTTTACTTTCTATTTCTGCATTAAAATTTGGACTAATAATTACTTTATTAGTTACTGCTTTTATAGTGCTAACTCATCATTTTACCAGGAAAAAGAGACCATCATTTTTTCAACCTTTAATGGTCATTTTAATATCCGGAGCTTTAGCATTTACTGTAAGGTTTATTTATCAAAACTTTTTACCAGTCCATCAAAAAGACCGTATTACAATTTGGTTAAGCTTAGAAAAAGACCCTGTTAAATTGAAGCAAATGAAACAAACCATAGCTTACAATTTAAATGAATCTGAAAAAGCTATAAGTAATGGTGGTTTTGCAGGAAAAGGTTTTTTACAAGGTACACGAACTACAGGAAATTTTGTACCAGAACAACATACAGATTACATTTTTACAACAGTTGGTGAAGAATGGGGATTTATTGGTAGCACACTTACTGTTATTGTATTTGTATTGCTAATTGTAAGGGTAATTATTTTAGCAGAACGTCAAAAAAATCAATTTAGCCGCATGTATGGTTATGCGGTTGCTAGTATTTTATTTATACACTTTAATATTAATATTGGCATGGTCATGGGATTAATCCCAACCATTGGCATACCGCTTCCGTTTTTTAGTTATGGTGGCTCTGGTCTTTGGGGATTTACTATTTTACTATTCATTTTTATTAAATTAGATTCTAATAGAATTAATGAGTGGTAATAAAAAAAGCGCCTTTTAAAAAGCGCTTTTTTATCGGACTAAAATTCAATACTATAAATTATATATAACTCTTAGTGTTAAAAATCTTGGTTGTATGTAGTACTGACTTGTACTTACAGAAAATGTTCCGTTGCTTGTTTGGTTTCTTGTAGCTGTATCTAACAAGTTTGTTGCTTTAAGCTCATATTCCCATTTACTATCATTTGTTTTACGATACGCTAAAGAGGCATTCCATAAATCAAAAGAGTTTATAGTTTCATCTTCATTTCTTAAATTACTGTATGTATAGTCTGTCTTAAAAGTTAACTTTTTGAAGATTAACGCATCAAATTCAATAGTTGGTGCATTGGTATAAAACTTAGTTCTTGTATTACCTTGATCGCTATCTTGAATGCTGTAACGGTAGCTTACTTCAAAATTAGGTGCTTCTAAAAAGTTAGAACGGATACTTGCTGTATAAGTTTGATTATAATTTTCGTTAACCGAAACAATATCGTTAATTAACTGGTTAAATTTTGTGTAGGCAAAACTACCTCTTACACTACCTTGTAGCTTACCAAATCGTCTTTGAAAACGTCCGCTTGCTGTAAAAGATTCGTCTTCAAAACCTGAGTTAAAAGGTGTACTACTTCTAATTACAGAACCGTCTTGAAACACCGATCTTGTCCTAATATTATCAATACTTTTTGTGTAATTTAAAAAGGCAAACACGTTAGTATAATTAAACATATTAAAGCTGAAATAACTTAAATTTAAGTTATGTGACAATGCACTTTCTAGATCTGGATTACCAATAAAAGTCGAATTGTAATTATTTAAAACTAATCCTCTAGCAAACTGATTAACATCTGTAAATTGGGTTTGCATTCTATAATTAAAACTTAAATTTTCTGATTGTTTAAGCTGAACACGAACATTTAAATCTGGTAATAATCTGAAAAAGTTATCTTTAGTTTCTTCTCCAAACTGTGTATTAACCGCGCTATAAGCATGAGCCGAAACACCAGGACTAATAGTAAACTTACCTGTTTTCCAACGGTAATGCATACCTAAATATACATCGCTAAAGGTGTAATCTGTATCATTTATATCTGTTACACCTGCAATTGGTGTTGTATCTAACTCATTTCCGTTATCTAACACTTGAAAAATATTAGAGTTAAACTGTTGTTTGCTGTAAATTGTCCCGATAGTAAAATTAATATCGCTCTTCTTATTAAGAATGTTCCAGTAATCTAATTTAGCGTCTAATTGATTAGATTTTACACGCTTCTCTTGATTAACATCGTATAAATTTTGATCTGTATTTAAGCCTAAAGCAAATGCAGTATTATCAAAAGCATCATTATCTACATCTGCATTGTTTGTAGGATCATTTTCTAAAACCGCTTTATAAAAAGGATCTTCATCTTGTATTAAATGTTGTGCAGATAATGCAAAAATATTATTCTCGTCATGCGTGTAGTAGTAGTTTAAATTCTGATTGATACTGTATGGATTTGAATTTTGATTTTCGTCAATGCCACCAACTACAGAAGATAATACTACTTGATCTTGAGACTCTTTAGATGTACGTCCAACAATATCATAATCTAGTTGATTATTAGTGTTAGGCTTGTATTTAGCACTTAATTTAATCATTCCTAAATCACTTTTTTGATGTGTGTTAGTCTCTGTTTGTTCATTAGGAATATTTAAACTTTGGTCTGTATAAATTACATTTTGGTTTTCTTGTAAGTCTATACGACTACTAGAAAAAATACCAAAACCACTTAAGTCTAATGTCTTTTTTGGTGAAAAACTGAAGTTAGCTGCACCAAACTTTGTATTAATATCTTTAGCTTGGTTATTTTGTAGTTGAAGGAAACTTAGGTTATTATTTCCTAGACTGATGTTGGTTCCACTTTGCTGACTTGGCATTTGGAAACCACCAGAAAAGTTAAAAATGTCACGACGTGTTAAAGCCAACTCACCAACATTATTTAAATCACCAATAAAGTTGATGCTTTTTTCTGGACTGTAATAAAACAATTTAGGTTGTGCTAGGTATAAAGTTTTGTCTGGAGAGTCACCAATACCACCTGTAATTGTACCAAACCAAAAGTTTTTCTTTCCTTCTTTTAACTTAATATTTATAGCAATATTATCTTGATTATTAGTTACACCGCTAAGTTGACCAACTTCTGAATAGTTTTTTAAAACCTGCACTTTATCTACTGCATTTGCAGGAATATTTTTAGTTGCTAATTTAGAATCGCCATCAAAAAAGTCTTTACCATCTACCATGACTTTTCCAACAGCTTTACCTTCTACTTCAATTTCACCTTCATCATTTACTTCTACACCTGGAAGTTTTTCCAGGACATCACCAAGTTTTCTTTCGGTTCCGTTTTTAAAAGAATCTGCGTTATAAACTATGGTATCGCCACTAATAGTTACAGGCATTTCATAGGTTAATTCAACTTCATCTAAGCTATCATCAAAAGACATTGTAAAGTCTTTTTCTACATTTGCTTCTTTAGTCTCTACAGTCTCTGATAAAGATTGCATACCGATATAGCTCACGGTAATTGTATAGGTAGAATTTTCTTCTAAATTTAACTTGAAACGACCTTTATCGTTGGTGATCCCGTAAGAATCTAAATTTTTTGTTGCTTGGTTTATAGCTACTACGTTGGCTAACTCTAAACCAACACCTGTACTATCTTTTACTACACCTTGAAATGTAACCTGTGCAAAAGATGTACTTGCTAGTAAAAATACTAGTAGTTTTATTATATTTTTCATATCGTAAGTTGGTAAGTACTTGGTTAGTTTCTTCTACCGCCACGTCTTGCTCTAAACATGGCACGCATTTCTTCCATTTTCTTTTTTACTATGTCTTGATACTCTTCTCTACCAACTTCTTTACCTTTAGTTGGTTTTTTGATTTCCTTTTTATTTTCAGGATTTAAAGTTATTTTAGTACAAAGAATAGTTGTTCTTCCTGAGTTTATTTCTAAAATCAATCCTGGTAATCCCCAATATTCTCCAGGTCCAGCGCTTACTGGTATTTGCATAGTATACCATGCTGTAATCTCTATTTCTTCAGGGATTTCTATCTCATCAAATGGATCTTTAAATTCTTCTTTTTTTGTGCTATCTTTTTGTACTTCTGCATCTTCTTTCTCGTCATCTTTTTTCTTGTCTTCATCTCTATCTCTACGACGCATATTTGTCCAATCTGCAGCATCTACCTTTTTTACAGCTGTTGCTTTAAAACACATGTATTGACCAATTTGTTTGGTTTCGCCTGTCATTTTCCATTCGTATTTTGGTAAACTATCATTAATTAAAAACTGCTTACCAAAAAACTCTTGATCTTGTAAGTACTCGTTTGTTTTTACATTTTTATAAACTGGACCATTGCTTCCCATTCCGCCCATCATACGCATTCCTCCTTGTGCTGGCGACTCTAAAGCTTCGTCTTCTTTATACATCGATTCTGTTTTGTTAAACGTAAGTATAAAGGTTTTTTCTAGCATAGATTTCATACGCTCCATAATCATTTTCTTACGTTCTGGACTAAGCTCTCTGCCTCCAAAGTTATCTAAATCTACTGTCGTTTTTGACATGTAAACTGCTTCTCCTTGAAAATCGTTTTGGGCATGTAAACCAAAAGCAATCAACATAATAAATATTGATGCATAGGTTTTTAAGGTAGTTCTTAAATTCATTTTAAAAATTTTAAGTATTAAATTTTAATCTTTTATTAGACTTTGAAATTAACCAATAGTTTAATTGTTAAATGTTAATTATTTACTAATAAAAAATTAGTAGTAAAATTGCTGATTTTGTTACAAATATGGTTTGAAATTTGTACATTGTATCTTAATGAAACAGCTTTTAATTTTACTTGCTTTTGTTAGCTCTTCTTGTTTTGCTCAAGAAGAAATCACTACTACTCTTATTGAAAAAAAATCTCTAAAAGCAGATTGGCTAGTTGGCATAGATAATTTTGAAGCAACTTACTTTATAAAAAACAACACCTTTAAAAAAGCGACTAGCAAAGACACTTTAAACTATAGTAACTTTCAGTTAGGTCAAATTACTAGTGCTAACGCTTTTAACTCTTTAAAGATTAATTTGTTTTATTCGGACTTTAATACGGTTATTATTCTTGACAACCGTCTAGCTGAAGTAGCAAAAATTGATTTTAATTCTACTGAAAATTATAAAAACATCACCCATATCACTACTGGTTTTGATAATACTATTTGGATTTACAATCAAGACTTTCAGTATTTAGAATTATTTGATTTTCAAACTAAAAAAACACGTTATAAAACTATACCTGTAAGCTCTAAAGTTTTAGACCTAACTAGTAATTATAACTACTGTTGGTTACTAACAGATAATTTTTTATACTGCTATAACTACTTTGGTAGCTTAGTTTATAAAATACCAAACACTGGTTTTACAAAACTTCAAGCCACTAAAGAAAACTTAATCATAAAAACCAATGATGGGTTAATCTATTACAACTCAAAAGACCAAACACAAAAAGAAATCAAAACTTCAAATATGTTAATAAATCAGTTTTTTGTAACCAATCAAATCCTGTATATTTACACCCTTAATTTTTTATCTAAATTTCAACTTAAAACCGACTAATTATGCACGTTGCTGTAGCAGGAAATATAGGCGCAGGTAAAACTACGCTAACCAAATTATTAGCTAAACACTTTAACTGGGAAGCTCAATTAGAAGATGTTGTAGACAACCCATATTTAGACGATTTTTATAACCAAATGGAACGTTGGAGTTTTAACCTACAAGTTTATTTTTTAAATAGTCGTTTTAGACAAGTCACCCAAATAAACGAAAGTGGTAAAGACATTATACAAGACCGTACCATTTACGAAGATGCACATATTTTTGCACCTAACCTTCATGCTATGGGACTAATGACAAATCGTGATTATGAAAATTACAAATCACTTTTTGATCTTATGCAATCTTTTGTGCCAGGTCCAGACTTATTGATATATTTACGTAGTTCTATTCAAAATTTAGTAGCTCAAATCCACAAAAGAGGTCGTGATTATGAAAACTCTATAAGCATCGATTATTTAAGCCGACTTAATGAGCGTTACGAAGCTTGGATACATAATTATGACAAAGGAAACTTATTAATAATTGACGTAGATAATTTAGATTTTGTTGCAAATCCTGAAGACTTAGGTAATATCATTAATAAAATAGACGCGCAAATTAACGGATTATTTTAGATTTTTTTTGGCGTTACCCTAAAGGGTCAGGCTTTACGTTACAAATCCTCGCTCATGCTTCGCTGTGGGTTTTTCACTTCAATCCTTAACGCGGGTTTACTTAATAATACCTAAACCTTTAGCATGCGCAATAGCTTCTTTGCTGTTGTCAACTAACATAACAGGAATACTGTAATCTGCCAATAGCTTTTTAACACGCTGCATTTTCTGTTTATGTAATACACTACGTAAATAAACAACTTTAATACGGTTAGGAAAACTATTGACTAACTCTAAATAAATATCTGGATCATGCTCACTACTATCTCCAATTAATACAAAAGGTAGATTAGGATAGGTATTTAAAATATTAGTAATTTCTAGTTGTTTTTGAGGCTTGCAAGTAGATGTTTTCTTTTTAAAAATAGTTCTAAAACTACGAAGCAATATTGGTCCTTTAGGAAAGTTGTTAGTTTTTAAAAAAAACTCTAAATACCTGTATAAATTCCATGGACTATGACTTACATAAAATATAGGATTAGCCTTTTTACCAGTTGTACCACGATGTAAAAGATGATAAAACTCTGCTGCGCCTTCTAAAGGCATCCTACTTTGTACATGTTTTAAAAAGGTATTAAAAATAACACGCCATTTTAAAAATGAAGCTACTCCGGTATGAATAATCGTATCATCAATGTCGCTTATTACACCAAAATCTGCATCTTTAGCAGGTATTAGCATTTCACCTTTAAAACGGTTTTCTTTTTGAATGGTACGCTTTATGTTAGGTTCATCGTAAGAAAGCTCAAAATTTAACCAACCTTCTTCATTAACTAGATGTTTTAAATCTTCATTACTAACATCTATTTTATAGTATCCATCTTTATCGGTTTTTGTATAATAAACCCTGTTGTCTGGTAAGGTTATCTTTAGTTTGGTATTTTTAATTTCGTCGGTTTCAAAACGCTTCCAAGTATTAAGGATAAGATTCCACAAGCTTTTTTCTTCTAAATTAATAGTTTCGTCTTCTAAAGCGCGACCACGTATATAGAAATGGTTTTGTGTACCATAACTTAAAAATGAAATTATTTGTAACGGATCTTTTTTAAACCAGCTCATATTAGATTCAAATATAACACAAAAAAAACCTGCTAAAAACAATAGCAGGTCTTTAATTTTATAATACTTAAAGTATTAAGCTTGAGGTAAGTTTTTAATCTCTTCTTTTGTAACTTCTATTTGCTTATTCACTTTTTTGTTATTGCTGTCTTTAGCATTTTCTAAAGCATTAATTTTTGCATTAACTTCTTCTTCTGTTCCTGTAAAAACGTGCTTTTTCACAAAAGATTCTCCGTTACTAACTGTTGTTGATGTTACGTTTGCAGTTACAGTTCCGTCATTATTTTTTTCCATAATAACTTTTACTTTAACTTCTTTTTTATTACTATTATTTACTGTAACCTCAACATCTTTATTCATTGCCATACCTTCTTCCGCATCGTGATTCCCTAGGATTGGAGCTATTACTAATCCTACTAGACAGGTTAACTTAATTAAAATATTCATAGATGGTCCTGATGTATCTTTAAATGGGTCTCCGACAGTATCTCCGGTAACTGCTGCTTTATACGCTTCACTACCTTTATACTCCATTTTTCCATCTATTTCAACACCAGCTTCAAAAGATTTTTTAGCATTATCCCATGCGCCACCAGCATTGTTTTGAAAAATTGCCCACATAACACCAGACACACATACACCAGCCATATAACCTCCTAAAGGTTCTGCTCCAAAAATTAACCCTATAATTATCGGAGTGATAATTGTGATTAATCCTGGTAAAATCATTTCTTTTAATGCTGCTTTAGTAGAAATATCTACACATTTTGCATATTCTGGCGTACCAGTTCCTTCCATAATTCCAGGAATTTCTTTAAACTGACGACGTACTTCTTGCACCATTTCCATTGCTGCTTTACCTACAGATTGCATAGCTAATGCAGAGAAAATGACAGGAATCATACCTCCAACAAATAACATTGCTAACACATCTGCCTTAAAAATGTTAATACCATCAATACCTGTAAAAGTTACATAAGCAGCAAATAATGCTAACGCTGTTAAGGCTGCAGATGCTATTGCAAACCCTTTACCTACTGCTGCAGTTGTATTACCAACTGAATCTAAAATATCTGTACGTTCTCTTACGTGTGGCTCTAGTTCGCTCATTTCTGCTACTCCACCAGCGTTATCTGCAATTGGTCCAAACGCATCTATTGCTAATTGCATTGCTGTTGTTGCCATCATTGCAGAAGCTGCTAATGCAACACCATAAAATCCTGCTAATGCATACGACCCATAAATTGCTGCTGCAAATAAAATTACAGATAAGAAAGTAGATTTCATTCCTACCGCTAAACCTGCAATAATATTTGTTGCCGCTCCTGTAGAACTATTTTTTACGATATCTAAAACTGGTTTTTTACCTAAACTTGTGTAATGTGCTGTTACCATAGAGATTAATGCGCCTACTGCTAATCCAATCATAGCTGCATAAAAGACATGTCTTGACGGAATAGCTTTTACACCTTCCCCAAAGAAGCTCATTTGTATTGTTTCTGGTAACATCCAACGAATTAAGAACCAACTTGCAGCAAGTGTAATACCTATCGATACCCAGTTTCCTACATCTAGTGCTTTTTGAACTTGAGACTCTTTAGCTTCATTTGAAGAAATTCTAACTAAAAACGTCCCTATTATTGAAGCTAAAATACCAACACCAGCTATGACTATTGGTAGTAAGATTGGTCCCATACCATTAAAAGATTCTAATACTGTACCAGCATCTGCCATATCTTTTATGATATAGTTACCTAATACCATTGCAGCTAATACTGTTGCGACGTAGCTACCGAATAAATCTGCTCCCATACCGGCAACATCACCAACATTATCTCCTACGTTATCTGCAATTGTTGCTGGATTACGCGGATCGTCTTCTGGTATACCTGCTTCTACTTTTCCAACTAAATCGGCACCAACATCTGCAGCTTTAGTATAGATACCACCACCAACACGAGCAAAAAGTGCGATAGATTCTGCTCCTAAAGAAAAACCAGCTAAGGTTTCTAAAACGATAGTCATATTTTTATAAAAAGAACCTTCATTACCCATAAATTGTCCTAAGAACAATAAGAATAACAAACTAAGCCCTAAAACTGCTAAACTAGCAACTCCTAATCCCATTACTGTTCCACCACCAAAAGACACTTTTAACGCTTGTGGTAAACTTGTTTTTGCAGCTTCGGCAGTACGTGCGTTAGCGTCTGTAGCAATTCTCATTCCTATATTTCCTGCTAAAGCAGAAAAAACAGCTCCGATAATAAATGCAGGAATAATCATCCAACTAGTTGTTGATACAACTTGAGATATTCCAAATAATGCAATTGAAGCAATGACTACAAATATTGCTAATAATCTGTATTCTGCATTTAGAAATGCTAAAGCTCCTTCTTTTATAGCTTTAGAGATACCTTGCATTTTCTCGTTTCCAGCAGCTTGTTTTTTTACCCAAGCCATTTTAACGAACATAAAAACAAGTCCGAGAATTGCCAATGCTATTGGCAAATAAATCATGTTTGATTCCATATTTATTTTGATTTGTTAGTGTTAATTATCGTAAATGTAACAAAATGGAATCTAATACAAAAACCCTTACAATCAATATGTAAGGGTTTTGAATATTTAAAATGTTTATAAAATCTCCGTTTTAAGCGGGTATAATTTTCTTAGCTTAGATTAAGAAATCGCCGTTTGCTTTATGCTCGCTGTTTTCGTATCTATCTACGCATTTGCTTACAATTTCGTAAGCTTCTTTTGCATCTCCCCAACTTCCTACATCTACTTTCTTTTTTTCTAAATCTTTGTATACTTGGAAAAAGTGAGTAATTTCATCTAAGCGGTGAGGATTAATATCTGATATATCATTTTTAGAATTCCAAATTGGATCAGATACTGGTACACAAACTATTTTTTCGTCTGGACCTTTTTCATCTGCCATATGGAATACTCCGATTGGTTTTACCTCTACAACACACATTGGAAACGTAGGCTCATGACCTAAAATTAATACGTCTAATGGGTCACCATCTAAAGCTAATGTTTGTGGTATAAATCCGTAATCTCCTGGATACATCATCGAAGAGAATAGCATACGGTCAAAACGTATTTTTTTTAAATCAAAGTCATATTCATACTTGTTTCTGCTTCCTTTAGGAATTTCTACTAAAGCATCAAATGTTGTTTCTCCTTTTGGGCTCATCTTAATTATTTTATACGCTAATAGCGTTATTTATTTATTAACTATCTAAAAATAAGGGATGCAAAAGTAAGTGATTATTTAGGTTTAGGCAAGAGAAAATAGTTTGACTTTGGAAAATTGATATAGTAACTTACCTATAGCGCATTCTTTTTTAAAAATAAAAACCAAAACTACCGGTTACGCCAAACTTTCTAGCATCTGGGTATAAAACAGGATCTGTATAATTACCTCTAAAATTAAAATCTATTCTAAAGACTTTAAAAATGTTTCCTACACCAAAACTATACTCATAGTAAGGTTCTTTGTTTGGAGCTTCATAAATTAATCCTGAAGCGTTAATATTTCTGTTGTCTTGAGATATATTACCTATAACACCTCTTGCTCCTAAAATAGCTCTTAAATTGTATTTTTTTAAGAATGGGATACGCGAAAATAATCTTCCGTTAAAGTTATGTTCTATATGAAGTGTTGCATATTCATCGGTAACAAACTCATAAAAATCAAGGTTTGAAAAAGTATTATATATTGAAAAATAACTTTGGTTACCTGGCACAACACTTAACAAACCTAAAGGAACTTCTCCAAAAGTCTTACCTGCTTCTACGGTTGTGTACAGTCTACCAAAACCACCAATAGCCCAAGGTTGTGTATATGAAAATTGAACTTTAGTATAATCAAAATCACTATTTAAAATACTTTGATCGCCTATAGAAATCTGCGCAAAAAGCCTTGCAAAATCATCGTTTTTTGTTCTTCGTTCTACACCAAAACCTGTCATTTCTCTTTTTGGAAAATAAGATAAAGAGATTGCGGTTTCATATTGTTTTACTTCAGATTTTGTCGTTGTTTGAGTTGCGTCTGTATAATAATCTAAACTAAAGGTTTTTGAAGCAGACTCTAAGGTTCGGTAACTTCCGCTTAAACGAGTTACAAAGTTTCTTAATGGCTCTGCTTCTATTGCTAAAGTACTTAGGTTAATATTGGTTAATTTATCGTTTATTCCTGTTCCTACTACTGATGAGCTTGCTAAACTTCGTCCTAAGACATCTGTGCTATTAGTTAGACTTGCACCTATTTGTTCTACATCACGACGGTTTCCTCCAGAAATTATCAATCTGCTTTTTTTATCTAATAGCCATTTTCCTGAAATACCATATTTAAACTTATTATCTCTAAAACCGTACGCCGTAAATCCTTCTATACGCCATAAATCATTTTGCCCAAAATAAGTACGTCCGCCAGCTCTTAATCTAACACCTTCAACTTCATTATAACCAAAGGTTGAAAATATAGGTCCGTAGTCTAAATTTAAATCATCAAACTCTATATAACCAGATGCCAAAATGCTTCCTAAGTTGTAAAGTCTTTTAAATTTTTTAGTCTTTTTTAAAGAATCTAACATGACGTAAACACCTTTTTCATCTTTACTTAAAGACTCCATTCGGTTTTTATCCCAAAAACTATCATCTTGATTATAGATATCTTCATCAAAGCTGTAAACTTTTTGCTTGTAAAACTTAGGATCTTTTTCTTTATCAAACTTGTAATTATCGTAAAGTGTGGTACGTTTTCCGTAAATCCCTCTAGATTTTTCCTTCTTATTAAAGGCAAAATCTGACATAAAATAATCTCGTTTTATTAAAAAGACTGAATCGTTTAACACTTCAAAATCTTGCTCTATATAAATTTCTTTTACCCAATTTATATTAGCGCTTTTAGAGGCTTGCATATTGATGTTTTTTAATGCAAATGTGGTATCTGCTACCCAAAAATCACCTTTAAAGGTTAATTCATTTTTACGTCTTGGGTAATAAATAATATTGTAACACCATTTATTATCTATATAAGTACTATCTGAAAGTACGTAATTATACGTTTGTATTCCGGTACGAGAGATTGGACTAACAAAGCTTTTATCAAAAAACTTTAAATAGTTATCGTACACATCATAGTCTGAATACAAATCGTCTACAAAGTCAATAATTACCTGGTTATTACTAAATCCTGAGTTTTTATTTCCTTTTAAAATTTCTCGTTTTTCATTAATTACATTATCACCGTAAACCTCACTAGCAGCTTCGTTAATAAACATTGGTAAATACGTTTTACCTGTAACTTTAGAAGTATCTACTTGATCAAATACAAACTCCATACCTTTAAACAACTTACTATCTATTAGCGAACTATCTATGGTGTTAAGGTCAAATTCTACCTTTTCGTATTTATCATATTGGTATTGTTTGTACTGTTTAAGTCCATTACTACGTTTATTTGCCCAAATTTTTCTTAGAATATCAATCGCAGGATTATTTTTTTTAGGTTGTTTTCCTGAGACAATAACAACTTCATCTAATGCAGCTGCTTCTTCTTTAAGCGTCACCTTTAACTTATAAGTTACTCTTTTTTCAAGTTGAATTTCTTGAGTTTCAAAACCAATAAAAGATATTTTTAATACGTCCCAATTGTTTTCATCTTCAATATAAAATGTTCCTTCTTCATTAGTTATTACTCCTATTGAAGAACCTTTAAAAATTACATTTGCAAAAGGTACCGGATTATTTGATGCGTCAAAAACTTGACCACTAACTTTGGTTTGTGCTAACGCAGAAATGATGCTAAAAAGAAAAAAAAGGGCAGAAAAAAGTTTATTCATTAATTTTGATTTATAAACAAAAAAACTTCATCAACAATCGTGCTAATGAAGTTTAGATATAACGAAAATAATAATTTTTTATTTGTACATCACTTTTTTAACAGCCTTTATCACATCGTTATGGTTTGGTAACCACTCTTCTAACAATACTGGACTATATGGTGCAGGCGTATCTGCTGTGTTTATTTTTACAATTGGAGCATCTAAGTAATCAAATGCTTCACTTTGTACAAGGTAAGTAATTTCAGTCGCTACGTTACCAAATGGCCAAGCTTCTTCTAAAACTACCAAACGATTAGTCTTCTTTACAGACTCTAAAATAGCTTTTCTATCCATTGGTCTAACTGTACGAAGATCTATAATTTCAACAGAGATTCCTTCTTTTTCAAGTTCGTCTGCAGCTTTATAAGCTTCTTTTATAATTTTTCCAAAAGAAACGATGGTTACATCTGTTCCTTCACGCTTAATATCTGCAACACCTAATGGTATAGTGTATTCTCCTTCTGGCACTTCACCTTTATCACCATACATTTGCTCAGACTCCATAAAAATAACTGGATCGTCATCACGTATTGCAGATTTTAATAAACCTTTTGCATCATATGGGTTAGAAGGCACTACCACTTTTAAACCTGGTGTATTAGCAAACCAGCTTTCAAAAGCTTGACTATGTGTAGCTGCTAATTGTCCTGCAGAAGCTGTTGGACCTCTAAAAACAATTGGACATTTAAATTGTCCACCGGACATTTGTCTAATTTTTGCAGCGTTATTTATAATTTGGTCAATACCAACTAAAGAGAAGTTAAAGGTCATATATTCTACTATCGGTCTATTACCAGTCATGGTAGATCCAATAGCCACACCTGCAAAACCAAGCTCTGCAATTGGTGTATCAATAACACGTTTTGGACCAAACTCATCCAACATACCTTTAGATGCTTTATAAGCACCATTATATTCTGCTACTTCTTCACCCATAAGGTAGATGCTTTCGTCACGACGCATTTCTTCGCTCATGGCTTCAGCAATAGCTTCTCTAAACTGTATTGTTTTCATTAAAATATCTATTTGAATTGCAAAAATAAGAATTAATAAAAAACTTACAGTAAAAGAATTCTTTAAAATTTATTATGCACGCATAGTAAATTTTAAAAATAATTCCATATCTTCGTAACCACAACATTTTAGAGCGTTTTTTGCTTTAAAATTTTATAAAAAATTGCTGATTAACCCATGTTACTATAACGATTTAGTAGGTCTAAAGGCATAAATTTAAAAACTAAATAAATTAAAAAATATGAAAATTTTAGTGTGTATTAGTCACGTACCAGACACTACTTCAAAAATTAATTTTACAGATGGTGATACAAAATTTGACACAAATGGTGTACAATTTGTAATTAATCCAAATGACGAATTTGGTTTAACAAGAGCAATGTGGTTTAAAGAAAAACAAGGTGCTTCTGTAGACGTTGTTAACGTTGGTGGTCCAGAAACAGAACCTACACTAAGAAAAGCATTAGCTATAGGTGCAGATACTGCTATTAGAGTAAATGCAGAAGCTAAAGACGGCTATCAAGTTGCTAAAGAGTTAGCAAAAGTTGTAAAAGATGGCGGTTATGATTTAGTAATTGCAGGTAGAGAGTCTATTGATTATAACGGTGCAATGGTACCTGGTATGTTAGCAGAAATGGTTGACGCTAACTTTGTTACTAACTGCATTAGTCTTGAGGTAGATGGCACAAACGCTAAAGCTGTTAGAGAGATTGATGGTGGTAAAGAAAGTGTTTCTACTACATTGCCTTTAGTAATCGGAGGACAAAAAGGTTTGGTTGAAGAGAGCGACTTACGTATACCAAATATGAGAGGTATTATGATGGCTAGAAAAAAACCTTTAAATGTAGTTGAGCCTAACGGCGCAAATACAGAAACTGGAACTGTAAAATTTGAAAAACCAGCTCCAAAAGGTGATGTGACTTTAGTTGCTCCTGATAACTTAGACGAATTAGTTAACCTTTTACACAACGAAGCTAAAGTAATCTAATCGTTAGATTACGAAAATTAGTTTCAGAATTTAAAAAATTATAAACATGTCAATTTTAGTATATACAGAATCAGAAAACGGAACTTTTAAAAAAGCTGCTTTTGAGGTTGCATCTTACGCTAAAGCGGTTGCAGACCAAATGGGCACAAGCGTTACTGCGGTTGCAGTTAATGTAAATGACACTTCAGAATTAGGTAAATACGGTGTAGACAAAGTACTTAATGTATCTAACGATGGTTTAGCAAAGTTTAACGCAAAATCTTATGCTTCAGTTTTATCTCAAGCAGCAAAGCAAGAAGGATCTAAAGTAGTTGTACTTAGTCAAAGCGCAGACAGCAAATATTTAGCTCCATTATTATCTGTAGGATTAGACGCAGGATATGCATCTAATGTAGTAGCTATTCCTACATCTACTTCTCCTTTTACAGTAAAACGTACAGCTTTTACTAACAAAGCATTTAACTTTACAACTATAGATACAGATGTAAAGATTGTTGGTGTATCAAACAACTCTTTTGGCTTAGTTGAAAACAGTGCAAGTGCTTCTTCTGAAGATTTTTCTCCTGAAATTGCTTCGTCAGGAGTTACTGTAGAGTCTGTAGATAAAGTAACAGACAAAGTAACTATTGCAGATGCAGAAATTGTAGTATCTGCTGGTCGTGGCTTAAAAGGTCCAGAAAACTGGGGAATGGTTGAAGAATTAGCAGACGTTTTAGGCGCAGCAACAGCATGCTCTAAACCAGTTTCTGACTTAGGCTGGAGACCACATAGCGAACACGTTGGACAAACAGGAAAACCTGTAGCTTCTAACCTTTACATTGCTATTGGTATTAGTGGTGCCATCCAACACTTAGCTGGTATTAACGCCTCTAAAGTAAAAGTAGTAATCAACACAGATCCAGAAGCACCTTTCTTTAAAGCTGCAGATTATGGAGTTGTTGGTGACGCTTTTGAAGTCGTACCTCAACTTATAGAAAAATTAAAAGCTTTTAAATCAGCAAACGCTTAATTTTTTTTTTAACTTTAAGTCTGATATAATAAGGACTGTTTAAATTTTGCACAAAAATCTAACCCTTACGGTTTGGTAAAGTCCTAATTTAAACAGTTCTTTGTGTTTTTGATTGCATGAGTTTAGTAAGACTAAATATTAAAGGAATTTCGTACAGCCAAACCCAAAATGGCGCCTATGCGCTTATCTTAAATGAGGTTGACGGAGACCGTAAATTACCTATCGTTATTGGTGCTTTTGAAGCACAATCTATAGCTATTGCTTTAGAAAAAGAAATTAAACCACCAAGACCACTTACCCACGATTTATTTAAAAATTTTGCAGACCGTTTTGATATTGTGGTCAAACAAGTCATTATACATAAGTTAGTAGATGGTGTTTTCTACTCTTCATTAATCTGCGAGCGTGATAAAATTGAAGAAATTATTGACGCAAGAACCAGTGATGCTATTGCACTAGCACTCCGTTTTCAAGCACCTATTTTTACTTACAAAAATATTCTAGACAAAGCTGGTATCTACTTAAAAGTAGACCCAAAAGATGAAGACAACGAAGACGAAGATGACGTATTAGTTAATGAAATAATTAACGAAGAATTAGAATTAGAAACCTCTTCTTCTAAAGACGAATTACAGTCTAAAAGCATAGAAGAACTTCATAAACTTTTAGATGAAGCTGTTAACAACGAAGACTACGAAAAAGCAGCTAAAATTAGAGACGAAATATCTAAAAGATAACTTACACTTTTTACAAATGAAAAATTTTTTAATTGTTACAGTAACCTTCTTACTTGCATTTACCTCTACTTTAGCGCAAGATATTAGTAAAGATTGGTTGTTAGACACTAGTAACATTAATATCAATTCTACAGACACCAAACCGCTAATTATTCAAAAAAACACAGAGCTTAAATTAAATCAAGGTTCTTTTAAGCTAAAAGATGCTAGCGGAGATTATATTTTTCAAAATAAAGTTTTAGTTTTTTATTATGATACACCTTTTGAAATGACAAAAAGGTTTAAAATTAAAAACTTAACAGATTCAACTTTAGTATTATCCCAAAAAGAAAACATCTATAAGTTTGTTGTAAAACCACAATCCAAAAAAGAAACAACCGTTGCAGAAGCAAATCAAATAATCCCAAATCAAGGGTTTTCATTTAATAGTTTATGGCGTGGTGCGCTAGGTATGGTTTCTTTAATAGTAATAGCTTTTCTATTTAGTAGTAATCGTAGAGCTATTGATTGGAAAATTGTTGGAATAGGTCTAGCTTTTCAATTATTAATTGCAATAGGCGTTTTAAAAGTAGACTTTATAAAAAATGGTTTTGAATTTGTTGGTGGACTTTTTGTAAGTGTCTTAGATTTTACAAGAGCAGGAAGCAAATTTTTATTTGAAGGTTTAGTAGTAGATATGGATACTTTCGGTTTTATCTTTGCCTTTCAAGTGTTACCAACTATTATTTTCTTTTCAGCATTAACATCTGTTCTTTTTTACCTAGGAATTATTCAAAAGGTAGTTAAAGGAATGGCTTGGTTATTATCAAAAGCCTTAAAAATTTCTGGAGCAGAAAGTCTATCTGTTGCTGGTAACATCTTTTTAGGACAAACCGAAGCACCTCTATTAATTAAGGCATACTTAGAAAAAATGAATAAGTCTGAGATGCTTCTTGTTATGATTGGTGGTATGGCTACTGTTGCTGGCGCTGTACTTGCCGCTTATATTGGTTTTTTAGGAGGTGAAGATGAAGCTTTACGCCTTTTCTATGCTAAACACTTATTAGCAGCATCCGTTATGGCTGCACCAGGTGCTATTGTTATTTCAAAAATACTATATCCTCAAACCGAAAAAGTAAATACAGACGTTGAAGTGTCGCAAGAAAAAATTGGATCTAATATTTTAGATGCTATTGCCAACGGTACTACAGAAGGTTTAAGACTTGCTGTTAATGTTGGTGCTATGCTTTTAGTTTTTGTTGCTTTTATTGCAATGATTAATGGTATTTTAGGCTGGGTTGGAGATGTTACTACTTTTAACTCTTGGATTGCAGATAATACACCGTATCAAAATTTATCATTAGAACTTATTCTCGGTTATATCTTCTCTCCTCTTATGTGGTTAATTGGTGTTGCTAAAGAAGATATGGCTTTAATGGGACAACTTTTAGGAATTAAATTAGCTGCATCAGAATTTATTGGATACATTCAATTAGCAGACTTAAAAAACATAGCAAATCCAACACATTTAAAGTATGAAAAGTCAATTATTATGGCTACATATATGCTTTGTGGTTTTGCAAATTTTGCTTCTATCGGAATTCAAATTGGTGGTATTGGTTCTTTAGCACCTGGACAACGTAAAACATTATCGCAATTTGGTATAAAAGCTTTAATTGGAGGTACAATTGCTTCTCTAATATCAGCTACAATTGCAGGAATGATTATTGGTTAAAACAATTTCTGCGAAAGCAGAAATTTTTAAATCCAAGACGTAACTTTTTCATTTAAAATAGTAGTTAATAACTTTTAATATCTTAAAATCAATTAACTAATTAACTACATTGAATTTTGTTTATTTTCGTTTTTAGCTATTCCTTTTTTCAAAATAACTAGCTATTTTTATAACTAAAAATGAGATTTCTGCTTTCGCAGAAATAATATTATGAAGCAATATCACGACCTTGTAAAACACGTTTTAGAACACGGAAACGCTAAAGAAGACCGAACAGGAACAGGCACCAAAAGTGTTTTTGGTTACCAAATGAGATTTGATTTAAGTGAAGGTTTTCCTATGGTAACCACAAAAAAACTACACTTAAAATCTATTATACATGAGTTACTTTGGTTTTTAAAAGGCGACACCAACATTAACTATTTACAAGAAAACGGTGTAAGAATATGGAACGAATGGGCTGACGAAAACGGAGATCTTGGTCCTGTGTATGGTCACCAATGGAGAAACTGGAATAGTGACGAGATTGACCAAATTAAAGAAGTGATAAACACACTAAAAAACAATCCAGATAGTAGACGTATGCTAGTATCTGCTTGGAATCCTTCTGTAATGCCAGACACTTCTAAAAGCTTTAGTGAAAATGTTGCTAATGGTAAAGCGGCTTTACCACCGTGCCATGCGTTTTTTCAGTTTTATGTGGCTAATGGTAAATTATCTTGTCAACTATACCAACGTAGTGCAGATATCTTTTTAGGTGTACCGTTTAACATTGCATCTTATGCTTTATTCACAATGATGATGGCGCAAGTTTGCGGTTACGAAGCTGGAGAATTCATTCATACTTTCGGAGATGCACATATTTACAATAACCATTTAGAGCAATTAGAATTGCAATTATCTAGAGACTGCAGACCATTACCAACAATGAAGTTAAATCCTGAAGTAAAAGATATTTTCGATTTTAAATTTGAAGACTTTACATTAGAAAATTATAATCCGCATCCACACATTAAAGGTGCAGTTGCTGTTTAATAACAATTATATGTTCGGCAAAAAAAAGGAAAAACCGCAGATAGATAAAGAGCAATTAGAATTAATAAAAAATGCTCAACAACGTGTTAAACAAAAAAAACGCCTATACTATCATTTTGTTATATTTTTAATTGGCGCTTTATTTTTAATCTTAGCAAATACCGTTTTAGGTATTGGTCAAGATCTAAAAATTTTTGGTCAAGATTGGTTTGTAATTGCTATTATTGTTTGGTTATTCTTATTTGTTTTTCATTTATTTAATGTATTTGTTACTCATAAATTTATGGGTAAAGAATGGGAAGAAAAACAATTGACTAAGCTAGTAAACAAACAAAAAGTACGCATAGAAAAATTAAAAGCACAACTGGAAAAAGAAGATTTAACTATTGCAGAAAGTCAAGTATTTAATCAAAAAAACAACAAAATAGTTGACAACTTAACTATGATTGTTGCTGCTGGGGAAAATAACGAAATAGGAAAAGATAACGATCTTATTTGGCATCTTCGTGATGACCTTAAACGCTTTAAATCACTAACTTCTGGACATCATATAATTATGGGTCGAAAGACTTTTGAAAGTTTTCCAAAACCATTACCAAATCGCACACACATTGTAATTACAAGACAATCAAATTATAAAGCGCCAGATGGTGTTATAATTGTTAATAGCATAGAAGACGCAATAAACATAGCTAAAAAAGACTCGCAACCTTTTATTATTGGTGGCGGAGAAATTTACAAACAGGCTATGCCATACGCTAGCAAAATAGAAATTACGCGTGTACATGCAACATTTCCGGAAGCTGATACTTTTTTCCCGAAAATAGATACTTCAATATTTGAAGAAACCTCAAATGTTTTTCATAAAAAAGATGATAATCATCAATATGAGTTTTCGTTTTTAACTTTTGAGAGAATTTAATTTATTACTAAGTTTCATTCAAAATTTACCTAATTTCGCATTATGGTAAAAGACATTCAACTTCGTGTTTCTCTTAAAGAAGAAGAAATCCCAGATATATTATTAATTAAATCTGCGGAATGGTTGTCTATACCGCGTGAAGATATTTCGGGCATTAAAATCCTACGTAAATCTATCGATGCACGTAAGCCAAAAATTATCTTCAACTATAAAGTATCGGTCTTTATAAAAGAACCTGTTCCAGAAACTTCCGACTATCATTTTGAATACAAAGACGTATCTAACGCTAAACCTATTCATATTATTGGTTTTGGTCCTGCTGGTATGTATGCAGCATTGCGCTGTGTAGAACTTGGTTACAAACCCATCGTTTTAGAACGTGGTGCTAATGTGCAAGACAGACGTCGTGATCTTAAAGCCATAAATCAAGATCATTTTGTAAACGAAGATTCTAATTACTGTTTTGGCGAAGGTGGTGCAGGTACATATTCTGACGGAAAACTATACACACGTAGTTTAAAACGTGGTGATGTACGTCGTATTTTTGAAAATCTTGTCTTTCATGGCGCAACAGATCAAATTCTGGTCGATGCGCATCCGCATATTGGTACTAACAAACTACCTAAGGTCGTTCAAAATATTAGACAAACTATTTTAGATTTTGGTGGCGAAATTCATTTTAATACACGCGTTACCGATTTCATTATAAAAAATGAAAAAATAGTTGCGCTTCAACTTAATAATGGTGAGGAATTAACTACCGAAAAAGTAATTCTTGCAACAGGTCATTCTGCAAGAGATATTTTCTATTTATTAAATAAAAAACAAATAGCAATTGAGGCTAAAAGTTTTGCAATGGGCGTACGTGCAGAGCATCCACAACAGATTATTGACAACATTCAATATCATTGTTCTGGCGAAAGACATCCGTTATTACCAGCTGCTTCATACAGTTTAGTACAGCAAGTAAACGGACGTGGCGTATACAGCTTTTGTATGTGTCCTGGCGGATTTATTGTTCCTGCAGCAACTGCAAATGGCGAAGTTGTAGTTAATGGTATGTCGCCTTCTAGACGAAACAATAAATTTGCTAATTCTGGTATTGTTGTTGAAATTAATGCGGACAAAGATTTACATAAATACGAACAATTTGGCGCTTTAAAAGCATTAGAATTTCAAAAAGATTTTGAAAAATTAGCCTTTACCTCTGGTAATCGTGATCAAACTGCGCCAGCACAACGTATGACCGATTTTGTAGAAGGTAAATTATCTTCAACTTTAAACGAAACGTCCTACCAGCCAGGTATAAAAAGTGCGCCTTTACACAGCTTATTTCCTAAAATTATTGGTAGTGCTTTACGTAAAGGTTTTAAAGCTTTTGGTGATAAAATGAATGGCTATTACACCGAAGAAGCCAATATTATTGGTGTAGAATCTCGTACCTCATCACCAGTTAGTATACCAAGAACAGACCAATTACATCATCCAGAAATCACCAATTTATATCCTTGTGGTGAAGGCGCAGGTTATGCTGGCGGAATTATTAGCGCAGCTATGGATGGCGAACGCTGTGCAGAAGCTGCTACTGGGAATTTGTAATTTATAGATCCAAGAATATAGAGACAAGAACCTAGATTTTTTCTACTATTTTTAATCAATTTAACATAGTTCTCGATACAACGCTTCTATCGTCGCGTCACTCGAACCGACGTCATGTAATTATTAATTTTAGTCACTTCGAGTGATTTGTGAAGTATAAACAAATTGTATCGAGAAGCTTTAAAATCAATAGTTTTCTTTAATATTTTATTCCTATTTTTGCTCAATAATTAAGAAACTAAATTTAATGAAAGCATATATTTTTCCTGGTCAAGGTGCTCAGTTTACTGGTATGGGACTTGATTTATACGAAAACTCTCCAGAAGCTCAACATTTATTTGAAGATGCCAACTCAATTTTAGGGTTTAACATTACAGATATTATGTTTGAAGGTACTGCAGACCAATTAAAAGAAACTAAAGTAACGCAACCAGCTATCTTTTTACATTCGGTAATTTTAGCAAAAACTTTAGGTGATAGCTTTAAACCAGATATGGTTGCAGGTCACTCTTTAGGTGAATTTTCTGCATTAGTAGCAAACGGAGCATTAAGCTTTGAAGATGGTTTAAAATTAGTATCGCAACGTGCTATGGCTATGCAAAAAGCTTGCGAAATCCAACCAAGTACTATGGCGGCTGTTTTAGGTTTAGAAGACAAATTAGTTGAAGATATTTGTGCAAAAACCGAAGGTGTTGTTGTTGCTGCAAACTACAACTGTCCAGGTCAATTAGTAATCTCTGGAGAAGTAGAAGCAATCAATCGAGCTTGTGAAGCTATGAAAGAAGCTGGCGCAAGACGTGCTTTAGTACTTCCTGTTGGTGGCGCATTTCACTCGCCAATGATGGAACCAGCTAGAGAAGAATTAGCTACAGCTATAGAAAACACAATGTTTAGCAAACCTAATTGCCCAATATACCAAAACGTAACAGCTAGCGCTATTATAGATGAAACTGAAATCAAAGCTAATTTAATTTCGCAATTAACAGCGCCTGTACGTTGGACACAATCTGTACAACAAATGATTACTGATGGTGCTACACTTTTTACTGAAGTTGGTCCTGGAAAAGTTTTACAAGGCTTAGTAAAAAAGATTGATAGATCTGCTGAAACCGAATCTGCAACTTTAAGCACTAATAATTAATGAGTTCTAGAAACATATTAATTACCGGATTAATTATCCTTAACATAGCTTTAGATCAAATTTCTAAATTTATTGTAAGAGCAGAAGTTGCTAAAGGAAGCGTTAGTGAAATTATAGGAGATGTTTTTACGCTTCATAATGTAGAAAACGAAGGCGCATTTTTAGGAATGGGAAGCGATTTTAGTCCTGGATTAAGAATCGCATTGCTACTAATTTTACCAATATTAGTTTTAGCTTTTGTGTTAAGACATATTATAAAAGAAAAAACAATGGACAATATGACCTTAGTTGGGTTTTGTTGTATCATTGGTGGCGGAATAGCAAATGTTTACGATCGTATTGTTTATGGATCTGTTACCGACTTTTTGCATTTAGATTTTGGTGGTTTTTTAAGAACCGGAATTTTTAACATCGCAGATGTTTCTGTAATGGTTGGAATGGGTTGTTTAATTGTAGGTAGCTTTAAAAAGAAAAAAGACGCCAAATAAACTTACTAATATCATATAAAAAAAGCCTCGAAAATTTCGAAGCTTTTTTTATGTTATCTAGCTAAGTTGCAATCTATACAATCTTTAACTTCGCCGTAATACGTTTCGCGATATTTGTGTAATGTTTTAAAAGGAATACCTAATAAGTGCTTCTTTATGTAGGTGACTTTTGCAGTTAATTTACCCATTTTTGGTGTAAACCTGTCTTCGTGTTTTGTTTGTCTTTTGACGGTAATCAATTTCATTGTTTTATCATTTGCATTAGTTACAAAATAAACAAGAATATTAACCAATCACGAATTTAAAACATTAAAATATTGTTAATCAGAATATTAATAACATATACTTAACGATTTATCAGATTACTTACGTATTTGACAATTTAAAACCGAATAATTTATAATATACTAATTAGAATTTAAGCGTTTTTGCCACTTCCAAGCAGATGTCATAGCCTCGTCTAGTGAAGATTCTGCTTTCCAACCCAAAACTTGATTAGCTTTTGTCGTGTCTGCATATGCAGAAATGACATCGCCTTCTCTTCTATTGGCAATCTTGTAATTAAGCTTTTCACCTGAAACACGCTCAAAAGAATTTATGACTTCTAACACGCTACTACCTGTTCCTGTTCCTAAATTAAAATACTCGTAATTACTTGTATTATTAGATTCTAACAAGCGTTGTAAAGCGACAACGTGTGCTTTTGCTACATCTACTACATGAATGTAATCTCTTATACACGTCCCATCTGGTGTTGGATAGTCGTCACCAAAAACAGATAGTTGCTCGCGTATTCCAACACCTGTTTGTGTGATAAATGGCACTAAGTTTTGTGGTACTCCAATTGGTAATTCGCCAATTTTTGCTGTTGGATGTGCTCCAATTGGATTAAAATATCGCAAAGCAATTGCATTTAATTTTGGTGTGACTTTACAGGTGTCTTTAATAATTTCCTCACCTATTTGTTTGGTATTACCATAAGGTGATTCGGCTGGTTTTATTGGTGCGTTTTCTGAAATTGGTAATTCATCTGCTTGCCCATAGACAGTACAAGATGAACTAAAGATGAAATTAGATTGCTTTAATTTTGTTAATTCTTGCAACACATAAACTAAAGTGTTTATATTATTTTCATAATACATTAACGGTTGTTCTACACTTTCTCCAACTGCTTTACTTGCTGCAAAATGTATAACACCAACTATATCTTGATGGTTTAAAAAGAATTCTTGGACTTTAGATTTTTCTTTTAAATCTAGATTTTCAAATTGTGGCGCTTTACCTGTAATACTTACAATACCGTCTAATACTTTTATTGATGAATTTGATAAATTATCAATTATAACGACTTCAAAACCTTTGTTTTGAAGCTCGACTACAGTATGAGATCCGATAAATCCTAATCCTCCTGTTACTAGTACCTTCATTGGCTGGAATGTGCGTTAGGGATTGAGCAATTGTTGGAGCACATCTTTGATTGCGACTTGCGAAAGCCCGACCCTTTATGGGTAACGCCCTAATTATTTGCTATAAATTCTTTAATCTTTGTTGTAATAAATTCAATTTGATCGTCTTCTAATTCGGTATGCATTGGTAAAGAAATAACTTGTTTTACCAACTGGTTAGTGACTGTAAAATCTGCTTCGTTGTACCTGCTATCTTGATACGCTTTTTGTTTGTGTAAAGGTATTGGATAGTAGACACCGCAAGGGATATCGTGACTATTTAGATATTTTACCAACGCATCTCTATCTACATTTTCTAATTTTAATGTGTATTGATGAAACACGTGACAATCGCAAGTATCACAAATACCTTCGCAATTATTTACGGTTTTAGGCAATGTAATTTGTGGTACGTCTTTTAAGGCTGCATTGTACTTTCTTGCTGCGTCACGACGTGCTTGATTATAATTATCTAAATGTGGTAATTTGGCATCTAAAACTGCTGCTTGGATAGAGTCTAAACGTGAATTTACACCGACTACATCATGGCGATAACGCTCGTACATTCCGTGATTTACAATACCTCTAATGGTATGTGCTAAATCGTCATCGTTTGTAAAAATAGCGCCACCATCACCATAACATCCTAAGTTTTTTGAAGGAAAAAATGATGTTGAAGCTACATGACCTATTGTTCCTGCTTTTGCTTTTGTACCATCTTGGTATGTGTAGTTAGCTCCTATAGCTTGCGCATTATCTTCTATAACATAAAGGTTATGCTCTTTAGCTATTTGCATTATCGCTTCCATGTTAGCACATTGACCAAACAAATGTACTGGCACAATTGCTTTTGTTTTAGGCGTAATTGCCTTTTTTATAGCATCTATATCGATATTAAAATTATCTGGATCTACATCTACTAAAACTGGTGTTAATTTTAGAAGCGCAATAACTTCTACAGTTGCAGCAAAAGTGAAATCGGCTGTAATGACCTCATCACCTTGCTCTAAACCTAATCCCATCATTGCTATTTGTAAAGCATCTGTACCATTTGCACATGGTATAACATGCTTTACACCTAAATAATTTTCTAAGTTTTTTTGAAATTGATGCACTTTAGGACCATTAATAAAAGCTGTATTATCAATAATCTCTTGTATTGAAGTATCTACTTCTTGTTTTATATCAGCGTATTGACCTTTAAGGTCAACCATTTGTATTTTTTTCACTCGATTTTAATTTATAATCGTTTATGTAACGAATTTACAAAATTAGCCAACGCTAACCAATGAATTACGTATTTTAGCACAAACAAATTAATTTGAATATTATCTATAACATCCTTATTTATTTGACTTCCTTTGTTTTAAAAGGTATTGCGCTTTTTAACCATAAAATTAAATTAGGTGTAAAAGGACGCGCAAATACGTTTGATATTCTTAAAAATGAAATTAAAAAAGGAGATAAAACACTTTGGTTTCATTGTGCGTCTTTGGGTGAATACGAACAGGGTTTGCCTATTTTTGACATACTAAGAAAGGATTACCCTAAGCACAAAATTATTTTAACTTTTTTCTCTCCTTCTGGTTTTGAGATTAGAAAAAATGCCCCTTTTGCAGATGTTGTTGTGTATTTACCATTAGACACAAAATCTAATGCTAAACAATTTATTAAACTTATAAATCCTGAGTTAACGGTTTTTGTGAAGTACGAAATTTGGCCAAATTATTTAAATGAAATTAAAAAGAAGGGTTTGCGCGCCGTATTAATTTCGGCTGTATTTAGAAAAGATCAATCCTTTTTTAAATGGTATGGTACACAAACTAAAGAAGCACTTTTTGCTTTTGAACATATTTTTACGCAAAACGAAGACTCTAAAAATCTACTTGAAAATATAGGCTATAAAAATGCTACTGTTTCTGGCGACACAAGGTTTGATCGTGTTTTAAATCAGTTGCAAATTGATAATACTCTTGATTTTATTGAAACTTTTAAACAAGATAAATTATGCATTGTTATTGGTAGTTCTTGGCCAGAAGATGAAGCTATTTTAGTACCATACATTAATCAATGCAAACATGATGTAAAGTTTATCATTGCGCCTCATAATATAAAAGCTAAGCAAATTGAAGGCTTAAAAAATTCAATAAAAAAGGACACTGTTTTATTCTCAAATAAAGATAATACAGATCTTAGTAATTCAAGCGTCTTCATTATTGACACTATCGGCATTTTAAGTAAAATATATAGCTATGCAGATATAGCTTATGTTGGTGGCGCAATGGGAAAAACAGGTTTGCATAATATACTAGAACCAGCTGTTTTTGGAGTACCAATTATAATTGGTGCTAACTACAAAAAATTTCCTGAAGCGCAAGAAATGATTGATAATGGCAATGTCTTTTCTGTTAATGATTATTCTTCACTTAAAAACAAATTAGACTTACTTATTGAAAATAAGATATTTAGAAAAGAAACTAGTAAAAAAAGTTTCAACTTTGTAAAAGAAAAAGAAGGTACTATCATCCAAATAATAGGTTTTCTTCGTAAATAGTATATGTAACAAGGTTATAAATTAAAAAAGTAAGAGAAATATTCATTTCTTTTAAAATTCATTCATAACTTTAAAGAATTACTAATCAAAAACAATTAAAAATGAAAAAACTATTATTAAGTGCTGTTTTAGTATCTGCAATAGCCTTTACATCTTGTAGAGACGAAAAAAAAGCAGAAGAAGTTGAAGATACCATTGAAAATGCTGCAGAAGCAACAGGTGATGCTGTAGAGAATGCTGCAGAAGAAACTGAAGAGGCTGCAAAAGATGGTTTTGAAGCTACAGGAAAAGCAATTGATGAAGCTGTTGAAGAGACTAAAGAAGCAGGAGAATCTGTTAAGGATGCAGTAAAAGAAGCTACTGATGACGATAATTAAGAGAATTACTCTTTAAATTGAAAAGCTCACTTAAATTTAAGTGAGCTTTTTTATGTCTATAACTTATTGTAAATAAAAAAAGCCTTATCATTTGATAAGGCTTTTGTACTGAAGGCGGGACTTGAACCCGCACGACCAAAACGGTCATTGGATTTTAAGTCCAACGTGTCTACCAATTCCACCACTTCAGCATCTTGGTATATTTTTAAGAAAGTATCAGAGCGAAAGACGGGATTTGAACCCGCGACCCTCACCTTGGCAAGGTGATGCTCTACCCCTGAGCTACTTTCGCAGTCTTTTTTAATGAACGAGCAATATTGCTATTGCGGATGCAAATTTAAAATATATTTACGATTTACAAAGCCTTTTTTTAAAAAAAATAAAAATAATTTTTACTTACTTCTTTTTCAACAACATACGTTTAATCTCATTTAGCTTCATTAAGGCTTCCACTGGTGTTAAGGTATCAATATCTGTTTCTAAAATTTCTTCTTTAATATTTTCTAGCAGTGGATCGTCTAGGTTAAAAAAGCTTAATTGCATTTCATCTTGCATAGATTTAACCTTGTCTGTTAGCTCTTCGCTAGAATGACTTTTCTCTAATTTCTTTAATATTTTATTAGCTCTGTGTAATACTTGTTGTGGCATTCCTGCCATCTTTGCAACATGTATCCCAAAACTATGTTCGCTACCTCCTTCTACTAATTTACGTAAGAATAATACATTATCTTTAAGCTCTTTAACCGAAACATTAAAGTTTTTAATACGGCTAAATGTTTCTGACATTTCATTTAACTCGTGATAATGCGTTGCAAAAAGAGTTTTAGGTTTTGCTGGATGTTCATGTAAATATTCGCTAATTGCCCAAGCTATTGAAATACCATCATAAGTACTTGTACCGCGACCAATTTCGTCTAACAAGACTAAACTTCTATTTGAAATATTGTTAAGAATAGACGCTGTTTCATTCATTTCTACCATAAACGTAGATTCTCCCATAGAAATGTTATCACTGGCTCCAACACGTGTAAAAATCTTGTCTACGACACCAATTCTAGCTTCTTTTGCTGGCACAAAACTTCCTATTTGCGCTAGTAAAACAATTAAGGCAGTTTGACGTAATATTGCCGATTTACCAGACATATTTGGTCCAGTAATCATAATAATTTGTTGTGTTTCTCTATCTAAAAATACTGAATTTGCAATATACGGTTCATCAATTGGTAGTTGTTTTTCTATTACTGGATGACGACCATCTTTAATCTCTAAGTCAAAAGAATCATCTAATTGTGGATACACATAATTATTTTGTGTCGCCAATTGTGAAAAACCGCACAAACAGTCTAACTGCCCAATTAAATAAGCATTTTGTTGTACTGGTTTTATGTATTGGTTCATCCATTGTACCAAATCTGCAAATAACTTCTGTTCGATTGTAAGAATACGCTCTTCTGCTCCTAAAATTTTAGCTTCGTATTCTTTTAATTCTTCAGTAATATAACGCTCTGCACTTACTAAGGTTTGCTTACGTATCCATTCTTCTGGCACTTTATCCTTATGTGTGTTTCTTACTTCAATATAGTAACCAAATACGTTGTTAGATGCTATTTTTAGAGAAGTAATACCTGTACGTTCACTCTCTCGCTCTAACATCTTGTCTAAATAATCTTTCCCGGATGTAGATAGTGCTCTAAGTTCATCTAATTCAGAAGAAAATCCGTTTGCAATTGTATTTCCTTTTAAAACATTAACCGGCGCGTCTTCGTTTAAAGTTTCTTTTATCTTTTCGCGAAGCACATTACAGCTTTGTAAATTATCACCGATAATCTTTAAAGATTCGTTATCACAATTGGTTGCCAATGATTTTATTGGAACAATTGCTTCTAATGAGTTTTTTAGTTGAATAACTTCACGAGGACTTACCTTTTGCGTAGCAATTTTAGAAATTAAACGTTCTAAATCGCCTATGTTTTTTATATAATTTTGAATTTTATGTAAAACCGTATCATTGTCTTTTAAATAAGAAACTACCTCATGACGTTGCTTAATTTTATCTGCATGTTTTAACGGTAATGCTAACCAACGTTTAAGCATACGTCCGCCCATAGCAGATATGGTTTTATCGATAACATTTAAAAGTGTAACTGCATTATTGTTTGTAGAGTTATACAGCTCTAAGTTTCTAATGGTAAACTTATCCATCCAGACATAATCGTCTTCGGCAATTCTTGCTATTGAAGTAATATGTTCTAGCTTATGATGTTGCGTTTCGGCTAAATAATGTAAGATAGAACCTGCTGCAATAATACCTTCTTTTAAATCTTCTACACCAAAACCTTTTAATGATTTTGTATCAAAATGTTTAAGTAAAGTTTCATTAGCAAAATCGGTTTGATATACCCAATCTTCAAGATTAAAGGTATGAAAATCACCTCCAAATACTTCTGTAAATTTGTTGCGTTTTGGTTTAGAAACTAGGACTTCACTTGGGCTAAAATTTTGAAGTAACTTATCTATGTATTCTGCATTACCTTGCGCGGTTAAAAACTCACCCGTAGAGATGTCTAAAAATGAAATTCCTATGGATAATTTTCCAAAATAAACCGAACATAAAAAGTTGTTTGTTTTAGATTGAAGCACCTCATCATTTAAAGCTACACCAGGAGTTACCAACTCGGTCACACCACGTTTAACAATGGTTTTTGTTTGTTTAGGATCTTCTAACTGGTCGCAAATTGCAACACGCTCGCCAGCCTTTACCAGCTTAGGTAAATAGGTGTTTAATGAGTGATGCGGAAAACCTGCTAATTCTGTTTCGCTATCACTTCCTGCGCCTCTTTTGGTTAAAATGATACCTAAAATTTCGGCAGTTTTTACAGCATCTTCTCCAAAAGTTTCATAAAAATCTCCAACTCTAAACAGTAATAAAGCATCAGGGTATTTCGCTTTTATAGCGTTGTACTGCTTCATTAATGGTGTTACTTTTTTGGTTTTAGATTTTGCTGCCAAAGGGAATATATTTTGATTTTGGTTTGATTGCGAATTTAATCAATTTACCAGATGCTATAAAACGATGTTTAAATTATTATTTAATTAACCAAAGAAGTATATCTATTTTTCTAAATTTGTCCAATAATCCTATAAATATTTACCATGAAAAAATTAATATTGTTAAGCTTTGCTTTAATCGGAATGATTACATTTAGCGTTGCTCAAACAGCAGAAAAAACTGAAACTGCTAAAGAAATAACTAATACTAAAGGCGCAAAAATTGAATTTGAATCTAAAACAATAGACTATGGTACAATTGAAAATGGTGCAGATGGAAATAGAGAATTTAAATTTACAAATACAGGTGACGCTCCATTAGTAATCACAAACGCCAAAGGATCTTGTGGTTGTACAGTACCAACTTGGCCAAGAACACCAATTGCGCCAGGAGCATCTGATGTTATTAAAGTACGTTACGCAACAAACAGAACTGGTGGTTTTTCTAAAACAATTACATTAACTACAAATGCTATTAACTCGGCTACTGTTAGATTAAGAATTAAAGGAACTGTTAAGCCAAAAGTTGAAGAAGCAAAAGAAACAGAAACTAAAGAAGAGGTACATTAAACCTTATTTAAATACTTTTTATTAAAACTTCCTTTGAAAAAAGGAAGTTTTTTTTTGAATATTTGCAATATGAGAAAACTAAAAAACAGCGAACTAGACCGACTAAGTGTTGAAGATTTTAAACACTCTAAAAAAACACCTATTATTATTGTGTTAGACAACATTAGAAGTTTAAATAATATTGGTAGTGTATTTAGAACAAGTGATGCGTTTTTAGTTGAAAAAATTTATCTCTGCGGAATTACAGCTACGCCACCACATAAAGACATACATAAAACTGCATTGGGAAGTACAGAAACTGTTGATTGGGAATATGTAGAAAACACTATTGAATTAGTTGAAAAACTTAAAGCTGAAAATTGCAAAGTTTTAAGTATAGAACAAGCCGAAAATGCGGTTATGTTAGACCAATTTACACCAGAAGCAAACACTAAATACGCATTAGTTTTTGGCAACGAAGTAAAAGGTGTCTCTCAAAAAGTAGTTAATGCTAGCGATAATGTTATTGAAATACCGCAATATGGCACTAAACACTCTTTAAATATTAGCGTAAGTTGTGGCGTTGTAGTTTGGGATGTATTTAGTAAGATTAAGGCGCTAAACAGTTAAAGTTACTTTATAGGAATCCAGATTTCTTCCTTATTTACAGCTTGATTTGGGTTATAGTCTAGACCTAGTCTTTCAAAATGTGGTCTATTATCTATTTCAAATTCTGAATTTGGTAGCCAATTAAAATGAAGGTCTTGCCAAAAGCTTACAAATGCTGCTATAGTTCCTTCAAAATTTACTACTAAATATCTGCCAGGATCTATAGTTAAAGTTTCCATATGTTCTGGTACAGATTGCAAGTTATCTACCTCTACACCTATCCATTTTTGAAACGTTTGATTAGGATTAAATTCTGAAATATTAAAACTTGAGTATTTATGAAGTGACAATTTAAAGTTGTCTTTTCTATGTGTTACTTCTTCAACTCTTGGCATAAATTGTCTTGCTAACTGACCAGTTATTTGATTAGTATTTAAAAAATTAGCAGTTGCACTTAAACCTACAATTAAAATTTTATCGGTCTTGACTATCTTGTACTCCATTATTTATTTCGTTTAAAAGCCATAAATAGTCTGCTCTATTTTTCACAAAATCTTTATCAGAAATATCAATAATTTTCACATTAAAATCTGACTGACTTTTTAAGAAATCTAAATAACCTGCATTAATTTTTTCTAAATAATCGTCTGCTATTTCGCTTTCGTATTTTCTACCTCTTTTCTTAATGTTAGCTTGTAAACGCTCAGTATTTTGATATAAATACACATACAAATCAGGCTTTGCAATATCTTTATACATCAAATAAAATAACTTTCGGTATAATTTAAACTCGTCTGGTTGTAGCGTAATTTTTGAGAAAATTAAAGATTTAAACACGTCGTAATCGCTAACAATAAAATCTTTAAACAAATCTAGTTGACTTAAATCATCACTAATTTGCTGGTAGCGATCTGCCAAAAAAGACATCTCTAAAGTAAACGCGTAGCGATTTGGCTCTTTATAAAACTTTGGTAAAAACGGATTGTCTGCAAAACGCTCTAAAATTAATTTTGCATTAAAATCTGACGCAATTTGTGTTGATAAACTTGTCTTACCAGCTCCAATATTACCTTCAATAGCTATATAGTTATTTTTAGATAATTTATACTGCTTAATTGGGTTTTTTAGCCAGATATTATAAGGTTCTAAAGCCGTTTGATCTTCGCAAGCTTCATAAAGTTGCTCAACTGTTTTTTCTAAAACTGGATGTTCTGTTTTAGCTGCAATTAGTTTTAAGGGTTCTAAAACAAATTTACGTTTATGAGCTTCTGGATGAGGAATTACTAAGTTACTTTCATCTAAAATTTCATCTTCAAAAAAAATGATATCTAGATCAATTTCTCTAGACTCGTAACCTTCACTTTTTTTAGGTTTTCTACCTAATTTCACTTCAATGTCTTGAAGTGTTTTAAGTACTTTTTTAGGTGTTAGTTTTGTCTTTACAGCTATACATGTATTTAAAAAATCATCGCCTTCAAAGCCCATTGCTTGACTTTGATAGACTTTTGAAATACTAATTATTGTGCCAATTTTTTCAAAAATAGCATCTACAGCAAGTTGTAAGTTTTTAAACTTATCGCCTTTATTACTACCTAATGCTATGTATACGGTTTTAGAATCCTTCATAAATCTTTGACAAAATAACTAAAAGAAATTCACTTAGTCCTTATCTTTACACAAACTGTTAATAAGTTTTTATGACCTTAAAAGACAAACTAGCTGCTCAAAAAATCTACCTTTTTTTAGGTGCCTTATTTATAACCTCTTTGGTGGTTTCTAACCTAATTTTTCAGAAGTTTTTTTATTGGCATCCTTTTGATATTGAAATTTTTGGCGCTAAGTTATTTGAGATTTCTGTTGGTATTCTTCCTTACCCGATTACCTTTTTAATCACCGATTTAATAAGTGAGATTTATGGTAAAAAACGTGCAAACCAAATTGTAATTGCAGGTATTTTTGCTTCTATTTTTTCTTTATTAATAGTTTACACCGCCAATCTTGTTCCTGCTACAAGTTGGTCGCCTGTTAACAATTCTCTTTTTACCACAGTATTTGGCAACACTATTATTGCTGTATTTGCCAGTATGATGGCCTATTTATTAGCGCAACTTGTAGATATTCAGATTTATCACTTTTGGAAACGATTAACCAATGGAAAAATGCTTTGGCTGCGTAATAATTGCTCTACTTTTTTATCTCAGTTTGTAGACACCTTTTCAGTTTTATTTTTACTGTGTTCTTTTGGTGAAATTGGTTGGGATAAATTTGCTGGATTATTGATTAGCGGTTTTTTATTTAAGGTTTTTATAGCCATCATCGACACACCATTTTTGTACTTAGGTGTATATCTTTTTAGAAAGCGTTTTAAGCTTAAAGTTAACGAAGAGATAAATCTACTTTAAAAATGCTAAACTTATATTAAATCTAAGCTTATCAAGATCTTTTTACCTATTTTAATACGTAAATTCGTATGAAAATTCAACTTAAAAAGTTCTCATGAAGAAAAAGCTTAAAATTATCGGAATTTCATTTTTAATTCTACTTCTACTTTTAATAGCTAGTCCGTTTATTTTTCAAAGTCAAATAAAGGATATGGTTAAAAATTTCATTAACAACAATGTAAATGCAAAAGTTGAATTTAATGATGTAGACTTAAGTTTTATTAGAAGCTTCCCACAAGCTAATGTTACCTTAGACAATTTGGTAATTACCAATTTTGAGCCTTTTAAAAATGATACTTTAGCCAGCGTAAAACAGTTATCTTTAGATATGTCTGTAAAAGAACTTTTTAAGACCGCTAGTGAAGATCCAATTATTGTAAACAGCATAAATGTTGATGACGCCTTAATTAATTTAAAAACAAACAAAGACGGACAAATAAATTGGGACATTGCAAAAGAAAACACCAACAATACATCATCTGACACTTCAAATAATGATGGTTTTGCTTTTGATATTGAAAATTACAGCATAAATAATAGTGCTTTTAATTATATAGATGAAAGCGCTAATACACTAATAAAAGTTACCAACATTAATCATACAGGTAACGGAATTTTTTCTGGAGGCACTTCCCAATTAGACACAAAAACAGAAGCTAACGTAACTTTCAGCCTTGATAGCACAGAATATTTAAGTAATAATCTAATCAAACTTGACGCTTTAATAGATTTAGACATACCTAATCAAACTTACACATTTAAAGACAATAAAGGTTTTGTAAATGATTTACCGTTGCAATTTAAAGGTTACGTAAAACAACTTGAAGACGGACAAGAGATTGACATTTCTTTTGAAAATCCTGGTTCTTCATTTAAAGAGTTTTTAGCAGTTATCCCAAAGACCTATGCTAAAAACTTAGACAACGTAAATACGACTGGAAACTTTAAAGTAAACGGAATTATTAAAGGAAAAGTAACTGAAGAAACCATACCTACTCTAGATATTAATATTCTATCTGATAATGCGTCTTTTAAATTTGCAGATCTACCAAAACGTGTAGAAAACATCAATATTAACGCACAAATAAAAAACGAAACTGGTTTAGTAGACGATACTTACGTTAACTTAAATGCGCTTAATTTTAAAATAGACCAAGATGTTTTTAAGAGTTCGGCTACTATAAAAAATCTAACGACTAACATGTTAGTAAACGCTAATATTGATGGTGTTTTAAATTTAGCTAATATTACAAAAGCGTACCCAATTGAACTTGAGAATGAATTAAAAGGTATTTTAAAGGCTAAATTAAATACTAGTTTTGATATGAATGCTATCGAAACTAATGCATACGAACGCATTAAAAACAACGGTATGGTTAGCGTTAGTGGATTTGAGTTTTCTTCAGCAGATATAGTAAACCCAATTAATATAAGTAATGCAGAAGTTAACTTTAATCCAGGCACTATAAAACTTGATAAGTTTAATGCAACAACAGGACAGTCTGATTTAAACGCAACTGGTACAATAAATAATTTACTTGGTTTTTTATTAAGCAATAAAAAGCTAAAAGGAAATTTTAATGTCAACTCAAACAAATTTGTGGTTAGTGACTTTATGATAGAAGGCGGTAGTGAAGCACCAGTAAACCAAAGTACAGAACCAGATACGGCTTTAAAAATACCAGAATTTTTAGATTGTAATGTAACAGCAAATGCAACTACCGTAGTTTACGACAATCTTACTTTAAAAGATGTAAAAGGTAGCTTAAATATAACTGATGGTAAAGCGCAGTTAAACAATATGACTTCAAGTATTTTTGATGGTAATTTAAGCTTAAACGGTTTAGTGGACACCACGAAAGAGCAGTCTACATTTAAGATGCAACTTGGTGCTTCTAACTTTAATATTTCAGAATCATTTAATGGCTTGGATATGTTACAAGCGTTAGCGCCTATCGCTAAAGCTTTAGAAGGAAAACTTAACAGCTCTATTGATATTTCTGGTACATTAGGTCAAGATTTTACACCTATTTTAAATACAATTTCGGGTGACGCTTTCGCGGAATTATTAACTGGAGAATTTAAGCCTAAAAACGAACAGCTATTTACAGCTTTAGAAAACAAATTAAGCTTTTTAGACTTTAGTAAGCTTAATCTAAAAGACCTTACCGCAAAATTATCTTTTAATAATGGTCAAGTCAATGTACAACCGTTTGATATAAAATATAAGGACATAAAAATGACAATTGGCGGATCGCATTCTTTTAGCAACACAATGAACTATCAAGTAGTTATTGATGTACCTGCAAAGTATTTAGGAAGCGATGTAAACGCACTAATAAATAAAATTAACGATCCTGCAGTAAACAATATTACAATACCTGTAACCGCATCTGTTTCTGGTAACACAACAAAACCGCAAGTGTCTACAGACTTAACTAGCGGTGTAAAAACATTAACACAGCAGTTAGTCGAAATTCAAAAACAAAAATTAATAAACCAAGGTAAAGGCAAGCTTAATGATGCTATAGGTAACATTTTAAACAACAACAATCAAAGCAGTGACAGTACATCAACCACTACTAATAATCCAGTAAAAGATGTTATTGGCGGACTTCTAGGCGGAAACAAACCAAAAGACTCTACAAAAACAGATTCTACAAAAACTAAAAATAATGTAAAAGACGTGTTAGGAGGACTTTTTGGAAAAAAGAAGAAATCTGATTAATTCTTTTAAAAACTTCACAACAAAACACCTAAAAAACTGTTAAATATTAGGAATTGTCGAATATTCTGTTAGATTGAAAATGTTAAACATTAAACTACATTGAATGCGACAATTAAAAATTACGAAACAAGTTACCAATCGCGAATCTAAATCACTTGACAAATACCTACAAGACATAAGTAAACTTCCTATGGTTACTGCTGAAGAAGAAGTAGAATTAGCCAAGAAAATTAGAGAAGGATGTCAAAAATCTTTAGATAAATTAACCACTGCTAACTTACGTTTTGTTGTTTCTGTTGCCAAACAATACCAAAATCAAGGCTTAAAACTTCCAGATCTAATTAACGAAGGAAATGCAGGTTTAGTAAAAGCAGCTAAACGTTTTGACGAAACTAGAGGTTTTAAATTTATTTCTTATGCTGTTTGGTGGATTAGACAAGCTATTCTTTCTGCTTTAGCAGAACAATCAAGAATTGTTAGATTACCACTTAACAAAATTGGAAGCATTAATAAAATAAGAAAAGTTACATCTCATTTAGAGCAAGCTAATCAAAGACCGCCAAGCGCAGCAGAAATTGCTAAAGAGTTAGACCTAACCATAAGTGATGTAAAACAATCTATGCGTATCTCTAGCAGACACGTATCTATGGATGCACCGCTAAAAGAAGGCGAAGATTATAGCCTTTATGATCTAGTAAAATCTGGAGAATCTCCAAACCCTGATAATCAACTAATGCATGAGTCTTTAAATATTGAAATTGAACGTGCATTAGAAACTTTAACACCAAGAGAAAGTGATGTAATTAGATTAAATTTTGGTTTAGGTAATCAACCAGCAATGACATTAGATGAGATTGGAAGAACCTTTGATCTTACAAGAGAACGCGTTAGGCAAATTAGAGAAAAAGGTATAAGACGGTTACGTCAAACATCAAAAAGTAAGATTTTAAAGACCTATTTAGGTTAAAAAAATAAAATAAAACATTAATAATTTGAATAATCCTAATATTTGAGGGATATTCGCAAAAGATTTAAAATACTGATATGTTAAGAATAGAAATTAAAGAAGGCGAAAACATAGAACGCGCCTTAAAACGTTACAAGCGTAAACACAGAAATATTAAAGTAATGCAAAACTTAAGAGACAAGCAATACTTTACAAAACCTTCTGTAACAAGAAGAAAACAAGTTCAAAAAGCAGCTTACATTCAAAGCTTAAGAGATGCTGAAGAAGTATAGAACTGAACATATATAATAAAAAAGCCAAGTGTAACACTTGGCTTTTTTTTATGACTAAAAATCTTTTTGATTTACCTCAAAGTTATTATTTAAAAGTTGAGACATCACTTTTGGATTAGAATTGATATAAAATTTTAAATCTGGTTTAACATCCGCTATATTAAGCAAGTTTAACTGTTTTAAAATAGCTTTTGTCTGTCTAGCAACAGCTTCACCAGAGTCTATTATTTTTATATGCTTAGGAAGCATTTTTAAAAGTTGTGGTATTAAATACGGATAATGTGTACAACCTAACACCAAATAATCGATATTAGCATTTAGCATTGGCTTTAAATAAATTTCTAAAAGCGCTCTCATCTCTTCCGAATTAATATTACCACTTTCGATTAATTGTACAATACCTTCTCCTTCTTGTTCTATTATTTCTATTCCATTAGAGTATAATTGTGAGGTGTTAAAAAAAAGCTCACTACTTAAAGTGCCTTTTGTTGCTAAAATACCAATAGCTTTTGTTTGCGTTTGTAATGCTGCAGGTTTTATTGCTGGCTCTATACCTATAAAAGGCACATCATATTTTTTTCTTAAATGTTTAATGGCATTTGTTGTTGCTGTATTACATGCTACAACAATTATTTTGGAATTTTGATTTAATAAATACTCGGTGTTTTTTTCTGATAATGCTATAATAGCATCTTTTCCTTTAGGCCCATAAGGTGCATTTGCACTATCTGCAAGGTAAATAGTGTTTTCGTAGGGTAATAAAGCGTGTATTTCTTTCCAAATAGAAGTACCTCCAACTCCAGAATCAAAAATACCAATAGGCTGTTTATTCATAAAAAATTATAGTATAAAAAAAGCTGTCTAAATTTAGACAGCTTTATTGTATTTTAAAAGAGATTTTAATTAAAATCCTAATTCTTTTTGAACGTCTTGTAATAAGTTTTTACCTTCTGCCATGATTACTCCAGAACCTTGAGAAGAATCTAATACATAATCAAAACCTTGTGCTTTTGCTACTTTTAAAATAGCTGCTTTAGCCTTTTTTGTAATTGGCTCTAAAAGATCTAATTCTTTTTGTTGTAATTGTTGTTGTGCATTAGCTTGAAATTGTCTAATGTTTTGTTGCATACCTGCTAACTCTTCACCTCTTTTTTGGTTATCTTCATTAGTTTTTGTTGCAGCTTCTGCTTCGTATTGTTGAGCTTTTGTTTTATACTCATTCATCATTTCTTGAATGTCAGTTTCAAACGTTTTACCCATTTGTTCCATTTCTGCTTGTGCAGTTTTCATCTCTGGCATTGAAGTTACAAGCTCTCCAACATTAATATGCGCTACTTTTGATTGAGCATTAGTAAAACTTGTTGCTCCTATAAATAATGCTGCAGCGAATAAAAGTGATTTAATTTGTTTCATTTTAAATAGTATTTGTGTTATAAATTATTAGTGTTTATCTAAGAACTTTTTAAGGTTTAGCTCTTATTATTTTTAATATGTTTTATCTTCTTTATTATTTTCGTCTCCATCAAAAGATGGGTTTTCTTCGTCTTTAGTTTCTTGTCTAGCTTTTAATTTTTCTTCTCTTGCTTTTGCACGTTCTTCTATAAGTTTTTGTCTCTTCTCTTGTGCTGCTTTTTTCTTTGCTTCTCTTGCTTCTAATATTTCTTGTCTACGTTTTTCTGCAGCAGCTTCTCTTGCTGCTCTTTTTTCGTCTAACGCTTTTTGTCTAGCTTCTTGAGAGTCATTAATCTCTTCTACAACTTCTTCTTCTTTTGCTTCTTTACGCTCTTTTCTGTTTGTTGCTTGTTTACGTTTTGATGCTCTAGTTATTGTTCTTATTACTAAGTCGCTAATATCAAATCGTTCTGCTGAATATAGCATAACAACATCTGCAGATTTATCAAAAACAAAATCGTATTTTTTGTTTGCTGCTATGTCTTGTACTGCTTGAAAAATTTGGTCTTGTACTGGTTGCATTAACTGCTTTTTTTGAATCATCAAATCACCATTAGGACCAAAGCGTTTTTGTTGGTAATCTAATATTTCTTTTTCTTCAAATAAAATATCTTCTTCACGCTCTTCTATTAACTCTTTTGTTAACAATGCTTTTTCGTTATTAAGTGCCTCGCGTTTTTGCTTTACAGTATTTAATCGACCTTCAATTTCAGTTTTCCATTTTTGTACTTTAGACTCTAATTGCTTAGTAGCTTCGGTATATTCTGGAACATTTTCTAAAATATATTCAGTATCTATATAACCTATTCTTACGCCACGTTGTGCATTTGCTTGATAGGACACACTTAATATGAACAATACTAAAAGAACTTTAAATTTCATGTTGGATTTATTTAGTTTTTAATTTAAACTTAGCCGCCAAATTATTTGTGTTTAAGCTGCTATTTTCAAAATAACGAATTTTAATTATAAAAATTTTAATTCTTTTATTAAATCCTCAACTTGTTATTAGAAAATATCGTGCCAAAAATAAAAAAATTAGTAAACTATCAAGCTTATTAACCTATTTTATTGGGTTTTAGCATTGTTTTTTTTAAAACTGTTGTCCTATGATAAAGTGAGTTTCCCAACCATGTTTTGAAGTTTCGCCTGGTTGTGGATCAAATCCATGTCCAAAGTCTATACCTAATAATCCAAATGCTGGCATAAAAATTCTTACACCAAATCCTGCAGATCTTTTTAACTCAAAAGGATCATAGCTCCTAAAATCATTATAAGAATTACCTGCTTCTAAGAATGTTAACGCATAGATTTTTGCAGATTGTTTTAAGGTTATTGGATAACGTAATTCTAAAGAAAACTTATTATAAATTGTTCCTCCATCTTGAGTTGATAAGGATTGGTTTTGGTAACCTCTTAAGGCTATCGCTTCCCTTCCGTCTAAGCTATAATTTCCTAAACCATCACCACCAACAAAGAAACGTTCAAAAGGTATAATTCCTCTATCTTGATTATAAGCTCCTAAGAAACCAAATTCTACACTTGGACGTAATACTAACTTATCTACTAATCTAGTGTACCAATCTCCTTTAAACTTAACCTTGTAAAACTCTAACCACTTAAAACGTTCTTGGTCAATTTCGCTAACTCTACTTGATGCTGCGTTAGACTCGCTTACTGTGCTGTTAGAGTCGTTAATTATAGCTATATTATCTTCTCTTTCTTGCTTTAATGCTTCATAATCTACATTATTAAACACAGAGTACGGTAATGACATTTTTGCTGTAATAGAGAAGTTAGATCCTCCCATTGGGAAAATAGGATCATTAAAAGTGTTGTTTCTTGTTAAACCTATCGTATAAGATAAGTTGTTTGAGTAACCATCACCAAATGTAAATAATCCTGTGTTATAATTTTTTAAGTTATAATGCTGAAAACTTACTGCTTGAGATAAGGTAAAATAGTCATCTGGGACTGATAAACGTTTAGCTAAACCGAAAGTAATACCTGTTATGTTAAAACGTCTATCCTTATCTGCGTTTTGTGTTAACGGATTATATAAAAACTGTTTTGTTTGTGATATAGAGGTAGAGAATTGTACTGGCTTTTTACCTCCTAACCAAGGTTCTGAAAATTGGAAACTATAGGTTTGAAAAAATCTACTAGCTTGTAATCTTAAAGCTAATCTTTGTCCATCACCCATTGGAATTGGCGTATAAGCATCTTTTTTGAATATATCTTTTAAAGAAAAGTTATTGAAAGATAAACCTAAGGTCCCAATAAATCCTCCTCCACCGTAACCACCTTGCAATTCTATTTGGCTAGATCCAGATTCTACTACAGAGTATTCCATATCTACAGTTCCTTCATCTGGATTTACATTTTTAAAATTTGGTGTTAATTGTTCTGCGTCAAAGAAACCTAGTTGACTTAACTCTCTTATTGTTCTTACTACATTTTCTTTACTGTATAATTCTCCTGGACGTGTTCTTATTTCTCTATAAATAACATGGTCATTTGTTTTGTTGTTACCAACAACTGTTACTTTGTTAAAATAAGCAGGTTTACCTTCGCTTATTCTAATTTCCATATCGATAACGTTACCATCTGCATTAACCTCTACTGGGTTTATTGTTGAGAATAAGTATCCATTATTTTGATATAAGTTTGTAAGGTCATCTGCATCTGGACTAGATGCATCTGCTATTCTTTTTTGTAGTTCTATACCATTATATGTGTCTCCTTTTTCAATTCTTAGCTTTCTTTTTAAGAACTCATCAGAATATACTGTATTACCTATAAATGTAATGTCTCCAAAAGTATACTTTTCTCCTTCTTCTACTTTTATGTCTAAAGACACGGTTTCTTCTCCATTGTATGTTAAAGTGTCTGAAATAATACGTGCATCTCTATAACCTATCTCTTTATATTTGTCTACAATCGAAGATAAATCTTCTTTGTAGTCTGCTTCAATAAACTTTGATCGTTTAAAAATACGAATTGGATTTTTCTGCTTCGTATTTTTCATTGCTTTTCTTAGCTTTTTGTCCGATAAGACTTCGTTACCTTCAAAGTTGATCTTTTTAACTTTAACTTTTTCTCCTTTATCTACAGCAACAAACATATTTACTTGTGGCTTAAATGTAGAGTCACTAACAACTTCTGTAGTATTTACTTTTACATCTGCATTTAAAAAACCATCTTTTCTATACTTATTTTCAAGGTAGTTTCTTGTCGTTGTTACTAGGTTTTCTGTAACCTTTGTCCCTTTAAGTAACTTATTTTCTTTGATTATAGTTTCTTTCTTATTCTTTTTAACACCTGTGATGTTAATTTCATTTAATTCTGGAAGATCTGATAATCTTATTTCTAAAAAGGCATCTTTACCTTCTGTTTTGACTAAGTAAACTTCTATATCACTAAATAAATTAGAACTCCAAAGCTTTTTTATAGCATTACTTATTTGTTCTCCTGGTATTTGTATTTCGGTATCTTTTCTTAATCCCGAGTAGGTTATTATGGTTTGTTCACTAAAGGTTGTGTTTCCTTTTACTGATATACCGGCAAGTTTATATTTTTCTCCGCCTTCGTAGTCTAATTCTTGCGCGTTACCTAATGCTGAAATGGCAAATATGAAGGTAATTAAAACGTATTGTAATGCTGTTTTCAATGGTAATTGTTTAGCTAATTTGTTCACTTGTTTTCCCAAATCGTCGTTCTCTTTTTTGATATTCTATAATAGCTTCACTTAAGTGTTGCTCTGTAAAGTCTGGCCAAAGTACTGGAGTAAAATACAACTCTGCATAGGCTATTTGCCATAACAAAAAGTTACTTATACGTTGTTCTCCACTTGTTCGTATAAGCAAGTCTACATCTGGTAAATTGTTCGTGTAAAGATGCTTATTTATAACTGACTGGTCAATACTTTCTTCAGAAATTATATTATTTTTAACTTTATTACTGATTTCTTTAACAGCTGTAACTAACTCTTCTCTAGACCCATAACTAAGTGCTAAAGTAAGATTCATATGCGTGTTTTTGCTAGTTAAATTAATAACTTCTTGTAATTCTTTGGACACTTTTTTTGGTAATAATGATAAGTTACCAATAGCGTTTAGCTTAATATTATTATCTAAAAGTGTGTTAATTTCTTTTTTTAGTGAAGACACTAAAAGCTTCATTAGTGTATCTACTTCTAATTTTGGTCTGTTCCAGTTTTCTGTAGAAAACGCATAAAGTGTTAAGTTTTCTACACCTAATTTTGCACAAGACTCAACCGTTGTTCTAACTGCTTTTGTTCCGTTTTCATGACCAATAGCACGTAACATGCCTTTTTGTTTTGCCCAACGCCCATTTCCATCCATTATAATAGCTAGATGTTTGGGTAAATAGTCTTTATTTATTTTATCAATACTCACTTAAAATGCGCAATAACAAGGGTTTTTACCAAATGTATAGGTTAGTGTTACACCTGTAAAGGTATACCAATCATTATTATTTAAATTACCAAAGCTTCTACTTTGAAGTTCTTCTGCATCTGGCACACTTCCATCAATTTCATCTGAAAATGTATAACGTGCACCGATTTCAAAAGCAAGCACAAAATGTTGTGCAATTGCTGCTTTATAACCAACTACCATTGGTATACCGTAAGCAAAACTCTCGGTTCCTTCTGGTTCTAATTGTCCTGAATTTGCTAAGAAGAAGTTATCGTGTTTTGTTACTGTAACACCTGTATATAAATATGGTGCTGAAACAAAACCTCCTTTGTGAAGATTAAAATCTAAAAAGGTAAACTCCATTCCAGCAGATAATTCTATTATTTGACTATTAAATTCTAATCCTCTGATTTGACGACTTGGGTCATCAGAGTTTTTATCAATTCCTTCTAGCTCGCTAAACAGTAATGAAATTCTGTACGAATGTCTTGGACTTCTATTCCATTTATAAATTCCACCTATAGTTAGGTTTTTTGGCGCAATATAATCTGTTGCTCCAACATCTCCTATAAAATTAGAACCGCCTAAATACAAGCCAAATTCATGTATTTGAGCAGCGCTAAACTGTATACTAAATAGTGTTATTATGATTACTGTTAATTGCCTCATAAACCTTCAAAGTTTGCAAATATAATAAATAAGATTAGCCTATAACAATTCTATTGAAATAGTTACTCATTTAAACAGATTTAGGCAAATTTTATTGTTTAATTACGCTTATCTTCTCCCCAAAGTAATTTTTTACGTAAGGTATCTAGGAAGGTTTCGTTATGAAGCGCTATCATTTTAATTGAAAATGGAGCTTTTTTTATGGTAATTTCTGTTTTATTCGAAAGTGTTGCTATACGAGAGTCTAAAGATACTAGATGTTGCTTCTCTCTACCATCTACTTTAAGTTTAATCGTAATAGAGTCTTCTATTACTAAAGGTCTTGCACTTAAATTATGTGGTGCAATTGGTGTTAACACAAAGCTCGCAGCTTTTGGCGTAATTACTGGTCCGCCGCAACTTAAAGAATATCCTGTTGATCCTGTTGGTGTAGATATAATTAACCCATCACTCCAATAAGAAGTTAAATATTCACCATCTAATTCGGTTTCAACCGTAATCATAGATGTGGTGTTTTTACGACTAACAGCTATTTCGTTTAATGCGAAATTACAAGATTCAATTTCTTCATTAGGTTCAGACACTGAAATACTTAATAATGTACGTTCTGAGATTTTATAGTCATTTTCTATGATAGATTTAATAGCGTCTTCAATTTCGTCATGTTGAATAGTTGCTAAAAACCCTAATCTACCAGTATTAATTCCAACCATTGGTATATCTAAATCTCTTACCAAAGTAACAGCTCGTAAAATTGTACCGTCACCACCAATGCTTATTAAAAAATCGTAAGAACTATCTAAACTAGAAAAAGTGTTTAATGTCTTTTTTATTTTGGATGAAATATTTTTAAAAAAGGTTTCTTCAATAAAAACATCAAAATTCTCTTTCTCTAAAACCTCTAGTAATACTTCTAAAGATGCTAAAGGTTTTTTCTTTTGAAATTGACTGTAAATAGCAACCTTCATCTTAAATATCTAGATATTTTTTTAAATAATCAGATCGTTCTTTCAAGCCTTCTAAATAGGTATCTTCTTCATGACCTGAAACTATATTATAGCTATATCTCCTAAAGCTTTGCATAATATCATTTAAGCCTGTATTACCTATTTTTAAAGTAATTTGCGCTAAATCATTTTCATGTTTAGAGACAAAAGCACCTAATAACCTTCCGTTATTACTCTCTACAATTTGACTAATTTCACTAAAAGAATAATCCTGAATACCTTTTTCTACAATTAAAACTCCTCCGTTTGCCGAGAAAAATGGAGTTTCATTAAACAATCCAATGACATCATTAAGCTCATAATACCCTAAGTATTTATTATTTTTATTTAAAACAGGCATTATGTTAGTGTGGTTTTGAGCAAAAGCCTCTAAAACATCTAACCAGTTAGTTTCTTCTCTTACAAAAAAACCTTCTACAGAATACGCTATATCGCTTATCACTTCAGAGCCTTTAAAACAATGTGCATCATTTTCAGAAACACAACCTATATAAACATCATTTTGATCCTTAATTGGTATATGCGAGAAGGTTAACTGATTAAACAGCAATTGTAAATCGCTTATTTTATCAGTACTTGATAAAGGTTTTATATCGTTTAAAATGTATTCTGAAAGATTCATTTAGTTTAACTTTTTGTTTATGCAAATTAATTAAATTTTAGCACAAAAAGCCTTTAAGAGTTCGTATTTTTGTGTTAAAATAAACTTTAAGTTAATGACAAAATTAAGCGTTAATATTAATAAAATTGCCACTTTACGTAATTCTCGTGGTGGCGATGTACCAAATGTTGTTCAATTTGCAAAAGATGTACAGCGTTTTGGCGCAGAAGGTGTAACCATACATCCTAGACCTGACGAAAGACATATTAGATATCAAGATGCTCACGATTTAAAACCTGTTGTTTATACAGAGTATAATATAGAAGGTAATCCCATACCTAAATTTATAGATTTAGTATTAGCAACAAAACCAACACAAGTTACTTTAGTACCTGATAGCATAGACGCAATTACTAGTAATGCAGGTTGGGACACTATTAAAAACAAAGATTTTTTAGTTGAAGTTATTAAGGAATTTAAAAATAACGGAATTAGAACATCTATTTTTGTTGATCCTGTTTTAAAACAAATTGAAGGCGCTAAAGAAACCGGAACGGATAGAATTGAATTATACACCGAAGCTTTTGCACACCAATACAGCTTAGGCAACAAAGATGCTGTAATACCTTATGTAGATTGCGCAAAACTTGCAGATAGTTTAGATTTAGGTGTTAATGCTGGTCATGATTTATCATTAGATAATATAGAATTTTTCAAACAAAGCATCCCTAATTTATTAGAAGTATCTATTGGTCATGCTTTAATTACAGAAAGCCTATACTTAGGTGTAGAAAATGTAATAAACATGTATAAAAACAAGTTAAAATAAATGGTTTTACACTCTCAAATACTTGGTCAAGGCAAACCATTTGTGATCCTTCATGGCTTTTTGGGTATGAGTGACAACTGGAAAACTTTAGGGAATCAATTTGCAGAAAACTTTGAAGTCCATTTAATAGACCAACGTAATCACGGTAGAAGTTTTCATGATTCAGACCATCATTACGAAGCATTATCTGAAGATTTAAAGCAGTATTTTGATCATCACAATATTAAAGAAGCTATTGTTTTAGGACATTCTATGGGCGGAAAAACCGCTATGTTTTTTGCTAGCAAATATCCAGAACTAGTTAGCCACTTGATAGTCGCAGATATTTCGCCTAGGTTTTATCCAATTCATCATGATACTATCCTAGCAGGATTAAATAGTTTTGATTTTAAAGAAATTAAAAGTCGTGGCGCTGCAGATAAGCAATTAGCAAATTATATCCCACAAGTTGGCGTTAGACAATTTTTACTTAAAAATTTATATTGGAAAGAAAAAGGAACGCTTGCCTTTAGGATGAATCTTGAAGCACTTACTGAAAATGTTAGTGAAGTTGGCGAGGCGCTTCCACTTCATTTTAAATTTGACAAAAACACCTTATTCTTAAAAGGAGATAAAAGCGAATATATTGGCGCACAAGATGAAGCTATTATAAAAAGACAATTCCCTAAAGCCAATATAATAACAATTACAAACGCTGGGCATTGGCTACATGCAGAAAACCCAGAACAATTCTACGAAGCTGTAATTAATTTTGTAAATTAGAACAACTCTTAATACTTAATTTATGAATCAAATTCTTAGACTTTTACTTAACGCTGTTGCTGTTTTTGTCCTAGCACACATCTTAAATGGCGTAAGTGTAGACAGTTATATTACAGCTATTATTGTAGCATTGGTATTAGCTGTTTTAAATCTATTAGTAAAACCCATCTTAGTTTTATTAACATTACCTGCTACTATTTTAACGTTAGGATTATTCCTTTTTGTAATAAATGGGCTTATAATTTTATTGGCAGATAAATTTATAGATGGTTTTGCTGTATCAAGCATTTGGACAGCCATCTTATTTAGTGTTTTACTATCAATTTTACAGTGGTTTTTACAATCTTTATTAAAAACAGACAAGAAATCTGAGTAAACACAAAAAACTCTGAAATACAACAGCTTAAAAAATTGGTTGGAGTGTAAAAAAGTAGTACTTTTGCACTCCTTTTTAAATTAAAACAAGTGTTAAATGCCTTTAAAAAGGCTTTATACCATTTATAATGAATATTACAAGAGAAAACATTGATGCATTAAATGCTGTAGTAAAAGTAAATATCGCTAAAGAAGACTATAGTGATAAAGTAGAAAAAATCTTATCAGATTACCGTAAAACAGCTAACATTCCTGGATTTAGAAAAGGTCATGTACCAATGGGAATGGTAAAAAAACAATATGGTAAAGCTGTATTAGTAGACGAAGTAAATAAATTACTTCAAGATGCATTAAATAAATATTTAACAGAAGAAAAACTTGATGTTTTAGGACAACCTTTACCAAAACAACAAGATGATATTGATTGGGATGGAGATAATTTTTCTTTTGAATTTGAATTAGGTTTAGCTCCAGAATTTTCCGTAGATATTAAAAGCAAAAAAGCAATTACGCACTACAATATCGTTGCAGATGATAAAATGATAGAAGAGCAAATTGAGCGTATCCAAAAACAATACGGTAAAATAGTATCTCAAGACACTGTAGAAAAAGACAGCGAAATTACCGGTACTTTCAAAAACGAAGACAAAGACATTGACAACACAGTAACTTTAACTTTAGACAAGTTTAAAGGAAAAACTACCGAGAAGAAATTTATCGGCGCTAAAGTTGGTGATGTAATCACTTTAAAGACTAAAGGTCTTTACGAAGATGATCACGAGTTAATGCATGCTTTAAAAGTATCTCATGATGATGCTCATGGTTTAGACATTGAAGTAACATTTACAATTACTGAAATTAACAAACGTGAATTAGCAGATTTAGATCAAGAGTTATTTGATAAATTATTTGGAAAAGACACCGTAAAATCTGTAACCGAATTAAAAGAAAAGATTAAAGAAGATGCAGAAAAGCAATTCGTACAACAATCTGATCAAAAATTATTAAACGACGTTACTGAGTATTTAGTAGACAATACAAAATTTGATTTACCAGCAGAATTCTTAACAAAATGGATGCAAGTTTCTGGTGAAAAAGAAATGGATGAAGCTACTGCTAAAGAAGAGTACGAAAAGTCAGAAAAAAGCCTACGTTACCAATTAATCGAAGCAAAAATCATGGAAAAACATGGTTTAAAAGTAGATTTTGAAGACGTAAAAAGCAACGCCAAAAACATGATTAAAATGCAAATGGCACAGTTTGGACAATTAAACCCTTCAGAAAAAGAATTAGATGATATTGCAGCACGCGTATTATCTAATCAAGATGAAGTAAGACGAATTTCTGAACAAGTTGTTAGCCAAAAACTTTTAGAGTTATATAAAGAAGAAGCCAACATCAAAACTAAAGAATTATCTTACGATAAGTTTGTAAAAGAAGTTTACGGAGATAAGTAAACCTCTTTTTAAACCTTAAAAAGCAATAGTTTCTTTAGTATAGGTTTAACAAAATAATCATTATCTTTAGGCGTTGTTTAATCACTATAAACAACGCCTAATTTTATTTAAAAAATATTATTTACAACTATGGATTTCGGAAAAGAATTTGAAAAGTTTGCAATAAAAGACCAAGGGATAAACAGTAATTACTACAACAAAATTGTTAGTAGTATGTATCCAACTAATTTAACACCTAATATTATTGAAGAGCGCCAGATGAACATTGCTATCTTCGATGTGTTTTCTCGTTTAATGATGGATCGTATTATCTTTTTAGGAACAGGCATAAATGACCAAGTTGCAAACATTATACAAGCACAATTATTATTCTTAGAAAGCACAGACGCTAATAAAGATATTCAAATATATATTAACTCTCCAGGTGGTAGTGTTTATGCTGGATTAGGTATTTATGATACTATGCAATTTATAAAACCAGACGTAGCTACTATTTGTACAGGTATGGCAGCATCTATGGGAGCAGTATTATTATGTGCAGGAGAAAAAGGAAAACGTAGTGGTTTACCACATTCACGTGTTATGATTCACCAACCATTAGGAGGTGCACAAGGACAGGCTAGTGATATTGAGATTACTGCAAGAGAAATTCTTACTTTAAAAGAAGAATTATATAAAATAATAAGTAAACATTCTGGACAAGATTACGATAAAGTTTACAATGATAGTGACCGTGATTATTGGATGAAAGCTGATAAAGCTAAAGAGTACGGAATGATTGACGAAATCTTAACAAGAGGCGAGTAAAAATTAAAATTAATAATGGCAAAAGAAGAATTAGAGTGTTCATTTTGTGGTAGGAAAAAGCCAGAAACAAATTTATTAATTGCTGGTTTAGATGCTCATATATGCGATAGATGTATAGAACAAGCACATGGCATTGTTATAGAAGAATCTAAACAAAACGAAGACAATGGTTTATCTGCAGAGTTAATGCTAAAAAAACCATTACAGATTAAAACGTTTCTTGATCAATACATTATTGGTCAAGAATACACAAAAAAAGTAATGTCTGTAGCTGTATACAACCATTACAAACGTTTGTTGCAACCAGCAAGCAATGACGATATTGATATACAAAAATCAAATATTGTTATGGTAGGACAAACCGGTACAGGAAAAACATTAATGGCAAAAACAGTTGCCAGAATGTTAAATGTACCATTAGCTATAGTAGACGCTACTGTTCTTACAGAAGCTGGTTACGTTGGTGAAGATGTAGAAAGTATTTTAACTAGACTATTACAAGCAGCAGATTACAATCTTGACAAAGCAGAAAAAGGTATTGTTTTTATAGACGAAATTGATAAAATAGCACGTAAAAGTGATAACCCTTCTATAACCCGAGATGTATCGGGTGAAGGCGTACAACAAGCATTATTAAAGCTTTTAGAAGGAACGGTAGTTAACGTACCACCAAAAGGCGGACGTAAGCATCCTGATCAAAAGTTTATAGAAGTTAACACAGAAAACATCTTATTTATAGCTGGTGGAGCTTTTGATGGTATAGAACGTGTTATTTCTAAACGTTTAAACATGCAAGCTGTAGGTTATAGCGCTTCTATTAAAGAAGAAGTTGTAGACCAAAACAACTTGTTGCAATACATCATTCCTAAAGATTTAAAAGACTTTGGTTTAATACCAGAAATTATTGGTAGATTACCTGTGTTAACTTACATGGATCCTTTAGACGAAAAGACTTTAAGAGCTATTTTAACAGAGCCAAAAAATGCTATTATCAAACAATACAAAAAACTGTTTGAAATGGACGAGATAGAGCTTAACATTACAGATGGCGCTTTAGACTTTATAGTAGAAAAAGCTATCGAATATAAGTTAGGCGCTAGAGGATTACGTAGTTTATGTGAAGAGATTTTAACAGACGCAATGTTTGAGTTACCAGGAAGTGAGACTAAAAAGTTTAGTGTAACCAAATCTTACGCAGAAGAAAAGCTAAGTAAAACAAAACTTAAAAAACTAAAAGCTGTATCTTAAAATAAGAACACACTTTTTAAATAAATTTAAACCACTCACGTTTTGAGTGGTTTTTTTATACATAATAAAAAAACCACTTTATACATTTACAAATATAAAGTGGTTTTCAAATTAAATATTAATTTGACGTTTCCCCTAAGTCAGATTAATAGCTTTCTAAATGTAGTTAATTTTTTGTTAATATCCAAATTAGATAACACCAATTAACTGATTTAAAACATGTTTAATTATTGATAGATAATAATTCGTCTATATACTGGCGTGTATTAGACAGTCTTGGTACTTTATGCTGTCCTCCTAGTTTATTATTTTTCTTAAGCCAATCGTAAAATAAATTTTCTCTAGCTACATTAATTTTAGGTTTGTTCAACGTCATATTATTATAACGCTTAGCTTCGTAGTCTGAATTTAAGCTTTTTAATGCATTATCAAATAACTCACTAAAATAATTAATATCTTTTGGAGGAGTTTTAAACTCTATTAACCATTCGTGCGCACCTTTTTCCTTACCTTCCATAAATATTGGTGCAGCTGTATAATCTTTAATTTCTGACTGAGTTTTTTTACATACCTTTTTTAATGCATCTTCTGCATTTTCTATAATTAACTCTTCTCCAAACACATTAATATGATGTTTTGTACGTCCAGACACTTTTATTCTATAAGGATTAATAGATACAAACCTTACGGTATCACCTATCTTATAACGCCATAAACCTGCATTTGTAGTAATTATAACTGCATAGTTTTTATTTAGCTCTACCTCGCTTAACGGTATTACTTTTTCATCTTTTGTACCATAAGTATCCATTGGGATAAACTCGTAAAAAATCCCATAATCTAGCATCAATAATAAATCGCCAGAATAATTTTGATCTTGAATAGCAAAAAACCCTTCAGAAGCATTATAAATCTCGTAATACTTAAATTCTTTCTTCGGAAGAATAGCTCGATACTGTTCTATATAAGGATTAAAACTTACACCTCCATGAAAGTAAACTTCTAGGTTTGGCCAAACATCAAAAATGCTATTTTTTCCTGTTTTATCTAAAATATTATTAAGCAAAACCAACATCCAACTTGGCACACCAGCAAGACTTGTTACATTATCCTCTATCGTTTCATCAACTATTGCTGCCATTTTAGTTTCCCACTCGCTTAACAAACTTACTTTATTGCTTGGTGTACTACTAAATTCTGCCCAAAATGGCATATTATCTATTAAAATAGCACTTAAATCTCCAAACGCTGTACCATTTTCTTTGTATAATTCTTTACTTCCTCCTAACCTTAAACTTTTACCTGTAAAAAGCTGAGACTCTTCATTATTATTAAGATACATGCATAGCAAATCTTTACTAGCTGCATAATGACAGTCTTCTAAGCTATCCATACTAACAGGTATAAATTTACTTTTAGAATTAGTAGTACCACTAGATTTTGCAAACCATTTAATAGGTTTTGCCCAAAAAATATTAGACTCGCCTTTACGTGCGCGCTCTATATCATCTTGTATATCTTCATAGGAAGAAATCGGAACACGATCAGCAAAAGTTTTATAACTTTTTATAGAAGAAAAGTCATACTTCTTACCTACTTCTGTGTCTTTTGAAATATCTATAAGGCTAGATAACAACTCTTGTTGTACTTCGTTTGGATACTTTAAAAACAACTCTATTTGATGAAAACGTTTCTTTAAAAACCAAGATGCAATAGAATTAACAAGAGGAATTGGCATAGTAATTTGTATCTTTAAAGTTTTAAAAATAATACTTTTTTTTATGACCTACCAAGGTGTTTTAACAAAAATGCAAACCGAGTTTTTAGACCCAATTGCTTACTATTTGGTTTTTAAAAACGACTTTATAAACTTTAATCAACTATTAGACAAAACCATATCGTTTGAATTTGTTGGTTATGAGTGTTTAAATTGCCACTTAAACAAACCCATTTACCGCCAAGGGTTTTGCAAAAGTTGTTTTTTTGATATACCTCAAGCTGCAGATTGGATCATGAAACCCGAATTAAGTCAAGCTCATCTAGATATTGAAGACCGAGATTTAGAATATGAAAAAAAAGTACAATTACAACCACATATTGTTTACTTAGCTAATTCTAGTAACGTTAAAGTTGGTGTTACCAGAAAAACACAAGTCCCAACAAGATGGATTGATCAAGGTGCACATGAAGCTATTGAAATTGTAGAAGTCCCAAACCGCTATCTTGCTGGTATTACAGAAATAGCATTAAAAGACCATATTAGCGATAAAACTAATTGGCGCACAATGCTTAAAAATGATATTAAAGATGAAAATTTAGTAGAATGGAGAGATCGTTTGAAAGCTTATATACCAGATGAAGCTAAAGACTATTTTATTGAAAATAATAGCGAAACCGAAATACACTTCCCAGTTTTGCAATACCCTAAAAAACCAAAATCGTTGAATTTTGAAAAAGCCAAAACATATACTGGTGTATTAAAAGGTATTAAAGGTCAATATTTAATTTTTGAAGATGATACGGTTTGTAACATTAGAAGTAACGAAGGTTACGTTGTAAACATTTCTATTTTATAATTACATCAACGCATTAAAACACTGGTTTTTAGTAATTTGTAAATAAAATTACAATTATGAAAATTCCAGTATTATTTTGGGTAGCAATTACTACCATGCTTTTAGTTACCGTAACTATAATGGTATCTATGAATATGCCTTTTAATTGGATATTTTATTTAACCTGTATTGGCCAAGTTATAGTTGGCGTTATGGTTTATAAGGTGTTAACCGATAACTATACAACCGATAAAACGTTTAAACATTTTTATGAAGACCGACCTATAAATTATCGTTAGTAATTTTACGTTAAATAAATGACCATTAGTTATACCCATGTTAGGGATTATTCATTACTAATTATTTTCAAATTTATGTATTCATGATTACTTCGTAGTTGAGACATTGTTGGAGCACATCTTTGATTACGACTGCCGAAAGCCCGACCCGATAAGGTAACGCCCAAAAAATTATAATTACACTATTCTTTAAACCAACTTGAATATTTAACGTAGTTATTTGCTATTCGGTTGATTTCGCCATTAATTAATTCTTCACTAATGTCTTTTACTTTTTTGGCTGGTACGCCTGCGTAAATGCTACCAGACTCGACTATTGTATTTTGTGTAATAACTGCACCTGCTGCAATAATACTATTGCTTTCTACCACGCAATTATCCATTACAATACTTCCCATACCTATTAAAACATTGTCTTTTATGGTGCATCCGTGCACTATAGCATTGTGACCAATAGACACATTATTACCGATGCTGGTTGGATGTTTTTGATACGTACAATGGATAACTGCGCCATCTTGCACGTTAACTTTATTTCCCATTTTTATGTAATGTACATCGCCACGTATTACGGCGTTAAACCAAATACTACATTGGTTACCGGCTTGTACGTCTCCTACTATGGTTGCGTTTTCGGCAATGTAGCAGTCTTCTGGAAGTTGTGGTGATTTACCGTTTATTGGTTTTATGATTGGCATTTTTGATTTACGGTTTTTGATTTACGGTTTTTGATTTATGAGTTATTATTTGTTCTCGATACATTTTGCTTATACTTCGCAAAACATTAATGTTGTTTTTAATAATTTAGTTTTGGACTGCGCTCAACCTGACAACATTTATTATTAATTGCTTCTATTTCTCTAGAGATTCCTGCTTGCGCAGGAATTTTATTTAAAATACGATAATAATCCTGATTTTTTGGAAGCTGAAACCATAATTTCTTTTCCGTTGCTTAAAATAACGCTTCCGCCTTTTCCTTTAACGTATTTGACTACTTCTGCTACATTTATTAAGTAACTTTTATGTACACGTGCAAAACCAGATTCTGATAAAATATCTTCAAAATATTTAAGTGTTTTACTTACTAATTTTTTTTTGTTATTATTTAAAAATATTTGCGTGTAATTATCATCTGCTTTGCAATACAAAATGTCTTTGGTGTTTAATACTTCAAAACCATCTTGTTGCGGAATGGTTATTTTACCTTCTACACTATTGGTTTTTGGGATTAGTACTTGGTCTTGTAAAGCTTCTTCTTTGGTTTTTATCTCGGCAACGTAATCTACTGCTTTTATCAGCTCGTCTATATCTATCGGCTTCATCAAATAATAAGACGCGTGCGCATTTAATGCATCCATCGCATAGTGATTATATGCGGTTACAAAAATGGTCTCAAAATTACGATCGCCAACCTTATCTAATAAATCAAATGCGTTTCCGTAAGGCATTTCTACATCTAAAAACACGAGATCTAAATCTAGTTTCCTTATGAGTTCTAAACCTTCGTTTATGTTTGAAGCCTCTCCTAAAATATTAACTTTTGGACAGTATTTAGTCAAGTAGTTTTTTAAAATTGTTCTACTTTGTTCTTCGTCTTCTACTAATATGGCGTTTAGTTTCATTGTTTATTTTTTTAAGCTTGAAAACCGAAGTCTGAAGCTTTTTTTTTATTAATCCTTCTTTAAAGTCACTATTACTTTTGTACCAACATCTTGTGCATTAAGCTGATTATCTTCTATGTTGATGTCTACTTTATCTTTGTACATTTCGTTTAAAATAGTAACACGTTTTTTAATGTTTCCTAATCCTTTAGAGTTATGTTTTTTCTGATTCTCGGTCTTTAATGCTTTAGATTTTTTGCGACCAATACCATTATCTGCAATAGTGATTTCTATTTGGTCTTTTTGTTTTTTACAGATTTTAATATCTAAAATTCCTTTGTCTTCTTTATAACGTAATCCGTGCCAAACCGCATTTTCTATATAGGGTTGCAATAGCATTGGTGGTATTTTATAGGCTTCTATATCTATTGTCTCTTCCACAGAAATTTTATAATTAAATTTATCTTTAAACCTAAAATGTTCTAGCTTGGTGTATAATTCTATAAGTTGAATTTCTTTTTGTAATGGAATAAAATCTTCTTCTGAATTTTCTAAAACTGCTCGCATTAATTTTGAAAAATCTGACAAGTATTTATTAGCTGTACGCTCGTCGTTAGTAGCAATAAAACTGTTAACCGAGTTTAATGCGTTGAAGATAAAGTGCGGATTCATCTGACTTCTTAAAGATTTTAAAGCCAGTAAATTGTTAGCCAATTTTTGTTGTTTGATGTATTTATACATTAAATACGCCAATACAACTAATAAAAATAAGCCGCCAATTAATGAGTAAATGATAAGTTGTTGGCGTTTGTTTTTCTCGTCAGATAATTGCATTTGGCTTAAAGTAAGCTGTCTGTCGTTTTCTAGTGAAAGAATACGATTTTGCTTTTCGGCAATGCTTTTGGATATTCTTGCTGCTTGAGATATTTCTTGTTCTTTCTTAATATAAAGCTGGTCTACAGCTTCAGTATAAGCGTTAAAGGCTTCTTTAGCTTTTTCAAAATTACCCGAAGCCACAAATACATCGGCTAACTTTTTGGTAGCGTCTTTTTTAACTATTAAATCTTCTTTTTTATCGGCTTCTTCAATACTTTCTTCTAGATACGGAATGGCTTCATCTAAATTATTTTTTAAAAAATAGGCATTACCAATTTTATAGTTTTGTTTTTGTTTGGTTAACGGACTTTCGTTAGTGATGACAGAGTCTTTTTCTATAGCATCTATATCTTTGATAATTTCTTTTCTTAATTGAATTTCTTTATCAAATGCTCGGTTTGTGTTTTGAAAATCGGCTATTTTAATTTTTTGTTCTAACGCTTTGGCTTTATTTTCTTTAGATGCTAAATTTATTGAATTTGTGAAATAGCTTTCTGCTTCAGTTTTATTTCCACTTTCGCTGTAAGAATCACCTAATTTTGAGTTTAAATCAGTGATTTTTGGTTTTATATTATTGGTCTCGGCTATTTTTAATCCTTGCTTAAAAGATTGTGTTGCTAGTTTTATTTTATTTTGTTCTAAAAAGACATCTCCTAAACCTTCTTGTTTTTCAATTTGCTGCCAGTTATTAAGTGTTTTATCTTCTAAGTCATTATAAATCTCTAGGCTTTTTTGATAATTTTTATTTAAAAAGTAGGCTTTTGCTAATTTTAATTTTACATCTATATTACTTTCATTTTTAAGACTTATACGGTAATTAGTGGTTGCTAAATCATATTGTTTCCAATACATATTTACATCGCCCAAAACTTCAAATGCTTGTGCATTTTCTTTTACTGATGTACTTTTAGATATACTTTCGGTGATAAATTGAATACTTTTTTCTGCTGAAATTTTCTTGTAAAATATAGCTGAGTCTATTGAGCTTCTAAAAGTGTTTTCGTTAGTTTTTATTTTTTGCACGTAACCGTTTACGCCTACTGATTGGACTTCAACAGTTATATCATCATTATCTTTAATTGTGTAATAAACGGTTTCAAAATCGTCGTGACTAATAACAATTTGATCTCCTTTTTTTACTTGAATTCTAAACGTACCGTCTAAAGACGATTTGGTGTAGCTACCACCATTTACCTGTATATCTGCGTTTTCTATTGGATTACGCGTATCGCTTTCTCTAATATTCCCTCTTACTGTAAAAATTTCAGCATCATTAAGTGAGCTAATATTTTGCCCACTTACAATTTGAAAACTAAACAATAGGAATAGCGTTAATAAAAGGTATTTTAAAAATTTCATTTTAAATTAAATATCGAGTATAAATCTACACGTTTTAGCCCATTAAATAAAATGCCATTTTTAATATTTTACATTAAAAACTAGGCAAATAGCATGTTTTACTCAATCATCTTTTCTATTAACTCAATTAAGTATACCGTTAACTCATTCCTTGTTTTTATTGAAAAAAGTTGCTTTTAAGTTTATGCCGAATTTAAAAAAACAAATTATGAAAAACCTTCGCTTACTTTTATTTATCCTAATTGTTGCAACTGTTAAAGCACAACATAAGGGTAATTTTAATCAAGAAATATCAAGAGCTAATATTGCTGGTAATTCTATTGTTTATGGTCACTCTCCTAAACGTATGCAACAAAATCTAAATCCTAACAGCACTTTAATTATTGATGTTAGAGCTTTACAAAATGTAAAAGCATCTAGTTACACAGCAGTTTTTAATATCTCTCAAATTGCAGAAACAGCAGAAGCAACTAAAAATTTAATGAGTCTTAAAGTTGAAAATATTAAAAATGAACTAACAAAGATCGGCTTAAAAGAAAGTGATATTGCTATTGATGTTATTTCATTTATTCCTGTTTACGAAGTTGAAGTTACTAAAAAACTGTTTAGCAAAACTTATACCGAAGTCCCTAAAGGTTTTGAGTTACAACAGAACATACATATACAGTTTAAGAAGACCAATCAATTTGAAAAGATACTTTCTGCTTGTGCTAATAACGAAGTCTATAATCTTGTTAAGGTGGATTATTTTATCGAAAACATTGCCGAAGTATACAAAAATCTACAAACACAACTTTTACAATTAATAAAAGACAAAAAAGAATATTACTCCGTTTTAGGTTTTGATTTAAAAGAATATAATGTACAAATGGCAGATCAAAAGTATTGTTACTTTCCAAAAGATTTTTACAATAATTATCAGGCATTTAATAGTATTTCTTTTGAAGCCTTAAAACAAAACAAAGGTGTTACTACTGCAAACAAGCAAACCTCTTATTACTACCAACCGCTAACCTATGAAAATTATGATATTGTTATTAACCCTTCTATTATAGAGCCTGTTGTACAAGTTGGCATGGAAATAAAACTACACTACAACCCTAAACCTAAAAACGACAAGCCAGAACCAATAGTAAATAAAGAAACAGAACGTAAGTATTATGTAATCTCTCCAAATGGTGATATTGATATTAAAGAACTAGACACTAAATAATACAAAAAAAGCCTTGAGAGAGATCTCAAGGCTTTTTTTAATATGTATTTTATATCTTAATTAACCGCTGGACAGTTACAGCTATAAGCAGCTCTACCACAATTAAAGTTAAACCCTAAAGTAATTTGATGAAAACCACCACTATTATACACAATATCATTTGTTTGATAATTGTAAGAATAGGCAAACATAAAGTCTTTTACATTAACCCCTAAAAGCGGTGTTAAATATTGTAATTTTTGACTACTTACAGATTGTCCATCTAAATACTCTGCTCCATCTAAAGAACGTCTGTAAGATAAACCTCCCCAAACTTTACCAAAGTCCATTTCTTTATAAACTTTAAGATTTACATCAAAAAGAGCTTCTTCAGTAGATTCTCTATATAAGAATAACGCAGATGGTTCAAAACTCCACTCGCTTCCGTAGCTACCAAAAGTATTACCTACAGTAAAGATGTATGTTCTTAAATTATTAAAGTTTAAATTACCAGGGTTATTATTATAATTTACACCATCGTTGTTTAATAAATTCTTCACGGTTGCATGAGCATAAAAATCGTAAAGGTTATAAGAGAACCCAAAATCTACATTAAACTCTGTAGCAGACTGCTCTATACCAGCTATTAAAGGATCAAATCCATCAGCTAAAAAAGTAGTCTCGTCTAATTTATATTGTATTGCACCAACACTTAAACCAAAAGATAATTGATTTAAATCTGCTGTACTACGAGAAAACATTAAATGATGAGCATAAGTTAAATAAGCTCCTGTTTGAGAATGATAACCATTTCTATCAGAATAAACTATTGCACCTATACCTGAAGGAGAATCTCCAATTCTACCATTTACACTTGCAGTAATTAATCTTGGTGCATCATCATCTCCAAACCATTGTTGTCTACCAGTAATCCTAACCTTTGCACAGTTAGCAGCACCAGCCATAGATGGATGAATTAAATAATAGTTATCAGTTAAATAATCTGAATAAATTGGAAGTCCTTCTTGAGCGTTAGCTAATTGCGATCCAAATAAAGTTGCAATTGCTATAAATAGAATATTTTTTAATCTCATAATCTCTTTTTTCCGAGGTCGTATGGTCTGTTATTTCAAATCAACTTATAATTTATAACTTAATTTTAAGCAAAAAATTATAACGTTTGTAAATATATAAATTTAGAACGTATAATTAAGTTGAAAATAGTTAAAGGTTTCAATTTAAAATTCTTTTAGTAAAATTACTAAAGTTATATTAAAAATTTCAACGTATATAAACATCAAATATATAGATATCTCTGCTATTGTTTTAGTATTTTTGCAAAAAAATTACAGCATGAGCACATATAAAATCTCTATACAAAACACAAGTAACCCTACTATTTTAAAATTTGATGTTAATCAATTTATTACCAAGCATCAAAACTATGAGTACAATAATATTGATGAAGCAAAAGACTCGCCTTTAGCACAGCAATTATTCTATTTACCATTTGTTAAAAAAGTATACATATCTAGTAATTTTATAGCAATAGAACGTTATAACATTGTTGAATGGGATGATGTAAAAGATGAAGTTGCAAAACAAATTGAAAACTATTTAAATAATGATGGTGTCATTGTGACCGAAACTGCTACTACACAAAAAGTACCTGTAACAGTTTACACAGAAAGTACTCCTAATCCAGCCGCGTTAAAGTTTGTAGCTAATAAAAAATTAGTGACTGCGACTTATGATTATGATTCTATAGAAAAAGCAAAAACATCTCCTTTAGCAACCGCGTTATTTCATTTTCCGTTTGTAAAAAGCGTATTTTTTGATGAAAATTATATATCTATAACAAAATATGATATTGCCGAATGGAACGATATTACTGTAGAACTTAGAGATTTTATCAAAAAATATATAGAAGAAGGTAAAAATATAATAGACCCTAACGCGCCTGAAGTTATTGAAAAATCTACCGAAAAAGTAGAACAGCATTTTGAAAATTTAGATACTACTTCTCAAGAAATTATAAATATCTTAGAAGAATATGTTAAACCAGCAGTAGCAAGTGATGGAGGTAACATTCAATTTGAATCTTATGATGAACCTTCTAAAAGTGTAAAAGTTATATTACAAGGTGCTTGTAGTGGTTGTCCATCTTCTACTTTTACTTTAAAAAATGGTATTGAAAATATGCTAAAAGAAATGTTGCCTGGTAGAGTTAATACTGTTGTAGCTATTAACGGTTAATTAATCCTAAAAATTAAACCTTTCATCTATTTTCAGTTCATTTAACTATAAATCAAACTTTTAAACATCAAATATTTGTTAATTTGATAGTATTAACATTTAAAAAACAAATATTATGGCAGTATTAAAAGTTATTGAAGTTTTATCTAACTCTGAAAAAAGTTGGGAAGATGCAACAAAAAAAGCAGTAAAACACGCATCAAAAAGTGTAAAAAATATACGTTCTGTATATGTACAAGACCAAAGCGCTATTGTTAAAAGTGGTGAAGTAACTGAGTTTAGAGTTAACCTTAAAATCACTTTTGAAGTTGAGTAATCACTTTTAGTTTTTATTTATAAAACACCTTATACTAAAAAGCCTGAACATAGTGTTCAGGCTTTTTTGTTTCTATTTGTATTGGTTTGTTTTTATTAGGAGTTGTTTCCTAGCGTTTCAGAGTAAAGTGTGCTCTAAACTGCTTCTTGGTATCACTTGTGTCTCCTGGTTCTCTATATTCTACTGTAAACCAATAGTCACTTGTTGGTAATGGGTTACCGTTATAGGTCCCATCCCATCCTGGTCCTGTTGGGTTTAATTGCTTTAACAGCTTACCATATCTATCAAAAATGTATATTACTGCATCTGGCTGATCACTTATTCCGTATATCTGCCATGTTTCGTTATATGTATCTCCGTTTGGTGTAAAGAAATGTGGATAATCCATAACCATCACAGTTGTGCTTGACTCGCCACATCCATTAATATCTCTTACTGTTATTGTATGCTCGCCACCACTTACATCATTAAATATGTATGTATTGTCATTTGGCTCGTTATTATACCATGGTCCACCATCTAACTGGAACTCATACTCTGAGATACCTGTCCCAATTGCGGTAACTTGTATACTATGCACGTCTGCAAATGCTGGTGTAATTACATCTGCTTCTATACTTGGTGGTGCGCTCTCTTCTACTAGAGTTGTATCTGTACTTACACAGCCTGTTAGGTTATCTTCTATAGTTACTGTATAGCTTCCGCCTTGTGTTGGCATGATACTACTACCTGTTCCTACTACAGTACCGTTTAAGGTCCACTCAAACGTGTAGTCTGAGGTACTTAATCCTGTCTCAATCTCTAATGGATTGATAACTTCGGTTCCGTTTGTATTTACACATAATAAGTAGTTATCTTCTAAATCTACTACTGG
>NZ_JACHWV010000005.1:0-346201 GCF_014191595.1 Mesoflavibacter zeaxanthinifaciens subsp. sabulilitoris | reverse complement strand
AAATCTAAGCTGTTCTCGCCTGATATTATATTATCATTTTGGTCATACCATACAATACTTACCTCGTTAGATGTGTAATTATCCGGTATCGCTGTAACTGTTATAGGTGTTGTAGCGTTTGGACATACCTCGTATACTACATCTGTGTCAAAACTTGTTTCTGGTTGAATACCAAAGAATAAGTCAAATGTAGTTGTTTCAAAACAACCATCTGCATTTTCAACTCTTACGTAAATTGTCGTAGCGCTTGATGCATAATTGGTAATGTTTGTTATTGCATTTGTACTTGTATCTGCATCTGTTTGGTCTAAATAGTAACTAAAAGTTAACCCTTCTTGACCATTTGCTAACAAGGTTTCGTTTACTGTTAAGTCATAATCTGCTATACCGTCGTCATTATTATCACATCCTAATATGTCTTCAGGTGTTCCTAATACAGGTTTTGGAGCTAAATCAATATTAAAAGTTTCAACTTTATAACATCCAGTAATATCATTAGTTAATCTAACAAAAATCACTGCTGGTCCAGAAGTATAACTTGTAGGGTTTGTAATAATATTAGTTTGATCTATTGCATCTTGTTCTGACTCATAATAATCAACAGTAATATCTGTTTGAGTACCTAAAATAATAGATTCGTTTTCAGTTAAATCAAAGGTTGTTATTCCTGTGTTGTCAGTATCACAAGCTGTAATAATTGGAATGTCACCTACTTCTACTTCAGGGTTAGGGAAAAATTCAACTACAATATCATCAGAATAGAAACACGCAGCACTAACACCAGCAAAAGTGATATCAACTTGGTAAACTCCGCCTTCTGTTACTGTTAAAGATGTTCCGTTTTCTCCTGGTATTGGTTCAGTTATTCCGTTATCAACAGTATACCAAGTAATTGTAGCGTTAGTTGGTGGAGCAATACCTAAATCTAAAACTACATTATCACCCTCGCAAGAAGCAGTACCATTACTTATTAAAATGTCATTACCTAAATCTATTGTACCAATATCAAAACTACTTGCTTCTAAGAATACTGCAGAATCATAAGCAGTATCACCATCATCAGCAATTACTAATTTAATATGATAAGGATTATTAGGGATAACTGTAGAAGATGCTGTTAAAGGAACAGTTCTTCCTCTAAAGTCAATCGGACTTGCAATCGGGTTAGAGCCTACTCCAGGATAATCAAAAACATCAGAATAAAAATCGAAAAGAGCAGGATTAGATGATGCACAACCACCATTATACGCGTTATCTCTAATAGTTAATACAGAGACTGGTGTAGTTGTACCAGGTACTACAGCTAAATTAGTAGTTACTCCAGTAGTTAAATCGGTTAATAAGAAAACAAATGCATCAGAAAAACTACATTGGAAAGATCCATATTCTTCTGAAGCGAAGATAAAGTTAAATGACATTTGATCAATTAAAGGAGTAAAATCAAATTCTAATACAGATGCATTATTTGTAGTACCTTCATTAATAACAGCCTCTAAATCTGCATCTCCTGGCCATCCAAATCCGCCGCCACTTTGAGTTCCTGTTTCAGGACCAGGTACATCATTTACATTTCCTGTACTTAAAACTATTCCGCTTTGGAAAGGGAATGAAGATCCATTTCCATCAAAATATCCTATACCATTATCTGTTCCAAAATCAGCACCAGAAGACCAAGTAACATTATTTACAATTGCACAAGGTGAATTGACTAAAACGTCTGTAACTAATTCAGGTACTGTGTATTGAGTGTCATTTGTTGTTATTGGTGGAGGAATTGTAAATACACATAAATCAAAACTCACATCTTGAAAAGCGACATCACTATCTGTATAAATTCTTATGTAATAAGTGGTGCCTACAGTTAATCCATTAGCAATACTAGAGTTGCCTGTTTCGCAATATAGATTAGTAAGGTTATTACAATCTGTACCTTCAAATAATCCATGGTTTAAGTTTGTAGTATCTCCAACGATGTTAGTGATATCAATACCATGATCTGTAGCTGTAGCTGTAAACTGGAACCAAACATCATCATTTGCTGTACCTGGACAAGTGTTAACTTGTGAAGATGTTGTAGCTCCGTAAAGCGAAGCGCTTGTTATATTTGTACAATTTTCGTCAGGGTTAGGTGTTACAACTATTGCATTTGAACACTCGTCATTTGCAGGTGGACAAACAGGTACATTTAATGTTGAACTTGTTACAACACAATTATTATCATCCGTATTTGCAACAGTTACAATAACATCAGTATCTAAAGGATAAGGACCAACTTGAGTTGTACCTGTACCAGAAACCACAATAGGAGTACTACCTTGGTTGTCTGTTATTGTTAGAGAGTTAGAATCTCCTGCATCTGTCACGTTAACATCAACAAAAAACTGATTATTACCATTTGAACAATCTGTAATTGTTGTAAAGTCTACTGTTTGATAAATACAAGTAGCACAACTTACCGTTACATCAATAGATATATAACCTTGTGATCCACAATCGAAAATCCCATCAGACTGTACCTGAAATGAAATTGAAGAACCAGTAGATTGATACTGGATACCACTTAAATCGCCTCCATTACCATAAGGTGTAGCTGCATTTAAATCTGTTGTTCCGTCAGAGTCTAAAACTACTAGTTCGTCCCAGTTCTGTTCTACTTGTCCAGCATTAAACGTTATGTTTAATGGTGTTGTACCATCTGCACTTGTAAATGTGAATACATTAGTATCATTACTTTCATAACAATAAGTTAGTGTTTGTGGTCCACCATTAACACAATCTAATACAAAATTGGTTTGTACTGGTGTTGTGAAAAAAATTGGTCCAGCCCAAACACTAGTGTCTGCTCCACAGATTGCTTGTACATATACTTCATAATCTGTTTGAGGTGTTAGTGCTGATTCTGAAACTGTTGTTGTTCCAACTGTTGTTCCTGAAGTTGGTGTTCCTGTTCCTGCTGGTTGTACTACATAGTTCCATTGTGTTTCTGGTCCACTTGGTGTCCAAGAAATATCTGCTGAAGTTGCTGTTATATTTGAAGCTATTAAGTTTGTTGGTGCAATACAGAACGTTCCACAAGTTTCTACTTGTATTTGGTCAATAGCGATATCACCTTCAAATCCTGTTCCTGCGCCTCCGTAGCTAAATTCTACATAAATTACTTGTCCTAAATAAGCATCTAAGTTTATACCTATTGGTACCCATGCTTCTGTAGCGTCTGTTTGGTAGTCTCCTATCCAAGTATATTCTGTTGTGAATGGACCTGTTGGAGATGTAGACACACCTACATTTAAAGTTCCTATATCATCACCAAATGCATGCATATAAAATGATAACTCTGCACCATCTACTGCTGGTGTTAAATCTATTGCTGGTGAAATAGCTGAGGCTATATCTGAAGCACTACCAGATGCTTCATATTCTAAGTGCGCTCCTGCATTACCATCCCATGTTACGTTTGGTCCCGTTCCAAATGAATTTCCGTTTTCTGTTGTAATACGCCAATTTCCGTTAGAACCATCAAAACCTGTTCCTGTCCATCCTGCTGGTGCTGTTCCTGAAGTTGCTCCAAAAGTTTCTGTAAATACAAAAGTAGATCCTCCTGAAGAACATGTTACGCCTACTGGTGGCGGTGGTGGTGTATTTAATGTTGTAAAGTTTATTGGTCCTGCCCAAACACTTGTACCGTTACCACAATCTGCTAATACATATGCTTCATAAGCAGTACTCGAGTTTAATAATGTTGCAGTATATGGGTTTGTTGTTACAGCTGTTCCTGCTCCTGTTGGTACGCCTGTTCCTGCTGGTTGAACAACTACTTCCCAAGCTGTTTCTCCATTGTTAGCTGTCCAAGAAATATCTGCTATAGTATCTGTAACATTTGCTACTGCTAATCCTGTTGGAGCTACACAAAAGTTACCACAAGTTTCTACTCTTACTTGGTCTATAGCCATATCGCCTTCCCAAGTCTCTCCTGTTCCTACATAACTAAATTCTATATAAATAACTTGACCTAAGTAAGCATCTAAGTTTATACCTATTGGTACCCATGCTTCTGAAGCAGAGGTTTGATAATCTCCTATCCAAGTATATTCTGTTGTAAATGGTCCTGTTGCAGACGTAGATACACCCACGTTTAAAGTTCCTATGTTTGAACCAAACGCATGCATATAAAAGGATAACTCTGCACCGTCTACTGCAGTTGATAAATCAATTGCTGGTGTAATTGCTGAAGCTACATTAGTAGTATTACCTGAAGCTTCATATTCTAAATGTGTTCCTGCGTTACCATCCCATGTAACATCTGGACCAGTTCCTGAAGAGTTTGCACTTACACCTGTAATATCCCAGTTACCATTACTATCTGCAAAAGTTGTTCCTGTCCATCCTGATGGTACATAGTTTGTATCATTTCCAAAATCTTCTGTAAAGATAAATGTTGATGTTCCACTAGAACATGTTACACCTACTGGTGCTGGTGGTGGTGTGTTAAACGTTGTGAAGTTTACTGGTCCTACCCAGTTACTAAACCCATCGGTATCACAATCAGCTCTTACATAAACTTCATAAGCTGTACTTGGTGTTAAACCACTTGCTGGATAAGGGTTGTTAGTCGATGTTGTTGTACCATCTGTTGTTGGCTCTCCTGTTCCTGCTGGTTGTACCCAGATTTGCCATTCAGTCTCTGATCCGCCTGCTAACCATGTTATATCTGCAGTGGTATCTCCTGTTGTGACAGCAGTTATACCTGTTACGTCTGCACATGCTGGTGGCATTTGAGAATATAGTGTTGGAGAACTAAAACACATTCCCCATCCCCAAATTCCTCCATCATCATAAAAGAGACGATATTTGAAACCAGATAACTGTGTTGCTGTAAAACCAGCTATGTTTAATTGGTCTGTAGTATAAGCTTCAGATGTTCCTGCACAAAAATCATTTGTTGGAGGTGTAGCTGTATCTGCTTGAATTGGTGATCCCCATGGATTCCATGTTCCTGCATCTGCATCCCAATATTCAACTCCGATAGCATCAGAACTTATCCAGTTGAAAACATAATCTGTGTCAACAAATAGCCAAGTTTCGCCTGCACTAAATGCTGCTGATAAATCAATTACTGGTGATTCTGCTTGTATGGCATCTGTGCTACCGCTACCTGCATCATCATCATCAAATGCAAAGTTTGCTGTTGTTGTAGGATCTGCTTCAAAAGCTGTAGGATCTGTATTGTAGCTTCCAGTTACAGTCCAATTGGTATTGGGCCAGTTTGCTGGCTGATTAATTACCTGAGCTTGTACAATTATACTAAATAATAGTAAAATTAGGAGAGTAGTTTTTTTCATAGGTATGAAATGATTGTGTTAGTTTAATTTATATGATAAACATCCCAAAATTTCATTTGGAATCTTAAAGGTATATTTTTTTATGAGACTATCTAAATTCAGATAGATATAATGCTTTTTTTTTCGTTGAAATGTTGGTGTTTTGTTAAAAACAGTGTTTAATTTTCTATATTTTTTCTATTTTATTGAGAAATTTCTATGGTTTTTTTGATTTCGTTGCCGAATTCGTCGGTGACTGTAATTGTATATTTACCTTCTTTTGGTCGTATAGACATGTTGTGGATTGTAGTTGTTTCACCTAAAAAAATATGGTCTAAATACCAGTATAATTTAGTGTTTGGTTTAGAGTGTGTAACTTTTAAAATCAGATCGTTAGTTTTTTCATTGAAATCTTTAGGTAGAAAAATCTTTTTGATATCTTTAGGATAGATAAATTCCATTGTTTCTTTTTTAGAATTAATGCAATCCTCTCTAAAAGCGGGTAAGGGTTTGTAAAATGGATGTTTGTCTTTATAGTAGTAAGCCATTAAAGGAGGTAAAATAAACCAAGATGTGTTTTTAATTTCGTTTATATTTTCGCAAGAAGAATTTACTTGGAAACTCTCAGTTTTATCTAAATGTATTAATTTATGATAGGGACAAGCTTTAGTTTTTAAGCCACTTTTTTGTATATATTTTTCATCTACATTATTACAATTTACAGACGCTCTGTAACCACTAGTTAAGCATATCTTTACCTTTTCCATTTCATCAAAAGGTTTTTGAAACCATTGACTATTAGGTAATAAATCAAACACATCAAAAAGTATTGGTGCAGCTGTTTGTACACCAACTAAGCCAGGTCTTCCTTCTCCATCTGCATTACCAACCCAAACACCAACTACATAATCTTTTGTAGTACCTATAGCCCATGCGTCTCTAAAGCCATAGCTAGTCCCTGTTTTCCAAGCAATTTGTTTAGAATTATCAAAAAATTCCCAATTATCATCGCCTTCAGGTCTATTTACTTCTTTTAAACTTTCATAAGTTAAGTAAATGGAAGCGGCGTCAAAAAGTGTTTTTTCGTTGGATTTTTTACCAAAATCTATTTTTTCGTCTTCGTAGAAAGTAGGCTCACAAAATTCGTTACTAAAATATTCGCTTGATGTTTCATTAAAATGATTAATAGTTGAAGAAAACGCTGCATAACTTTTACATAAATCCCAAAGGTTACTTTCTGCTCCGCCAAGCACTAAAGATAACCCGTAGTGGTTAGCATTAAATCTAATATCTTTAAGATGAAGATTTTTTAAATAGTAATGAAATCTGTCCAAGCCAAAATCTTTCAACATTATAACAGCAGGAACATTTAAAGATCTTGATAAAGCTTGTTTTGCAGGTACAGCACCATCAAACTCTTTATTGAAATTTTCTGGTGAATAATCGCCAAATTGTGTTGGTACATCTGCAACTAAAGTATTTGGTAAAATATCACCAGCGTCTAGCATTGCAGCATATAAAAATGGCTTTAAAATACTACCTGTGCTACGTGGTTTGTTAATAATATCTACACTATTTTGATGATTTTTATCGGTTGGAGCATTACCTACATATGTTAAAACTTTTCTGGTTTTTACATCCAAAATTAGTACCGAAATATTATAAATTTCGTTTTGTTTTAACGTGTTATAATGGTTAAAAACAATAGTGTTAGTTTGCTGTTGAAGTCTCTTGTTAACACTAGTTTTAATTCGTTGCCCTTTGTTGTTTTTTGCAATGGTTTGCAGTAAATGTGGCGCAATTTGTGGTAAAGGATAGGGTTTTTGTGGTAATCCTTCGGAGATTGATAGTCTGTAAGTTAGGCTATCAATAGTTTGATTATCTAAAAGTTTTTTTAGTAATCTATTACGTTTCTTTAATAGTTGTAATTGATTTTTACCAGGATATATCAAACTTGGTGCATTTGGTAAGACTGCTAATGTTGCACTTTCTGCCCAAGATAAATCTTCAGAATTTCTATTAAAATATCGCCACGATGCTGCATCTAAACCAACAACATTTCCGCCAAAAGGCGCATGACTGGCGTATAGTGCTAAAATTTCATCTTTTTTATGCCTAAATTCAAGTCGCGTTGCTAAGATAATTTCTTTAAATTTTTCCCAATAAGTTCGCTGTTTTCCTTTTCGCGATAAGCGTATAACTTGTTGTGTAATGGTACTTCCGCCTCGTTTAATTTCACCAGAATTGATATTTTCTTTTAAAGCTTTAAAAATTGAAATTGGATTAAAACCAGGATGATTGTAAAAGTATTCATCTTCAAAAGCTATGATACAAGTTTTAAATTTATCAGGAACTGAATCATTTTCAGGAAAGCGCCACTGCCCATCGTCTGCAATTATAGCTCCTAATAACTCATTTTTATTACTTGTAATAACCGTTGCAGTTGGGTCTTTAAAAAGGTGTTTGGGTAAGCAAAAATAGTAAGCCACAAGTATTAAAAACAATACGATTGTTTTCTTTTTATTGTTTTTAAAGTAGGCTAACAGTCTTTGCATTAAAAAGTTATAGTTTGTAACAAAGTTTTAAAAAGTGAATTTAAGCATTTAACATTAAAAATGACTAATTAATATTTATCTTTAAAACGTGAAAAACGATAAGTTACTTCTTAAAATAATTATAATTTTTATTGTTCTATTTTCTTTTGAAGATGGATACGCTCAGTTAGGTTTTTGTAACGGAAATTCTGGAGATCCAATCTTCACAGAAACCTTTGGGACAGGTACAACACAAACACCTTTGCCAGCAGGTACAACAACTTATACCTTTTCTTCTGCAACACCAAATGATGGGTTTTATACAGTTTCAAGTTCAACCGCGTTTTTTGATTGGCACGATGTACCAGATCATACAGAAGGTGATACTAATGGAAAATGCTTAATTGTAAATGCAGATTTTACTGCGGGCGAATTTTACAGAACAACGATTATAGGACTTTGCGAGAATACATCTTATGAGTTTTCGGCATTTTTAATAAACCTTTCAAGAAGTACGGGTTGTGGAGGAAATAACATCCCAATAAACGTAAGGTTTGAAATTTGGGACGATACCGATACTACTCTTCTTGCAAGTGGTGACACAGGAGAAATTGATGCACAAGCCACACCAAATTGGGAGCAGTATGGATTAGTTTTTCAAACATTACCAGCGCAAACCGAAGTGATTTTAAAAATGAGAAATAATGGCGCAGGTGGTTGTGGTAACGACCTTGCAATTGATGATATAGTTTTTAAATCATGTGGAGATAATGTAACCATAGAAGATACAAGTAATGAAAGTGATGTTTTTATTTGCGAAACACAAACGCCTTATAATTTAAACTTACAAGCTAATCCTGACGGCACAATTTTTAATACATATGCATATCAATGGGAAACCTCTACAGATGGTATAAATTGGACAGAAATTGTAGGTGAAACCAATCAAAATTTAAACATCAATGTTAACACAACATCTTTATATCGCGTTAAAGTAGCCGAAGATGCTATAAACCTAGCTAATGCTTTGTGTAATGTGATTTCGGATGAGTTTTCTATCACGATAGTACCAACACCATCAGCACCTGTTAGTAACGGAGATATCACAATTTGCGAAAACGAGAATCAACCTTTAGAAGTTACTGTACCAACAGATATAACAGTAAATTGGTACGATGCTGTTTCTGGAGGAAATTTACTTGAAGAAAATAATACGAGCTTTTCACCTGAAAATGAAGGTGTTTATTATGCTGAAGCCATTTCGATAAACGGAAATTGTATTTCAAACACAAGAACAGCAGTAACACTTACTTTTTCCCAATCGCCACAAGTTTTTGATGAAGCAGTCTTTTTCTGTCAAGATGAAAGTGTTGAAATAAGTGCAAACATCAATAACATGAGTTACATTTGGAATACAGGTGAAACAACCGAAAGTATTACAGTTTCAACCGAAGGTGTTTATACGGTAGATGTTACAAATCTTGATGGTTGTACTGTGGCAAAAACAATTGAAGTTACACAATTAGATGCGCCGATAATTGCTGAAGTTTACACAGAAAATAACGACTTAATAATTACTACCGAAAATGTAGGTGATTTCTCTTATTCTGTCGACGGAATTGATTATCAAAACTCTCCAGTTTTTGAAAACCTTGAAGGAGGAAGATATACCGTTTACGTTAGAGAAAATAGTGATTGCGGCATAGATACTCAAACTTTTATTCATTTTATAGTACCAAAATTTTTCACGCCAAATAATGATACTTACCATGATACTTGGCGATTAAAAGGCATAGAATTTTATGCGTCTTCTGAAGTGCAAATTTTTGACCGTTACGGTAAATTACTTTTTTATAGAAAGAACAAACCAATCTCTTGGGATGGAATGTTTAGGGAACAACCATTACCAACTTCAGATTATTGGTACGTTATTAATATTAATGGACAACGTCGCGTTGGACATTTTACATTGAAGCGATAAAATAATTTAATCTAAACTATCTAAAAAGGCTTTTAGTTCGTCAATTTTTTGAGAACCGATTAACAACTTTTTTCCGTTTTTAAGCTCTAAAGCTAAACCCATTTTTCCTTTAATGTTGTAAACGGTTCCGTAATTGGTCCAGAATCTAATTCCCCAACCGCCAACAAAGCCATAGTTTACAATTTGTGCTTTTTCAACTTCAGACCATTTTACAGCTCTTTTGGTTAACGGGAAGAAGTGTATTTTAATGTCTTGTTGCGTGATTTCGGTTCGTAATTGTATCATCCAGAAAAAAGCAATTAAAGCAAAAATAAATACAGAAAACACAATAAGTCCTTCATCAGACATAGGTTTGTCTCCCATAGGTTCTCCTAAATAAAGTTGTTTGTAAATACCAACAACAGGTAAAACACCAATACTAAGTAAGATTAGCCAAAGCCACCATTGTGTAAATTTTTGTTTTTCTGTGAATTGTTTTTTCATGGTTTAATAATATAAAAAGATTTTCGCTTTCGCGGGAATTTGTTATTTCTCAACTTCAATCCATTGTCCTTTATTTCTAACAAAAAACTCGTTATCATACATAGCTTCTGCTTGTATTCCTGGTAAATAATAAGAGCCTAAGTAAGATGCATTAAGCATAACATTAAAGGTTTTGGTTTCTTTTTGTTTTAAATCAAAATAGAAATTTACACGGTCGTCTCTAATATCTGTAAATCGGGCTTGACTTGTTGTATTATCTCCAAAATCAGTAAAACGTGTGTTTACAATTTCCCAACCTGAAGGGAAAATTTGGGTTAATGCTACATCATTAACGCTATAGTTTTTATCATTAGTAACTTGTACTGTTGCTACAAAATCTTCACCTTGTTTAAGTTTCGAGATGTCTATTTTATCACCTTTTAAGTTTTTAAAGACTACGTTTGCAGTTAATCCTCTTTGCTCGGTTAACTCTTCGCCTAAAGGTAATTTACCAGAAGTTAATACGCGCACGTAAACTAAATTATCATAGTTGTTTTTAATGCTAATTTGGTTAGCGCCATCTTTGATTTTTAGATCACGTTGCGCTAAAGCATTGGTACTATTTACAGTTTCAGATTTACCATTAATGCTGTAGTTAATTTTTATACCCTTTCCGCCATTAGCAATAACCATTTTGCCCATTGCTAGTAAGCTGTATGCTGTGGTTTGTGTACTCATCCAACGTTGACTAGACAATTCTTTAGCAATAGTTTCGGCTAAATCTTTAAGGCGTTTGTCTTTAGTAATAACCATAGTTTCTAGCGCCATAGCACGATTTCTGTCTACAGATCCATAAGTGTAATAATTATGTTTTACAGGTTGAAACTCGATATTTGCAGTTTTAGCAACTGTGTTACTAGCTTCGGTTTGACCTGCTAAAGCATAAGCTGCTGCAAGACGCCATTTGGCTTCGTTAGATAATTCTGAAAATTCGCGTAAGCGATTCATTGCTGCTAAATCAGGACTATCAGCCAATGCTAATGTGTACAATCTGTAAGCTTGTGCTAAATCTGAGTTGTAGTTGCTGTAACTAGGTCTCCAGTTTTGCGCTGCTTCTTTTTGGTATTTTATCCAATTACTTTTAAACGTTAATGGTAATACAAAACCTTTCTTTTCGGCTTCAATCATAAAATGTCCAGCGTAACTTGTTCCCCAATCGTTAGCGTTATTTTCTCCAATCCAATAACTCATACCGCCATTTGGTCTTTGGAAGTGACCAAGACGCTTGATTCCGTTTTTAATATTATCCTGAATTTTTAATTGTTGATCTTGAGGTAAATCAAAAATATCTGTCAAAAATAATTGCGGGAATACGCTAGATGTTGTCTGCTCTACGCAACCATGAGGATATCTAATTAAATATTCTAAACGACGTGTAAAGTCCATTGGAGGTAATGTAGAAAACTCAACCGTTGCGCTATTTGTACCTGTAACACCAAAGGTTGAAAAATCTATAGTTTTACTCTCGTTTGCGGTTAAAGATTCGTTGTAACTTTTAGTAGATATTGGATTAACATTTTCAACATCAATTTCAACTTTGTAAGTTGAAGTTTCGCCATTTCCAGATGCTACAACTTCAATTGTATTGATACCTTTTGCTTTGCTAACGTCCAGTTCAAAATATTCCATTTTTTCATCTGGTTTTTCAAAACTTAAAGATTTTGAAGACTCGCCAACTACTGAAATTCCGTTGCTTAATTTTAATTTAAGCGATACGTTTTTCACCTTAGGTTCCATAGCAAAAACCGTTACCGGAAGTGTTACTTTTTCGCCAGGACTTAACTTACGTGGTAACGATGCTAATACCATTAAAGGTTGTTTAACTTGTACCGATTTTTCGGCATTACCGTAAGCTTCATTTTCTACATGACTAGCCACAACCATAGTTCTTACTGCACCAATATAATTTGGCATTTTTATGGTGTGCGATTTGCGATCTCCAGCCTCTAGTTTAAATGGACCTAAAAAGGTAACAACAGGTTTAAAACGGTTAGCCTTTTTATTTTTTCCTGCTGCTGCATTACCATCTCCACCAATTGCAAACACTTGATCAATACTACCGCTGTAAGCGCCAATAACATCATCAAATATATCCCAAGTTTTTACCCCTAAAGCCTCACGTGCATAAAATGCATCCCAAGCATTTGGTGTTTTAAAACGGGTTAAGTCTAGTAAACCTTCTTCTACAACAGCAAGTGTATACGTCATTGGTTTGTTGTTTTTTTCTGAAACAAATACCGTGTAATCTTCTTTTGGTTTTAAGACACTTGCCATTTTAATTTCTGGATGTAAAATGGTATTTGGATCTTCTACCATTAATGGAATTACACCGTATAAACGCAACGGTAAATCGTTAGCAGTAGAGGCATGTGGTTGCAGTAACGATATATTTACAAATACGTTTGGCGCCATTTGTTTGGTAATAGGAATATCTACTGTTGTTTCTCCAGTTTCGGTTTTAACCCATTTGTGTTCTATAACTTCAGAGCCATTTTCTATGCTAATTAACGCACGACCAGAAGTGCCAGACGGGAAAGTGATTTTTGCAGTTTCGCCAACATTGTAATTTTCTTTATCTGCTGAAAACACAAGCATACTTGCAGCTTCTTTGTCGTTTGATGGTTGACGTTTCCACCAATTTTTATAGAAATATGCGGTTTGACCTGTAGAATGTCCAGAAACAGGATCTTTAATTGTGATGTAATAACGACCACCTTCTTCATCAGGAACATTGATGTTAAAAGACGTTTTACCTTTGGAATTGGTGTTTAATTTGCTTTCTAAAAATGGTTTGTAAAACGAACTTGAGGTGTATTTTGATAGATTATCTTCAGAAGAATTCCACCACCAACGCCATTCAATTTTATAAACTTTTACTTCTAAACCATTACGTTGTATAGCATTACCTTGATCATCTACAACGACTAAATCGAAGTTGTTATTAGCATCCGTTTCATAAGAACCGTAACGTTTTGGTTCTGGTGATTTTAAACCAACAAACGAGTTGTAAGGTGCGTAAGGCATTGTGAATGCATCCATAGAGAAATCGCCACCATTTTCAAAAGCTCTGACTAAAAATTGTGCGTTTAACATACCTGGTGCGCCTTTACCAATAGATAAATTTTTGGTAATGTTGGCTAAACCATCGGCATCTAAATTGCCTTCAAAAATGGTTATTTCTTCGGTATTGAAAGATTTTGCAGGATCTCTAAATTTGTAATCTGGATAGTTTTTAAATCCTGAATAGGAATTAGAAAACTTTGCTTTTACCTCTGCTTTTAATTTTTTTGCTGGTGCGCCATGTAACCAGTTAACGGCTAATTTTCCTTTTAAATTAGAATTGCTTTTTAGGATTTCGTCTTCAAAATCTATCTTAATTTTTAGACGGTTTGGTTTAACGGTTTCAACTTTTAACCCTTTATAAAAACTAGCACCACCAACGGTTATTTTTGCATTCCAATTACCAGTTTTGTCTTCGGTAGCTGTAGGAACAGTAAAAGTGTAAACATTGTTTAATCCGTTGCTTTTTACTTCTTTAAAAGCTAATTTTCCGTTAGGATCTGTAATTTCAAGTTTTACAGGATGACCTTTAGGTAGTTTGTTTGCAACATCATTAAGCATAAATGATAAATGAATGGTGTCACCAGGTCGCCAAACACCACGTTCTCCATAGATGTAACCTTTTAAACCACGTTGCAGCGTTGTGCCCGAAACATCAAATTTACTTAAAGATAAAGAGTTACCGTCGTTAAGTTTTACATAAGTAGTGTTGTAGCCTTTTGTTACGGTTGCAAAAGCAGCGTGCTTATTAGCGCTTATAGTTGCAAAACCATTACTGTTAGTGGTTGAGCTAACTATCTTTTGTTGTTGAAAATTATATAATGCTATAGTTGCTCCTGCTTCTGGATTAGTATTTAAGATATTACTTACTGCAAATAAATAGTTGTTATTAGCTCCTTTTTTAACAATAGTACCAAGGTTAGAGCTAATTAAATTTTGAGCAATAACACGGTTAGAATTATAGTACGATTCGTGGCAAGGATTGTTGCGTTCTCTCCAGTTGTAGTTATCGTTGCGATAGCTATAGGTTAGATTATCCCAATACTCTTCTTCTTTAAGGTCTTCGTCTTCGGTGTTGGTTTGGTTATAATTATCGTTGTAATAATCGTCATAATAGTAATCGTCTTCATAGTAATAATCTTCATCATCATCATTACTAGAAGCGGTAGCATTACAGTCGTAAAGTGAATAGGCTTTTTTAAAGTCAATTTCAACTCTATAAATAGCGCCAGGATCTGCTTTTATGTATTTTGAAAGATCCACGCTGTAGGTTTTCCATTTTCCGTCGTTATCTAAAGGGTTTTCAATTAGGTTAATGGTATGTTTTGCAATGCGTCTTCCTACGCGTCTAATGGCTCTACTATTGTTGCTATATAGTTCATTATCTTGAAGAAATTGAAGTACGTTATCTTCAAAAATTTTAATAACTCTAAGATCTACAGCTTTTAAATTTACTGCTTTAAAATTGAATTTTAATTCTTTAGAATTTGGCATAAACACACCGCTATTTACCAGTTTTACTTGTGGTTTTATATCTTCAAAAGCAATAGTTTGACTGTAAGGTGTTTTTAATTTGTATCCATATGTGTTTTTTATACCTTGAAATACATCAATTTTTAAATTACCTGACATTTTGGATTGCGGATACACTTTAAGCACATTACCATCTACAATAAATTTTGGGTTTTTAGCATTTTGAATAGTTACTAAACCATCAAAATTTTGTTGTTTTTTTATTGGGTCTGAAAAATTAATAGATAAAAATTGCTCTGGTAATTGAAACACTTCTACACCAACAATTTTAAAGTTGTTAATACCAGGAATAGTTACTTTGTTCTCTCCAGAATTGTCTGCATTTATTGGTTTTCCGTTCCATTTTACTAAGATATCTGCATCATCAATTTTTCTTGTAATACTATCAATTTTAAATTCAAAATATTTTGAAGGAAGCAGTTTTTCATCCCAAACAATATTTAATTTTTTTCCATCTTGACTGGCTTCAACCAGTAGCTTTGCTTTATCAATAGTAGTGATATCTGCTAATTTTAACGCGCCATTTAAATACTGTAATTCTTTAGTGTAAGATTGTAGGTTATTAGTTTCAATAATAAAATTTGGTGTAATGGTTTTAAAACTAAAATCGTAAGTGTCAAAACCATCTGGTAAATCGTTATAAAGATTTTTTAGTTTTACAGAAACGGTATATTCTGTATCTGGCGATAAGTTTTCGTCAGGAATAAAAGTAAACGCGTGGTCATTTACAACTTTAAGTTGTCCTTCTACAAAAGGTTTAATTTTAAAAAGACTTTTGTCTAATTCTTTATCAGCTTCCCAACCGGCTACAGTTTTTGCAAGACTAACATTAATATGATCTGCAACAGATACTCTACCAGCAGTTGTGTAACTAATATAGTCTCTATATTTAAAAAGATTGTCTGTTTTAGGTGTTTTTTCTTTACATGAAAATATTATGAAAAAAACTAATAAAATGGTGTAGAAAGATTTTAACTGCATTGATTAATAGGTTTGTAGATGAATGTTTATCAAGAGAAATAGTGTTAAATAAATTACGTTAACATTTTATGATTTAGTTTGTATGAGATGTTAAAAAAAAGATAAATTATTGATTGTAAATACCAACATAAACTTCTCCTTTGTCATTAACAGAAGCTCTATACATGCCAGCAGTGTTAAAGTCCATAACAATGTTTCCGTATTTATCAATAGCAATAATACCACCGTTTCCACCAAGATCAGGTACCTTTTTTTGAATTACTTCTTTTGCAGCATCTTTTAGGCTTAAACCTTTATATTCTACTAATGCAGATATATCATGAGCAACTGTTGCACGAATAAAAAACTCTCCCCATCCAGTTCCAGAAACAGCGCAAGTAGTATTGTTTGCATAAGTACCAGCTCCAATTATTGGTACATCACCAACCCGACCAAATCTTTTATTAGTCATTCCTCCAGTAGATGTGCCAGCAGCTAAATTTCCGTTTTTATCAAGAGCTACACAGCCAACGGTTCCAAATTTTGAATTTTTTATTTCAGCGTCATAAAAAGCTATTTGCTTTTCTTTATTAGTTTCTTTCTCTTTAATTCTTTTTAAACTTTTAAGTCGTTTTTCTGTTTTAAAGTAATTAGGGTCTACAATTTCAAGTTGTTGTTCTTTTGCATACTTTTCTGCGCCTTGACCTGTCATCATTACATGTGGAGAAACATCCATGATTTGTCTAGCTAAATTAATAGGATTTTTAACGTTTGTAATAGCAGCACATGCACCAGCATTTAAGGTTTTTCCATCCATAATTGAAGCATCAAGCTCAATAGTTTCTTCATTTGTAAAAACAGCACCTTTACCTGCGTTAAATAAAGGAGAATCCTCTAGTATATTTATTGTTTTTTGTACAGCATCAAGACTGCTGCCTCCTTCTTTTAAAATGTTGTAACCAACCATTACGGCTTCTTCTAATTTTGCTTTGTAGGCTGCTTCATTTTGTTTAGTCATATTCTTTTTTAAAATAGTGCCTGCGCCACCATGAATAACTATTGCAAACTCATTTACTTGAGTATTGATAGTTTTGCTAACTATGTCTGATTCTACATTTTTTGATTTTTCTGTAGAATTGCAGCTTAGGTTTAATAGAAATAAAAGCGATAGAATAGATTTTAGTAAAGTCTTCATTAGATAAAAATTATAGCATTAAAATTAGCAATTTTTAAACGGTTTTTATGCTAAATAACCAATGAAATATTAGTATATTCGCTAAAAATTAAATAATTCGTAAAAAAGAAACATTTATGGAAGCAATTGCTACCGATTTCGGAATAAAAGAAGCTTTAAAACAATTAGGTATTAAAGACGTTAATGATGGTACTTCTACAGGCTCTGATAGCTTTGGAAGTGGTGAGTTAATTTCATCTTACTCTCCAACAGATGGACAATTAATTGGTAAAGTTTCTACTACAACAAGAGAAGACTACGATAAAGTTATAAAAACAGCTCAAGATGCCTTTTTAGAGTTTAGAGCAATGCCAGCACCGCAAAGAGGTGAAATAGTAAGACAGTTTGGTAATCGTTTAAGAGAATTAAAAGAACCATTAGGTAAACTAGTATCTTACGAAATGGGTAAATCTTTACAAGAAGGTTACGGAGAAGTACAAGAAATGATAGATATCTGCGATTTTGCAGTAGGTTTATCTAGACAGTTAAACGGACAAACTATTCCTTCAGAAAGACCAGGACACGTTATGAGAGAGCAGTGGCACTCTTTAGGTATTGTTGGTATTATTTCAGCATTTAACTTTCCTGTTGCAGTTTGGTCTTGGAACACTGCTTTAGCATGGGTTTGTGGTGATGTTTGTGTGTGGAAAGCTTCAGAAAAAGCACCACTTTGTGCAGTAGCATGTCAAAATATTATAGCTGAGGTATTAAAAGAAAATAACTTACCAGAAGGTATTTCTTGTATTATAAACGGAGATTACAAAGTAGGAGAATTTATGACAACAGATCATAGAATTCCGTTAATCTCTGCAACAGGATCTACACGTATGGGACGTATTGTTGGTAAAACAGTAGCCGAGCGTTTTGGTAAATCTTTATTAGAATTAGGAGGAAACAACGCTATAATTATTACACCTACTGCAGATTTAAAAGTAGTTGTGCCTGGTGCAGTATTTGGTGCTGTTGGTACTTGCGGACAACGTTGTACAAGTACACGTCGTTTAATTATACACGAGTCTGTTTACGATAAAGTAAGAGACGCTATAGTTGGTGCCTACAAGCAATTAACTATAGGTAATCCATTAGACGAGAAAAACCACATTGGACCATTAATCGATAAAGACTCTGTAAACACGTATTTATCTGCTATAGAAAAAGCTAAAGCTGAAGGTGGAAATGTACTAGTTGAAGGTGGTGTTTTAGAAGGAGAAGGTTACGAGTCTGGTTGTTATGTAAAACCAGCGATTATTGAAGCTGAAAATGATTTTGAAATTGTACAAACCGAAACTTTTGCACCAATTTTATATTTAATGAAATATTCTGGCGATGTAGAAAATGCAATCGAAATGCAAAACGGAGTTGCGCAAGGATTATCTTCTGCAATCATGACTAACGAAATGAAAGAAGCAGAAAAATTCTTATCCTTTGCAGGAAGCGACTGCGGTATTGCCAACGTAAACATTGGTACTTCTGGAGCAGAAATTGGAGGTGCTTTTGGAGGCGAAAAAGAAACTGGTGGCGGACGTGAGTCTGGATCTGATGCTTGGAAGGTTTACATGCGTAGACAAACCAACACGGTAAACTACTCAGATCAGTTACCTTTAGCGCAAGGTATTAAGTTTGACTTATAATATTATTTCGCTTTCGCGAAAGTTAAGCCACATCAAAAATGATGTGGCTTTTTTATTTTCATAAAATTTAACCTAAAATTTTAGTTTTTTATCGATTATTTGTGTTTAATTCAAATAATTAATAATCAAACAGTTAAAAAATCACGATTTTTTAATAACTTAATACTCATAATATTAAAAACTAACCATTATGAGTAAAAAATCTAGATACCTTCTTGGTGTTTTACTTACCATCATAATCGGTACAGTCTTGTACTGGTTTTTTTGTTGTCAATATTGTACAGGTAATATTGAGAATAAAGAAAAAGATGTGTCCGTAGCACCAAAAGTAACTATCAAACCAATTACACTTAATGATCCAGATGGAGATTTTAATTTAGAAATTAAAGACAATTTTAGTTTCAAATTTTCAGATTACCATTTTATTGAGCCAATTTCACCTGAATTAAATCAAGGTTTAGATCAAATAGCAACTTATTTAAATAATCATCCTGAAAAATCACTTGATGTTAAAGGTTTTTACAAGTCTGTAGAGATTAATAACTCGGCATTTCCTACCATTGGGTTAGCACGTGCTAACGTGATAAAAAATCTTATGGCTTCAAAAGGTGTAAATTTTAAAAATACAAATACATATGGTGTTTTAGATAACGATTTAAATCGAGAAAATGATACTATAAATGGAGGTATAAGCTTTAAAATCTCCGCATTTAAAGAAAGAAATTCTGATCAAGATGAAGCTTTAAAAGATTTAGCTAAAAGTATTAAAGCTAATCCGTTAATACTTCATTTTGAAACAGCTCAAACTAATATTGTTCTAACTAAAGAACAACGACAAAAAGTGGCAGATATGGTTGATTATGTATATAAAGTAGATGGTGCAAGTATTACGGTAACCGGACATACAGATAATCAAGGTAGCAGAGATACTAATATAAAAGTTGGACAAGAAAGAGCAGATTTTGCTAAAAACTATTTAATAGATAACGGTATTTCTTCAAGTAAAATATCAAGTACTTCTTTAGGTCCAGATCAACCTATTGCAGATAACACTACTGAAGAAGGTAGAGCAGAAAACAGACGAGTTGTAATAACCATTAACTAAAAAAATAAAACCATGAGAATATTATTAATTAGCATACCGTGTTGGTTAATTCCTACTTTGATAGGATTAATTTGTGCAATTTTAGGATACTTATTAGGTAAGCTACTAAACAGAAGTAATGATAATAATGAAAATATTGATATTTATAAAAACCGAATTTCTAAATTAGAAACAGATTTAGCAGCTTGTATGTCAAGTAAAGAAGTGTCTCATACTTCTGGATTAGCAAATACTATTGCTCCCAAAGCATCAGGTATTGAAGCTGTTGTTTTTAATGCAGATGCAGCTAAAGCAGCTTTAGGGAAAAAAATAAAAGAAAACGATTTAACTGTTGTTGAAGGTATTGGACCAAAAATAAAAGAATTGTTCCATAGCCATAACGTTATAACTTGGAAAGATCTAGCTAATTGTACCGTAGAAAAATGTAAAGAAGTTTTAAAGTCTGGCGGAAAACGTTTTGAAATACATAAGCCAGGTACTTGGCCAAAACAAGCAGAAATGGCTGCTAAAGGCGAATGGCAAAAACTTAAAGATTGGCAAGATCAATTAGATGGAGGTAAATAAGAAACAATAAAGTTTTAAAAAGTAAAACCACTTTCTAATTGAAAGTGGTTTTTTTATGTAAACCCTAATTCAATGCCGAAACTTTATCGGGAGAACTAAGGTTTTTTTAAATGTTAATTAATACATTAAAACATTGTTTAATTAACTAATTTATAGACAGTTTTAAATTTATATATAAAAATTATCTAGATTAACCGCTAACTGTATTTAACCTTTCTTAAAATTCTAATAGCATCTTTATATTTTTGATACACTTTGGGATGCTTTTTTAAATATGGTTTTGCTTCATGAAGTTTATCTATTGCTTCATGAAATAAATTTAAATAACATATAAGATACGTTTCTGGTAGGTTGTTTAGATCTCGTAATTCTACTTTATTTAAAGAAATTCCTTTTTTAAGTTTTTCTAAAACAGAATTATTAGTATTGTAAATGTGATGTAATACCTTTTTGTCATACTGTGGCGGATTGAAAACCAAGGTAGAATCTATATTATAATTTGCATTATCATTAAAACTAATAACAGTTTCTTCTAAAGGGTAATATTTATAATGATCTTGAATGCCTAGCTTTACATAATCTAAAATTGAAAACGAATTTTCATCATATTTTATAGCAACTTCATCTAAAGTTGAATAAAACAATCGTACTTGCTCGTTAACCAGTTCTATATCAACTCTAGAGTAAAATGTTTCGTCTTTAACGGTCTTTTTAATACCTGACCAACACACAATAAAATATTCTTTAAAGACAATATATTTTGGATTGTAATCTTGTCTTTTTTGCATAAAATCTATAACTCCATCTAAAATATGTTGAATATTATTTTGTGCATGTTTCTCGATAGAAGCTACAATTTCTGAATTAACATCTTTAATCTCTATGTCAAAAACCTTAGGCATACTAATACTACCTTCTCTAAAAAACACAGAGCCACCATAGTATTTCCAGATGTTTTTTCTTAAAGATGTAATACCTGTACTTGGTCTAATAGTTACTAGACCAACTACTTTGTGATCTGGTAAATGCGGAAATGGAATATTTTCATATTGTACAATTGGCGGATTTGTTAAATAGGCATTTATTAAATTCTGAATTTTAGAATCGTCAAAAAAATCTACACCAACTATTTTGTTGTCTTCATCTTCTACACCAATGACGATATAAGAATTATTTTTTGGGTTAGAGTTTGAAAGTGCACAGACGTGTTTTAAAAATTTAGCTTTTCCTTCCTTTTGACCAATATCAATCTTTCGTTTTTTGTCATAAAAACTGTTCTCATCATTATGAGCTAGTAAGTTTTTAATTAAAAGACGTTTATTGATCATATGTCTGATATTCCTGCGCAGGCAGGAATCTTTTTAAAGGTTATTCCTTTTTCACAATAGTACTACTAGCTTGTGCTGTACAAAACATCAATACATCTGCAAGGTTAACATGTGCAGGACGTGATACAGCAAAATAAATAACTTCGGCAACATCATCTGCTTGTAATGCTTTGTAACCGGTATAAACGGTATCTGCTTTGGCATCTCCTTTAAAGCGTACTTTAGAGAATTCGGTTTCTACCAACCCAGGATTTATAGCTGTAACTTTAATCCCAAAAGGGTTAAGGTCAATACGCATACCTTCGGTAATGGCGACAACTGCGTGTTTGCTTCCGCAGTAAACATTTCCGTTGGGATATACTTCTTTTCCTGCCGAAGAGCCAATGTTAATAATGTGTCCGCTTTTACGCTCGGTCATATTTGGGATAATGGCTTTGCTTACGTAAAGCAAACCTTTAACGTTAATGTCCATCATTTTATCCCAATCTTCTAAATTTCCGCTTTGTATAGGATCTAATCCATGTGCATTTCCTGCATTATTAATTAAAATATCTATGGTTTTAAATGTTTCTGGTAAAGAATTTATTGCGTCAAAAACGGCAACTTTATCACTAACATCAAAATTAAGTGTATGTACGTTAGTTTGTTTTGATAAGGCTTTTTTAATAGTATCTAATCGCTCTTGACGTCTTCCGCAAAGTATAAGATTGATGCTATGTTTGGCAAATTGGTGTGCTGTAGCTCTTCCTATGCCGCTTGTTGCTCCTGTTATTAACGCAGTTTTTTGACTCATTTTTAGGTGTTGTTTTAAACACCTAAATATAAGGGTAATAAACTTCTGTGAAAACTTTTTTAAATTAAATTAAGGTACCTTATGACCTTGACAAGCTACTAATATTAAGAACCAATCTTCCAGTTCTAAATTAATTTTAGTAGCAGCATAAGCATCTTTTAAACGTTGTTTTGTTGTAGTACCAACTACAGGAATAATGTTTGAAGGATGTTTTAGTATCCAAGCTAATAATAATTGATCTTCGGTAGCATTATATTTATCTAATAAAGCACCTAATTGCTTGTGTATACGTCTTGTTTGCTCTGTATCTTCTTTAAATACGTAACCTAATGGTGACCAAGACATTGGTTGTATATTGTTTAGCATCATGTGGTCTAAGGTACCATCATGCATTGCTGTATGTTGCGTTAAAGAAAACTCTATTTGATTAACCTCCACACCAACATATTTATTTAATAAATCGGTTTGACTAGGTGTAAAATTAGAAACACCAAAAGACTTTATTTTACCTTCTTTTTTTAATGTTGATACTGCTTCAGCAACAACTTCTGGTTGTAATAATGGACTTGGTCTATGCAATAATAACAGATCTAAATAATCTGTTTTTAGATGTTTTAAGCTATTTTCGGCAGACCAAATAATGTATTCTTTTGTGTAATTATAGTGTTTTACTTTTAAGTCTGGTCTAGAGTTGCCAATATACTGTATACCGCATTTGCTTATTAACTCTATTTTACTTCTTTTAATACCACTTTCCGCGAAAGCGTTACCAAAATCTGCTTCTGTGCTGTAGTCTCCATATATATCAGCGTGATCAAATGTATGTATGTTATTTTCTAAACAATGATGCATCAAATCTATCATTTCTTGTTTAGACAGTTTTTTTCCCCATTGTCCCCATGTCATTGTCCCTGCTGTAATTTTAGAAAAATTCATACTATATACTTTAGTTTTTATATTTGTGCTAATAATGTAAAATTACTCTTAAAAGACTTATAAATTAAGAACTTTTAACCAATTCTTAACATCGGTAATTGAAAAAAAATTACAATTTGCAGAGCTTGAAATTATTAGAGTTTCAAATTCCTAAAAAACTAATTTATAATGGAAGATACTAGTACTGTTGATATTGCATCAATAAATGCAAAAATTGAAAAGGAAAGCGCATTTGTAGACTTACTTATGCTTGAGATGAATAAAGTAATTGTTGGACAAAAACATATGGTCGAGCGTTTACTAATTGGATTATTAGGACAAGGACATATTTTACTAGAAGGTGTGCCAGGTCTAGCAAAAACATTAGCTATTAATACGTTGTCACAAGCAATAGATGCTAGTTTTAGTAGGATACAATTTACACCAGATTTATTACCAGCAGACGTTATTGGTACATTAATTTATAATATAAAGGAAAACGATTTTACTATAAAAAAAGGTCCAATCTTTGCTAATTTTGTGTTAGCTGATGAGATTAACCGTGCGCCAGCAAAAGTACAATCGGCTTTATTAGAAGCGATGCAAGAAAAGCAGGTAACTATTGGTGACGAGACTTTTAAATTAGATAAGCCGTTTTTAGTAATGGCAACTCAAAACCCAGTAGAACAAGAAGGAACATATCCTTTACCAGAAGCGCAAGTAGACCGTTTTATGCTAAAAACGATTATAGATTATCCAAAACAAGCCGAAGAGCAACTAATCATGCGTGCTAATTTAAAAGGAGCTTGGGATAAAGTAAATCCAGTAGTGACTACAGAGCAAATTATAAGAGCACAACAAGCGGTAAGAGAAGTGTATATGGATGAAAAGATTGAAAAATACATTCTAGACATCATCTTCGCTACACGTTATCCAGAACAATATAGACTAGATGATTTAAAACCATTAATTTCTTTTGGTGCGTCGCCACGTGGTAGTATTAACTTAGCTACTGCAGCAAAATGTTACGCATTTATTAAGCGTCGTGGTTATGTAATTCCTGAAGATGTACGTGCTGTTGTACAAGATGTATTACGTCACCGTATCGGAATTACTTACGAAGCTGAAGCAGAAAATGTAACTGCAGAAGATATCGTAAACAAGATTGTAAACGAAATTGAAGTACCTTAATCAGTTGGCAGTATTTAGTCAACAGTCTTCAGTAAAGTTTAATTTACCGAATGCTTTTAACTAAATACTATTTAGCACTGCAAACTGCACACTGAACACTGCATACTGAAACAATGGATACTAAAGAAATACTAAAAAAAGTTCGAAAAATAGAGATTAAGACACGTCGTTTGTCTGATCATATTTTTGGAGGCGAATATCATTCGACTTTCAAAGGTCGTGGTATGACTTTTTCTGAAGTACGCCAATACCAATTTGGTGACGATGTAAGAAACATCGATTGGAATGTTACCGCACGTTATAATGAGCCTTACGTAAAAGTTTTTGAAGAAGAACGCGAGCTAACCATGATGCTTATGGTAGACGTTTCTGGATCTGAATTTTTTGGAACAGAACAACAATTTAAAAACGAAATTATTACCGAAATCGCTGCTACTTTAGCCTTTTCGGCAACTCAAAATAACGATAAAATAGGTCTGATTTTATTTTCAGATGACATAGAACTTTACATACCGCCAAAAAAAGGAAGATCTCATGTATTGCGTATTATTCGTGAGTTAATCGAGTTTCAACCTAAAAGCAAACAAACCAATATTGCCGAAGCTTTAAAGTTTTTACGCAACGTCATGAAAAAGAAAGCAATTGTTTTTATGATGAGCGATTTTATTGCAGAAGATTACAAGCAAACCCTAAAAATTGCAGCCGGAAAGCACGATATAACAGGAATTAGAATTTACGATAAACATGAAGAAAACATACCAAATTTAGGTATGGTAAATATGCAAGACGAAGAGTCTGGCGAGTTAATGTTAGTCAATACAAGTTCTAAAAAAGTAAGACAAGAATACGTAAAGTTTTATACGCAAAAGGTTGGCTACTTTAAAGATAGTTTTGCAAAATCTGGCGCAGGAAGTTTGTCTTGCAGAACCGATGAGAGTTACGTAAAAAAACTATTAGGCTATTTTAAAACAAGAGGATAAATTATCAGGTTTAGCGCAGTCGAAACCTAATTTAATATGAAGAAACAGTATTTAAAATATAACAAAGTAAACACAAAAGGCTTTTGGTCTTTAATCTTTTTTCTTTTCTCGTTTTTATCATTTGCGCAAGTCACATCATCCATAGATTCTACTTCTATAAAAATTGGTGAGCAAATCACCTATAAAATTGAAGTGGAAACCGATACAACTAACGCTGTTATTTTTCCTGAAGGGCAAACATTTATGCCTTTAGAAATGATAGAATCCTATCAGCCAGACACTACAAAATACGACGCTAAATATAAACTGATTAAAAAGTACGGTTTAACACAGTTTGATTCTGGTAAATATGTTGTCCCAAAGCAAAAAATAATCATTGGCGGAAAGACGTTTGCAACAGATAGTATGCTGGTTGAGGTTAACGATATAGTTGTAGATACAACCAAGCAAAAACTATACGATGTTAAACCAATGATAGACGTTAAAAAACCTTCTAGCAATTGGTGGTTATGGTTATTGTTAACTATTGCATTGGTTGCAACAATTGGCCTTTTAGTGTATTGGTTTGTATGGCGAAAAAGACCATTAACCGAAGAAGAAAAAATAGCACAATTACCACCTTACGATCGTGCAAAATTAGCCTTAAAGCAATTAGATGAAACCAAGTATTTAGAACGTGCCGAAATCAAAGAGTACTATTCTGAGCTAACCTTTATCATCAGAAAATATTTAGATGAAAAAGTTTACGACAAAGCATTAGAAAGTACTACAGATCAATTAATAGATCGATTAAATATTTTGCAAGAAGGTAATCAAATAGAGCTAAGCAAAGATGATATAAAAAATATTGAAGCTATTTTAAAACGTGCCGATTTGGTAAAATTTGCAAAATCTGCTCCAGATATCGAGCTTGCTAAATTAGATAGACAAACGGTAGATACAGAAATAGATCAAGTAAAAGACGCTTTACCAGAACCAAGCGAAGAAGAATTACTTAAAAACGAAGAATACCAAAAGCTAAAAGCTAAAAAAGAAAAGCAGAAAAAAATCTGGATTACAGCTGCTATTGCATTTGTACTTTTGATAGGTACCGTTGGTCTTTTTAGTTATAAATATGGTATTAATTACGTTATAGATACGGTAACAGGTAAAGACACTAAGCAATTATTAGAAGGTAATTGGATAACTAGTCAGTATGGTTTTCCGCCAATGACAATTTCTACTCCAGAAGTATTAAAAAGAGAAGATGTTGAGGTAGAACAAAGTATAGCACGACCAATTACAAAAACAGCATTTAGTTACGTTCTAGAAAATCAGTTTTATGTAACCGTTTCTACCACAACAATAGAGGTTAATCCGCAAGCAGAAAACAAACCGTCTGCAGAACAAAATATCCAAAAAGCAATAGAAGATAATTTTAAAGCACTAGAAGACAACGGAGCAAGAAACATCTTGCCTGTTAACGATAAGTTTGTTACACCTAATGGTGTTGAAGGCTTAAAAACATCAGGAACATTAGAGTTTCCTGTTGATGAAGCTAAAGAGAAATACGTATCAGGTCAGTTTGAATTATTAAGTTTTGCTAGTGAAAACGTCATGCAACAAGTTATGATATATTATCTAAAAGATGATGTCTATTTAGACCAAGTTGTAGAGCGTGTTTTAGCTTCAGTAGAATTAAAATCTAAAGAAGAATAATGTTACAAGGTATCACTTTTGAAAATAAAATATTTTTCTGGTTGCTGTTAGCATTACCACTAGCTATACTTTGGTATGTATTAAAACATAAACGTCAAACAGCTGAGCTTAAAATTTCAAGTTTAAAAGGATTTAAAACCAAACAATCTTGGTTGCCAAAATTAAAACATGTATTATTTGCATTACGATTAATTGCATTAGCCTTATTAATTACCGCGTTAGCACGACCACGAACTTCAGAAACTAAAAGCAAAACTAAAACCACACGAGGTATCGATATTGTTATGGCAATAGATGTATCTGCAAGTATGTTGGCTAAAGATTTGCGTCCAAACCGTTTAGAGGCTTTAAAAGATGTAGCGTCAGAATTTATTAAAGGTAGACCAAATGACCGTATAGGATTGGTCGAATATGCTGGAGAAAGTTACACCAAAACACCAATTACTAGCGATAAGGCTATTGTGTTACGCAGCTTAGACGAAATTAAATATAATACCATTATAGAAGGTGGTACAGCAATTGGTATGGGATTAGCCACTTCGGTTAACCGTTTAAAAGATAGTAAAGCAAAAAGCAAAGTCATTATTTTACTAACCGATGGAGTTAATAATTCTGGAGCAATAAACCCAACTATTGCTAGTGAGTTAGCTGTTGAGTTTGGTATTAAAGTCTACACCATTGGATTAGGTACAAATGGTATGGCATTGTCGCCTGTCGCAATATTACCAAACGGAAGATTTCAATACGATCGTGTACAAGTAGAAATTGATGAAGAACTACTAAAAAGTATAGCAACAGCAACTGGCGGGAAATATTTTAGAGCAACCAACAACCAAAAGTTAGCAGAGATTTACGACGAAATTAATAAACTAGAAAAAACAGAAATAGACGAGATAAAATTCACAACCTATCAAGAACATTTTAGACCATTTGTTATTGCAGCAATGGTATTGTTGTTGTTAGAATATCTAATGAGAATTACAGTCTTTAGAAGTTTTGTTTAAAAGAAATTCCGCGAAAGCGAAAAAATAAAAATAAAGTCTGAGTAAGTACTTATTACTATTTACTCACTACTTAATACTAAAAAATATGTTTCAACTAGAAGAAAAAATATGGTTTTGGGCACTACTTATCATTCCGGTGATAGTTGTTTTCTTTTTGTTGCTACTGCTTTGGAAAAAGCAAACCCAAAAAAAGTTTGCAGACAAAGCTCTTTTAAAGCGATTAAGTCCAAATCAGTCGGTATTTAAATCTGTACTAAAAATAATCGTGTTAAGCTTAGCATTTGCAAGTTTAGCAATTGCGTTAGTTAATCCAAAAATTGGAACAAAGTTAGAAACCGTAAAGCGTGAAGGTGTAGATATTGTCTTTGCAATTGACGTGTCAAAAAGCATGTTGGCAGAAGATATTAAGCCAAATCGATTAGAAAAATCAAAGCAATTAGTATCTCAAATCATTAATAACTTAGGTAGCGACCGTGTTGGAATTATTGCTTACGCAGGAAAAGCGTTTCCGCAGTTACCAATAACTACAGATTATTCGGCAGCAAAACTGTTCTTACAAAACATGAACACAGATATGTTGTCGTCACAAGGAACAGCTATCAACGAAGCTATTTTACTTGCAAAAACGTATTATGACGATGATGAACAGACTAATCGCGTATTAGTGATTATTTCTGATGGAGAAGATCATAGTGAAGCTGCAGTGCAGGTTGCAGAACAAGCTAGCCAAGAAGGTATAAAAATCTTTACCATTGGTGTTGGAGAAGCAAAAGGAGGACCAATACCGTTAAAACGAAACGGAATCGTTACTGGATACAAAAAAGACAGTCAAGGCGAAACTGTAATTACTCGTTTAGATGAAACCACGTTAAAAAATATAGCAGCACAAGCCAACGGACAATACATACAAGGAAGAACAACAGATAAGGTGGTAAACCAAATGAAAGACATTTTAAACAAAATGGACAAAACCGAATTTGAAGCCAAACAAATTGCCGATTTTAAAGACCAATTTCAGTGGTTTTTAGGCTTAGCAATTTTGCTGTTTTTTATAGATATTTTCCTTTTAGAACGTAAAACAGCTTGGCTAAAAAAATTAAATCTTTTTAATGAGAATTTATAAAACCCTTAACAGCAACAATTAGAGGTCTTTAGTATATTTACAAGTTGTTTTTTGATAAAAGCAGGCAGTATAAAAAAATGAAAAAAACATTAAGCTACATATTATTTTTCTTCACAATTGCACTTATAGCGCAAGATAAAAACGAAGAAAAAGCATTGCAAAAGCAGACTAATAAAGCATTATCTTATGTTGCAGAAGCTAATGATTATGCTAAAAGCGACGATTTTGTAAATGCAGAAATGGAGTACCGTAAAGCATTATCTACAAAACCAAGCCAGTCAGTTGGAGCTTATAATTTAGCCTATCAATATTACCAAAAAGGAAGCTTAGACGAAGCGCTATACCGTAACCAACAAGCAGCAAAAAATGCAACAGATAAAGTTGAAAAACACAGAGCATTTCATAACATTGGTAATATTTTAATGAAAAAAGAAAAATGTAAAGAAGCGGTAGAAGCTTATAAAAACGCACTACGTAATAACCCAAAAGATGACGAGACGCGCTATAATTTAGGTTTAGCTAAAGACTGTGCAAAAAACCAGCAAGACGACGAGCCTCAAGAAGACGATAAAGACGGAGAAAATAACCGTGATAAAGACGAAAACCAAAACGAGGACCAAAAAGAAAATAACGAAAAACAACAAGAAGACCAAGATCAAAAAGACCAGAAAGATCAAGGCGATCAGGATAAAAAAGAAGGCGATCAAGACCAAGATGGTAATCCTAAAGATAATAAAGATCAAGATCAAAAAGAAGGCGATCAAGATAACAAGCAACAAAAACCACAACAAGGACAATTATCGCCTCAGCAAATTAAAAATTTGCTAGAAGCTATGAATAATCAAGAACAAAAGGTACAAGAAAAAATAAATGCTCAAAAGGTAAAAGGAGCAAAAGTACAAACCGATAAAGATTGGTAAAAAATTATAAATTTGAAGCTTAATATTCAGAATTAAACCAATTAAAAGTGAAATTAATTAAACACATATTCATTTTATTACTTGCTATTGCACCAATATTTGCTTTAGCGCAAGATGAAGATGCAATAACGTTTCAAGCAAAAGTAAGTAAGAAAAAACTTGGCTTAAACGAACGTCTACGTGTCGATTTTGAGATGAATAAAGATGGAGATAATTTTAAATCTCCAAACTTTGATGGCTTTACCGTAGTAGGCGGACCAAATCAATCTGTAAGTCACTCTTGGTTTAATGGTAAACGTAATTTTTCAAAAACGTATAGTTACTTTTTAGCTCCAAAGCAAATGGGTACATTTACTATAAATCAAGCAACAATAGAGATTGACGGTGTAACTTATAAAACATCTCCAATTACAATAAAAGTAACAAAACCAATAGAAGTACCAGAAGATCCTAATGATCCAGATTATATCTTAAAAGAAAGTATTCATTTGGTAACAGAAGTATCAAAAACTAATCCATACTTAAACGAGCCTATTACTGTAGTTTACAAACTTTATGTGGCACCAAAAGCAGGTATTAGCAACTTTAGAGAGATTGAAAGTCCAAAATTTAATGGGTTTTGGAGTCAAAATATAAATATAAAAGGATTAAAAGCACAAGAAGGCACTTACGATGGTGAAGAATATAGATATGTTGTATTAAGAAAAACTGTACTATTTCCTCAAAAAACCGGAAAATTACAAATAGAGCCACTTAGCTTAGACTTAACCATAGATGTTCCAACTAACAAAAGAGATCTTTTTGGAAGAAGAATTACAAATCAAGCTCATAGAACTATTACTGCAAACCCAAGGTCTATAAACGTTAAAGATTTACCTTTAGAAGGAAGACCAGACAACTTTACTGGAGCTGTTGGAGACTTTGATTTTAATGTATCAGTATCTAAAACAGATTTAAATGCAACCGAAGCTTTAGATGCAAAAATAGAAGTTTCAGGTAACGGAAACCTTAAACTTTTTGAACTACCAAAATTTAAGGCACCAAGTGCATTAGAAGTTTATGAGCCAGAACACGAAGAAAATATTAGAACCAACTTATCAGGAATGCAAGGTAAAATTTCTGATAATTATACAATAGTACCTCAGTTTAAAGGCAAATTTCCAATACCACCTGTTACCTTTTCGTATTTTGATTTAAAAACAGAAACATACAAAGAATTGTCTTCTGAAGAAATTGTTATTAATGTTTTAGAAGGTTCAGCTTATGCAGATGCCGATAATAATTTACCTACTAATACCTCAGGAAAACAACCAGTAGTTTTAAATGAAAATCAATTTGCATTTATAAAAACTAAGTCTAATTTTTCATCTATAAAAGAAGAAGATTTTTTCAATACAACAGCATTTTGGACAGGATTATTAGCGCCATTATTAGCAATACCTTTAGCATTAGTATATAGAAGAAAACGAGAAGAACGTAATGCAGATGTTGTTGGTAATAGATTAAGAAAAGCAGATAGATTAGCTAAAAAATACTTAAGCGAAGCTAAAAAAGCACTAGGTAATAAAGAAGCATTTTATATAGCATTAGAAAAAGCGTTACATAACTATTTAAAAGGACGTTTAAATATTGAAACAACAGACTTAAGCAAAGAAAAAATTAAAGAATTACTACTAAGCAGAAATGTAGAGAAAAACGTAATTTTAGATTTTGAAACGCTTTTAAAACATTGTGAATTGGCAAGATATACACCAATGACTCAGGTAGCAATGGAGCAAGATTATAACAATGCAGCTGCAACAATAAACACGATAGATAAACAACTAAAATAAAGTAGTTAGAAGATGAAAAAATTACTTTACATATTAGTCTTTGCACTTTCAGCAATAAGTTTAGCTCAAAATAATGAATTATTTGATCAAGCAAACGCATTATATAATGAAGGTAAATTTAGTGATGCTGTAAATAAATATGAAGCTATTATAAAAAATGGGCAACATTCTGCAGAGCTATATTACAATTTGGGGAATGCACATTATAAACTTAATAATATTGCACCTAGTATTTATTATTACGAAAAAGCCTTACAGTTAAAACCTAACGATAAAGAGATTGTAAACAATATTGCTTATGCAAAAAATATGACTATTGATGATATTGAAGCAGTGCCAAAATTAGGATTGTCAAGATTCTTCAATAAAGCAATTAACGCTTTAACTTATGATAATTGGGCAACATTGTCTATCATTTTCGTGGTAGCTTTTGTATTGTTGTTTATTACTTACTTTTTCACATTTAGTACTTCAAAAAAACGATTAGCTTTTGTTTCTGGATTAGGAAGTTTATTAATAGGTTTAATTTGTTTGTCTTTTGCCTTTAAAAAGCAAAACTTAGATAAGAATAATAATCCAGCTATAGTTTTTGCAAAAGAAACAGAAGTAAAATCTGAACCTAACATGGGTAGTACAGAAGCTTTTGTACTTCATGAAGGCACCAAAGTTCAAGTTTTAGACACCATTAATAATTGGAAAAAAATAAAACTTGCAGATGGTAAAACAGGTTGGATAATATCTGGAGACATAAAATTACTAAATACTTTTTAGTATATTTAGCTTTAACAAAAACTAAAAAGCTATATTTGTTTCTTACCATTTCAGACTATGTCTAAACAATTAGTATCTATATTTTTTTCAATTTTATTTTTTGGGCTAATTACAGCTCCATCAATTATTATTGCTATAGATGCAGATGTAGATGTTTCTATTTTGTATAGTGTCTCTGAAGAGGAAGAAGAAAACAAAAGCATAAAACTAGTAGTAACAGAACAAAAAGAAACTACAGAAAGTATTTATAAAAAAATTGCTTTTCAAAAGTTAGACTATTTGTTTAAATCTTACACAAAACCAGCACTTAATTTAATATCTCCACCACCAGAATTTTTCATATTATAATTTTGTTTAAATGAGACTGTAAAGTCTTCTCTTTTATTAATTTTAAAGTTACCTTGGTAAAAAGGTAACAATCAAACTTTATAATATGTTTAAATATATTAAAAACGATTTACCGGCAAGTATAGTCGTATTTTTTGTAGCATTACCATTATGTTTAGGTATTGCTTTAGCTAGTGGCGCACCATTATTTTCTGGACTAATTGCAGGGATTATAGGTGGTATTGTAGTAGGGTCATTAAGTGGTTCTAAAATTGGTGTAAGTGGTCCAGCAGCAGGTCTGGCAGCAATTGTATTAACTGCTATTGGTACTTTAGGCGGTTACGAAAACTTCTTAGTAGCAGTTGTTTTAGGAGGTATTATCCAATTAGTTTTTGGATTATTAAGATTAGGAATCATAGGTTACTACTTTCCTTCTTCAGTAATTAAAGGAATGTTAACAGGTATTGGTATTATCATTATTTTAAAACAAATCCCTCACTTTTTTGGATACGATCCAGATCCAGAAGGTGATTTTGCATTCTTTCAAGTAGATGGTGAAAATACATTTTCTGAAATTTTAAATTCGATTAATCATATTACACCAGGATCACTATTAATCGGTGTTATCGGTTTAGGAATTTTATTATTATGGAGTAATGTGTTATCCAATAAAGGTAAAATATTTCAATTAATACAAGGTCCATTAGTAGCAGTTGTTGTTGGTATTATCTTTTATGTGTTAACTAAGGATAGTTCAAGTATGGCAATTCAAAGTTCGCATTTAGTTAGTGTACCTGTTCCAGAAGATTTTTCGTCGTTTTTAGGGCAATTTAGTTTTCCTAATTTTTCAGTAATAACTAATCCAGAAATATGGGTTGTAGCCTTTACTATTGCATTAGTTGCAAGTTTAGAAACACTACTTTGTGTAGAGGCAACAGATAAATTAGATCCTTATAAAAATGTAACACCTACTAATAGAGAGTTATTAGCACAAGGTACCGGAAATATCCTTTCTGGTATGATTGGAGGATTACCTATTACGCAAGTAATTGTTCGTAGTTCGGCAAATATCCAATCTGGAGGACGCAGTAAAATGTCGGCAATAATTCATGGTTTCTTTTTATTAATTTCTGTAATATTAATACCTAAACTGTTAAATATGATACCGTTATCTGTTCTTGCAGCAATCTTATTAATAGTAGGTTATAAACTTGCAAAACCAGCTTTATTTAAAACAATGTACAATTTAGGTTGGAAACAATTTTTACCATTTATTGTTACCGTTACAGGTATTGTATTTACAGATTTACTAAAAGGAATTGGTTTAGGTTTAGCAGTTGGTATTGTAGTTATACTAATAAAAAGTTACCAAAACTCACACTTTTTACATAAAGAAGGAGAAGATGTAGACGATGGTAAAATTAAAATGACACTTGCAGAAGAAGTAACCTTCTTTAATAAAGGAGCAATTTTAAAAGAATTAGATCGTTTACCAGAAGATTCTTACTTAGAATTAGACGTAAGAAAAACACGCTATTTAGATAATGATATTATCGAGATTTTAGAAGACTTTTCAATTAAAGCAAAAGAAAGAAATATCAATATCAAGTTAATTTCAGAAAGAGGAACGATAGAAAACCCAGAAAGTTTTATAGAGTTCTTTAAATTAAAACCTAAAACACAATTAAACTAACAAACAACACAATAGAAGATACTATGAAAGCACATACTAAAGAAACACAAGCTACAATGACTCCAGAAAAGTCATTACAGTTTTTAAAGGAAGGAAATCAAAGGTTTCAGCAAAACTTAAAAGCAAATCGTAATTTATTAGAGCAAGTTAATGATACAAGCGAAGGACAATTTCCGTTCGCAACAATATTAAGTTGTATAGATTCTCGTGTATCTGCCGAGCTTGTATTTGATCAAGGATTAGGAGATATTTTTAGCGTACGTATTGCAGGTAACTTTGTAAACGAAGATATCTTAGGAAGCATGGAGTTTGCTTGCAAATTAGCAGGAACAAAACTAATTGTAGTATTAGGACATACAAGTTGTGGCGCTGTAAAAGGTGCATGTGATCATGCCGAAATGGGTAACCTAACAAAGTTAATCCAAAAAATAACACCAGCTGTAAATGCAGTTTCAGAACCAAAGGATGAGAGTTTAAGAAACTCTAAAAACTTAGAATTTGTAGATGAAGTATCAAAGAAAAACGTAGAACTTACAATAGATCGCATCCATGCAGAAAGTCCAATACTTTCTGAAATGGAAAAAAATGGCGAGATTAAAATTATAGGCGCTATGTACGATATTAATACTGGAGACGTACAGTTTTACGAATAAGATTAACATGAAAAAGAACACATTTGCAGCATTACTAGTTTTAGTAATGCTGCCTTTTTTAGGGATAAGTCAAAATAGCGAATTAGGTAATTGGTTAATCGTTTTTGGTAACAAACAATTAAATAGCAAATGGAATTTACATGCCGAAGTCCAATACCGTAATTACGATGCTATAGGCGATCTAGAGCAACTACTGTTAAGAACAGGAATAGGATATAATCTAACCGAAAATAATAACAACCTACTATTAGGTTACGGATATATCAAATCTGAAAATTACGTAGGTCAAACAGACAATAAAATTAATGTAAACGAACATAGAATTTTTCAGCAGTTTATAACAAAACAGCACCAAAACAGATTAAACATAACACATCGTTATAGGTTTGAACAACGTTTTGTAGAAGACGATTTTAAAATGCGATTAAGATACTTTCTATCTCTAAATTATCCATTAAATCATAAAAATTTAGAAGACAAAACATGGTATTTATCAAGTTATAACGAGCTGTTTATTAATACCGAAAATGATTTGTTTGATCGTAACAGAATATACTTTGGTACAGGATATAAACTAAATAAAGCTATAAAATTTGAGCTAGGTTGGATGAATCAAATATTCAGTTCAGGATCTAGAGACCAAATAAACATGATAGCATTTATTAACTTTTAAATTACAATAAGAAGGTAATGGTACTTAAGCTTGCACGTCGTTAGTCTCTTCAGCAGGATCTATAATATCATTATCTTCTTCTAAAGTTTCATCTCCAGACTTAATAATACTAGGAAAAATCATTGGTGCCAGACCTTTAACAGGTTTGTACAATAAAGAATCTTCAATATTCTCTTCATCAACAAACGTAATCGTGTTATTCATTTTATCAAAAACAATAAGTAACACACTTAAAATCAATCCAATTTTTAAAGCACCAAAAACAGCACCTAAAAGTTTGTTTAAAATACCTAAAGACGCAAAATCTGCTAATTTGGTAAGCGCTTTACCAGCTAAACTAATTAGTAAAATAATAACAACAAAGGTTATAGCAAAAGCAGTAATATTAATAGTTTTCTCGTCCCATTCGGTCTTATTCTCTAAAAAGTTAGCTACAAAATAACTAAAATGTATAGCACCGTAAACACCACCAACAAGAGCAATAATAGAAGCTAATTCAACAAAAAGACCTTTAAACAATCCGCGTATTAAACCAAACAAAATTAACGCACCTAAAACAATATCTATAACCGCCATAAAGTTTACAATTTCAACAAATATAAACTAACTTTGCAACTTTAATAAAATTATGTCTAGAGACGAACAATTAAAACAACGCTGGGAAGAGATAGTAACCAAATTGTCTAATCAATTTGCAGATGGAGACACCTTAGATTTAGACGCAATAATCTACTTAATTGGTGTGCAAGAGTTGGGACAATTACATCGCAGATTTAAAAAAGATCACAAATTAGATTTAATGCACATAGCCATATGCAAACTACTAGAGCCTTACGGCTATTATGAGTTTGATTTTGTTGATGAAGATGGTTGGCCACACTATAAAATAAAAGAGCAATTACCAACACTAAAAGCAGGAGAACAGTCTATTTTAATGAAAGAAGCCATAGTAAACTACTTTTTAGAAACCAACTATATACAATAATTATTACAGCGTTACCCTATCGGGTCAGGCTCTCGCAAGTCGCAATCAAAGATGTGCTCCAACAATTGCTCCATCCTTAACGCGTCAATCCGCCAACAAAAAGCTTACACTAAGTAAGGTGTAAACCATAAAAAATAGTAAATTTGCCCTTTATTTTATGATGTCATGATAGATAAGATTAAAGAACTTATAGCCGAAGCAGAAGCGTTTAAAGCGCAAACCAAAGAAGAGGTAGAAGCATACCGTATTAAACTTTTAGGACAAAAAGGATTAGTAAAACAATACTTTGCCGAGTTTAAAAACGTAGCTAACGACCAAAAGAAAGAGTTTGGACAAGCCATAAACAAACTAAAACAAACGGCTCAAGACAAAGTAAACCAGCTAAAAGAAGAGCTAGATAATAATGCTCCAGAAACAAGCATATCTGGTGATTTATCAAGACCAGGCGAACCATTAATTATTGGTTCTCGTCATCCAATTTCAATAGTAAAAAATCAAATAATAGATATCTTTTCTAATATCGGTTTTAACGTTAGTGAAGGACCAGAAATAGAAGACGATTGGCACAACTTTACAGCCTTAAATCTACCAGAATATCATCCAGCAAGAGATATGCAGGATACGTTTTTTGTGCAAACTAATCCAGATATTTTATTACGTACACATACCAGTTCTGTACAGGTACGTTACATGGAAAATAATCAACCGCCAATACGTACAATATCACCAGGTAGAGTATATCGTAACGAAGCTATTTCTGCACGTTCTCATTGTTTTTTTCATCAAGTAGAAGGATTATATATAGATAAAGATGTAAGTTTTGCAGATTTAAAACAAACGCTTCAATATTTTACAACCGAGTTGTTTGGAAAGTCTAAAATAAGACTTCGTCCATCTTACTTCCCGTTTACAGAGCCTAGCGCAGAAATTGATGTATATTGGGGATTAGAAACCGAAACCGATTACAAAATAACCAAAGGAACAGGTTGGTTAGAAATCGGCGGTTGTGGTATGGTAGATCCAAATGTATTAACCAATTGTAAAATAGACCCAGAAGAATACTCTGGTTTTGCATTTGGAGTTGGTATAGACCGTATAGCTATGTTATTACATCAAATAGGAGATATTAGATTATTAAGCGAAAACGATGTGCGATTCTTAGAGCAATTCAAATCGGCTTTATAAAAAATTAACAACGAATTATAGTTAAAGGCTAATATGTTAAGAAATTTACATATTAGCCTTTTTTATTTAACAACAAATTAACTTCGTTTAGTTCGGTTTGTTCCGAACCTAATGTATTTTTGCAGTATAATTTTTTATAATAATTTATGACTAAAGATATATGTAGCAAAAAAATGGCACTAGTTGAAAAACTTGGTGTGCATTTAGAAGGTAGAGAAAACCTAGCACCTGTTGCTGCGCGCATTATGGCGTACGTAATTTTAACAGGTAAGCGCGGTACTACGTTTGAAGAAATGGTTACTGTACTTCAAGCTAGTAAAAGCACCATTTCTACGCATTTAAACCACTTACAAGATTTAAAGAAACTAGAATACTTCACGAAAACTGGTGACCGTAAAAAGTATTTCATCATTAATAAAGATTCTGTTTTACATCATATTAATGAAATGATAAAAGAATGGGAAGAAGTGGCGGCACTTCATAAAGAAATGAAAGCTTACAAAGAAGCCATTAACGAACATATTACAGACGAAGAAGAAAAATTCGATTTAACCTTTCACAACGATTATTTGCGATTTGTAGAAGATGCTTCGGCTTCAATAGAAAACTTAAAAGAAAACCTAATTAAAAATAAATTCAACCTTTAAAATAATGACAACAAATAAATTAATTTCAATATTAACCATAGCTAGTGTGTTTCTAGTCATGGTTAGCTGTGGTAATAAAGACAATGCGCAGGCAGCTACAGCGCAACAACAGCAAGCCTTACCGTTTCCGGTAACGCAAATTCAAACGCAAACTGTAGAAGGCTATAACGAATATCCTGTAAATATAGAAGGTATTGTAAACAGTGATGTGCGTGCAAAAACTTCAGGATACATTCAAAAAGTATTGGTAGACGAAGGTGCTAGAGTACGCAAAGGTCAACCTCTTTTTAGGTTAGAAACGCAATCGCTAAGTCAAGATGCCGAAGCGGCAAAAGCACAAGTTAATGTGGCTCAAGTTGAGGTTGATAAGTTAAAACCTTTAGTAGAAAAAAACATTATTAGTCCTGTACAATTAGAAACTGCAAAAGCCAATTTAGCACAAGCCAAAGCAGCTTACAGTAGTATTGCTGCCAATATTAGTTATGCAACGGTAAAAAGTCCGGTTGATGGTTACGTGGGTTCAATCAATTTTAGAGAAGGCGCTTTAGTAAGTGCTGCCGATGCAACACCATTAACTACGGTTAGCGATATTAGTAAAGTATATGCGTTTTTTACTTTAAACGAAGCACAATACATAGACCATTTAAAAAGAATGAAAGGTCAAACAAAAGCTGAGCGTATTAAAAATTCGCCAGACGTTAGTTTAGTATTGGCAAATGGTGATATTTATTCTGAAAAAGGTCGTATTCAAACCAGTACAGGTCAAATTAGTGAAACAACAGGTACCATTAAAGTAAGAGCAGCTTTTGATAATCCAAACGAGCTTTTAACAAACGGGAACAGTGGAAAAATACGTATTCCTTCAACTTACGAAAATGCAGTAGTTGTACCACAATCGTCAACCTTTGAGCAACAAGGTAAAGTAATGATTTACACGTTAGGCGAAGACAATAAAGTAAGCAGTAAAATTATTGAAGTTGAAGCTAAAGTAGATAATCTTTACGTGGTAAAATCGGGTATAGATACCAATACTAAAATTGTTGCTTCTGGTGTTTCAAAATTACGCGATGGTATGCCAATTGCACCACAAGAAATTCCGTTTAACGAAGCCACTAAAAAAGTAGCTACTTTATTTAAAAACTAAATTATTCCTTAAACATATTTATTAGTTATGTTAAAAACATTTATTGAAAGACCAGTGCTTTCAACAGTAATCTCTATTATCATAGTTATACTAGGTGTTATCAGTATAACATCCTTACCTATAGAGGAATATCCAGATATTGCGCCGCCAACTATTAAGGTTACGGCTAACTATACAGGTGCAAATGCAGAGACTGTTTTAGAGAGTGTAATTGTACCTATTGAAGAGCAAATTAATGGTGTAGAAGGTATGACGTATATTACATCTACAGCTTCAAACAATGGTACTGCCGAAATTACCGTGTATTTCGACCAAACTATGGATGCCGATATTGCTGCGGTAAACGTACAAAACCGTGTAGCACGTGCAAATCCGTTGTTGCCTTCAGAAGTTATTCAAACTGGTATTGTAACGCAAAAGCAAGAAACCAGTGCATTAATGTTTATTGCTATGTATTCTGATAGCGAAGACTATGATGCTACTTTTATTCAGAATTACTTAAAAATAAACGTAATTCCTGCTATGCAGCGTATTAAAGGTGTTGGTGATGTATCTGTATTTTCACAACAAGATTACGCTATGCGTGTTTGGTTAAAACCTGAAAAATTAGCAGCTTATAATTTAATACCATCAGATATTACAGCTGCTTTAAACGAGCAGAATTTAGAAGCTGCAGCTGGTTCTTTAGGTGAAAATAATGGTGAATCATTCTCTTATATTTTAAAGTATAGCGGACGATTTAAAGAAGAAGGACAATATGCAGACATCGTAATTAAAGCTTTAGGAAATGGCGAATATTTACGATTGAAAGATGTCGCAGATATCGAGTTAGATGCGCAATCCTATTCGTCTAACGCTACAAGTTTAGGGCATCCAGCGGTATTTATGGGAATTTTCCAAACCAAAGGATCTAACGCTGCCGAAATTATTGAAAACATAAAAACCACATTAGACGATGTAGAACAAGGTTTGCCTGAAGGTTTAAACTTCTTTGTGCCTTACGATACAAGTTTATTCCTTAACGCATCTATAGACAAGGTAATTAGCACGCTTTTAGAAGCCTTTTTACTGGTGTTCTTAGTGGTGTTTATCTTCTTACAAGATTTCCGTTCTACATTAATTCCAGCAATTGCAGTACCGGTTTCTATTATTGGTACCTTCTTTTTCTTGAATGTCTTTGGCTATTCCATAAACCTATTAACACTTTTCGCATTAGTATTGGCTATTGGTATTGTGGTAGATGATGCTATTGTTGTTGTAGAAGCCGTACACGCCAAAATGGATGAAGGTGAGAAAAAACCAAAAAGCGCCACCTTAAAGGCTATGAGTGAAATTTCGGGTGCTATTATTTCTATTACGCTGGTAATGGCAGCGGTATTTATTCCGGTAACCTTTGTAACTGGTCCAACAGGTGTGTTTTATGAGCAGTTTGGTGTTACTTTAATTATTGCCATTTTAATTTCGGCAGTAAATGCCTTAACGTTAAGTCCGGCGTTATGTGCATTGTTATTAAAAGAACATAAAGATGATGAAGAATTAAAAGGAAAAAACGCACTTCAAAAATTCTATACTGTATTTAACAGAGGATTTGATGCAACGGTGAATAAATACGGTAAGTCATTGCAGTTTTTATATAAAAACAAGTTTGTATCAGTAATGCTATTAATTATTGCTGGTGTAGGTATTTATTGGGCTGCAACAACAACACCAACAGGATTTGTACCAAATGAAGATAGAGGAATTATTTTCGCTAACATAGAATTACCTGCAGGTGCATCATTAGACCGTACGGAAGAAGTAACTAAAGAATTATACGCAAAAATTAAAGACCTTGATGGTGTAATAGATGCCAGTTTTATTAAAGGGCGAAGTTTAATTAGTGGTGCTGGTAGTAACTTTGGTATTGGTTTTGTGAAGTTAGACGATTGGTCTGAAAGAGAATCAGAAGCCTTATCTGCACAAGCCATAACAGGAAAATTATTTGGTATTGCGGCAACTATTCCAGAAGCAAAAATTATTTTCTTCTCGCCACCAAGTATTCGTGGTTTTGGTAACTCAGCTGGTTTTGAGGTGAATTTATTAGATAAATTCGGTGGTGAATTTACCGATTTAGATAAAGCTAATAAAGAGTTTGCAGCAGCCTTAATGAGTCATCCAGAAATTCAGTATGCGCAATCGGCATTCAACACTAATTATCCACAATACGAAATGGAAGTTAATGTGCCTTTAGCTAAAGAAAAAGGTGTGGCTATTAATAGCATTTTCGGGACGCTTCAAGGTTATATAGGTGGAGTTTACGCATCAGATTTTAGCCGATTTGGTAAACAGTATCGTGTATACATACAATCGTTACCAGAAGACAGAGCTGATGAAAACGACCTAAACAGTATGTATGTGCGAACAAGTTCTGGTGAAATGACACCAATTACACAGTTTGTAACCTTAAAACGTGTGTATGGTCCGCAATCGGTAACGCGTTTCAACCTATTTAATTCAACAAATATAACAGGTGCAACCAATCCTGGATTTAGTACAGGTGATGCCATTAGAGTGATTGAAGAAGAAGTGGCAAAATTGCCAAGTAATTACACCGTTGCATATTCTGGTTTAACACGAGAAGAGGTAAATGCAGGTAACCAAACCACGTTTATTTTCATCTTAAGTATTCTGTTTGTGTATTTCTTATTAAGTGCGCAGTACGAGAGTTATATTTTACCTTTTTCAGTATTATTATCGCTACCTTTTGGTGTATTTGGTGCGTATATAAGTACGAAATTCTTTGGATTAGAAAACAATATTTACTTCCAAATTGCACTGATAATGCTGGTTGGTCTGTTGGCTAAAAACGCTATACTTATTGTTGAGTTTGCATTGCAAAGACGCAAACAAGGCGAAAGTATTGTAAATGCTGCAATGGATGGTGCCAAAGCACGTTTACGACCAATTTTAATGACATCATTCGCCTTTATACTTGGGTTAATGCCGCTTGTATTAGCCAAAGGTGTTGGTGCCGAAGGAAATAATTCTATTGGTACAGGTGCAGCTGGTGGTATGTTAATAGGAACCATTTTAGGTGTATTTGTTATCCCGATTTTATTCATCTTTTTCCAATGGTTACAAGAAAAAGTATCGCGTAAACCAGAAGTAGAAACAATTGAAGCTTAAAAAAATGAAATCAACTATAAATAAAAATTTTAGTATAGGCGCATTAGTTTTAATGCTAGCGCTAACACTGCAAAGTTGTTTTGTGGCGAAGGATTACACACGTCCGGAGTTAGAAGAAACAGAACATTTGTACAGAACCGATAACTTACCACAAGACAGTATATCGTTAGCCGATGTATCGTGGAAGGATATGTTTAAAGACCAATATTTAGCGCAATATATTGAAGAAGGTCTTCAAAATAACCTAGATATTCGTGTGGCTATTCAGCAAATTGCTATCGCTAATGCATACATGAAACAAGGTAAGGCAGGTTATTTACCGACGTTAACTGGTACAGCCCAAGCAACGCATCAAGAACTGTCTGAAAACAGTCAGTTTGGTGGGTTTTTCTCATCTGTAGATCAGTACGAATTATCTGGTAGTTTATCTTGGGAAGCCGATATTTGGGGTAAAATAAGAAGTAATAAACGCGCAGGTGAAGCCAGTTATTTACAAACTGTGGCCGCACATAAAGCTGTAAAAACCGAATTAATTTCGGCAATAGCATCAACTTATTATCAGTTATTAGCGTTAGATGAGCAATTAGAAATTACTGAAAGAACTATTGCCACCAGAGACAGTAGTGTTTACACTATTAAGGCGTTAAAAGATGCAGGAAACGTCACACAAGTTGCTGTAGACCAATACATAGCGCAGTTTAACAATGCCAAAGCGTTAAAAGTAGATTTACAAGCCGCTATTTTTAGAACCGAAAACACGTTGAATTTCTTATTAGGAAGACCAGCAGAACCAATTGAACGTAGTAAGTTAACCGAGCAACAGTTAGATGAAAACATTACACTTGGTGTGCCAGCAACTTTGTTGAGAAACAGACCAGATGTGATTGCTTCAGAATACAATTTAATAAATGCTTTTGAGCTAACCAATGTGGCAAAAAGTAACTTTTATCCATCGTTAACCTTAACGGCAAGTGGCGGATTTCAAAGTTTAGAATTAGATAAATTATTTAATGCTAATTCATTATTTGCAACAGTTATTGGTGGTTTAACACAGCCAATATTTAATCAGCGTATAATAAAAACACAGCACGAAGTAGCCAAAGCACAGCAAGAACAAGCACTTTTAAACTTTAAGAAAACCTTGTTAACTGCAGGTAACGAAGTGTCTAACGCACTTTACGTTTACAATGCTGAAACCGAAAAATTTGAATACCGTAAAAATGAAGTTGAAGCCTTAAGACAAGCAGAAGCAAACTCAGAGGAATTATTGCAAAATGGTTTAGCTAATTATCTTGATTTGTTAACCGCAAGAGAAAGTGCGCTTAATGCCGAGTTAAACGTTATTGATAACAAATTACAACAATTACTAAGCGTCGTTACTTTATACGAAGCACTTGGTGGTGGTTGGAAATAAAAAGCTATGATTACCAAAAGCGAATTGCTACAATGTGCAATTGCCAAATTTACAAAGTTTGGTAGTAAACACGTGACTTTAGATGAGTTGGCAACTGAGCTTGGTATATCTAAAAAGACTATATATTCATTTTTTAAGAATAAAGAAGATCTTGTCGTTGCAAGCATTGAAACTTTATTAAATGAATATAAGGAAGATATAAATAGAATCATTTCTGAGAATGAAAACGATCCTATTTTGAGTGTTATATTTATCTATAAAAGAGGGTTTGAATATTTAAAATATTTCAAGCCTTCTTTTCTTTTTGGATTAGAAAAATATTACCCAAAAGCCTTTAAATTATTTATTGAATTTACTAAGGATTTAGCAGAAAATACTGCAAGTGCCTTGCTTAAAAAAGCCCAATTACAAGGTGATTTAATTGAAAGTGTAGATGTAGATTTGTTAGTGAAAATTTACTTTTTTAGAGTAGATAATTTATTGTTTAAAGACAATAATTTGTTTGAGATATATTCAGAAGACATGCTTTTAAGGCACATGGTAATTTATAATTTACAAGGTGTAGTAAATACAAGGTATCAAAATAGATTTTTTAATAATTAAAAAGCCTTAGTTTTTAACTAAGGCTTTTTTCACTTTTTAATTAATTACAATTAACACTATTGTAATAAGCTGTATACAAATTCTGGATAGCCACGTTCTCCGTTTTCGTTAGTTAGGGCTAAGAATTTTAATTTGTAAAGGTTACCATCTGTATCGTTAACAATATAAAACACATTGTCTTTTAAAGACGGTAAAGTACCTGGTCCACCACCATTTCTCCAGCTACTACCAATGGTTCTTCTATCATTTTCAACAAATAAAGAAGTTTCTACATCTGCTAAAGTAAAATTGTCGTAAGATAATTCTGTGTCTACTTCTGTATCTATCATATAAACAATAGCATTTTCTAAGGTATTATTAAGAACATAATCTGAATATCCATAAGAGCCATAACCAGGTATCTCGTTTGTGAAAACAGTAAAGTTTAAGTCCCATTCTTCTTTTTTAGGTTCTACATTCACAATACTATTGGTATTAAAACTAAAAAATGTAAAATTGTAATCAGCATCTTTAGATATGGTAATTTCTTGGTGTGTAGTATCGTCAAGATTTGCGTATTGTAGGATGTAGTTATTACCATCTTGTAAGATTCTTACTTTTTTCCATCCTCTAGACTCGCCAGAAATTTCAACGCTTCCTGTACTTGCTGTTGCTGTTCCTACTTCGTCACCTAAGTTTACTAAATACACATAATTGTTTGAGTTTGTTGCAGAGATTTCAGCGAAAGCTGTATTTGATAAATCTCCATTAGGCGCATCTATATAAGCCATATTTGCATCATCAAAAGTACCAACAGCTACTTGAGGTTGTAAGTCTTGAACTTCTTGATTATTTGAGTTTACGGCATCAATATCTGTTGAAGATAATTGTCCTGCCGCCATAAATATAGAGCTGTTTATGATGACTTTAAAGTCTGATCCAGTATAAAAACCTAAATCCCAAGAATCACGTTGTACACTAGTCATTGTGTTAGTGCTTAAGTCTACATATACTTGGTTTTGTTGGTTTGGTCCACCAACTGTTGGTGCTACATCTGCACCTTCGATAATAACTTGTATTGGCTCTGATGGTAAGTTATTGTCATCATCACTGCTACAATTAGTTAGAGCTAATGCACCTAAACATAGTACTAATGTTAAAAATTTGTTTTTCATTTTGAGTTAGTATTAAAAATTTAAATTATATAATAGTTTGAAATAATATGATCTACCATAGCCTAGTAATAAACTAGAGTTATTTGTGCTGTGTATACCAGATGTTGATGCACCATTTATTGCAACAGTGGTAACATCAAAAATGTTTCTGGCACCAATTGTAAAGTCTACTTTTTTATTGAAAAATGTCTTTTTTATAGAAGCATCCATCCAACTAAATGCATCTATAGTGTATTTTTTAAATAATGAATTTCCTTGCTCGTCACTACCTTCGGCAATGTAATTTTCTTGTTTGCCATTATGCTTTAGTAATAATGTAAATGCAGTATTCCATTTTTTTACTAAATATGTTGCACTTGTGTTTAATTGTAAGGCGTATAGGTAGTCGTTTTTAGCATTTTCTTCATTATTCATAATTCTTGAAATACCTTGATATGTAGCACCTAAATTAAGCGTCCAATTATCTTTTTTTATTGTGTTTTCTGAAGTAATTCCCCAAAGTCTGTATCCGTCTATATTTATATATTGATATTGTAGTGGCGTTGGATTTATGACAGCTAGTTCTATTTTATCTTTTAAATCGATATAACTTAATTTAATGTTATTTGATAGTGATATATCCTTAAACCAAGTTCGTTTTTTTAAGTTTAAAAATGATGAGAAACCACGTTCTGGAGATAGGTTTTGGTTGCCTCTAATATCATGATTAGAGTCTACTAAATAATAGTAAAGTTCTTCAAAATTAGGTGTACGATACGATGATCCTATACTTGCTCTAATTTCATACCCTTTATTAAGTAAATATCTAGCGTTTAATGATGCTAATAATTGAGATTTGAACATGGAGTTATATTCGTATCTTAATCCAGGTCTTATGGAAAACTTATCTATTAGTTTTATTTCTGCAGATCCAAATACAGCATAGTTTTCTTGTTTTAAGGTTTGGTCTTGTTGTGTTACATCGCCAGATGCTTGTGTATCAAATCCTTTTATAAAACGTGTTTCGTAACCTAATTGATAATTAATTTTGTCACTTTTTGACAGATTATTTATAGTTCCTTTAGAAAAGAAAACATCACTAGATTGATAAGTTTCGTCGGTTTCGTTAGTTTTCTCTTCAGTTAAGATATAATAGTTAAATTGGTTTAAATCTCTTTTTTGTGTTTGATAGGAAAATGTTGCGTTATAGACTGCACCAGTTTTTAAATGACCATTAATATTTAAATTATTTATTAGTCTATTAGTTTTAAAAATTCTGTCTGTAGCAGATGGATTACTTGTTTGTGATTGTACATCTATATTAGCTCTAACAGAAGCGTCGTAATAATTTAATGTTTCGTTAAAATATTCGAATTTATAAAAAGCATTAAAATTATCTGAGTTGTAGTTTATAGCGGCTTTACCATTAAACTGTGTTTTAGGTAACCAGTCATAACCTCTTAAACCATCATTAAAATAGTGGTTTTTTCCTTTTTTGTTATTAAAAAAACCAGCAAAATCATTTCTATTGGCACTTATTTTTGCATTCCAAGTATCATTTATTCTATGTCCAATACTTAACGCCTGAATGTGTCTACCTTTATCAAACCATTCATACTCGTCACTAACAGTTTCTTCTTGTATAAAGGTTTGAATTTGCCAATCATGATCTAGTTTTTTCTTAGTTATAATATTAATAACTCCAGCAACCGAGTTTGCTCCGTATTCTACACCCATAGCACCTTCTACAATCTCTATACGCTCTACGTCATCTAAGTTTATTTGTGTTAAATCAATGTTGTTACCTAATCCATTATCACTAACGATTTGAACATTATCAAGCATGATATTAAAGTATTGGGCATCTAATCCAAAAAATGAAATTGTAGATTTTCCTGTTTGAGCATTAGGGATAATGTTTAAGTTTAAATTAAAATTTAAGACATCAGCTAAGGTGTTAGCAGCTTGTTTATCAATTTTTTCACGGTCTATAACAATAACGTTATGTACCGATTTTTTGATAGACTGAGGATTGTATTGCCCAGTAACAACAACTTCTTCTAACTGTTCAATTTTTGTAGTATCACTAACTTTTTCTTGAGCAAAAAGAAGTGTAACCGAAAAAAAAGAAAAATAAAGCGTTAAAAGTTTTTTATTTAGAATCATTCTTGATTAAATTTGTCACAAATATAAACGTTATTTTAATTCAGTCTAAATAAGAACAATATTTTTTAAAAAAATTAAAATTCATCAAAAATGAAACATTATCTAGTTATTACTTTATTATTCTTTGTAGCATTTAGCGCTACTGCACAATCTAAAAAAGAAAAGGATCAGGCAGCTATAAAAAAAATGTGCGGATGTTACGAAGTCACTTTTAACTTTGCAGAAACCTTTAATTACAGTCAAGATTCTTTATATAAGCCATCTAAAACTAAAATAGATAAAGGTTTAGAATGGGCACAATTGGTAGAAGACACAGATAATAAAATTTCAATCCAACATTTATTACAAGTAGGTAGTCCAGAGCAACCATATATAGTAAAACATTGGCGTCAAGATTGGTTGTTCCAAAATAAAGATTTTTACATGTTTGATGGTGATAATAAATGGAATTTTGAAACCAAAACAGAAGATGAGGTAGAAGGACAATGGACGCAAAAAGTATATCAAGTAGATGATAGTCCACGTTACGAAGGTAGTGCGACTTGGGTACATGTAGACGGTAAAAGCTTTTGGGAAAACACAACAACTGCACCATTACCAAGACGTGAGTATACAAAACGTAGCGATTATAATGTAACCTTAAGAGGTAATAGACACGAGATTACAGAATATGGTTGGTTACACGATCAGGATAACGCTAAAATTATTCGTCAAGAAGGCAAAGAAGATATTATTTTAGCCAAAGAAAAAGGTTATAATACTTATGTAAAAGTAGAAGATAGTCGTTGTCAAGGTGCTATAAACTGGTGGAAAGAGCATGACAAAAAATGGGCAACAGTTCGTGCAAAATGGAGTGAAGTTTATAACAGAAATAAGGATTTACATCTAGAAGATAAAGTAGATAATAAAGTATTATTTAAACATTTATTTGATGAAGAATTAACCAACAAAGAAGACATCGATAAAACGATAGAATCTTTTGTAAAAAAATAGAATATGAAACATTTACTTACAACACTTATACTATTCATAAATTTTAGTGTAATTGCTCAAAATAACAAGTTGTTAGATAGAAAGTTTTGGTCTAATACAACTACTGTAGAAGCTGTTAAAACAGCTATAGAAGAAGGGAATGATCCCACACAACTAAATCCGAATAGTTTTGACCCAATGGTGTATGCCATATTACAAGATGCACCATTAGAAACATTACAATATTTACAATCTATAAAGGGTAATGATGTTAATAAACTAACTCATGATGGACGTACTTATATCTTTTGGGCAGCCTATAAGGGTAATGACAGCTTTATGCAATATTTATTAGATAATGGTGCAAAAACAGATATTTTAGATGATCACGGATTAACACCTTTAAACTTTGCGGCAAATGCAGGACAAACAAACACAAAGGTGTATGATTTATGTATTAAATACGGTGCAAATCTAAAAAAAGACGTTAATCATAGTGGCGCTAACGCTTTATTACTAGCAGCGCCAAGTGATAAAGATTTTAAGTTAATAGATTACTTTACCAGAAAAGGATTAGATTTAAATTCTACAGATAATAATGGTAACGGAATTTATAATTATGTAGCCAAAACTGGTAATTTAGAGTTGTTACAAAAACTTGCTAATAAAGGAGTAAAAGGTAACGATCAAGCGTTTCTATTTGCTAGCCAAGGAACAAGAAATGTATCAAATGGTTTAGAAGTGTTTACATTTTTAGAAGCACAAGGTTTAAATCCAAATACATCATCTAATGAAGGCGTAACACCATTACACTACATTGCTGCAAGATCACAAAATATAGATGTATTAAATTATTTAATACGTAAAGGAAATAATGTAAATGCAAAAGATAAAGACGGAAGTACTCCTTTTTTAAATGCAGTTTCAAGAAATTCAATTAAAGTGATAGAAACTCTTATACCACAAGTAAAAGATATAAACGATCATAATAAAAAAGGTCAAACAGCTTTAATGTTAGCCACACAAAGTAATACACTAGAAGTGATTAAATTATTAATAAGTAAAGAAGCTAAAGTAGATGTTGTAGACGCCAATGGTAATAACTTAAATTATTATTTAATTGAAGCTTTTAGCCCAAGACAGCCTAAAGATTTTGCAATTAAATTAGAGTTTTTAAAATCTAAAGGTTTAGATATTTCAAAAAAACAGAAAGATGGTAATACGTTATTACATCTTGCTGTAAATAAGCAAAATTTAGATTTGATTAAGCAAGTTGTAAATCTAAAAGTAGCAGATGTTAATGCTATAAATAATGATGGTAATACAGCTTTACATTTAGCGGCAATGTCTTCTAAAGACGAAAAAATCATAAAATACTTATTAAGTATTGGAGCAGATAAAACAATTAAAACCGAATTTGGAGAATCAGCTTATGATTTAGCTTCAGAAAATGAATTATTAGAACAAAATAATGTTTCTTTAGAAATTTTAAAATAAATATTAAATAATGAAATCATTAAAAATAACAATATCAACTATACTGCTATCATTTGCATTATTGTCATTTACCAATATAAATACTAGTAAATACAAATGCATGATTCAATTGACCAATTATACCGGTGAAGGCGCTTATGTTGTAGTCTCTTTAATTAATCCAAATGGCGAATATAAAAAAACACTGTATGTACAAGGCGATGACGACGAGTGGTATTTTGATATTACCGAATGGTGGAAATTTCAAGGTAAGGTTAGAGCTAATATAGATGCGGTAACAGGCGCAACAGTATCTGGTGGACAACGTACAATAAGCATATTAGATATCGAAGATTCTAAATTAAATAAAGGTTATAAACTTAGATTTGAAACAGCTGTAGAAGATCAAGAATACTATACAAGCGATGTCGAATTTGAGTTAACTACAGAAAATGTCAAAGCAAAACACGAAGGTAAAGGCTTTATTAGATACGTTAGATTAATGCCTAACTAGTATTTTGTATGACCATTTCTATCTGGAGATATAGTCATTTAGCATTAGCTATTACAGCGTCTGTTTTTATTTTATTAGCGTCTGTTACAGGTATAATTTTAGCATTTCAGCCTATATCAGAACAACTTCAACCTTATAAAGTAGAAGATTTAAAAACAATTAGTCTAGACCAAACAGTTAATATCTTTAAACAAACTTATCCAGAAGTTTTACAAATAGAAGTAGATGCAAACCAGTTTGTATCTGCTTCTGTTATTACTAAAGATGGCAAAAATCTAGAAGGCTATTTTAATCCTAAAACAGCTAATTATTTAGGTGAAAAAATCTCGCCATCAAAATTTTTTCAATTTACAACCAATTTACATCGGTCTTTATTTTTAAAAAGTACCGGTCGGTTTTTAGTCGCTTTAGGTTCTTTTTTATTGCTTTTAATTGCAATTACCGGTTTTATTTTAGTCGTTAAAAGACAAAGCGGAATTAAACACTTTTTTGCCAAAATTGTAAAAGAAAATCCGTCACAATACTGGCATATTGTACTTGGTCGTTGGTCACTTGTACCAATTATTATTATTACTATAACTGGTGTGTACTTATCGCTGCTTAAGTTTGAAGTAATTACCGATCAAGCGATTAAACACAATGTAGATTTTGAAGCGTTGGAGGCATCTTCAACAGAAAAATCAGATTCAATATTTGGTACAATTACTTTAGATCAAGTTAAGCATTTAGAGTTTCCTTTTTCCGAGTTTGTCGAGGATTACTACACATTAAAACTTAAAGATAAAGAGCTGCTAATACATCAATATTCTGGTGAAGTTTTAAGCGAACAAAACACATCTTTAACGTCTTATTTTTCAACACTAAGTTTAAATCTACATACTGGAAAAGGCAGTATTATTTGGTCAGTAATTTTATTAATTGCAACCATAAACATCTTGTATTTTATGTATTCTGGGTTTGATATGACCCTAAAACGAAAGAAAAATACTGTAATCCCAAAAAATAAATACACCAAGGATCAAGCAAAATTTATCATTCTTGTAGGATCAGAAACAGGAAGTACTTACAGATTTGCGTCGGCATTATTTAATAGTTTGATAAATGCAAAACACAGTGTTTTTATTTCTGATTTAAACAGTTATTCTACTTACAAAAATGCAGAACATTTAATTGTTTTTACAGCAACGTATGGAGATGGCGAAGCGCCAATTAATGCTAACAAATTTTTAGATACATTAAAAAATATACCTCAAAAGCAAAATCTAAAATTTAGTGTTATTGGATTTGGATCGTTACAGTATAAGGCTTATTGCCAGTTTGCAGAAGATGTAAATAATACACTAAATAATAGTCAGAATTTCACCCAATTTTTACCATTAAAAACAATTAACAATCAGTCTTTAGATGCGTTTAAAAATTGGTGTATAGCGTTTAATTTACAATCTCAATTAGACATAAAAATACCTAAAGTCAAACAACTACAAACACCAAAAAATCTTCAAGATTTTAAAGTAGTTTCAAAATCTGAAATTAACCAGGACCATACTTTTGTGTTGACTTTACAAACCAAAAAAACACACAAAATACAATCTGGTGATTTGTTATCGGTGTTTCCTAAAGAAGATCAAATAGAGCGATTATACTCTTTAGGAAAATTTGAAGATAAATTGGTTTTAAGTGTAAAAAAACATCAGTTTGGCGTTTGTTCAAATTATTTTAGTCAGTTAAAAGAAGGTGAAGTTATCAAAGCACGAATTAATAAAAATCCATCGTTTTACCTTCCAAAACACACAAAACATGCTGTTTTTATCGCAAATGGTACAGGAATTGGACCTTTTTTGGGTATGATTAATCAAAACCCAAACATTAAAAAACATTTGTTTTGGGGCACGCGCACGCAAGCTTCAGTTAATATTTATGATGCTTATTTAAATGAAGCAAAACAAAAGCAGCTACTAACCACATGTAATATAGCCTATTCTAAAGAAGGAAATAAAGCGTATGTTCAAGATATTATAGCACAAAAAGACAACATTATAGCTTCTGTATTAGAGCAAAAAGGTGTAGTTATGATTTGTGGTTCGGTTGCAATGCAGACATGTGTTTTAGATCAATTAGATACTATTTGCCAGAACAATTTTAGTAACAACGTAAGTTACTTTATAGATAACGGTCAAATAAAGATGGATTGTTACTAACATAAAATTTAAGATTATGTGTAATAACATAAAAACATTATCAAAAACATCTCAAGGAGAATTGTCATTGTGTAAAAACTGCAAGCATTTTCATTTAGAGTTTAATAATATTTATTTTGAATTTACTGTAAACGAGTTTAAGCAATTTAAGCAGTATGTTTTAAATTTAGAACCAGAATTTTGGGAGTGTAAATATGCTGAAGCTAACATTTCTAAAAAGATACCTATACCTACTTTGCAAGACAATCTTATTCTGATGTTTAACCGACAAGAATTTTTACAATTAAAAGTATTAGTCAATAAGCCAATATTGAATATTTACAAAAAAAGTATAAGTGTAAATGATATTGATTACACATTAATTTTAAACTAATTTAAAATACTATTTTTGTGTACTTAAACTAAAAGATTAGTATGAAAAAAGATATTCATATTCCAAAAGTAGAAGGTGTTTATATTGCAATAGTTAACGAGTATAATGATGTGTACCAAACCCAAGATTGGAATGCATACATTATAAACGATAAAGACGTAGATTTAGATACTGTAATAATAGTTACAAGTGGTTATTCTGATAGTAAAACAACCTCTGTTTTTAGAAAAAAAATAGATAAGCTTCCTAAGAAAAGTTATGCCAAAATAGAGCTTATTCAAGAAGAACTTTTTGCGCTTAACAACCAATTTAAAGTCACGTTTTTTGAGGGTAATGCAATGTATGATAAAACATATACTTTTAGAAAAAACACGATTAATAAAAATGCCTTACAACCTGTACCGTTAATGAAGGTACGTGGTGTAGTAGTAAAATAAGCCTTGAATTTTCAAGGCTTATTTTTTTATAGTTTTATTGCTTAATACATTGGTTTATAGTGTTAGTCCATTTTTGACCAACCTCTATCTCGCCGTTAATAAGTCTATTAACGTCAGTATTAAAAATATTAAAACCGACAATATCATTATTTACTATTTTAAAGTTTAAAATAACGTCTGTTATTTGTTCGGTTGTTTTATTAATTCGTTTCTTTTTAATATCTAAAGCTGCACCTTCACAATTCTTTAAATCGACAATTTTGTGTGTAGAATAGTTAGATAATAAAGCTATTTTTTTATTTGTATCAATACCAAAAGATAGATGGTTAAAGATATCTACTTTATTAATAGTTAGTCCATTATCTTGCGCAATGGTTTTAAATATTTGAGTTTTTTGTTGTGTTTTTTTCTTTTTAGAGATATACATTAAAAAGAAAGGAATACCGCAGCAAAGGGTAATCACAACACCTATAAGGGTATTTGCTGTATCCATTTGTTTTAATTTTTTAATAAGAAATATGAGTTAAGGTGTTTATACCTTAATAAGTCTAGTATTAAAACAAATGCTATAGATGGGTATGAAAAGGATAAGCTATATCTGTAGTTTTAAAGCTAACAGGAATAGCATTTAGGTAATGTAGTTTAAGATTACATTTTTTAGAGAAATAAGTTAAAAACTGTTTAAAGTTAAAATCTAAATCTTTATTTAGACTATTAGGGTAATCAACAAGGTTGACCTCTAAAAAAGTAATAGTTATAGGGTCTGCTGTGTTAGCAACAGTATTGTGTTTTACTGGCGAAGATACAGTTTCACTATTAGTTGAAACTATAGTGGCTTGGTCACTAAAATTATAGTTAATTGTAGTGGCATTTAAGCTAACTGTTACACTTAATAAAAGTAATATTTGTAAAAACTTCTTCACGAAGCAAATGTAAATTACCAACGATAATTAATTAACAAATAAAACGTTAATTTTAATTTAATTTATCAGTAAGTTTTTTAAACACTTTTTTAGGGTCTTTACCTTCATATAAAATATCATAAACAGCATTTATAATAGGCAATTTGGTTTTCTTTTTATTCTTATCGTTTAGTAAATGAGCGCTCTTTGTAGCGTAGTAGCCTTCTGCAACCATATTCATTTCCATTTGTGCAGATTTTACAGTGTACCCTTTACCAATCATGTTTCCAAACATACGATTACGAGAAAACGTAGAATAACCAGTAACCAATAAATCGCCTAAGTAAGCAGAATTATTAATGTTACGTTTCATTTTATGCATTTTTTTGATAAAACGTTTCATTTCGCGTATAGCGTTACTCATCAACACACTCTGGAAGTTGTCTCCGTAACCTAAACCATGTGCTATACCAGCCGCAATAGCGTAAATATTTTTAAGCATTACTGCATATTCAGTCCCAATAACATCGTCGCTAGTTTTGGTTTTTATATAATCGCTAGATAAAGCATTGGCAATAATTTGTGCTTTTTTCTGGTCTGCGCAAGAAATTGTTAAGTAAGATAAACGCTCTAAAGCCACTTCTTCTGCGTGGCAAGGACCTGCAATAACGCCAATATTTTCAAAAGGAATGTTATAATTATCATGAAAATGCTCTCCAACCAATAAACCAGTTTCTGGTATAATTCCTTTTACTGCCGAGACTACAATTTTATCAGTAATATCTGCATTTAGTTTTTTTAATTCAGAATGAATAAATGCCGAAGGAATTACAAAAATTAAAACATCTGCATAGTTAGCAATTTCATTAATATCATTGCTAAGTTTTAATTGTTCTAAATGAAACTCGACAGAACTTAAATAATTCGGGTTATGTTGTTCTCTAAGAATATGTTCTTTGGTATAAACACTGCGCATGTACCAACCAACTTCTTCTAAGTTTTCACAAAGCATTTTTACAATAGCGGTTGCCCAGCTTCCTGATCCAAAAACAGCATATTTTAATGGTTGACTCATAATTTCGTTTAAATTCTAGGTCAAAAATACGTAAAATTAAAGACTTCAATTCATATTGAAAATCAATCACTTTTAATTTTTGGCACGCCTTTTGAAAATCAATTTATATCAATCCTTAAAACGACACATTATGAAGACGATTAAATTACTTTCAGGCTTTGCTTTAATAGCATTATTATTTACATCGTGTTATACAGAAGTTATCGTAGATGATTATGCTTATGATAATTATCAAGAACCAATAACAGTTAATCAATTACTAAACTCTTACGAGTTGTGGTACGTAGATATAAATGAAACTATTGGTTATGGTGAGACACCTTTTTTACAAATGGCTTTTACTGTATCTTTTAGAAACGGAAACTTATTTGCTAATAATAATTTAGTTGGTATTGGTAGTCAAGGTAACGGTTATGGTATACAAATAGGCTACTATAATGCTTACGATATGATTTTGGATATAGATCATGATATTGATGGTTATGATAGTTTTGATGTATACCAAATAGACTATAATACTATTGAATTGTATAATCCATTTAATGATACGTCATATTTTTTACATGGTTATCAACGTTCAAATTTTGATTACGATTATGTGTTTTATGACAACATACAATACTTTTTACAAGAATATGAAGCTTGGGAAAAAACATACACAAGTAACTTTGGTGCTTTAAACGAATTTGATAACGAAAACTTCCTTCAGTTTTTATCTGGCGGAAATGATAACAACTTTAGAAGCTCTCAAGATCCTGAAGGAACAAATCCAAACAATATATATTGGGATTATTCTGGATTGTATGGTGTTAATGATGTTAACGGTAATATGTACCTAAAAACACTAACCTTAGATTATGATTATTTTGATAATGAGTTTTTTGAGTTAAGTATTGTAAATGATCAAAGAGTAGAATTATATCACCCAAGTTCTGGTACGGTTTATGAGTTTACAGGAAGAGGTTATATACAATATTTAAAAGTTGGACAAACAACAGACAGAAGTAAAACATCTGGAGAGAAAAAACGTAAACAACACACCAGAAAAAAAGATAACCCTAGAGAAAATACTAGAGAAAAATAAACCCTAGTTAGTGAGTAATTTTTGAGAATTAGTTTAGTTAGTTTAAGACCGCTTGAAGTTAATTTTAAGCGGTTTTTTTAATTTTTTTGTAGCTAATTTCCTCATAATCATAAAATTAAACGCTTTTAGTCGAATAAATTATGTTTTTTGTCGAATTAAAAATACATTCGTCAATCAATAACCTACTTAATTTATTTTTTATGAAAAAAATTCCCCTAATCACCTTAGCTTTAATAGCTGTGTTATTTACAACAAGTTGTGAAAATGAAGAGACTTTTGTGGATAACAACACTGTAACAAATGTAGACCCAAATTTTAGAGTAACAACAGCAAATGGAAACACAGCTAACCAACGTATGTCTTATGATGAACCATGTATGACAACTAATCTAATAGCTGGTCAAAATCATATTGCAGGAACTGTTTCTGTAGATTTTGATGGTGTAGATTTAATTATCACTTATACTACAAATGCAGATTGGTCAATTCAAGCTACGCATTTAAGTATTGGTAATTGTGCAGATCAAACAATACCAACAACAGGATCTGGAAATCCAAAAATTGGTCATTTTGAGCATTCTACAAATCATAACCCAGATGTAGATGTAGTAACGTACTACATAGATTCAGCTGCGTTAACTGAAAATTATTGTTTTGCAGCACATGCAGAAGTTAATGGGCCAACAGGCGGAGAAACTGCTTGGGCAGAAGGTACAGACTTTGACGGTAATAATTGGGCAATGTATGTTGAAGCATTATTGTCAGACTGTAATGTAGATAATCCTGAAACAGAAAGATAATTGTATATTTTAAATACTAAAAAAGCCAACCCTAAAAGGTTGGCTTTTTTTATGTGATAAACATTTAATCTTAACTTTCAAAAGTGATATTTAGGCTAATATCTACACTGCTTAAAGCTTTACTTACTGGGCAACCTTTTTTAGCGCCTTCTGCAAGTTCTTTAAATTTAGCTTCGTCCATTCCATCTACTTTACCTGTTAGGTCCAATTGTATATGTGTAAAGGCAAAACCGCCATCTTGCTGCTCTACAGTAATTGTAGCATCTACGTCTAATTTGTTAGCTTCAAAACCAGCGTCTTGTATGGCAAAACTAAGTGCCATAGCAAAACAACCAGCATGTGCAGCTGCAATTAGCTCTTCTGGATTTGTACCAGCTTTACCGTCTTCGTTTTCAAAACGAGCTTTAAAATTATAAGGTGTATTGTCTAAAACGCCACTTGGTCCATTTAAAATACCTTTACCGTCTTTACCTGTACCTTGCCAAATGGCTGTTGCTTTTCTCTTCATAAAATAATTTAATTTTTGGTTTACTCTAAAATTAAAGCTTTTACTAAAAAAATAGGGTTAAGGAAATTGTAAATGTTTTGGGAAGTTTCGTTTAACGGTTTGTGTATGAGTAGTAGCGAAATATTTGCAATCACTTTCGGAAAGTAATTTACAAAATAAAAAAGAATAGCGACTTGAATTAAAAAACTAAGTCGCTATTACTTTTACACGTTGTTGTGAGTAGTTTTTACTTTAACTTTTCTAGTAACAGTTCGGCAACTAGTTCCGAAGATGCAGGATTTTGTCCAGTTATTAACAAACCATCTTCGACCGCATAAGGACTCCAGTCTGCTTTTTTAGTGTAAATTCCACCATTACTCTTTAACATTTCTTCAACCAAAAATGGAACAACAGAAGTTAGTTGAACAGCTTCTTCTTCTCCGTTTGTAAATCCAGTTACTTTTTTTCCATTAACCAACGATGTCCCATCCGTATTTTTTGTGTTTTTAAAAATTGCAGGAGCGTGACATACAGCAGCAACAGGTTTATTGTTGTTATAAAAATCTTCTATTAAAGCAATTGAGTTTTCATCTTCAGCTAAATCCCATACAACACCGTGTCCACCAGGATAAAATACTGCGTCAAAATCTGCTTGATTTACAGTTTCCAATTTTATTGTTTTAGATAAGATCTCTTGAGTTTCTTTATCATCATTAAATCTTATGGTTGCTGGAGTTTGGAAATCTGGTTCATTACTTTTTGGGTCAATTGGAGGTTGTCCACCTTTTGGAGATGCCAAAGTAATTTCAATTCCTTTATCTTTTAATAAGTAATAAGGTGCTGCAAATTCTTCAATCCAAAAACCAGTTTTCATTCCAGTATCTCCTAAATCTTCGTGATTAGTTAATACAAATAATACTTTTTTCATTGTTTTGCTTTTTTTTTGTGTTAATACTTAATTTTTTTTTCATTAGAATTAATTTCTTTTGGGTTTTTACCACAAAAGGAAAATAAAGCTAAAGCGATTATAATTGTTGTTATTCTTTTGATTAGAGACAAAATTACTGTCAAATTAAGTACTGAAAATTGATGTATGGTAATAAAATCAATTATCAGATATTTCTTTTCTAATTCTACTTAAGCTTTCGGTAGTAATTCCTAGATAAGAAGCTATATGGTAATTTTTTACAGTCTGTTCAATTTTTGGGTAAGTGCTAATAAAAGAAACGTATCTTTCTTTAGCTGATTGGGCTAAACTTGCTAATATTCTTTTTTGAAAGCTAGCAAAAGCTCTTTCCATTTTTTTTCTGAAAAAAGTTTCTAATTGTGGAATATCTACAAATAATTCTTCCATACTTTTTTTGGAAATTTCATATAAAGTTGCTTCCTGAATAGTTTCAATATACATAATCGCTTTGGATGTCGTGAAGAAAGCCGTGTAATCGCTTATCCACCAATCATTAATGGCAAATTGCAAAGTATGTTCTTTACCAGATTTGTCAATAAAGTAAGTTCTTAAACATCCATTGTAAACATAATATTGATTGTTCACTTTGTCATCTGCTTTTAATATTGTAGTCCCTTTATTTAACTTGAGTTTTTTAAGTTTACTTTCAATAAGATTCATTTCTTTTTTTGAAAAAGAAATGCCTTTAAAAATTTCTAATATTATTGAATTTTCGATGTTCATTTAAATTACTCGCAACAGTCTCGTTTATATCCATTTGGCGGCGTAAGAGACGCGGATTTGTCGGCTTAGTACTAGTTTGTTGGTAAAGTTAATTATTTTCTTACTAACGGAGCCGTCTACTCGATTATGAGCTTTTTTACATTCTTCATTGTCACTGGAAAATTGTCCATGCTTAAGTCTCTTATCTCCATTCCAAGACCCCTTATTTAGTTTTACATTTGTAGTGTAACAAAAATAAGTCATAATGAAATTTAAAAGTTTAATCAAATTAAGTAGCCTAGTTCTCATTCTAGGGATAACAATTCAAACATTTTCTCAATCTAAAAAAAGTAATATTATGGACAACACAAAAAATGAAAACATCGGATTATTAGTAATCATGAAAGCGAAAGAAGGTAAGGAGCAAGAAGTGAAAGAGTTTCTACTAGGTGGTTTATCATTGGTAAATGCAGAACCAAAAACTGAATCTTGGTTTGCATTTCAAATAGATGAACAAACTTTCGGAATTTATGACACATTTGAAACTGAAGAAGGCAGACAGGCACACTTAAAAGGAGAAGTGGCAAAAGCCTTATTGGCCAATGCTGGAGATCTTTTAGAAGGTTTTGATCCTAGTAGAGACATTAAGACTGTTGATGTTCAAGCAAGTAATCATAAAGTGGGTGATCAGAATAAGGGATTGTTGGTGATTATGAAAGCCAAAGAAGGAAAGACATCTGAAGTGGAGGATTTCTTACAAGCAGGCAAGTCATTGGTAAGTTCTGAGCCTGCAACTTTATCATGGTATGCTTTTAAAATCAATGAAGAAACCTATGCCATTTTCGATACGTTTGCAGATGACGCTGGCAGAGATGCTCATTTGACAGGGAAAGTAGCAGCAGCGTTGATGGAGAATGCACCTGTAATTTTAGAAGACTTTGATGCTTCAGCAATTCAAAAAATTAACATTCTAGCTTCAAAATAAATATTTGATTTAAGAAAGGAGTGCCAAAAGCACTCCTTTTTTTAAATTTGAATGAGCTAAAAAATAAATTTAGTATGGCAAAAATAATTATAGACAAACAAAACGGAGAACTTGCGTTTAGATTAGAAGAGTTGAACGACCTAAGCCAGTTTGATCATTTACAAAGAAGAAATTATTATTCTATCGTTTTGTTATATGGAACTAGCTATGAACTAAGCGTTGATTTTCAAAGTTTTGAATTGCAAGGAGATCAAATGATTTGTTTGGCTCCGTATCAACCTTTCATGATACGTTCTGAAGAAAAGTGTCAGGGTTATTTATTGAATTTTCATCCCGATTTTTTTTGTACATATAGACATCAAAACGAAATAGAGACCGAGGGATTCCTTTTTAATAATTTCCATGGTTTACCCTATTTTACTGTAAACGAGCAAAGCCTATTTCTTAATTTGATTGATCAAATTTCGAAAGAGATGGACAAAGACTCAATCGCTCAGCATGAAGTTCTTGTGGCATTTTTAAAAGTGTTTTTAATAGAAGCGGTCAGACAAAAGAAACAATTTGATCAACAATTTACTCCCAGAACTTCAGATTCAAAAACAGAAATTTTACAAAATTTAGTCGATGCAATAGAGAGTAATTATTGCAAACTCCATTCTCCCCAAGAATACGCAGATGAACTAAGTGTAAGTCCTAAAACTTTAGCCGGTATCGTCAAGAAATATCTCAATCAAACGACTTCATCCTTAATTTCAAATAGGATTATTATTGAGGCGAAACGAGAACTTTATCTAACTTCTAAACCAGTGAAACAAATTGCTGCTTTTTTAGGTTACGACGATGAATTCTATTTCAGTCGTTTTTTTAAAAAGAAGGTAGGAGTATCACCTGATATTTATCGTAAGACAGTTGGTTTTGCTAAACTAGAGTCAAATTAATTACCCACAATGTAAAGATAAAGCGAGTTTCCAATTTTGCATTATCGGTAGTTAAACGAAGTTAGCAGAAAAATTTAATAAAGCCAAGCGATGCTTCATTCTACTTATAAAAATTCATTTCATCTAAATAAGCCCAAACGTTTTCTGGTAGTAAAGGTTTAACGTTTTTGCCTTCTTTTATTGCTTTTCTAACCATAGTAGAAGATATTTCTATAATTGGTGCATCTACACGTGTTATTTTTGGGTGATTATTAAACTGTGTGTCTATTTTACCTTCGCTAATACGTGGGTACACATAAATGGAGTGATACTCTAAAATGGTTTGATAGTTTTTCCACTTATGGAAGCTTTTTAAATTATCCTCGCCCATGATTAAGGCAAAATCGTGTTTAGGATATTTTTCGGTTAAATGGACTAAAGTATTAACAGTGTAATTGGGTTGCGGTAAGTTAAACTCGATATCACTTTCTTTTAACGTATCATAGTCTTTCGTTGCTAGATAAACCATTTCTAAACGCTGGTAATTGTCCAATAGCGTGCTTTTCTTTTTAAATGGATTGTGTGGTGTTACTACAAACCAGATTTGGTCTAAATCGCTGTTTTCTACCAATTGGTTGGCTATAATTAAATGCCCAATGTGTATTGGGTTAAAGGATCCAAAGTATAAACCTATTTTCATAGTTTAGTTAAAAAAGAGACAATTTACTACGCTCAGTTTTATAAATTATTTTTTATGATTTTACAAAAGTACCAACTAAATTTTCTGCTTCTGCTAATGCTTTATCTAGGTTGTCGTTTTCTATTATAATGTCAAAAAGTGGTGCTGTTGCAAGCTCTGCGCTGGCTTTAGCAATACGCATATTTATCTTGTCTTCGCTTTCTGTTTTACGTTTTTTAAGTCGTATTTTAAGCTCGTCTATACTTGGTGGTTTTACAAAAACAGCAAGTGTTTGTTCTGGGAATTTTCTTTTAATACGCAATCCGCCAGATACGTCTATATCAAAAATAACGTTTTTGCCTAATGCCCAAAGTCGCTCGACTTCACTTTTTAAAGTTCCATAAAAATTATCGCGATAAACTTCTTCCCATTCTAAAAAATTGTCGTCTTTTATATGTTGTTTAAAGTCTTTTAAAGATAAAAAGTAGTAGTCTTTACCATGCTCTTCTGTTCCACGTTTTTCTCTTGATGTAGCAGAAATTGAGAAGGCTAAATTTAAATTATCGTCTTTAAGTAAATGTCTTACAATGGTTGTTTTACCTGAGCCAGATGGTGCAGAAAAAACAATTAATTTACCTTGTTTTGTGTTGTCTTTGTCCAATAGATTATGCTTTTATTTTAAAGAACGTTAAGTAATTGTTCTTTAATTTTTTCAAGTTCGTCTTTCATTTGTACGACCAATTGTTGCATTGGTGCGTAGTTGCTTTTAGAACCAATAGTGTTTATTTCTCTACCAATTTCTTGGCTTATAAATCCTAATTTTTTACCGTTGCTATCTGAGCTATTAATACTTTCTGTAAAGTAGTTTAAGTGATTGTTTAAGCGTACTTTTTCTTCAGTAATATCAAACTTTTCTATGTAGTAAACTAATTCTTGTTCAAAACGATTTTCGTCGTACTTTTCTTTAAGTTCTTCAACGCCTTTTTTTAATCGTTCTCTAACACCTTCAATACGTTCTGGATCTATAGCTATTACATGATCTAACAAGTCTGCAATATTTTTTATACGTGCATTAAAATCTGCTTCTAACACTTTTCCTTCGTCTAAACGGTGTTGGTTTAAAGCGTTAATAGCATGGGTTATTTCGGTTTGTATTTGCGTCCATTCGTTTTCGTCAATTTCTTCTCTAACCGTATTTAAGGCATCAGGAAAACGAACCGCCATTTTTAGTAATTCGGTATCATCACCATCAACAACATCTTTTAATTGTTGCATGTATTGTTTAACAACTGGCGTGTTAATTTGCGTAGATGTATCGTCTGCAGTAGTTTCTACATAAATAGAAAAATCTACCTTACCACGCACTAATTGATTAGCAATTTGCTTTCTAATTTCAAGCTCTTTTTCTCTGTAAATAGAAGGCATGCGCGCATTCAAATCTAGGTTTTTGCTGTTAAGAGATTTTAGCTCGATTGTAATTTTTTTTGTTGGCAACTGTAGTACAGATTTACCGTAACCTGTCATTGAATATATCATAAACAAAATGAATTTATTAAGCGCAAAGGTAAGTAAAATGTTAACGCCTAAGAAATACAATTTTAACAGCTTATTTAGATTATTTATTATGCACGCACAGTAAATAATTGTAGTTTTGAAGTTTTAAATTTTTAAAGATGTACAAAAAACAGTTTGAAATTAGGTGGAGTGATATTGATGCTAACAGACATTTAGCTAACTCTGCATATATAAATTTTATGAGTCATACACGTACAGCGTTTTTACATGAACACGGTTTTTCTTTATCAGAATTGGTAAAAGAAGGTCTTGGTCCTGTGGTTTTTCATGAGCATGTACATTATTTTAAAGAAACCTTTTTAGGTTATCCAGTAACAGTAACTCTTGAAGTTTCTGGTCTAAGCGAAGACGGAATGTTCTTTAAATTTGATCATAATTTTTACAATCATAAAGGTGAAAATCTTGCTTTTTGTGAAATTTTTGGAGCTTGGATAGACTTAAACTCTAGAAAATTAACTAATCTACCGGACGATTTATTAGAGTTAACAAAAAGTTTCCCTAAAACTGTAGATTTTAAAATCTTAACAAAAGAAGACTCCAGAAAACATAACAGAACACCAAAAAACCTAAGCTTGTAGTTTAGGTTTTTTGGTAACTAAATACACACCTAAAAAGATTAAAGCAGATGCTAAAATCTTAACGACTGTAACTGCATCGCTTCCCATAATAATTGCAAAAATACCAGCAATTAAAGGTTGCAAGTAAATAAATACGGTTACTGTAGATGCGCGCAAATGTCTTAACGCTAATGGATTTAATAGGTATGTTCCAAATGTAGCACCTACAACTACAAAAATTACCGAAAACCAAATGTAAGGTGTAAACGTAGAGGTATCTACCAAAGTTAAATCTGAATATCCAAACGGTAATACCATAAAAAAACCAAACAAAAACAACCATTTAATAAATGTAAACGGATGGTATTTTTCTGTTAAACGCTTTATTATTATAATATATATACTGTAAGATAACGCATTAATTAGCACCATAATATTTCCTAATAACACATTGTCTCCTGGATTTGGTGATTTACCATAAACTGTTAATATCGCAGCACCAGTAAATCCAAAAATAACACCTAAAACTTTAAGTTTTGTTATCTTTTCATTTAGGTAAAAAGAAGATAGTATTAATACGATAATAGGACTGGTAATCATTATTACCGATGCGTGTATGGGTGTTGTAAGTTCTAGCCCTTTAAAGAAAAATAGCATATTAACAACAACTCCAAATATGGATGCAAGAAAAAAAGTTTTAAAATCTTTAGGTTCTATTTTTTCTTTTGGAGCAAAAAGGCTGACAACCCAAAATAGAATAGCTGCTCCACCAACGCGTAATGCAATAAAACCAAACGGCTTTATGTAACCGTTAGCCATTACGTCTTTTGCAAAAGTAAAGGTTAATCCATACAATAATTGTACTATAAACGCAGCAATTAAAGCAAATATTCTTAGTTTATTCATTTAGTGCTTCTTTGGCTGCTTCTATAGTTTTTTTACTACTACCAACAAAAATTTTGTCGTTAATTACAATAACTGGTCGGCTTAAAAAAGTATAGTGTTCAAGTAAATAATGTTTAAAATCTTTTTCGGTTAGATTTTGGTCCTTTAAACCCATGTCTTTGTATAACTTAGCACGCTTACTAAACAAAGCTTCGTAACTTCCTGCTAATTTTGCTAACTCATCAACTTGTTTTGCTGTTAATGGTTCACTTTTTATTTCCTGAAATTTAAAGTCGTCACTTAAATTCAACTCGTTAATAATTCTTGTGCATGTGTTACAAGTTTTAAGGAAGTAAACGTTTTTCATGATGTTACATTTTTGGCAAATTTCGATTTTTTTTGCAAAAGTTTAATGCTTTTTCTGGCAAAAATTCTGCGAAAGCACAATACACAACATTTTTTTTAAAAATTGAAGTGAAATTAGTTTTAAATAGCATAAATATTTAATTTTATTGAAAATTGAAATACTATGGATTTTGCATTTGATACCACTTTAAAAAGTAGAAAATTTTTAAAAGATTTACTTGAAAATTTAACTTTAGAACAACTTAATAAAGTTCCTGAAGGCTTTAATAATAATATTATTTGGAATGTAGCTCATACTATTGTAACCCAACAATTATTAGTCTACAATTTATCTGCAATACCTATGATTATAAGTGATGAGTTGGTTGAAACGTATCGAAAAGGAACAAAGGTAGAACGTGATGTAACCCAAGCAGAAGTAGATTTAATTAAAGGTTTATTGTTTAGTACTATCGAAAAAACAAAGGAAGATTATGAAAACAGAATTTTTCAAACCTATCATGAATATACAGTAACTACTAAAAGTACTTTAACCAATGTAGATGAGGCTATTGCATTTAACAATTTTCATGAAGGAATCCATTTAGGTTATGTTTTGGCTTTAAAGCGCTGTATTTAAAATTTTAAATAAGAATTTGCTACAACGTATGGTATTGTAAACTCAACAGGCTCTTTACTTAGTGCGCCAAATTCAAAATTGTTGTAAAAGATAATAATACCTTCTTCATTAAACCCGATAGTTTTAGGTAGCTTAAAATCTAAATTTTGAGATTGTAAACCGTTGTGAACGGTCATTAACTCTTTATCATAATATTTTTTAACTAATGCTTTAAACCCATTTAAATCGTTAATTAAATCTTTGGTTTTTAATTCTTTTCCAGTTGCTGGATCAAAATTAAAAAACTTAAAAATCAAGTTGCTGTTAGCTTCTCCGGTTTGTACATTTCCATTCATGGCAATGCAGATAATAAATTCGTTTTGAAAAGAAATTTCTCCATCAATAAACGCTTCCCATTTAGGGAAGTCTTTAGCTACATCTTCAGTAAAAAGTGTTGTAAAGCCTATGTAAGAGGCATTAAAAGCTGTAATGCTTTGGTCTATAGTTAATTTTTTTTCTTTAGCACTATCTACATTTAAAATATCACAAGCAAAATTATTAAGTGATGTATTTATGTTTTTAGCAACATTAGAGTTTCCTTTTGCTTTAGGCATAACAATGTCTACAAAAGTTTCTTTTTCTTTAGAAATATGAATTTCTGAAAACGATAATATCTTTTCTTCTTCACAAGAAAAAAAGCCTATAAAACACAAAAAAAGTAGATAAAAAGTCTTGAAATTATTTATACTGTTAAACATAAACTAAAGCTAATAATGAAGTTTGAATACAACGAATTAAACGTTATTTTTGTTGCAATAATTACAAATTAAGTTGAAAAACATCTGCTTTGCATTCAAAAATAAGAATTATAAATTTTTAGATGATTATTTCAACTTTAAAAACTAAATAAACATGAAATTTAACACAAAAACGATACATGGTGGACAAAAACATGACCCAGCTTATGGTGCTGTAATGCCTCCAATTTATCAGACTTCAACATACGCACAATCTACACCTGGTGGACATAAAGGGTTTGAGTACTCAAGGACACACAACCCAACACGCCAAGCTTTAGAAAACGCTTTTGCTAGTATAGAGAATGGTGAGTACGGATTAGCTTTTGGATCTGGTCTTGCTGCTATAGACGCGGTAATGAAACTTTTAAAGCCAGGTGATGAAGTAATAAGTACAAACGATTTATACGGCGGAACGTATAGATTATTTACCAGTATATTTAAGAATTTTGGAATTAAATTCAATTTTATTGGTATGCAAAACGCAAGTAATATAGAGCATTATATTACAGAAAACACAAAAATTATTTGGGTAGAAACGCCAACTAACCCAATGATGAATATTATAGATATTAAAGCAACTGCAGAGATTGCAAAAAAACACAATATACTTTTAGCAGTAGATAATACATTTGCTACGCCATATTTACAACAACCTTTAGATCTTGGGGCTGATTTGGTAATGCACTCTGCAACAAAATATATAGGTGGACATAGCGATTTAGTTATGGGAGCACTTATTGTAAAAGATAAAGAGTTAGCAGATAAATTATTTTTTATACAAAATGCAAGTGGAGCCGTTTGTGGACCACAAGATTCCTTTTTAGCGCTTCGCGGAATTAAAACGTTACACGTAAGAATGCAACGTCACTGTGAAAACGGAAGAGCTGTTGCAGAATATTTAGCATCTCATCCAAAAATTGAAAAGGTATATTGGCCAGGTTTTGAAAGTCATCCAAACCATGAAATTGCAAAAGCGCAAATGAAAGATTTTGGAGGTATGATAAGTTTTGTTACTAAAGGAAACGACTACAATGAAGCTATTAAAATTGTTGAGAATCTTAAAGTATTTACGTTAGCAGAATCCTTAGGTGGTGTAGAATCTTTATGTGGTCATCCAGCAAGTATGACACATGCAAGTATACCAAAAGAAGAGCGCGAAAAAACAGGAGTAGTAGACTCTTTAATCAGGTTAAGCGTAGGTATTGAAGATGAAGAAGACTTAATAAACGATTTAAAACAAGCTATAGGATAAGAGTAATTATCGTTATAAAAAAAGCCAACTTAATTAGTTGGCTTTTTTTATGATATATTTTGTTTGTTTTTTAATCTAAATAGTAGATATAACCAAAGTTTAACCATACTAACCAATCGTTATACTTGTTAGAGTTTAGGTCGTGATTTAAACCATCAATCCAATCGTTAAAATAGTATTGACCACGAAGGTCTAACATTAAATCAGAAACCATAGTTAGTTTATATCTTACACCAATACTAGATACAACAGACCACGTGCTACCAGAAGAAGGATCTACTGGTTTAGGGAAATCTGCGTCTAAATTAGGGTTAGTAGCGTACCAAGGGGAATAAAAGTTATTCATATTGGTTACACTTTGGTCCCCGTAATTTGTATATACTTTAGGGTTATAAGATACGTAATGAGCGCCAAGACTTACAAAAGGAGCAAACTTATAACCAAAAGCTTGAAAAGAACGAATACTTAAAGGAAAGTATTCTAATTGCATACCAATATCTAAGTTATTTGCCTCACCAGTATGAGCTCTAAGTTTTTGAGCTTCAACACTATTTCTGTAAGGTTGTACCCATTCACCTAAATGATTTAATTTAGTTTTATTCCAAGAAATTTCTGTTCTAAGTTTAAAGTGATCATTAAAAAAATTGTCTGTAGTGTAACAGTTACAATCTGCACGATAAGCAAAGTTTATATAGTGTACTAATCCAATTCCAATACCAGAGTTGCCAGTGTTAGTTTCGGGATCTAAACGTTCTCCAAAATCAGATTTAAAGGCAACAGGACCAGTAATGACACCAATTTCGTGTGAGAAGCCTAACTGAGAAAATGCGGTAGTACTAGTTAAGATAACTAATAAAAACAGTGTTAATTGTTTATGGTTAAGCATAATAAGGCTTTTATTTTAGAGGCTAAATATCCAACAAATATATGAAATCACGATTAACATACAAATAATAAGGATAAAATGAACTAAATATAATTATTTCTTAAAATAAGAAACTTACTAAAACGTTTGCGAAATTTTAAAAATGTGACGTAAATACTTAAAGATAATGTATATTTGCAGTGCAATTTGGCACTTAAAATAAAAGAGTCATAATTTTATTGTAACAATGAAACAAAAAATAGAAGCATTTTTAGATCAAGTAAAAGCAAATAATGGTCATGAACCAGAATTTTTACAAGCTGTACACGAAGTTGCAGAGACTGTAATTCCGTTTATAGAAGACAACCCAAAGTATCAAGATAAGTTATTGTTAGAGCGTATGGTAGAGCCAGAGCGTACAATAATCTTTAGAGTTCCATGGGTTGATGATAAAGGACAGCCACAAGTAAATAGAGGTTACCGTGTAGAGTTTAACTCGGCAATAGGTCCATATAAAGGTGGTTTACGTTTTCACCCTTCTGTAAACTTAAGTATTTTAAAGTTTTTAGGTTTTGAACAAGTTTTTAAAAACTCTTTAACTACTTTACCAATGGGCGGAGGAAAAGGAGGAAGCGACTTTAATCCAAAAGGTAAAAGTGATAACGAAGTAATGCGTTTTTGCCAGTCTTTTATGACTGAATTATATAGACATATTGGACCAAATACAGATGTTCCTGCAGGTGATATTGGTGTTGGAGGAAGAGAAATAGGTTATATGTTTGGTCAATATAAAAGATTAAAAAACGAATTTACAGGAGTATTAACTGGTAAAGGATTATCATACGGAGGATCATTAATTAGACCAGAAGCAACAGGTTATGGTTGTGTATATTTTGCAAAAAATATGCTAGCAACTAAAAACGATTCTTTTGAAGCTAAAACAGTTGTTATTTCTGGATCTGGTAACGTTGCTCAATATGCTTGCGAAAAAGCAACGCAATTAGGAGGTAAAGTAGTAACAATGTCTGATTCTTCTGGATATATCCATGATAAAGATGGTATAAATGAAGAAAAATTAGCATTTATTATGGAGCTTAAAAATGTTAAACGTGGACGTATCCACGAGTATACAGAAAAGTATCCATCTGCTACCTTCCATGAAGGAGAAAGACCATGGTCTGTAAACTGTGATGTGGCTATGCCATGTGCTACACAAAACGAGTTAAATAAAGAAGAAGCTGAAGCTTTAGTAAATAACAATGTAATAGCAGTTGCAGAAGGTGCAAATATGCCTACTACTCCAGAAGCTATAGAGGTATTACAAAAAGCTAAAGTATTATTCTCTCCTGGTAAAGCGTCTAACGCTGGTGGAGTAGCAACTTCAGGTTTAGAAATGAGTCAAAACTCTTTAAGATACAATTGGACTAGAGAAGAGGTAGATGCTAAATTAAACCAAATTATGGATGATATTCATGCATCTTGTGTAGAATATGGTAAAAATGATGATGGTACCGTAGACTACGTTAAAGGAGCTAATATTGCTGGATTTGTTAAGGTAGCAGATGCCATGTTAGCACAAGGATTGGTGTAAATTAAATACTACATAACTAATAAATAAAAACCGCCTATAAGGCGGTTTTTTTATTTTAAGTCAGCTTTACTAAGGTAATTTATATTTCTTTCAACCAATTCTAAAATAACAATATCAGGGTTATTATTTTCAATGTCTTTTTTATTGATTTTAAAGTTTCTTATGTATATAGCATCTTCAAAGGTTTCGTTAAAAAAAGGTATTAGAGCATTAGAAAAAGAATCTCTATAAAGTATTAACTTATAATCTTTACTTTCATTTTTAAAATGAAGAAATTTCTGGTCATCTGATAAAACTTCTATTTTGGAAGGTGTCTTTTTTTCGAAATTTATAACTTCTGTTTTTTCTTTAATGTTTACCATTTGAGTATTGTCTCCTAAAACTTTGAAATCTGTAGAAACTTTATAATCCTTAAGTTCTAGTTTTTGAATGGATATATCTTTTTTGATATAATCTATAATGTGTTGATAAGCTATAAAAGCCCCTAAATCATTCCAATGAGAATCTGTTTTGTAATATAATTGGTTTTCTTTTTTTTCTTTTAGTAAAACAGAATGTAAATCTATTAATTGAGCTGTTGAGTTTTTTTCTAACTCTCTTTTTAAGTGATTATAAAGAGTTTCTTTTTTCTCTAATTGAAATGGTAAATACTCAGAATAAATACTATGTTTATTAGGCGGAAATATAACATAGAATTTTATGTTTTTTGAATTTAGATATTGATTGATTCTGTTTAAGTAATTAATAATTTCTTTTGTTTTATTGTCACCAGTCATCCCAAAGGAATCATAAAAAACATTATTATAATGATTGCCCAAAAAATACCAACCATCTTTTCCTGTTAAATTATAATTTGGTAAAGGTTCTTCTTTTAAAACAGTTTCTTTAAAATTGATGTATTGATTAACAGTTGTTTTTTTAAGACCAAAATTGCCCAAATAATAACTTTTAAAACTTGATAGGCTTTGTGTAGGTTTTTTTATATCAATTTTAGGAAATTTTTTAAATTTTAAATTTTCGTTATCACCAATTTTAGATTCCACTCCAAAAATTAAAACTAAATTAGGTACAATTAATAACAGTAAAAACACTGCTATAAAAAGTTTGTTTTTTATGTTATAGATATTATTCATTTTAAAATCTAAAATAGATAAATGGGTTGTAAGCTTCTGTAGCTATATAATAAAAACAGAGAACAAATAAGAAAATTAACCCTGCATTATAGCATAAAACACTTAGATTGTAAATGCTGTTGTTGTCTTTTAAATTATTAAAATATAATTTTACTTTTTGATAAACAGGTGTAGATAATATTATCCCTATTATTAATGCTGTAATAACTTCTTTGGTTAAGTAAAAGTTTAAAAAGCCAGTATTTAAAGGTGCTTTAAAATCAAATAAGGTATATGTGTAATTAATTGCTTGATTTAGATTTTCACTTCTAAAAATTACCCATCCAACAATAACTATAAGTAGTGTGTAAAAATGAGCAATCCAAGTACTTTGTTTTTTTAAAAAAGATTCAAAACCAATTCTCTCAATAATTAAAAATAAACCATGAAACAATCCCCAAACTATAAATGTCCAATTGGCACCATGCCATAAGCCTGTTAAGAAAAAAACTATGATTAAATTTATATATGTTCTATGGTTTCCTTTTCTATTTCCGCCTAAAGGGATGTATAAATAATCTCTAAACCATTGTGATAAAGTTATGTGCCAACGTCGCCAAAATTCTTTTATAGATTTAGAGATGTATGGATAATTAAAATTTTCAGGAAAATTAAAGCCAAACATTTTACCTAAACCTATAGCCATATCAGAATATCCTGAAAAATCAAAAAATATTTGTAAAGTATAAGCTACAATACCTATCCAAGCAATTAATGCAGAAGATTGATTTTGGGATAGACTAAATGCTGCGTCTGCAAAAAAAGCACAATTATTAGCAATTAGCATTTTTTTTGCTAAACCAATAATAAACCTCTCTATACCAGTAGTAAACTGTTTTATGTTTGTTATTCTGTCTTTTAATTGTTTTTGAACTTGAGAGTATCTAACAATTGGTCCTGCAATTAATTGAGGAAACAAAGTAACATACATCGTAAAGTCAATAAAGTTTTTATTAGCTTTTATGTTACCTCTGTAAACATCTATAGTATAAGACATTGTTTGGAATGTATAAAAACTGATTCCTATAGGTAAAACAACATTTGTAATTAAGTTATTATTAATATTAGAAATAATAAAGTTAGAGTATTTAAAGTAGATTAAAATGCTTAGATTAAATACTATAGATAATATTAAGCCTATCTTTTTTTTCCCTGAATTAATGATTAATCCAGAACTATAATCAACTAATGAAGATAATAGTATCAAAATAACCATCTGTTTTTCTCCCCAAGTATAAAACCCTAAACTTAAAACCAAAAGAATGATGTTTTTCATTTTCTTTGGTGCTAAATAATATAGAGCTAAAGAAAAAGGAAGAAATAGAAATAAAAATATAGGGCTACTAAATAACACAAGACTAAAATTATTGAGGTCTAAAATACAATAAAATATAGTACTTTTGGGTTTTATTCTAGCAACCCAAACTTTGTTTTAATGCGGTACATTAAACCACTGATATTTATTTTTTTATTTTTTTTTATAAAAATAAGTTACTGTCAAAACTTTGAAGATGCTTGGTCAGAACATTATTCTTATCTGGAAATTAAAGATGTGTCACCAGGTTTAGACAAATTATATGTAGCTGCAGAAAACACTATTTTTACATATGATATTAATACCTATCAAATAGAAAAACTTTCTACTATTAATGGTTTGTCAGGAGAGACTATAAGTGCTATCTTATATATAGAAGACCAAGATTTACTGTTATTAGGGTTTGAAAATGGCCTAATGCAAATTTATGATCAAGTAAATAGAACGTTTTTAACGGTAGTTGATATTTTAGATAAACCAACAATTCCGCCAAATAATAAAGGTATAAATCAATTTTTTAGAAATCAAGATTTGGTTTATATCTCAACAGATTATGGTATATCAGTATATAACATTAATGCTTTAGAATTTGGAGATACATATTACATAGGTCCAAATGGTTCACAATTAAAAGTTAGACAGACAACAATGTTTAACAATTATATATATGCAGCAACAGAGCAAAGATTGTATAGAGCAAGTTTAGATAATCCTAATTTAATTGATTATCAAGAATGGGAAAGTTTAAATAACGGAAATTGGTTAGGTGTTCAAAATGTTGAAGATAGACTATACGTAGCTAATTCTAATAGAAGAGTTTATGAAGTTGTTAATGGTAACTTAATCCAAAAAGTTGCTTACCCACAAGATATAGTTGGTTTTAAAAGTAACGACAACCGTTTGTCAGTTACAATAACTAAGCAATCTTATGTATATAGTAGTAATTTTGATCAGTTAGTCAATGCAGCAACAACAACAGATTTTAATCCAAATTTTAGTACAAGTATATCTGTATCAGAAGAATTGTTTGTTGGAACAAATAGAATTGAAAATACAGGACAACCAGCTTTTGGAATTTTAAAAACCAGTTTTTCTGATCCAGAAAATTTTGAAGAAATTCATCCAGAAAGTCCATTACGAAATAGATTTTTTAAATTAAAATATCAAGAAGGACAAATCTGGGGAATACATGGAGGTTATTCAATATCTTATAATTTTAATGGAGGAGTAAGAAGAGAAGGGATTAGTCATTTTATAAATGATGAATGGCGAAATATAACGTATGATTCTTTAGCTCAAAACGTAACAAATCCATGGTACTTATCCTATCTTACAATAGACCCATTTAATAGTAGCAATGTGTATGTAAGTTCATACTATTCAGGGATTATAAATATACAAAATGAAGAAGTAGTTAATGTGTTTAACCAAAGTAATAGTAGTTTGGTGCCTTTATTTGGTTCGGTTTATTTGATTTTAAATTCAGCTTTTGATGATCAAGGTAATTTTTATGTTTATAATGGACGTGTTAACGAAACTCTTAATAAACTATCAGAAAATGGTCAATGGACATCTTATAACTACCAAGCTCTAATAGATCCCGCAACAAGTAATTTAGGATTTTCTTCAATGGTTTTTGATAATAACGGAACAATATTTTCTGGTAGTTCTCACTATGGTGTAATAGCATGTGTACCTAATAGCAGTAATAATCCAACAATAGTTAATATAAGTGAGGAAGAAGAAGGAATGCCTTCTCCAAACATAAGAACATTAGCATTAGACAGAAATGGACAATTATGGATTGGTATGGATAAAGGGATAAGAGTTGTTTACAACACACAAAGCTTTTTAGAAAATCCAGAAGTAGATAATATAGTGGTTTTAGATAATGGAGAAGCTAGTGAGCTGCTTTTTCAGCAATTTGTAACAGATATTGAAGTGGATGGTTCTAACAATAAATGGATAGCAACATTAGACACAGGTTTGTATTATTTTTCATCAGATGGTCAACAAACCATATATCACTTTACAAAAGACAACTCACCACTACCAAGTAATGATGTTTTAGATGTAGCATTGGATGAAGAAAATGGTATTGTTTACATAGCTACAGAAAAAGGTCTATTATCTTTTAAGTCAGAAGCGTCAAAACCAAAAACTACTTTAGAGGATGCTTTTGTGTTTCCAAACCCAGTTAGACCTACATTTGATATGGTTTCAGAAAAAATTAAAATAAGAGACATTTCAGAAAACGTTAATATTAAGATTACAGATATTGAAGGTAATCTTGTAGCAGAAGCAGAGTCTAATACAAACGGCAGGTTTAAAGGTTATAATCTTGAAATTGATGGCGGTACAGCATTATGGAATGGTAAAAATCTAGCTGGAGATGTTGTGGCTTCTGGCGTGTATCTAGTCATGTTAAACGATCTCGATACTTTAGAAACCAAGGTGCTTAAATTAATGGTGGTTAGGTAATGCAAACCAAAACAAAAGCCATAGTTCTTTCTAAAATAAGATTTAAAGACAACGATTTAATAGTAAAATGTTATACCTATAATCATGGTATAGTCAGTTATATTTTAAAAGGTGTTTTAAAGTCTAAAAAGAATAATAAGAAAATAGCCTATTTTCAACCATTATCTTTATTAGAATTAGAAACAGACCATAAAGATAATAGGTCTTTACAGTATATAAAAGATTTAAAAACAAGCTTTCTATATAGTAGTTTGCATACCAATATTGTTAAAAGTGCTATTGCAATGTTTTTAGCCGAAATCTTATCTCAAGCACTTAAAGAAGAAGAGCAAAATATACCATTGTTTAATTATTTAGAGACCTCTTTTATGTGGTTAGATGAAAGTAGTCAAATATCTAACGCTCATTTACTATTTCTTTTAGAATTAACGAAGTATCTAGGTTTTTATCCTGATGATTCTGAAATTGATGCAGATTTTTTTAATCTTTTAGAAGGTCAATTTCAATACATAAACAATTCAAAGCACTGTGTTTCCGGAGAAAATTTAACACTCTTAAAACAGCTTCTAGGCACAGATTTTGATGCATTAAATCAAATAAAAATCAACTCAAAACAAAGACAGCAGTTTTTAAAAATGTTGTTGCAGTATTTTGATTTGCACTTAACCAATTTTAATCAACCTAAATCTTTACAAATCTTAAATGATGTATTTAATTAAAAAGATAACGTACATTTTTATATTCTGTTTTTTTGCAAATGCCTATGCGCAGTCAGTAAAAGTTATAGATAAAACAACCAAAACACCAATACCAGGCGTTGCTGTTTTTAATAAAAATCAAACTACAACAGAAGTTACAGACGAAGATGGCTTAGTTAATCTAGATAAGTTTTTAGATACAGAATTGATCTTTTTTCAACATATTTCTTTCAATTTAAAATCTTTAAAAAAAGAAAATATTAAGACCGATTATATTTATCTAGAGAGTAATCAATTAGGTTTGGATGAGGTTATAATATCTGCATCAAATTTTAAGCAAAATAAACGAGAAATCCCTAAAAGTATAGCTATAGTAAACGCCGATCAAATAAAGTTTAATAATCCACAAACTAGTGCAGACTTATTAGAAAATACAGGTAAAGTTTATATCCAGAAAAGTCAGTTAGGTGGTGGTAGCCCAATGATACGTGGTTTTTCTACAAATAGATTATTAATTAGTATTGATGGAGTAAGGATGAACAACGCAATTTTTAGAGGTGGTAATCTTCAAAATGTAATTTCTATAGATCCACTTTCCATAGAAAAAACTGAAGTTATTCTTGGTGCAGGTTCAACTATTTATGGTAGCGATGCTATTGGTGGCGTAATGAGTTTTTATACTAAAAGACCTAAGCTTTCTTACACAGATAGTTTAATTGTAGATAGTAATGTAATGCTTAGATATGCTACAGCAAATCAAGAAAAAACTGCACATGTAGATGTAAATTTAGGTCTAAAAAAATGGGGATTCTTAACTAATGTTACGTATACAGATTTTAACGATTTGCGTATGGGTAGTCATGGACCAGCAGAGTATTTAAGACCCGAATACGTCGTGACTGAAAATAATCAAGATGTAATTATTGAAAACAATAATCCAAAAATTCAAAAATTTACTGGTTACAACCAAATCAATTTAATGCAAAAAGTAGCATACAAACCAAAAGATAACTTAGATTTTGATTTAGGATTATTTTACACGACAACTTCCGATTATCCAAGATATGACAGATTAATTAGATATAGAGGTGATAATTTGCGTTCAGCAGAATGGAATTATGGGCCACAACGTTGGTTTATGTCTAATTTAAAAGTAACAAAGACAAGTAGTAAGGCTACATTTTATGATAATATAAAAGCAACATTTGCATATCAAAATTTTGAAGAAAGTAGAATAGATAGAGATTTTGAAGATATAATTAGGAATATACATGAAGAGTCTGTTAATGCTTTGTCTTTTAACTTAGATTTAGAAAAAGATCTAAGCAAAAAATCTAGTCTTTTTTATGGTTTTGAATATGTTTTCAATAAAGTTAATTCTATTGGATATACAGAGAATATTGAAGATAACACAACAGGAAACACTGTGTCAAGATATCCAGATGGTGCTACTTGGAAAAGTACAGCTATTTATGCTAATTATAAGTATAAACCAAACCAAAAGTTTGTATTACAATCAGGTTTAAGATATAATAACGTAACACAAAGTGCAAATTTTACTGCTAATAATCAATACTTAAATTTACCATTTGATCAATCTAAGATCAATGCAGATGCTTTAACAGCATCAACAGGAATCACATGGTTACCCAATGATATTTTACAATGGAAACTTAATCTCTCTACAGCATTTAGAGCACCAAATATTGATGATGTTGGTAAGGTTTTTGACTCAGAACCAGGATCTGTAGTTGTACCAAATAATAATTTAAAACCAGAGTATGCATACAATGGAGAACTAGGTTTAAAACTTAATTTTAATAAAAAGGTAGTATTTGATTTAGCAACATACTATACCTATTTAGATAATGCTTTAGTTAGAAGAGATGGAGATCTTAATGGAGAAACCGAAATTATTTATAATAACGAATTAAGTAATGTGCAGTCTATACAAAATGCATCAAAATCTTGGATATATGGTTTTGAATTTGCTGCTCTATGGAATATTAGTGACCAACTTAAGCTAACATCAAGATATAATTTTATAGGTGGTACAGAAGAAACAGACGGTATAGAAGTACCAGTAAGACACGTAGCACCAAACTTTGGCGATACACATCTAATGTGGCAATCTGATAAGTTTAAATTAGATGGCTTTGTAAATTATAATAACAAATTATCTTTTACTCAATTGGCTCCTTCAGAAACAGAGAAAGATTACATTTATGCTTTAGATGAAAATGGTAACCCTTATTCTCCATCTTGGTATACCTTAAATCTTAGGACTCAATATCAATTAGCAGAAGATACAATAGTTACAGCAACTTTAGAAAATATAACAGACCAACGCTATAAAACATACTCGTCCGGTATTGCTGCACCAGGAAGAAATTTAATTGTTTCATTAACATATAGTCTATAAAAAAACCAGCATTAACAAAATTAGTTAATACTGGTTTTAAGGATTAGCATTTACACATTGCCTTTATTTTTTTATAGTTTTTTTAGTAATGGTTTGCCCATTGTTTAATGTAACTTTAGCTATGTAAAGATTTTCATTTAAATTTTTCAAGTTGTAAGTTTCAGAGTAATTATTACCTTTAAAAGAGTATATTAACTTCCCTAAAGTGTCAAATATTTCAATTGTTTTAATCTTAAGATTCTGACCGACTTTAAACATTACATTATCATTTTCTAGCTCAATAATAGAAAGGTTGTTTAAAGTTGTTTCTTTATTATCAATACTCAAACTAGCATTGTTGAAAACAATCTCAAAGCGATTGTTAAACTCGCCAACATTAGAAGTAAAGTTGTAATCACTTACAGTTAAATCGTGAATTGTAGAGGTTAAATTGTCTTTAAGATAAATAGGGTTGCTAGATAAAAAGTTTCCTTGTGTATCAACAATAGAAATAGTATAAAGTGTAGCTACATTTATAGAAGTTTTAAAGGCTACAGGTATAATCTCATCTTCATTTAAATCACTAATGTTTCTTGCTTGTATGGCAAATAGATTTGGATTGTTTTCTATTATAGAACCAAATTTAACTGCAGTATTAGAAGATAAATTTTTGGCAGCATCATAATATGAGCCATCAAAATTGTTTGTAGCTAAAGTATTGTAGACGATTAAAATTTGATTAAATACACCATTGTCTGATGTTAAGTTTAAACGAAGCTTTTCTACATGAAAGTTGTCACTTTCGTTATTAATGTTTGTAGTAGTTGTATTTGAATATCTAAAAAATTGATTGTTATTAGATTTAACACGCATACCATTATTAAATATTACTGTTCCAGGTGTTGTCGCATTATCATCATAGTTTACAAAAAAGCCTTGTCCAGAAGCAATATGTCTGGTAGGAGTAACACCATCTCCTCCTGCAGTTTCACCTACACCATTTATGATTGCATAATCTGACCCAGAAAAATTTAGGATTTGATTACCATTGTTATTATCTGAAGGCGGTGTGTTTTGTGACCATAAATAGATGCTACCATCTAATGTGCCTTCTGTATTAGATGTTGAGTATTTATTTGCAGCCATAAATAAGTCTACATCAATAGCAGAAGGGTAAGGATTGCCTATAAAATTCCAATTATTATCTGGTATTGCACTAGTACTACTATCATCATTTCTAACTACAGCAACGTTTATTAATCCATTATTAAAAGGTCCCGAAAAGATATGTGCAAAGTTATTACCACTGCCTCCACCAATACTAAAAGATGTAGGGGACAGTGTCGCAGCGTAGCCAACACCAGGTGTCATTATTCCAGAAGCATATTGCCAATCGTCACCATTGTCATCAATATCATCTAATGTATCTGTTGCTGTATAAGCTGTTAATGTATTGTTGTTGCCGACTTCATAGAACAAATCAGAAAAATTAGCTGCGTTAAAGTAAAAACGTCTATCTGGATTTGTTGTAAAAAATGTGTTTTCTATTGTTTCACCAGTAACAGGACTACTCCAATAAGTATATTCATACCAATTATTGATTATTGCTGTTCGTTTAGTTACAGTAGATGTTCCTGCTGCATTATTAGTAAAACTTTGAGTATTATCATTCTGTAAAAAGCTACCCGCAGTTTGTAAATTAATTATTCCGTTATTATCTACATTTCTTTGTACTTCAACAAAAGTATTGTCTGCTATAAATAAAGTGTTTCCAGCAGATACTGTTAAGCTACAAGCACTAAAACTTCCATTTATAGAGGTGTCATAATAATCATTGATAATAACACTCTTTGTTAAGTCAGGTAAAATTCCTCCTTGCCATGTACCACTTGTCCAAGTTGCTATTGTTGTGCCACAAGGATTAGCTATATCGCAAGTGTAACCACATCCACCTAAATTACTAAAACGTGTTGAAGATGTTAGCCAGTTACTTGCCGTTCCTGCATCTGCTAAAATATTAGCAGTCGTCGTTGTAGTTGTACAATTATATTTTGCATTAGAAATATTTCCTCCTAAATTTAAAGCAGAAGTACCAAGCGTTAGAGACGCTGGTAAATCTGAAGTTGTGCTATTGTTTACAGGATCATAAGTCCAACCAGTACTATCAAAACTAATACCATATAAAAAAAATGGTGTAGCAGTGGTATCTCTAAAAACTAGAATTTGTTCTCCACCACCATTTAATGAAAAACCACCAGTCGGATTGTTAGTTACCACGCCAATTGAAGGTGTAAAGTTATTTCCTGATGTTTCAGTAATTGTGATCTCTGTACCACATGGTAAGTCTTGATCAGATTGCCATTCAATGATACCTTCTGAAGTAGAGAAAGATGAGGTTGTATTATTCCACGAATTATCTGTGAATTTAACTACTGTACCTGTTGATGTTTCAGTTAATAATACAAATGTAAATTGATCAGCATCATTTGCATTATAACCTGTAATTATAATTTCTCCAGGTTGTAAAAGTGTTTGGCCAAATGATAAAATAGTAAATAAAAAAAATATTAATAGCGTAAATTTTTTCATCTTAATGATATATAATTAATAGCATGCTAAAAATATTTCATAAATTATTTTAAAACAAAAAGCTTCAACTTTATTAGTTGAAGCTTAAGTTTTTAGCGATAAAAAACATTTTTTTTAGTTTTTGATAAACTTTTTAATGATTTTTTGCTTGTTGGAAAGTTCTATCTCAGCTAAGTAAACAGATTGACTTAATGTATTTAAGTGATAGGTTTCTGTTTGTTCACTTCCTTTTAAATTAATTATTTTTCTTCCTAAATTATCATAAATAGTAACCGAGCTAATGCTTAGGTTTTTAGGAGCAATAAACTTAACATCATCATTAGTTAATGAAATGATTGTTGTATTAATTTCATTTAAAGTAAATTGGTCAATACTTAACGTTGGGTTTGTAAATACAATTTCAAAACGGTCGTTAAATTCACCAACTTCTGAAGTAAACGAATAAGCACTAGCGAATAAATCATGATACGTGTTTAATAAATTATCTTTTATGTAAGCAGTATTGTTTGCTAAAAAGTCTCCTTCAAAATTATCAATGCTTATAGTGTAAACTGTTGGCATATCTATCTTGTTTAGAAAACCAATATATATAGTTTCGTTAATATTTAAATCGGAAATGGCTTTACCTTGTACACTTAATTTTTCTGTGTCACCAGGAATTAATGAGTAAAAAGTCATTGTTTTTGTATATGCTCCGTTTGTTTTAGCATCGTAAGCAGCACCATCGTTAACAGTTGTTGCTCCATTAACGTAACCAATCATAATATTATCTTTTAAGCCAAAATCATTAGTTAATTTTAACCATAATCTATTTTCAGAAATATTAGTGCTTGCGTTAACATTACTAGTTCTAAAAAACTGATTGTTATTTCCGTCAACACGCATACTATTATTAAACGTTACCGTTCCGGTTGTTGATGGAGCAGCATCAGAATATGTGACAAAAAAACCTTGTCCAGACGCTATGTAGTTTGTCACTCCGCTTACTGAAGAACCAGTATAGTTAAGTGTAATATAATCGTTAAGGTCAAAATTAATTTGTTGATTACCGTTATTAGTTACCGATGGAGGCGTAGAATGTGACCATAAATATATAGCGCCATCTAAAGTACCTGTTGATGGGTTTGCACTGTAATTATTTTCATTAAAAAATAATGTTGCATCAATAGCAGATGGGTAAGGATTACCAATTAAATTCCAATTTGTATCTCCAAGTTCTGTGTCATTTCTTTCTACAGAAACAGAAATAATACCAGTATTTAACGGACCTCTAAAAGAATAGTTATAATTAGTTGCTGTAGTGTATGCAGCTGGCGAGTGTGTTGCAGCATAACCAACACCAGGTGTCATTAAATCTCCAGCAGATCTTAGTTGCCAATCATTAGCATCGTCATCAATATCATCTACTCCTGCACCAACAACTGTAGCATTGTTATTGTTAGTCTCGTAAGTAGAGTCTACAAAATTACCTGCGTTAAAACTAAATCTTCTATACGGACTTGATGGGAATAATGCACTTCCTATAGTTTCATTAGTCACTGGACTACTCCAGTAGGTGTACTCGTACCATGCGTCTAATACTGCGGTTAATTTTTCTACGGTTGTTGGGATAGTAGCAACACTACCTGAGTCATCATAAATACCAGAATTGTCTATTTGAATTACAGACCCTTCGTTTTGAACTAATAATTCACCATTGTTATAAATACTAGTCTGAACTTTTACGTAACTATTTGCACCAACAGTCAATACATATGATGGATTGATATAAAGGCTACACGCTTCTATATTTCCGTTTAAAGTTGTATTGTATGTGTCGTTGATAATTGCTGTAGTGGTCAGATCAGGAATACCATTATCCCATGTTCCAGCAGACCAAGTGGTAGTAATCATACTAACCTGAGCTGCATTTGTTGCTTGAGAACATGTACCATCTTCAATAACTTCTGCATAAAATTGATAACCATTTAAATCAAAACCGTCAATTGTTAATGTGTTTGAATTTTCTCCAGTTACAGTACCAGGTAAAAAGCTAGTGTTTGTTACGGTAGACCATGTTGGAGAAACGCCATCATTGTAATACCATGCATAAGTTAAAGTTCCAGAATTTCCAGCAGTTGCTGTAAAGCTAAAAGTAACACCAGTACAACCAGAAACGTCACTTATTGGTGACGCTGTAGGTAGGCTAGTAGGTAAAGTAAATACGCCTAAATCTGCACAACTTTCAGTTAAATTTGTTGTCCAATCACCAGCTGTAAAAGTTGTTGATGGACCTGTTGCAACAGAGTTTCTTAAAATAGAATATCCAGTTTCATTAGGACAATGTACCACATCATGTTGTAATCCATTTTTAGTTAATCTAATTTCATCATTAGCATTAATACCTGCATTTAATTCTGTAAAATCATAAGTGATAGCAGAACATGGATTAGGCGTAGCACTTCCTATTCTTAAAGTAAACACAGAATTTGCAGCAACTGTACCTGTTAAATCTATAGTTCTTGATGGTAAAGCATCTCCAATATCTCCATAACGTTCAATTGCAAAATCAGTTCCTACAGCATCTAAGTCTATTGCTGTTGCAGTAGGATTGTATAATTCCATGTACCATCCGTTTCCAGAGTCAGAATCGTATACTTCTGTAATTATTAAATCGGTAAAACTAGTTCCTCCAGAACAAGCTCCAGTAGAGTCAATAACTGTAAAGTTTGACGAAGAATTTACAAGACAACCACTTTCGGTTACAGTAATAACACCAGTTGTAGCACCGCTTGGTACTTCTACAACTAATTCGGTAGCAGTTTGGCTTAAGATTGTTGCGCTAGTACCATTAAAATCTACAGTTGAAGATCCTGTAAAGCCAGTTCCTGTAATAGTTACTATACTTTCTGTTGGTCCAGAAGTAGGCGTAAAGCTAACAATGGTTTGTGTAGGTATACAAGCATTAATCACTTCTATGGTGTAATCTTCTGTAGATCCGTAAGTAAATGTACCGCAAGGTGAAACAGTTCCAGCAGAACCGCCTTCTTCTTGTACAATACGCATTCTATAATTACCTACAGGTTGTAAAGCAGGAACATTAATGGTTATATTTTCTATTACATTTCCGCCACTTACTGCAACATCTAAAGTTGTAATAGTTTCATTTAAATCGTCAAAATCGCCATCGCCATTCCAATCAATCCAAACTCCACCAGCACCATTATATTGTGTACCATTACTACAATCTCCAAATTCTACAATTACAGTATATGATCCACCAACATTTAAATCGGCACTCATCGCAGTATAATCATTAACACCAGTTGTACATACATCTGTAGTGTTATTTGATATTGTATTATTTTCTCCAACTAGCGTTACATTTTCTATTTCAGAATCTAAAGCACTTGTAGCACCTGATGTACAATAGGCAAATACAGGTGTACAAGAGACTTCTACGCCATTAGACCATTCTAAATCGTTTCTTGTAAAAACTTTATAGGTGTAAGTGGTACCATTGGTTAAGCCTATTATAGTTTCAGTAGTTCCTGTTCCTTTGTAAACACAAAATCCACCATCAAAAGCAGTACCAGCTCCAAAAGTTGTACTAGCTGTATAAGTACCGCCATTTCCAGTTGGTGTAGCTGTAGAAAAAGATGTATCTGTTGCAAACACTAAAATATTATCATAACAATCTGTTGGTAAAGTCCAATCTACAGTAGTAGTATTATTTTCACATAAAGAAGTTGTTAATCCTGTAACGTTACTTGGTGTTGCAGTTTGTATAGTATGTGTATCACTATCGTAAGCTGTTCCTGTTACACTTCCAGCAGAAACAAAGGTTAAATCTGTAGTTAATAAAGCGCTTACTTGTATTGTGTTACCATTAGTAGAAGTACATGGTATATCTGTAGTAATAAATAAATAACCAGTACTTCCATTAGAAATTAATTGGCTAAATCCAGTAAATGTATGTGTGCCTGGTCCTAATGTTGCTGTTATATTATCAAGTAAAGTATCTGTACCTGCATTAAAAGTTGCATCTGCAGAGTAGTATAATTTAAAATTTGTAATGTTTGAAGCTGCATATGTACCTGTTGTTGTAAAAGACACATCTGTTAAAGTCGCATTGGCTGTAGATACTGATAAATCAAATGCGTAGATTGGAGTATCGTCTGCAGCTTGAATAATATTTGTAGCAGCAGTTGCAGGATTAGCAGAGTTTAATATTATGTCTGGTGGAGTTCCTCCTCCTGTAGATCCATTAACTATTATATCATTTCCAGCTCCTTCAAAACCACCAGATCCGCCAGTAGATTCAGCCCAACCATAAATTCTATAAGTAACCGCTGAGGCATTACCAAATTGATTTACATTAAATGTTATTATCTGAGTAGAAGTGTTATCTAAAATTGATTTTTCACCATCTATATCTGTTACGTAGCCATCTAAAAAACTTCTTAGAGCTATACCTCTTAGTCCAGTCCCAGATCTTTGAACATTAAAAATTATAGTTGTTACATCAAATGTTCCCGAATTTGGCGTAATTGTAAATTCCATATAATCGTTACCAGAAACTGCATTTGCTATATTAGTTGCAGCCCAATTTGTTGCATTAAATCTATTACCATTGTTTGATGCAGTTAATCCAGATCCTCTTGTTATTGTTGATGCATTTAAAGTTGCAGCATTAAAATTTGAATTTGCTGATACTTCATTTCCAGCAAGTCCATCAAAATCAAAAGTTAATATTTGCCCAAAGGAAAAATTAAGGCATAGCAATGCCATTAAAGAGAGGAGAAATTTATTCATGTTGTATTTTTTGACTATTAATTTGTCTTAAATATAGGAAAATTCTTAAGGGGTTAATTTCTATTTCGATGAATTGCAATGATTTATAGTTATATTTAATCATTACATAATATTGTGTGCTCTTTTTTTAATATTTATTTAATTTAGTGAACTATAAACGATAGATGAATAACTCTTACACTTTAGAAGAAGCCATAAAAAAACTAGAGCATTATTGTGCATATCAAGAACGTTGCCATAAAGAAGTGACTCAAAAATTGATACAAATGCAAATGATACCTGAGGTTAGAGACCATATTGTAGTCCATTTATTAGAACATAATTTTTTAAATGAAGAGCGCTATGCAAAAGCTTTTGTAAGTGGAAAATTCAATATAAAAAAGTGGGGAAAACAACGCTTAAAATTAGAGTTGAAACGAAAAGATATTTCTAGTTATAATATTAGTGCAGCTTTAAAAATAATAGATGAAAGTGATTACTATAAAACCTTTAATCAGTTAGCAGAAAAGAAACTAGAATCTATTAAAGAATCTGATAAATTTAAAAAGAAGAAAAAACTAATAGATTACTTGCTTTATCGTGGTTGGGAAACACATTTAGTGTATGATAAAGTAAACGAGTTAATTCCATAAAAAAAGCCTTTCAACTTAAATAGAGAAAGGCTTTTCTTTTTATAATTTTATTGGTCTATAAATTAAATACAGCTCCAATATTAGCATTAAATTGATTGTTTATTTTTTCTGCAGGTGTTAAGGCATCCGAGTTATATTTGGCAAACGTAGTACCAAATTCTGTGAATAATCCAAAACCGTCTGAGAAGAAATAACGCATACCAAGGTGTCCGCCAAAATTCTTTAAACTTAAGCTAATCCCAGGATATACATCAAAGTTGTCACTAATGTTAATTACATTGCCTAAGTTAGCATTAAAACGTGCTTTTAAGTCTATTCTATCTTCAAAATCTGCTTCTAAACCATTGTTTAGATTAAGCGCATAACCACCAACAATTCCTACAGAGATGTTTTCGCCTAAACCATAATCGTATGTAATTACAATTCCGTTTACATTATCTTGAAAGTTTGCACCTATCTGTAATTTTTGGTCGCCTTTTCCTTCAAAAGTTTGAGCAGTTACTAGACTTGTAATTAAACAAGCAAGTATTAATAATCCTTTTTTCATTTTTAAGATTTAGTTAAATATTTATTTGTGTTTGTAATGGCTTGTTGGTTTTTCCAATCTATCCATTTTTGACCTTTAATTCTGCGCATAACATTATCTATGCTTCGCATAATAAATACGTTATATATAGCCTTTCCTAAGTTTTTTGGGTTTCGTGCAATAGCGCGTAAACTCATAGAAAAACCTGGTGTTAAATAGCGCATGTAGTGCCAATAACCTTCTGGCATGTATAAGACTTCTCCATGATTTAAATTACAAACCCAACCTTTTGCATTTTTTAAGGCTGGCCATTTGTTAAAATCTGGATTAGCAAAATCTATATCTTCTCTTGTAATTAAAGAATGTGGTATTTTGTATAAGTGTTTATTCTGTTTCTGGTCAAACAAAATACATTGTTTTTTTCCTTCAAAATGAAAGTGAAAAATGTTAGCTAAATCTATGTCATAGTGCATAAACGTATAGCTATCGCGACCACCAAAAAATAGCATTGGTAAGCCTTTCATTAAACGTAATCCAAAATCAGGAAACTTAAAATCCTTTTGCAATTGCGGGACTTCTTTTAAAACATTCCACAGAAAAATACGATATTTTGTAGGTTCGCGTTTAAGCAAATCTACATATTCGCTCATTTTCATTTTTGCATGAGGCTCATTAAACCCATCTTTATAATCTACTGGTCTATCATCATAAAGAGGTACAGTTTTATCTCCAGCAATCTCTTTAATGTAATCTAAACTCCATTTAGAATAAGCAGGCCAATCTGTAATAAACTCTTCTATAACCACTGGTTTTTGAGGTTTGAAGTAGTTTTTTATAAAGTCTTCTTTGGTTATCGTTTTAACCCTTGGTATGTCTTGAAGATTTAATTTCAAAAATTAAAAATTTAGAGAGCAAAGTTAATAAAACGTTACCAAATAATAACTAGGCTATAGTTATAGCTTAGTTAAAATTATATCTAAGACCAAATAAAACGTTGCTTGGAGGCATTGGTACAAAGCCAGCTTCTATATATTCTGCATTAAAAATATTACTTGCAGTTGCGGTAAGCGTAAATTGTTTTAATCTAGCTTCTAAAGACGCGTCCCAAACGTTGTAACTGTCTCCTGTAGTACGCTCAGCGTGTTTATAAACAATATTTTGAGTGATGTTTTTAAATAATTGTGTGCTTAAACGCGATGTAAAATGATGTTTTAAGGTGTTTAAAGAATAACGCGATAAATCTTTATTTTGATCTAAAATGTTATCTTCCATAAAGTTGTAACCAACTGTAAAAGTTTGCTTGTAATTATTTAAGCTGAAATGATATTGCGCATCAACCTCAAATCCTTTTGTGTTTACTTCTGCAATGTTCGTAGCCTCAAAAAATGAAATTGAAGTATTTGGTCTTATGTAATCAATTAAGTTTTTTGCATCTCTATTATACACTGCTGCAGATGCTGAAAATTTAGCCGACAAATATTTAAGTCCTATTTCTTGAGAAAAAGCTTCTTCTACTTCTAAATTTTCGTTACCAAGAGTACTAGGGTCACTATAATATAAGTCTGTATATGTTGGTATTCTGTAAGTATAACCAATGTTTCCATAGACTTTTAAGTTATTATTTAAACGATAACCAAGATCTAAACCAGGAAACGCATAAAACTTAAAATCTGAAAAATAAGTTACTGCAACACCAGGTGTAATATCTAGGTTTTCATTTAATAGTTTAAATCTATGTTCTAAAAATAAAGTAGACATAAAACGCTGTCTGTTACCTAAATTATTACTTCTTAAATAGACCTTAGATAAATCTACACCAAAGCCAGTAACACCTAAACTAGACTTGTAAGACGCATTGACTTCAGTTCCTATTTTATCAGAGATATGAAGATTTCTGTAGACTGTTGGATTGTTACGTATGTAAATGTATTCATCTTGATTACGTTTCCAATATACACGTGGTTTTATGGTTAGATTTTCAGTTTTAAATTGTGTTGAAAATGCTAATAAACTATTCTGTGTTTCTTCGTATTGATCAATAGCACTTTCGCGAGCGTAAAACCCATTGGCTCCAAATTTTCGCTCTTGAAACGTAGCAATCATTTCAATCGCTTTTTTCTTCTTATTAAAAACACTTTTTACAAAATAATTGCTGTTATCGTAATCTGTGTTATAACGATAACCTTCAGAAGTCATTTTATCTATGTGTACAATGTGTGACGAGTTTTCTAAATCTGCACCAACCGAAACACCTGCATTTAATTGTCCAAAACTACCTATTTCTAATTTTGCAGATACCGTATTTTTTAAACTATTTTTAGTTACAATATTTATAGCGCCAGTAAAAGCGTTTTGTCCAAAAACACGTGCTGCTGGACCTTTAATAATCTCTATACGTTCTATAACTTCTAACGGTAAAGCGGCATTCATGGTGTGATGTCCTGTTTGCGCATCGTCCATTTTTATACCATCAATAAGTAGTAAAGTTTGGTCAAATCCGCCACCACGAATATGTAAATCTGCTTGGCTACCAGCAGTACCACGACGTCTTATATCTACGCCTGCAAATTGTTGTAATACATCGGCAACATTGGTAGCTGCGCTATTTTTTATATCTGAAGAAGAAACTATAGTAATAGTTCTTGAATTTTCTTTAAACGGTAAATCTATTCTAGTAGAAGAGATAACAACCGAGTCTAATTGTTGTTCTTTTTGTAAATCTTGCGCTTGTAAACTTGTTGATAAAACGCTTAGCCCGATAAAAAAACGAGTCAATTTCATAATAAATTTTTTATGTGATTTTTGAAGCTGCAAAATTCGTAACTTTCCGGATTAGTAAACTAGTCCAGTTTTAAAACAATGAATAGTCCGGTTGAAGACATATTATTAACATTAGTAACTTTAGATAATACATCTGTTTCGCCCAAGTACATTCAAATTGCTCAACAAGTTATTAATGCCATACAACGTGGTTATTTAACCGAAGGAACGAAGTTACCAGGAACTAGAAAATTTAGCGGACTGCTTGATATAAATCGTAATACTGCAGTTGCAGTTTATGACGAATTAGCATCACAAGGTTGGGTAGATATAGTTGCAAATAAAGGTACTTTTGTTTTAATGCCCGAAAAGAAAACAGCAGCAATTAAAGGCGCTGCACAAGGATTAGAAAAACTAAAGACGTATCCAGAAACAGCAGGGTTTTCATTTCAATCTTCATTTAATTTGGCATCTACAGAAGAAAATTCTGATTGTGCATATGTGCTAAACGATGGACAACCGGATTTAAGATTGCATCCAACACATCAATTTTCGCGTTGGTATAGTGCGTCTATGAAACGTCCAACTTTAGTGTCTAAATGGAATCAAACCCAAGATCAATTCTATTCTATATTTAATAAACAACTGTGTAATTATTTAAATGCAACACGCGGTTTTTACATAATGCCGCATAATATTTTAAGTACTCGAAGTACAGAAATGAGTTTGTATATCGTATCTCAATTACTTATTAAAAAAAACGATGTGGTATTGGTTGCGCAATTAAGTTCTTATAAATCAAATATGATTTTTCAGCAAGCTGGTGCAAATTTAATTACAATACCTGTTGATCATAACGGAATAGATGTAGATTTTATAGAACAGCATTTTACCAAAAACAGTATTAGATGTGTTTATGTTTGTGCGCATAGGCAATACCCAACAACCGTGACGTTGTCTGCCGATAGGCGTGTTAAATTATTACAACTAGCTAAAGCTTATAATTTTGCTATAATTGAAGACGATTTTGATTACGATTTTCAATTTAATGGATCGGCAATGTTACCTATGGCAAGTGCAGATAGTGAAGGCGTTGTAATCTATCTAGGTCGTTTAGGACAATCTTTTTTTCCTAGTTTTCAAATAGGGTTTTTAATCGCGCCGCAAAACGTAATTAAAGAAGCTAATAATTACCTTCAGTTATTAGATAAACAAGGCGATTTAATACAAAAACAAATGTTATCTGAGCTTATTGCAGAAGGTGAAATTAACCGATTAATCAAGAAAAATATTACGGTTTACAAACAACGCAGAGATTATTTGTCCAAATGTTTAACTGTTCATTTTAAAGGTGAAGCTACTTGGAAAATCCCTGATGGTGGATTAGCAATATGGTTAGAATTTAATTCTAATATATCTTTATTTCAATTAGCCGAAAAAGCAAAAGCTAACAATTTATTTTTACCAAAAACCATTTTGTATCAAAACAAATCGCTTTGTGCTATACGATTAGGTTTTGGTCACTTAAGTGAAGATGAAATTGAAACCGTAGTTAAAATTTTGAAACAGTCTTTTGATGCTGTTAAAGTTTAATTTATTCATAAACAAATTCACCTCTTTCACGATAGGCATCTTTGTTCATCCATTTAAAATCATTAGTTTCGGTAGCGTCTAATAAGTCTGCGTCAAGTGCATCAGCTAAATGTAAACCAATATCAAAAGCTTCTTTTTCTTTATATACCGTTGTTGCTTCAATTTTATTTTTAGTATCGTAAAATAAATTAATAGCATATTTGTTTTCAGAAATATTTGTAGAAGCAGTAGATACCCAAACTTTGGTATTAAATGTTGCTGCAAAAACAGAAACGTAGTCAATGTCTGGAATTGATTGCCACTTACCAATTTTAAAACCAAGAATTGAAAATACTTTTCTGTAGGTTTTTGATTCTAAATCAATCTCTGTGCCTTCAGTTTTTAATAATAAATAGCTAAAAGCTAAAGGAACGATTGTAGCTATATTTCCTGATGTTATTAAGTTAAAAATGGTAAAAACTATTATTGCAACGCCTAAAATAGTTCGCCATAATGGTACTTTTTGTATATAACTAATGGTGTATTTATTCATCTATTTAATATCAAATTCAGTTTTACAATCATCACATCTATACTTATCCTTAGCATAAAAGGGAAGTGTGCCAAATAAAAAACCAACCATAAAAGAAAAGAAAGATTTAAAATCTTTAATAGTAGAAAACATAGCTACTTTGCTACTGTTACAATTAGGACAATGTATAGCGTTGCCATTATCATCTACCGAGTATTTATTAATAGTTTCTAAAATATGTTGCGCTCTTAAAGCATCTTTAGCTAATACTTTTAGTTTAACGCCACCAATAGCGTTGCTTACCAAAGGATCTGTGTCTATAGTTAAGTGATCGCTTAAAAACACTTCAATACCTTCAGATTCTAAACGACCTTTTATAATCTGCGCTTCTGCAGAATACTGAAATTTTGCTATGGTTTTAAAGGTTGGAGACATATTTTATTATCTATATTAATTAGTAGATAAAAGGATTAAAGTGTTACAAGTTACTATTATTCATTTAAATTTTAACATTCTTCAAGGTAAAAAACGTAACATAAATTCAAACATATTATGTAATTTTACACATATGTTTGCATTAGTAGATTGTAATAATTTTTATGCCTCTTGCGAGCGCGTATTTAACCCAAACCTTAACGGTAAACCAGTTGCTATACTTAGCAATAATGATGGTTGTATCATTGCGCGTAGTGATGAGGCTAAAAATTTGGGCTTACCCATGGGCGCGCCAATTTTTAAATGGGAAAACTTCTGCAAGACAAATAACATCTACGTACTTTCATCTAATTATCCTCTATACGGAGATATGAGTAGTCGTGTCATGTCTATATTAAAACAGTTCACACCAGATGTTGAGGTATATAGTATAGACGAATCCTTTTTGCAATTTAAAGGATTTGAAAATTATAATTTAAACGATTATGGACAACAAATAAGACAACGCGTTTTAAAATGGACAGGTATACCAACCTGCGTAGGTATAGCAACTACAAAAGGATTAAGTAAAGTAGCTAATAAAATAGCAAGAAAATTTCCTAAACAAACTAAAGGGACTTATGTTATAGATACAGAAGACAAGCGTATAAAAGCATTAAAATGGCTAAAAATTGAAGACGTTTGGGGCATAGGAAGACAATTATCAAAACGATTAAAAGCCAAAGGATGCAAAACAGCTTTAGACTTTGCTAATTTGCCAGAAGATTGGATAAAATCCAATTTTTCTGTAATAGAAGCACGGTTACATCGCGATTTAAATGGCATACCAACATTAACTTTAGAAGAATACGATCAAGCTAAAAAAGTAATAGCCACAACACGTAGTTTTGATTACACGTATTCTGATTTAAGTTATATAAAAGAGCGTGTAGCAACCTTTGCAGTAACTTGTGCAGAAAAGTTACGTAAACAACACTCTAGCTGTCATACCATAATTGTATTTTTAAAAAGTAATAAGCATAAAAAAGAACAAGCACAACATTCACAAAGCAGAGCAGTGCACTTACCTTATGCAACCAATTCATCTTTAATAATTAGTAATACAGCGGTTAATGCAGTAACAAAAATTTTTAAAAAAGGAATAGAATATAAAAAAGCAGGCGTAATGATAACAGGTTTTGTGCCCACAAACAATTATCAACTCAATATTTTCGAAAAAGAAAACCCAAAGCATTTACCGCTAATGCAAACAATAGATCAAATAAATTTAAAATATCACACAAATAAAATTAAATTAGCAAGTCAAGACCTAGAACGTACCTGGAAGATGCGTCAAGAACGATTATCGCCTAGGTATACAACCAATATAAACGATATTATAAAAGTTAAATAACCATTATAATTAAAAAACATAACATATAATTTGGGCGTTACCCTATTGGGTCGGGCTTTTCGCAGTCGCGCTTTGCAAGGCGCTCCAACAATGCTACAATCCCTAACGCAACTATTTGCTAACAAAAAGACTTAACTATGATCAAGCACAAATCAGGAAGTTTAACCTTTTACATACCAGATGCAACAGCACAATCCAGAGCTCATTTTTTTGATGCAGGTATTTCGGCAGGATTTCCATCACCAGCAGAAGATTTTAAAGAAGAACGTCTATCATTAGACGAGACGTTAGTAAAAAACAAAGAAGCTACTTTTTATGCACGTGTAAGCGGTCAGTCTATGATAGGTGCCGGATTAGACGATAATGATTTGTTAGTTATAGACCGTAGTTTAGAGCCAGCAAACAATAAAATAGCAGTTTGTTTTTTAGATGGCGAGTTTACAGTAAAACGTCTACGGGTAGAAAAAGAAGAAGTTTGGTTACAACCAGAAAACCCAAATTATCCTATCATTAAGATCACAGAAGACAATAATTTTTTAATTTGGGGTATTGTTACCAATGTTATTAAAAAAGTATAAAACTAAAAACGCGAAGCATTTGCTTCGCGTTTTTTAATTGTAAAAGTATTATTTGTTTTATTAATCTGCTAAAACAATTACTTTGTTATCTTTCATTTCGATTGTACCAGAACTTATTTTTAGTAAAGTAGTGTTTTTATCGCCTTTAGTAAAACGATCTTGAACAGCTTCATCTAACTCTATATTACCAGTAATTTTAACGTTACCTTCTTTTAATATAGAGACAACAGGAGCGTGATTGTTTAACATTTCAAAATCTCCATTTACACCAGGTACAACAACGCTGGTTACTTCTCCGCTAAATAAAGTAGCTTCTGGTGATACAATTTCTAAATACATATTTTTCTAGTTTGCAGTTTGCAGTCTGCAGTTTGCAGTCGCACTGAGGACTGAATACTGAATACTGCCAACTGATTTTACGCTTCAGCTAACATTTTTTCTCCAGCTTCTATAGCTTCTTCAATTGTTCCTTTAAGGTTAAACGCTGCTTCTGGTAAGTGGTCTAATTCACCATCCATAATCATGTTAAATCCTTTAATAGTATCTTTAATGTCTACTAATACTCCAGGAATACCAGTAAATTGCTCTGCTACATGGAAAGGTTGAGATAAGAAACGTTGTACACGACGTGCTCTACCTACTGCCATTTTATCTTCTTCAGATAATTCTTCCATACCAAGGATAGCAATAATGTCTTGTAATTCTTTATAACGTTGTAATAACTCTTTAACTCTTTGTGCACAAGCGTAGTGATCGTTTCCTAAGATGTCTGCAGTTAAAATTCTTGAAGTAGAATCTAATGGATCTACCGCAGGATAAATACCTAACTCGGCAATTTTACGAGATAATACTGTAGTTGCATCTAAGTGAGCAAACGTAGTTGCTGGTGCTGGATCCGTTAAATCATCCGCAGGTACGTAAACCGCTTGTACAGATGTAATAGATCCTTTTTTAGTAGATGTAATACGCTCTTGCATTGCACCCATTTCTGTAGCTAATGTTGGTTGGTAACCTACCGCAGAAGGCATACGTCCTAAAAGTGCAGATACCTCAGATCCTGCTTGTGTAAAACGGAAGATGTTATCTACGAAGAAAAGTACATCTTTTCCTTGTCCATCTCCTGCGCCATCACGGAAGTATTCTGCTATTGTTAAACCAGATAAGGCAACACGCGCACGTGCTCCTGGTGGCTCATTCATTTGTCCAAAAACGAAAGTTGCTTTAGAGTCTTTCATAGCAGCTTTATCAACTTTTTGAAGATCCCATCCACCTTCTTCCATAGAGTGCATAAAGTCGTCACCATACTTAATAATTCCTGACTCTAACATCTCTCTTAAAAGGTCATTTCCTTCACGAGTTCTTTCTCCAACTCCAGCAAATACTGAAAGTCCACCGTGACCCTTAGCAATGTTATTAATTAACTCCTGGATTAATACTGTTTTACCTACTCCGGCACCACCAAATAATCCAATCTTACCTCCTTTTGCGTAAGGCTCAATTAAGTCAATAACTTTAATACCTGTAAATAATACTTCAGTAGAAGTAGATAAGTCTTCAAATTTTGGTGCTTGACGGTGAATTGGTAAACCAGCTTCTCCTGCTTTAGGTAAGTCTCCTAAACCATCAATAGCATCTCCAATAACGTTAAATAAACGTCCGTAAACATCACCACCAATTGGCATTTGGATAGGAGCGCCAGTTGCAACAACTTCTGTTCCTCTACTTAAACCATCTGATGAGTCCATAGCGATAGTACGTACAGTATCTTCACCAATGTGAGATTGTACTTCTAGTACTAACTTAGAGCCGTCAGCCTTATTAATTTCTAATGAATCGTAAATTTTTGGTAGTTCAGTACCGGCTCCGAATTCTACATCGATAACTGGACCAACTATTTGTGCAACTTTACCTGTAACTTTTGACATTACTTATCTGTTTAATATTATGGTATTTAATTGAATGAAAACTATTTCTGTTTTCGCGTGCAAAGATAGGTGTTTTTATTTAAAATAAAAGGTCTTTTTTCTTATTTTGAATATAAAAAAACACCTTCATGCAGAAGGTGTTTTATAAATTTAAATTTTGCTGCTAATTTAGTTTAATCCAGCAGAATATGTTGTATTGTAGTTACCTATATTTACTAGGTTTCCTGAAGCTTCAAAGTTAGAGCCATATGTAGCATCTATAGCTTTTAAGAATTCGTTAGCAATTAACGCATAACCTCTAGAGTTTGGATGAACACCATCTAAAGAAAATGCACCACCAGTAACTAAACTTGCTGTTAATAAATAATCTCCTGAAGAAATACCGCCATTAGCTAATTGATTTAATAACGTATTAGCGTCAACAAATGCTAAACCTGCGTTATTAGCAGCGTTTTCTATTGTCGAATTAAATGCAGCAGTAGCAGATGCTATTTCTGATTGTTCTGAAGGAATTAAAACCCATTTGTCATCTAAAGGTTTAGTAATACCTTCTGCAGAGAATTGTCCAGCTAGTGCTGGCGGTAATCCTTGCGCTACTAATGTAGCAGCGTAATCCGTGTTAACAGTTCCTATTACATTACTACTTGGTAAAACAAATAAATCTGCAGCTGTTGCTTGTCTTGTTTGACCATAAGTGTTTCCTAAAAGGTTTGCTACTAACGGAGCTGCTTGAGCAGGAAGCCCAAATTGTGCGATAAAAGCAGGAAATGTTGGACTAGCCATAAGCGCTCCACTTATTTGAGCAGAAATATCTGTTAAGCTTTCGTCTTTAATAACTACAGGGCTATTCTCTGATTGAGAAAAAACTATAGCTCTTTCTGGTTGTCCTAAAGCATCATATATTTGATTAATTGCTCCAAAAATCGTGTTTAAAGTTGGTATTTGTGGACCAAAATCAGGATTATCAGGACTTAAAGGGTTGTAAGGTACTGTTGTGAAATGAGGTATTGATGTAACATCTGGAATGTTTGCTACTACACCTTGAGAGCCTCCAGAAGTAAGCGTTGTTACTAAAGTGTTATATGCAACATCAAATGTTGCTTGATCAGTAATAGGATCATAATTTTCTGCCATAGTATCACTTTCTCCTCCAGATAAAGCATAACCTAAAACATCATTGTTTCCTATCCATAAAGAAAAGAACGTTGGTGTTTGTGCCATAGCATCTGCTATAACAGATGTTGTAGGTGAACTTGCCATTCTTACAAAATAAGGATTTGCAGTCGCAGGTGTTGCAAATAAACCGTTTAAATCACCGTAACCTGGAGCTAATAAATGAAAACTTTTAGCTCCTGGAACACCCATATTGTTAAATGGTCCAGTTGGATTATTCAAAACAATATCTGTTGTAGTTTGAGCCATAGGGTTTAAGTTTGTAATAGAAGTTGGACCACTACCATCAAAAACCAATCTTGGACCAAAACCAGGAAGTTGACTACCGTTAATTAATAACCCACCAGTATTATCATTTGTTAGTGGTTGGTTAAAGTTACCGCCACCAACTAAAGAGAATTGACCGGATAATATATTAGGCATGGAGTTTTCTTGAGATATTCTGTATAAAGCTCCATCTGCAAAACCAGCAGTAAGTGAGTTACCTAAAGAAACGTATGTTGAAAAATTTGCATCTCCAGCTGTTAATTCTGGAAGCGGTTCAGATACATCATCTGAGCTACTATCGTCATCACTACAAGCTGTAAAGCCTAAAGCTGCAGCAAGTATCCATATATATTTTAATTTGTTCATTTTCATAAATTTTATAGGTTATTAATAGTCCAAGATACGTAGTATTGAGATCCAATAAATCCAGTACCAAAAGCTGTAAAGTACTCATCACCTAACAGGTTTGTTGCTCCAGCCTTAAATGTAGATTTTAAACTTGGAACTCTGTAGTTGATTTGTGCATCAATTGTGTGGTATGCAGGTACTTCTCCATCACCAAACGACGCTTCCCAGAAGTAAGCATCACTCCATCTCCAAGCAAGGTTAAATCCAAAGTTTTTAAATAACTCTGTGTTACCAAATGTTGCTTTTACTTTATGTTCTGGAGTATTGAAGTTTGTTCTAAAATCTGGATTATTTTCTTGATCAAAATCTAATTTTGCGTATGTATAGTTAAATCCTAAGTCAAAATCATTTAAGACTTTAGTTGTTACACCTAATGCAGTTCCGTAAGAATTTACGTTAGCATCAGAGTTAGTGTATGTTTGATAAGCTTGGTAATCTCCATTTTGAATAGCTAATAAAGATAAAGAGTTATCTCCAACTGTTCCGTAGAAAGGAGCGATTACAGTTTCATTAGCTAAGAAATCTTTGTAAGAGTTATAGTATGCACTTACGTCTACTATAAACTTATCTAATTTACCTCTGTACCCAACTTCAAAAGAAGTTACTTGTTCTGGTTGAGCAAAGTTAGAATTTGCGACTTTTAAATCTGCAGGATTTGTTGATTCTGCAAAATCTTGTACAGAGTTAGCTAAGTATGAGTTTGTATAAGCACTTTGTCCAGAGAAGTCTATAGTTGCAGAGTTTGTAAAAGCTTGACCTGCAGGACTTACATTGTAAGTGTCTACATATCTTTCTGGGTTATCTAAAGCACCACCAACTAATACAGCTCTTCCTACATCTAGACCAATGTACAAGTCTTGAGTAGTAGGGTTTCTAAATCCTGTTTGAACAGAAGCACGGAAGTTATGATCTTTATTAACTGTAAATCCTAAAGATAATCTAGGAGAAAAGAATCCGTCAAATAATTCTGATTTGTCATAACGAACAGAACCTGTTGCTTTTAATTCTACATTTTCACTTAAGTCGAAGTTTTTTTGAATTTGAGTATAAAAACCAACTTCAGAATAATCTATAGGACCATCATTATCTGTATAAATAGTTCCAAAAGAGTTTAATTTATACTTTCTATAAGATCCACCTATTTGAATTTCAGCAAAATCAATCATGTCACTAAAGTTATAATTAGCATCTGCATGATAGATTTTTGAATTATCTTGAAATTTAGAACCAGTGCTTAAATCAGGATCTCTTGTAACTTTGTTAAACGCATTTTGAAATTCTGGTGTTCCTGGTAAATATCTTCCTGTATCTGCAGCAGCTCTTGCAGCGTCATGCTTTTGCTGTTCTGATAGGCCTAAAGGGTTACCACTTAACTCTATACCTGCAAAGGTTGCAATGTAATCTCCAAACCAATCTTCGTCACTCTTCCATGATCTATTAATATTGATTCCTGTAAAAACCATATCGTAAGAATCTCCAGCTTTATCTTCTGTTACATAACCTCTTACAAAGAAGTTTTTATCTCTAATTTCTAATTTATGTTGTTGTAAAAAGAAATTATTGATATTGTATCTATTTGCACCTTGGTAAATAGTGTTACCAGAACCAACTTTTCCTACATAAGCAATTTCAAAATCACTATCTGTAAATGGTCTAAAATATAATCCCCAATCTGCTTTTATACTTTCAGCATTATAGTTAGTTAGATCTCTTTCGTTATAACCAGTTCTACTTACTGTTACATCGGGAATAATACCTAAACCTGAAGCAGATCTAATGTTTGTAGATACTTCATCTCCATAAACGTTAATGCCATCATAGTCATAGTCTGATCTTGTTAAGCCTCTATTTAATTTATCTTTTTCGTTAGTTGCAGCCCAATCAGTTCCTTTTAAGTAACCAAAATTAACTTTTACAGCAAATTTATCTGAAAATTTATGAGCCATTCTAATACCTAAATCTGTTAAAGGATTGTCTCCAGCCGCTTCTTGAGATGTTATACCTCTTTTAATATAACCACTAATTCCTTCATGATCAAAAGGGTTTTTACTTCTCATGAATAAGATTCCGTTAAAGGCATTTGCACCGTAAAGAGCAGAAGATGCACCAGGTAAAAGCTCTACACTTAGTACATCAGTTTCTGTCATACCTAATAAGTTACCTAACGGGAAGTTTAACGCAGGAGCAGAGTTATCCATACCATCTACTAACTGCATAAATCTAGTGTTAGCAAATGTTGCAAAACCACGTGTGTTAATAGATTTGAATGTTAAACTATTTGTATTAATGTCTACACCCTTAAGGTTTTCTAACCCATCATAAAAATCTACAGAAGCAGTGTTTTTAATTTCTTTTAAACCGAATCTCTCTACCGTTACAGGAGATTCAAAAATACGTTCTGGTGTACGAGACGCAGAAATAACAACTTCATCTAAAGATGTTCCTTCTGTTAAAACGATGTCTACTTTTTGATTGTTAGAGGTAATTTCGGTTGTTTGACTTGTAAAACCAACACTACTTACTTGTATACTAAAAGGTGGTGTTTGGTTTGTGTTTAAAGTAAAATTTCCGTCAAAGTCTGTTACTGTTCCTTCTGAAGTTCCGAGGATAATAACATTAGCACTAGGTATAGGTTGTTTACTTACATCATCTACAACTGTACCTGTTATTGTTGTTTGCGCAAAAGTAATGGCGCAAAAGAACAACATTGCAATTTTAAGGGTTGTCTTCATTTTTTAGATTTAGTTTAATTATTGTAGCAATATACGTTTTTTAACTAAATCTTAAAAAAAAGTGAAAGAAAATTATGCGTGCATAATAAGTTTTTGCGAAAAAAAATAGCTTCAAAATCTATTATTCGTAAAAATCACCAGGGATTATTGAATATTTTAAGATTTTGAAGCTAGTGTTAACTATTTAGTTTTTATTCTACTGTAACTGATTTTGCTAAGTTTCTTGGTTGATCAACATTTTTACCTAACATAACAGCAATATGATATGATAAAAGTTGTAATGGTATTGTTGTTAATAAAGGAGTTAAAGATTCGATAGTTTCTGGAACTTCAATGACATGATCTGCCAATTCTTTTACGTCTTGGTCACCTTTAGTTACAATTCCTATTATTTTACCTGACCTTGATTTTATTTCTTGGATATTGCTTACTACTTTTTCATAATGTCCTTTTTTTGTTGCAATTACAAATACTGGCATTTGATCATCAATCAATGCAATTGGTCCGTGTTTCATTTCTGCAGCAGGATAACCTTCTGCATGGATATAAGAAATTTCTTTTAGTTTTAGAGCACCTTCTAAAGCTACCGGGAAATTAAAACCTCTACCTAAGTATAAACAGTTTTTTGCGTCTTTATAGGTTTCTGCTACCATTTTTATATGGTCGTCAGATTTTAAAGCTTCAGCTACTTTATTAGGTATTAATTCTAATTCTACTAAATGTTTTTGAAATTCAGAATTAGATAAGTTTCCATTAGATTTAGCTAATTTTAAAGCTATAAGCGTTAGTACTGTAATTTGAGTTGTAAATGCTTTTGTTGAAGCTACACCAATTTCTGGTCCTGCATGAGTGTAAGCACCTGCGTGTGTTTCTCTAGCTATAGAAGAACCAACAACATTACAGACACCAAAAACAAAAGCTCCTTTTTGTTTAGCTAATTTAATGGCTGCAAGTGTATCTGCAGTTTCACCAGATTGAGAGATTGCTATTACAACATCTTTTTCTGAAATTACTGGATTACGGTATCTAAACTCAGAAGCGTATTCTACTTCAACAGGTATTCTTGCTAGGTCTTCAAATATATATTCTGCAACTAATCCAGCATGCCAAGAGGTACCACATGCGACGATAATAATTCTATTAGCGTTTAAGAATTTTTCTAGATTATCATCAATACCAGCCATTTTTATAATGCTATCATTGACTCTTAATCTTCCTCTGTAGGTGTCTTTTATAGCGTTAGGTTGTTCATGAATTTCTTTAAGCATGAAATGTTCATAACCACCTTTTTCTATTTGTTCTAAATTTATTTTTAATTCTTGAATGTAAGGGTCTACTAAAGAATCGTTTTTGATTTTTCTTATTTTAACTCCTTTTTTAAGTCTTACAATAGCCATTTCTTCATCTTCTAAATAAATAGCTTTTTTAGTGTATTCTAAAAAAGGTGATGCATCACTTGCTATAAAAAACTCTTCTTCTCCAACACCTATAGCTAATGGACTTCCTAATTTAGCTACGACTATTTCGTCTGGTTTATTTTTGTCAAAAACAGCAATAGCATATGCTCCTACAACTTGGTTTAGTGCAATTTGTACTGCTTTTCCTAATTTAACTTTTTCGTTTTTCTTAACGTCTTCAATTAGGTTTATTAAAACTTCGGTATCTGTATCTGATTTGAAAGTGTAACCACGTTTGATTAACTCTTTTTTTATAGATTCATAGTTTTCAATAATTCCATTATGAATTATTACTAAATCACCAGAGTTAGAATAATGTGGATGAGAATTTACATCGTTTGGTACACCATGAGTAGCCCAACGTGTATGACCTATTCCTACAGAACCATCTTTTGAGATTTCTGTTTTAACTTTTTCTTCTAAATCAGCAACTTTACCTTTTGTTTTTGATAACTTTAGTTCTGATCCATCGTATAGAGCTATACCGGCACTATCGTAACCTCTATATTCTAGTCTTTTTAAGCCTTCCATTACTATAGGATAAGCTTCTTTTTTTCCTATGTAGCCTACAATTCCACACATAATTTTTAGTTTTCGGTTTCTGTGTAATAAATTTCAAAAGTTGCTCTGTTTTCTTCAGGAACAGATTCTTTACTACCATAAAGTACAGTACCTTTAGGAGAGATAGTTGAACTTGAAGGAACAAAATTTATCATATCTTCTTCAGTTGTGTTTATTATTCTTGAAGTGGATATGTTGTTTACGTTAGTTGAAACAAATATTCCTAAATCTAAATTTGTCGAGTCGCTTATAAGGATATTTTTAACATGCTCTGTTAATCTAAATTTGTATCTAATACCGTTTTCATCTTCGTCTCTTTCTAAACGTGGCGCATAAATAATTTTTGAGTTTATTGGGTTTAAAAAGTTGCTAGAAGCATCAAAATAATAATCTATAATAGGTACATTGTTTTTTAAATCGTAAAGCATTATTCTTTCTGATTCAACATCATTAGAACTACTTTGGTTATTAACAAGATCTTGATTTACGTAAAAAATTAAGTCTGCCTCATTAATTAACCATTTTTCATTTTTTTCTTTAAAATATTCTAGAGCAGGAACATCACTTCCAGATTCATCTTGAACTGTACCTTCAAATAATTTAATGACAGAAAAGTTTCCATTCATTCCTTTTAAATACAAATTGTCATCACCTAAAGTAGCGTCACCATCTGTAGGCGTGGTATATAAATTATTAAAGTTGTTAGCTTTAATTCCTGTAAAGTCTAAAGTGTATTGGCCTGTTAATAATTCTTCTTGATCAACATCATCTTCATCGTAATAGTTATATTCTAAAGTTATATTAGCATTGGCATCACTTAAATTAAGCATAGCCATACTACCGTCTCCTGTATTGTCTTCTACTTTAAAAATTAATCCTCTAAAGTAATTATAAAAACTACTGTTGTTTGAAAGTTCTTCGCTGTCTTGATAAGGAAAAAATAAATTTCCCCAATCGCTTAAGTTAATGATGTTTGCGTTGCTATCATTAAAAAGATCTACATAAATTCCAGGAGCTAAAACCTCTGTTTCATCATCTTCGTTAGTAATACTGTGAGTAGAATTACTAATTGAAAAATCGTTGTTTTCATAAAGTAACTCTAGTGTTTGTGAATTTACATCTATAGTTTCAAATATGTTTGAGTAATAAAGCTGTTGGTCTTCAAAATCTGAAGCAGGGTCTAAGTCTCTTAATAGGTAATTGCTTCTATAAATAGAAAGTTTAAATGTTGCAGATTGATTACCAAAAACAGAATCTAATGTATATGTAGAAACTCCATCATCATCTGTACTTTCTATTTCAGAATAATATGGTATGTAAAGTTTTACAGATTGAAGTGTTGGGTTTACACCAAAATCTGGGGATAAGTTTGTTGGTAAAACTTGAGTTATAATACTTGCTTCTGTAGCTCCGTAAGGTTGCATATCGTCATGATATACACCTAAAAGATTGTTTGGTAACCCGTTTGTTTGAATTGGATTACTTTTTTTAGTATAAGAAACAAAAGGGAAAACTTTACGATTGGTTTCAAAGTTTTGTACACCTCTTATATCGCTATCAACATTTAAGTAATCTCTGTCGCAACCTACAGTGACTAAAGCGATTAAACCTAATATAGCTAGTGGTTGAAAGGCTTTACTTATATATTTTTTCATTAATTTTTATGCTTTTATTAGCTTAAAACGTCATTATTGTAAAAATTAGTGTAAGCTTCACTAAATTCATCTTTCGGTTGGTAATCTAAGACAGGTTTTTTAGAATCTTTTAAATGTTTTGTTAAATCTTCAGGAATATCTTCAGAACCAACTATTAAAGCGTCAGATTGGTCTATTGCAACCTTCATTAGGCTTGAGTATGTAGGATTTTCTAAAACCTTAATCTGGTCTTCTTCTATACCATCAAATTTTATTTTATTAATTAGATCTTTATTTAACGTCTCGTCAAAGCTTTGGCTGTAAACAGATGTTACAATTTTACTTTGATTAAACAAAGGTTCATCTTTATAAAACTGTTTTAAGTATAATGGCAATAAAGATGCTAGCCAACCATGTACATGAATGATATCTGGTGACCAATTTAATTTTTTTACAGTTTCAATTACTCCTTTTGCAAAAAAAATAGCGCGTTCGTCATTATCTTCAAAAAGATTGCCGTTTTCATCTGTAAATGTTGCTTTTCTTTTAAAGTATTCGTCATTATCGATAAAATATACCTGAATTCTTTCTTTAGGTATAGATGCAACTTTAATAATTAAAGGCATATCTAAATCGTTAATAACAAGGTTTATTCCAGATAAGCGTATTACTTCATGTAATTGGTGTCTTCTTTCATTTATATTGCCATATCTAGGCATAAAAATTCTTATTTGCCCTCCTTGTTGATTCACCATTCTAGGTGTTTCAAACGACATTGACGAAATTTCAGTTTCTGGTAAATAAGGCACCACTTCAGATGATACATATAATATCCTCTTATCTTTCATAAATTACTAGCTTTTTAGAATTAAAATTAAAAAACACGCAAAAGTACAAAATTTTATGCAGATTGCCACTAAAAGATTAAGTTTGCATGCGTTAATTAAATAATAAACAATGATTGTTTTTAGAAAAAAAGACGAACTTAATGCTAGGATTTCTTCTTTAAAGGAAGAAAATACGACCGTTGGATTTGTACCAACTATGGGTGCATTACATCAAGGCCATTTAAGTTTAGTTGAAGAGGCTTTAGCTAATAATAATCTGGTTGTAGTCAGTATTTTTGTAAATCCAACACAGTTTGATAACTCTGAAGATTTAAAAAAATATCCACGAAATTTACAGCAAGACGTTGACTTGTTAAATACTTTATCTGATAAAATTATTGTTTATGCACCAACGGTAGAGGATATTTATGAAGGTGAAACTAAATCTAGAAAATTTAATTTTGATGGATTAGAACATCAAATGGAAGGTAAATTTAGAGACGGTCATTTTGATGGCGTAGGAACAATTGTAAAACTTTTGTTTGATATAGTGAAGCCTAATAATGCTTATTTTGGAGAAAAAGACTTTCAGCAATTAGCAATTATAAAAAAGCTAGTTTCAAAATATAATATACCTGTTAATATTGTAGGTTGTAAAATTAAACGAGACGCTAATGGTTTAGCTTTAAGTTCTCGTAACACAAGATTAAAACCAGAGCATAAGGTAGTAGCGCCTTTTATTTATAAGACATTAAAAGCTGCCAAAGAAAAGTTTGGCACAAAAAGTGCTAATAAAGTTGTAGAATGGGTTGAAAATCAGTTTGCTAATCACGAATTGTTAGAGTTGGAATATTTTACCATAGCAGACGAAGCAACCCTAAAAACAGTAAAACGTAAATCTAAAAACAAGCAATACAGAGCTTTTATTGCAGTATATGCAGGAAAAATTCGGCTAATTGACAATATAGCTTTAAATTAATTATCTTTGTCCCATGCAAATTCAAGTAGTAAAATCAAAAATTCATCGTGTAAAAGTAACAGGTGCAGACCTAAATTATATTGGAAGTATAACCATTGATGAAGATTTAATGGATGCAGCCAATATTATTCAAGGCGAAAAAGTGCAGATTGTAAATAATAATAATGGCGCACGATTAGAGACCTATGCAATACCAGGTCCACGTAATTCTGGTGAAATAACCTTAAACGGAGCTGCAGCAAGATTAGTATCTCCAGGAGATGTGTTAATTTTAATCACTTATGCTTTTATGGATATTGAAGAAGCTAAGGTATTTAAACCATCATTAGTATTTCCTGATGAAGCAACAAACCTTCTAAAATAGATGTCTAAAAGACCGATAATACAAGTTTTAAAAATAGTGCTCCCAATTTTATTGGGAGTTTTTTTAATCTGGTATTCTTTATCTAAAATATCAATCTCTGGCTTATTAGAATATTTTAAAAATGCCAATTATCTTTATATCTTTTTAGGTGTTATTTTTGGTTTATTAAGTCATTTATCAAGAGCTTACCGTTGGTTGTTTATGTTAGAGCCAATGGGTTATAAAGTAAAAATGGGTAATAGTATAATGGCAGTTTTTGCTGCTTATTTAATAAATTACACTATACCACGAGCAGGCGAAGTGGCAAGAGCAACCGTCTTAACAAATTACGAAGGTGTGCCTTTTCAAAAAGGTTTTGGGACTATTGTTGCAGAGCGTGTTGCAGACTTTATAGTCATGCTATTAATAATAGGAGTTACGCTAGTACTTCAATTTGAATTCATCTTTAATTTTTTTGCAGAAAAATTCGACCTAAACAAACTTATAGTTGCCTTTTCAATTTTATTGATTTTAGGATTACTTTCAATAATTTATATCAAAAAGAGTAGTTCAAAAATAACAATCAAAATTAAAAATTTTGCAAATGGTTTAATAGAAGGTGCGTTAAGTGTCTTTAAAATGAAAAAGAAATGGGCTTTTATCTTCCATACACTTTTTATCTGGGCAATGTATATTTCAATGTTTTATATAACCACATTTGCTATAAAGGATCTGGGTAATGTATCTATTGGAGCTGTTTTAATAGGGTTTATTTTAGCTACATTTAGTATAGCAGCAACAAACGGTGGTATTGGATCATACCCAGAAGCAATTGTAATAGCTTTTACTTTATTTGGTTTACCTGAAGATCCAAGTCGTGCATTTGGATGGATTATGTGGACATCCCAAACCCTATTAATATTTGTTTTAGGAGGACTATCTTTATTGTATCTTCCTTTTTTTAACCGAAACAAATAATTTGTACATTGCACTAAACTTAATCTATTAACCTTATGAAACGTTTTTTATTACTCCTAATAACGTTAGTTTTAAGCAATACGCTAACATCCCAAACCATTTATAAAGAAATAAACTCTGAAAAGTTAGGCGAATCTCGTCAATTAAAAATTCAAGTACCACGTAACTACGATACTTCAGATAAAAAATATCCTGTAGTTGTCGTTTTTGACGGAGATTATTTATTTGAAATCGTAGCAGGAAACGTAGATTATGCAGCCTATTGGGAAGATATGCCAGAAGCAATCGTAGTAGGAATAAATCAATATCAAAAACGTGAGGCAGATTGCTATTATAGCGAGCAAAACTCGTTACCAATAGAGACTGGTGCTGCTTTTTTTGAGTTTGTAAGTATGGAGCTTATTCCGTTTATAGATAAAAATTTCCGTACAGAAAATTTTAAAGTAGCAGTTGGACATGGGCAAACAGCAAACTTTATCAATTACTATTTATTAAAAGGTGTTCCTTTATTTCAAGCCTATATTAGTTTAAGTCCAAGTTTGGCACCAGATATGAAAACATATCTAACAGAGAAAATGCCAAAATTAGAACAAAAAATATTCTATTATTTAGCAGCAGCAAACAATGATAAAGGTGATATTAAAGAAGAAACCGAAGCGTTAGCAAAAAGTATTTCTTCAATAGAAAATGATAACCTTTTAGATCATTCTGAAGTTTTTACAGACGCGACACATTATTCTTTACCTGCGCAGGCTATCCCAAAAGCTTTACAAAAAATATTCTTAGTATTTCAACCAATAAGTTTAAAAGAATACAAAGAAACTGTTCTAAATCTTGAAGGAAATCCGGTTGATTATTTAAAAGAAAAATATGAAACTATAGAAACGCTTTTCGGTATAAAAAAGCCAATTTTAATTAACGATTTTAAAGCAATCGAAGCTGCGATTAAGAAAAAAGAAAAGTACGAATACTTTGAAGATTTAGGTAATTTAGCTCGTAAAGAATACCCAGATACCTTACTTGGACATTATTATCTTGGTCGTTTTTACGAAGAAACTGGTAAGTCTAAAAGAGCAATGAAAACATATCAATCTGCATATGTTTTACAAGAAATAGGAGGTATTACAAAAGATTTAGTTTTAGAGTTGGCAGAACAAATTAAATCAGACTTTGGGTATTAATGGCAAAAGTAAAAACAACGTTTTTTTGTCAAAATTGTGGCACACAATTTTCTAAGTGGCAAGGTCAATGTACATCTTGTAAAGAGTGGAATACCATTGTAGAAGAAGTTGTTCAAAAACCAGAAAAAAATGATTGGAAAACGTCAACTTCCAACACTTCAAAAAGAGTTTCAAAGCCTTTAAAACTAAAAGAAATTGATTCGTCTCAAGATGTAAGATTAGATACTAATGATGCCGAATTTAACCGTGTTTTAGGTGGTGGTATTGTACCAGGATCTTTAACGCTTTTAGGTGGAGAACCAGGTATTGGTAAGAGTACGTTGTTGCTTCAAGTGTCCTTAAAATTACCTTACAAAACGTTGTATATTTCAGGTGAAGAAAGCCAGAAACAAATAAAAATGAGAGCAGAACGTATTAATCCAAAAAACGAAACCTGCTACATTTTAACCGAAACCAAAACTCAAAATATCTTTAAGCAAATCGAAGCAATTGAACCTGATATAGTTATTGTAGATTCCATTCAAACATTGCATAGTGATTATATTGAAAGTTCAAGTGGAAGCATTTCGCAAATTAAAGAATGTACTACAGAGCTAATCAAGTTTGCTAAAGAAACCAATACACCAGTAATCTTAATTGGACATATTACAAAAGATGGACACATTGCAGGACCAAAAATACTAGAACATATGGTAGATACTGTACTTCAGTTTGAAGGCGATCGTAATCATGTGTTTAGAATTTTACGTGCTAACAAAAACCGTTTTGGGTCAACAAACGAGCTTGGTATTTATGAGATGCAAGGATCTGGTTTAAGAGAAGTCTCTAACCCAAGCGAAATTTTAATTTCTCAAAAAGACGAAGCTTTATCAGGTAATGCAGTTGCTGCAACTTTAGAAGGTATGCGTCCTTTAATGATAGAAGTACAAGCGCTAGTTAGTACAGCTGTGTATGGTACACCACAACGAAGTGCTACAGGTTTTAATGCCAAACGTTTAAATATGTTATTGGCAGTTTTAGAAAAGCGTGCAGGATTTAGATTAGGCGCTAAAGATGTTTTTTTAAATATAACTGGAGGTATTAATGTTGATGATCCAGCAATAGATTTAGCAGTAGTAGCTGCTATTTTATCTTCAAATGAAGACGAGCCACTTCAAACCGATTTTTGTTTTGCTGCAGAAGTTGGTCTGTCTGGAGAAATTAGACCAGTACAGCGTGTAGAGCAACGTATTCTCGAAGCTGAAAAGCTAGGTTTTTCAACCATTTTTGTGTCTAAATACAATAAGATTACTATTAAACCTAAAGGAATAAAAATTCAATTGGTTTCAAAAATTGAAGATATTGTAGATTTTTTAAGTTAGAATTATTAAAATTCTTCTTTAAGAGCTTCAATTTGAAGCTTTTTTTATGCTCAAAAATCAGACTTTTAAACAGAATTCATTAATTTCGCGACTCTTATAAGAAAAACGAAAACATGAATACTGGATTTCCTGAATATAAAGGACTTAACTTACCAAAAGTAGCAGAAGAAATTCTTAACTATTGGGAAGACAATAATATCTTCGAAAAAAGTGTAACCTCTCGCGAAAACGCAGAACCTTTTGTGTTTTTTGAAGGTCCGCCATCTGCAAACGGTTTACCTGGTGTACACCATGTATTAGCACGTGCAATAAAAGATATTTTTCCAAGGTATAAAACCATGAAAGGTTACCAAGTAAAGCGTAAAGCTGGTTGGGATACACATGGTTTACCAGTAGAATTAGGTGTAGAAAAAGAGTTAGGAATTACCAAAGAAGATATTGGTAAAAAAATTACAGTAGAAGAGTATAACGCAGCGTGCCGTAAAGCTGTAATGCGTTACACAGATATCTGGAATAACCTAACTCAACAAATGGGATATTGGGTAGATATGGACGATCCATACATTACCTATAAACCAAAATATATGGAAAGTGTTTGGTGGTTGTTAAAGCAAATCTACAATAAAGAATTGCTGTATAAAGGCTACACCATTCAGCCATATTCTCCAAAAGCAGGAACAGGATTAAGTTCTCACGAGCTTAATCAACCAGGAACATACCAAGATGTAACAGATACAACTGTAGTAGCGCAGTTTAAAGCTGTAGCAGATACGTTACCAGACTTTTTACAAAACGAAGGCGATATTCATTTTATAGCTTGGACTACAACACCTTGGACATTACCAAGTAATACAGCATTAACCGTTGGTCCAAAAATAGATTACGTTTTAGTCGAAACGTATAACCAATATACCTTCAAACCTATGAATGTGATATTGGCTAAAAATCTTGTTGGTAAACAATTTGACGGTAAGTATAAGCAAGTTGAAACAAAGCCAGAATTAATTGAATATAAAGAAGGAGACAAGAAAATTCCTTTCTACATCGTAAAAGAATTTAAAGGAAAAGATCTAGTTGGTATCAAGTACGAACAATTGTTAGATTACGTATTACCAAATGACAATCCTGAAAATGCATTTAGAGTAATATCTGGAGATTTCGTAACGACTGAAGACGGTACAGGTATCGTACATACAGCGCCAACCTTTGGAGCAGATGATGCTTTAGTGGCAAAACAAGCTACACCAGAAATACCACCAATGTTGGTAGAAGACGAGAATGATAACTTGGTACCATTAGTAGATTTACAAGGTAAATTTAGACCAGAAGTGACCGAGTTTGCTGGTAAATACGTAAAGAATGAATATTACGCAGAAGGCGAAGCACCAGAAAAGTCAGTTGATGTAGAAATTGCCATCAAACTTAAAATAGAAAATAAAGCCTTTAAGGTAGAAAAATACAAGCACAGCTATCCAAACTGTTGGCGTACAGATAAACCAATTTTATACTATCCATTAGATTCTTGGTTTATCAAAGTAACCGACGTAAAAGATAGAATGCATGAGTTAAATACAACCATTAACTGGAAACCAAAATCTACTGGAGAAGGACGTTTTGGTAACTGGTTAGCCAATGCAAACGATTGGAATTTATCACGATCACGTTATTGGGGAATTCCGTTACCAATTTGGCGCACAGAAGATGGTAAAGAAGAAATCTGTATCGGTTCTGTAGAAGAATTAAAAGCCGAAATGGCTAAAGCTGTTTCAGCTGGCGTACTTCAAAAAGATATTTTTGAAGATTTTGAAGTTGGCAACATGTCTGAAGACAACTATGATAAAATAGATTTACACAAAAACATTGTAGATCAAATTACGTTAGTATCGCCTTCAGGTCAACCAATGAAGCGCGAAAGCGACTTGATAGATGTTTGGTTTGATTCAGGATCAATGCCTTACGCGCAGTGGCATTACCCGTTTGAAAACAAAAACTTAATTGATAATAACGAAGCTTTTCCAGCAGATTTTATTGCAGAAGGTGTAGATCAAACACGTGGTTGGTTTTATACGCTTCATGCAATTGGAACAATGGTTTTCGATTCTGTAGCGTATAAAAATGTAGTCTCAAACGGATTAGTTTTAGATAAAAACGGACAAAAAATGTCTAAGCGTTTAGGTAACGCGGTAGATCCTTTTGAAACCTTAGATAATTATGGTGCAGATGCTACACGTTGGTACATGATTGGTAATGCCAATCCATGGGACAACTTAAAATTTGATATTGAAGGTGTAGAAGAAGTAAAACGTAAGTTTTTCGGTACGTTGTACAATACGTATTCGTTCTTCAGCTTATATACCAATTTAGATAAATTTAGTTATGCTGAAGCAGAAATTCCTTTAGCAGAACGACCAGAATTAGACCGTTGGATTCTTTCAGAATTACACACCTTAATTCAAAAAGTAGACGAATATTATGCCGAATATGAGCCTACAAAAGCAGCACGTGCAATTTCAGATTTTACGCAAGATTACTTAAGTAACTGGTACGTACGTTTAAGCAGAAGACGTTTCTGGAAAGGCGATTACCAAACCGATAAAATTTCGGCTTACCAAACGCTGTATACGTGTATGGTAACCATTGCAAAGTTAGGCGCGCCAATTGCACCATTCTTTATGGATAAGCTGTATTTAGACTTAAATAGCGTAACTAAAAAAGAGACGTTTGAAAGTGTTCACCTTTCAGATTTCCCTAAATACGATGCAAGCTTTGTAGATAAATCTTTAGAGCGAAAAATGGAGAATGCGCAAACAATTTCTTCATTAGTATTATCGTTAAGAGCTAAAGAGAAAATTAAAGTACGTCAGCCACTACAGAAAATTATGATTCCTGTAGATTCTGCACAGCAAAGAGAAGAAATAAAAGCGGTAGAAAGTTTAATAAAACACGAAGTTAATATTAAAGAAATCGAGCTTTTAGAAGACGCTTCAGATATCTTAGTTAAGCAAATAAAACCTAATTTTAAAGTGCTAGGACCACGTTTTGGTAAAGATATGAAGTTGATTGCTAGTGAGATACAAAAACTTGGCGCAGACGATATTAAAAATATTGAACAAAATAACACTTTAGACATCGATTGTAATGGAAAAATTATTACATTACAACGTGAAGATGTTGAAATAACATCGCAAGATATTGAAGGTTGGTTAGTTGCTAATGAAGGTAAAATAACAGTAGCTTTAGATGTAACTATTACAGAGCCATTACGTGAAGAAGGTATTGCAAGAGAATTAGTAAACCGAATTCAAAACCTACGTAAAGACTCTGGATTTGAAGTCACAGATAGAATTACTGTACAAATCCAAAACGATCAAAATATCGAGCAGGCTATTAACAACAATCTAGATTATATTAAGACCGAAACCTTAACTGATAATCTTGAAATTATTAACCAAATAGACAATGGTATAGAAATTGCTTTTGATGACGTAAATACCAAATTGTCTATTCAAAAAAATTAAAAATTATGGCAACAGATACAAACGTAAGATACTCTGATAAAGATTTAGCAGAGTTCAAGGCTTTAATTCAAGAAAAAATCGATAAAGCGCAGCACGATTTAGATTTAATAAAAAGTGCTTATATGAACGATCATAATAATGGTACAGACGATACCTCGCCTACTTTTAAAGCGTTTGACGAAGGTAGTGAAGTAATGAGCAAAGAGTCTAACTCGCAATTAGCTATTAGACAAGAGAAATTTATTCGTGATTTAAAAAATGCGCTAATTCGTATAGAGAATAAAACCTATGGTATCTGTCGTGTAACAGGTAAATTAATAAACAAAAAACGTTTAGAGCTTGTGCCACACGCAACATTAAGTATTGAAGCAAAAAACATGCAAAAATAAGCTGTTGCTTAATATATAATTTAAAAAATTAACGCTTCAATTAGTTGAATTGAAGCGTTTTTTATTTCCACAAATTTTGAAATTCAAATTCGTTTTATTTTTTCTTTTAGTTGTCCATTGTTCTATTGCACAGAAGCAAACCGAAAAACAATGGAATACACAGAAAATCAAAAAAGTTGATATTGATGGCGAAGGAATTTTTAAAATAAACATTAAAAATAGTGTATCTAATACTATTGATTTGTTGGTTAAATTTGAAGGCGAGCATTCAGAAAATTTAGTGATAATTGATAGTATTAATCAAGGTGTTTTAAGACTATCTACAGATTTTCAACCTTTATTTAAAGCAGATAATGACAAGTTAAGTGCGCATAAAGTATTATCTGTAGAGTTGCAATTAAGTATTCCAAAACCTATTGATTTAAATATTAAAAGTGATATTGCGCAAACTAAAATAGAAGGTCAATTTCCAAATGTGTTTATAGAATTAAAAACTGGTAATTGTACGTTAGATCCGTTTTTTGGTAATGCAACAATAAATACTATAAACGGAACTATTAATATTAAAACAAATAACGCAAAAACCATTGCAAAAAGTAAAACAGGAATAGTTGATGTTAAGCAATTTAAACTAGCATTATATCAATTAAATTTGCAAACTGTTAACGGAAATATAAACGTCTCTAAAATTTAAAAAATAAGTCTATTTTTGTTTAAAACTAATCCTTGTCAACTAAGCATAGTTGACAAGTCTATACTTTATGAGCCTAAAAAAAGCTACAATCTTTATCGTCTTAATTTTACTTATTGATCAAGTAAGTAAAATATATGTAAAAACACATTTTGTATTAGGAGAAGATGTTGCTGTTTTTGATTGGTTTAAAATTTATTTTATAGAAAATAGCGGTATGGCTTGGGGAACAAAACTAAGTGATTTGTTTCCTTTTATTAGTGATCGTACTGCAAAAGTTAGTCTTACTGTCTTCAGGATTTTTGCAATTATTGGTATTGGATATTGGTTATATAATAGTATTAAAAAGCAGCAATCTAAAATGCTTAATGTTGCACTTATCTTTGTGTTTGCTGGTGCTTTGGGTAATATATTAGATTCTGTGTTTTACGGTGTTTTATTTGACGATAGTATTGGTCAAGTAGCTACATTTATGCCAGAACAAGGTTACGATAGTATGTTGCACGGTAAGGTAGTAGATATGTTATACTTCCCGATTTGGCAAGGATATTTGCCAGAATGGATACCAAGTGTTGGCGGTAAATACTTTACTTTTTTTGAGCCTGTTTTTAACATTGCAGACGTAGCTATTAGTATTGGTTTTGGAATATTAATTTTCTTTAATAAAAAAGCGTTTCCAAAAACAGAAGATGCTTAGAATTTGTAAACCTTATCAGGTGTTACACAATAATCTAATGCAATATCACCTTCATAAGCATCCTTAATTTCAGCTTCAGCTTCAAAAAAAGACAATCCTATTTTTAGGGTTTTAGGTTTACATGTTGCTAAAAAATTATCATAAAACCCTTTACCATAACCAACTCTATTTCCCTTTAAATCAAAAGCTAAAAGCGGTATAAATACAACGTCTATATTATGGTTTGGTATCTCAATACCACTAACAGGCTCTGGTATGTTATATTGATTGAGTTTTAAAGTGGTATTGTCCGATAACAGGTAATTGGTTAATGTGTTGCTTTCAAAATTGCTTTTAGAAATAGCTATGTTTTTATCTTTTCCGGATAGAATATTTAAAATAAATTCAGTTTGAATTTCTTTCTGTGATTCAATAGTTAAAAATAAGTGGTACACATTGTAGTCCCAAATAGCTAGTTTTAATAATTGGTTAGCAATATCAATGCTAAATTGATCTATTTGTTCTTCGGTAAGTTGTTGTCTTAAAGCTTTATATTTTTGGCGTAATCGGGCTTTATTCATTTTTAATTATTTAACTATTCCTGTTGAAATATGAAATAAAGCATCACCTTGATAAACAATAGGAGATTCATTTATATTAAACACGTAACCATCATGTTTAGCTTTTACAAAGTGATTAAATTTTCCGTAAGGATCTGTAATATTACCAATGGTGTCACCTTCTTTTATATATTGACCTAAATCTACATTAGCTTTAAACATACCAGAAAAGCTGGCGCGTTGCCATTTGCTATCTAATATTTTTATACATGCTTTTTTAGGCTCAGAAACATTATATTTTTTTCTTAGCATGCCAAAGTGATTTAGGATGCGTTTGGCGCCATTAACACCTGTGTTAGTGACTGTTTTATCTATATGAAACGATTTTCCGCCTTCAAAAAGAAGGATAGGTTTACCAAGCTCGTTACATGTTTTTCTAAATGATTTGTTTAGGTTTTTAGAGTATAAGATAAATGGTGCTCCAAATATTTCTGCCATAACATCATCATCTTCATTACCAGGAGCAATACGTATTTGAGGTGCATTAAACCTAAAAGCGCCACCGGTATGAAAATCGACAATAAAGTCTACTTCAGGTATAATTTCGGTTACTAAAGTATGCGCAACACGACTGGCCAAAGAGCCATTTTTTATTCCAGGAAAAACACGATTTAAGTCTCTACCATCAGGAAATTCGCGTTCCATATTAATAAATCCAAAGATGTTTAAAACAGGAATACAAATTGTGGTACCAACTTTAGGTTTATTTATTCCTTTTGAAATTAATTGACGTACAATTTCAATACCATTTACTTCGTCGCCATGTATGCCAGCAGTAAACAAAATTGTAGGTCCAGGTTTTTTAGAGCGTTCTATAATAACAGGAACATCTACTGGAGTACGTGTGTGTAAATGTGCAACATTAAAGCTTAGTTCTGCACTTTTACCTGGTTTAATAATTTCATCTAAAATATGTAAGTCCTTTTGTTGATAAATCATTAAGCGTTACTGTTTCGTTCTAAATAAGTTATAATGCTTTTAGCAATATTTTTTCCTGTAGCTTTTTCTATGCCTTCTAATCCTGGTGTAGAGTTTACTTCTAGCAGTAAAGGTCCTCTTTCAGATTGTAGCATGTCTACGCCGCAAACGGGAAGTTTTAATGCTCTAGAAGCATTCATGGCAAGACGAAGTTCTGCTTCAGAAAGTTTTATGATTTTTGCGCTACCACCACGATGTAAATTAGATCTAAATTCGCCTTCTTTACCTTGACGTTTCATTGCGCCGACAACTTGACCATCTACTACTAAAGCTCTAAGATCTGCACCTTTAGCTTCTTTAATAAATTCTTGTACTATAACTCTAGCTTGTAACCCATTAAAAGCTTCTAGAACAGATTCGGCAGCATTTTTAGTTTCGGCTAAGACAACACCAAGACCTTGTGTACCTTCTAAAAGTTTAATGATTACAGGCGCGCCACCAACATGGTCTATAACTTCTTCTACATCTCTAGAATAGTTGGTAAATACTGTTTTAGGCATGCCAATTCCTCTTTTACTAAGACGTTGTAAACTTTTTAATTTATCTCTTGATCGTAGGATAGAATCTGAAGTTACTGTAGTAAATACACCCATCATTTCAAATTGTCTTACTACTGCACAACCATAAAATGTAACCGAAGCGCCAATACGTGGTATAACTGCATCTACGTAATCTAAATAGCGATCTTTATAGTAAATTGTTGGTTTTTCTTTTTCAATAATAATATCGCATTTTAAAGGATCTATAACTTCTACTTTATGACCTCTATTTTCGGCTTCTTCAACTAATCTATCTGTTGAGTATAAACCTGCGTTGCGCGATAGAATAACTATATTCATTCTACTTTTTTATTAAATGATTGGTTTTGTAAATCGACATCAACTAAAAATTTTCGTTTTAAAAATTGCCTGCCTATTAAAACAGGAAACCTCATGTCGCTTCTTGTGCTTAAAGTTAAGTTAATCTTGTAGGTTTTACCAAAAAAAACAACATCAGTTTTTATTTTGTATCGGTTTTCTACAAAGCCATTACTGCTTTTTACATCGGTTAAACTGTACTCTTTAAATAAAACAGGCTCTGATTTTTCGGTTTTATTATCATCAAAAAAGCAAAGTAAACCTTGGTCAGTAAGTGTAATGTTAGAACAATGTATGCTTGATGTGTAAGCGCCAGTATCTATCTTACAATTAATGTTTAATAAATTTAATTTAGGGAAGTCTATACAATCTGTTCTTCCTATAATTTTCTTTGTCATTTTTTTTATTTAAAAGTCGCGCAATGTAGTAAATATAACATTGCTTAAAATTTAATTTTGGTTAAAGTTTTTAATTAAAAACTATTAAATAATTACCTTTGAGTACCACTAGACTTTACACCTATTTACTATTAATTTATGAGTAAAACCAACTTAGATATTCAATTAAAAACCATTCCAGAATCTGCTGGTGTTTATCAGTATTACGACAAAGAAGGTAATATAATTTACGTTGGTAAAGCAAAAAATCTTAAAAAACGTGTAAGTTCTTATTTTACAAAAACACATGATAGTGGTAAAACTAGAGTTTTAGTAAAACGTATTGCAGACATCAAATTTATTGTTGTTGAAACTGAAACGGATGCTTTACTATTAGAAAACAATCTGATAAAAAAGCATAAACCGCGTTACAATGTATTGTTAAAGGATGATAAGTCTTATCCATGGATTTGTATCAAAAAAGAACGTTTTCCACGTGTATTTCCAACACGTCGTTTAATCAAAGATGGAAGCGAATATTTTGGGCCTTACACAAGTATGAAAACCGTACATACCTTATTAGATTTAATAAAAGGATTGTATCAATTACGAACTTGTAATTATGATTTAGCCGAAGATAAAATAGAAGACGGTAAGTATAAAGTATGTCTAGAATATCATTTAGGAAATTGTCAAGGTCCTTGTGAAGGCTATCAAACCGAAGAAGATTATCAAGAAAATATAAAGGCAATTCGCGAAATAATTAAAGGAAACTTTAAAGACTCTTTAGGACAATTTAAACAGCAAATGAAGGATTATGCCGAAAAAATGCAGTTTGAAGATGCGCAACGCATTAAAGAAAAAATTGAAGTTTTAGAAAATTATCAAGCAAAATCTACAATTATAAATCCGAGAATAAGTAATGTAGATGTATTTTCTATTGTTAGTGATGAGAGTTTTGGCTACATCAATTTTCTTCAGATATCTTATGGATCCATCATCCGGTCTCACACTTTAGAAATAAAGAAAAAGTTAGACGAAACCGATAAAGAGTTACTAGAATTAGCAATTGTTGAAATAAGAGAACGTTTCAACTCTAAATCAAAAGAAATTTACGTACCTTTTAAGGTAAATATAGGTGAAGAAATTAAAGTAACAGTACCACAACTAGGAGATAAAAAACACATTTTAGATCTGTCTTTAAGAAACGCAAAGTATTATAGGATGGAGCGTTTTAAACAAATAAAGATCACAGATCCAGATCGTCACGCCAATAGGATAATGGCACAAATGAAAGCCGATTTAAGATTATCTGAAGAGCCAAGACATATCGAGTGTTTTGACAACTCTAACATACAAGGGACAAATCCAGTTGCGGCTTGTGTAGTCTTTAAAAATGGTAAACCAAGCAAGAAAGATTACCGCCATTTTAATATTAAAACAGTAGAAGGACCAGACGATTTTGCATCTATGGAAGAAGTCGTTTTCCGTCGTTACAAGCGGTTATTAGAAGAAGAACAGCCGTTACCGCAGTTAATAATAATAGATGGAGGAAAAGGGCAATTATCTTCAGCATTAAAAAGTTTAGATCTTTTAGGTTTAAGAGGAAAAATTGCCATTATCGGAATTGCAAAACGTTTAGAAGAATTATTTTATCCAAACGATCCAATTCCGTTATATTTAGATAAAAAAAGCGAAACGCTTAAAATAATACAACAATTACGTAACGAAGCTCATAGATTTGGTATAGAGCATCACCGTAATAGACGAAGCAAAAATGCGTTAAATAGTGCTTTAGATACGATACCAGGTATTGGCGAAAAAACTATTGTAGAGTTACTTAAAAAATTTAAATCAACCAAAAGAATAGCTAATGCAAAACTAGATGAGTTAGAAGAAGTAGTAGGCGTATCTAGAGCATCAAAAATTTACAACCATTACCATAAAGAATGAAACAATTTATCATCGCTATTTTGCTATTACTAACTGTAAATACAGTTGTTAATGCTCAAGAAAAAAATATAAAAGAACCAAAAGTAGGTCTAGTTTTAAGCGGTGGAGGCGCTAAAGGATTTGCACATATTGGTACCTTAAAAGTTATTGATAGTTTAGGAATAAGAGTAGATTATGTTGCAGGAACAAGTATGGGAGCAATTATTGGTTCTCTATACGCATCAGGTTATTCTGGTAAACAGCTAGATTCTATTTTTCAAGGCGTAAATTTTGATAATATTATTACAGACAAACTGCCAAGAGAAGCCAAATCTAATTATGAAAGAGAAATTTCAGAAAAATACGCAGTAACCTTACCATTTGATAATTTTAAGATGAAATTGCCTTCTGCACTCTCAAAAGGACAAAACACTTTTAATTTATTAAGTAAGCTTTTAATTAATGTTTGTAATAAAAAAGATTTTAGTGAGCTTCCTATACCTTTTTTCTGTATCGCAACAGATGTAGAAACTGGTAAACAAGTTGTGCTAGATAAAGGTAATTTAGCACAAGCAGTTAAAGCAAGCGGCGCTTTTCCTTCATTATTTGAACCGGTTTTAATTAAAGATCAATTATTAATAGATGGTGGAGTAGTCAATAACTATCCCATAGAAGAGTTAAGAGCTAAAGGAATAGATATAATTATTGGCGTAGATGTACAAGATGGTTTAGCAAATCGTACAGATTTATCTTCTGCACCAGCAATATTATTTCAAATAAATAATTTTAGAACCATAAATGATATGGTTAAAAAGTCTGAAGAAACAGACATATACATTAAACCAGATATATCTAAATTTACAGTTGTCTCTTTTGATGATGGAAGAGAGATTATTGATAATGGAGAAAAAGCAGCTTTGCAAAATTTAGAACAACTAAATCAATTAAAAGACAAACAGATTAAACCAAGAATAAAAACACAAATACAAAAATCTCCAGATAGCATTAGGCTTAATTATATAGAAACTCACGGTTTAGAAAAATACACCAGGTCTTATGTGTTAGGTAAACTTCAGTTAAGACCATATTCTAAAATAGCTTATAAAGATCTTACTTTGGGAGCAAATAATTTAGTGGCTACTAATAACTTTGATAATTTCTTTTATGAGCTTAAGCCAGAAGAAGACGATGGTTATAAGTTAATAACTAAAGTAAGAGAATCTAAAAAAACCACTTTCTTAAAGTTTGCTTTACATTACGACGATTTATATAAAAGTGCCATTTTAGCTAATATTACTAAAAAGCAGTTTTTGTTAAAAAATGATGTGGCTTCTTTAGATTTTATAGTAGGTGATCATGTAAGATATAATTTTGATTATTTTATTGATAAAGGAATTTATTGGAGTATAGGAGTTAACTCTAGATTTAGTGAGTTTGATAACGGAGTTGTGTCTTCTGCTTTTCTGTCTGAATTAGAAATATCAAGTGCAGGAGTAAATAAAATTAATGCAGAATTATCAGATTTTACCAATCAATTCTTTTTTCAAACGTTGTTTAGAAATGATTTAGTGTTTACTATCGGTGCAGAACATAAAAAACTAAAAGTAAAAACAGAAACAATAATTACTGAAGAAGATGAAGAAGAAACTGTTTTTGAAAATAGTAATTACTTAAGTGTTTTTGGTAGTCTTAAGTTTGATTCTTATGATAGCAAATACTTTCCTACAAGAGGAATGTACTTTAACGCACAAGGTAATTACTACTTATATTCATCAGATTTTGGAGGAGATTTTTCGCCTTTTTCAATCCTAAAAGCAGAAGTAGGTTATGCTTTTAGAGCAACAGATAAATTATCTTTTAATATTACATCAGATGGAGGTTTTAAGATCAACCCTAAAGCAAATAGATTTTTAGACTTTGTATTAGGTGGTTATGGTAATGACTTTATAAATAATTTTAAACCTTTTTATGGTTATGATTTTTTAAGTATTGCTGCAGACTCTTATATCAAAGGATCTGTAAGTTTAGATTATAATTTTGTGCCAAAAAACCATTTAATATTGGCAGCAAATTACGCCAATGTTGAAGATAGATTATTTGATGATGGAGAGTGGTTATCTTGGCCACAATACTCTGGCTATGCTGTTGGATACTCTTTAGAGAGTTTTTTAGGTCCTATAGAAGTTAAATACACATATTCTCCTGATACAAAAAAGGGATTTTGGTTTTTTAATTTAGGATATTGGTTTTAAGTTAAGTTTTTGAAAATCAGTTTGTTTAATCTTAACAAAAAAGACTTTCAAAACTCTAAAAAAAATACGATATTTGAAGTATATGAATACTATTTGGATGCATTTATTATCTCACTTAAAATTTCTTATTAAAAGAAATCCAGAATAGTATTCAATTATCTTAGCTATCAAACAATTAGACGTAGTTCTAATATTTCATTAATAAAAAATATTAAAAATGCCATTTTATCATAAATTAGGCAAGATACCGCCTAAACGCCATACACAGTTTAGAAAACCTGATGGGTCTCTATATTCAGAGCAACTATTTGGTACTATTGGCTTTGATGGTATGTCTACAAATTCATATCACGAGCATGCGCCTACAAAAGTAAAAGCAATTAAAAAGCAATACAGTGTAGCACCTAAAATAGCCAAATCAAATAATATACAATCTTATAGGTTTAGAGGTTTTCAAGTAAAACCAGAAAATGATTATTTAGAAAGCAGAAAAACAGTATTAACTAATAGTGATTGTAGTATTATACTGTCTGCGCCAAAACAATCTACTAAAGATTATTTTTATAAAAATACTGATGCAGACGAGCTTATTTTTATCCATAAAGGAACAGGTAAGTTACGTACTATGCTAGGTAATTTAGATTTTAAATACGGAGATTATCTATTAGTACCAAGAGGTATAATTTACAAACTAGATTTTGATACAGAAGATAATAGGTTATTTATTGTAGAGTCAAGAAGACCGATTTACACTCCAAAACGTTACCGTAACTGGTTTGGTCAATTATTAGAGCATTCTCCATTTTGCGAGCGCGATTTGCGTCAACCACAAGAGTTAGAAACTTATAATGAAGAAGGAGAGTTTTTAATCAAAGTAAAAAAACAAGATGATATTTTTGATATGGTTTATGCAACACATCCTTTTGATGTTGTAGGTTACGATGGTTATAACTATCCATATGCATTTTCTATACATGATTTCGAGCCAATAACAGGACGTATACATCAACCGCCACCAGTACATCAAACTTTTGAAACAGACGCATTTGTAGTTTGTAGTTTTGTACCAAGGTTGTATGATTATCATCCAGATTCAATTCCTGCACCATACAATCATAGTAATATAGATAGTGATGAGGTGTTGTATTACGTAGACGGAGATTTTATGAGTCGTAATGATATTGATGCAGGTCACATTAGTTTGCATCCAGCAGGTATACCACATGGACCGCATCCTGGTGCTGTAGAACGAAGCATAGGAAAAGTTAAAACAGATGAATTAGCAGTAATGGTTGACACATTTAAACCGTTACAAGTAACAGAAGAAGCATTAAAAATAGCAGACGAAGATTATTTTAAATCTTGGTTATAAATAAAGACAAACAATGAGTAAAGAAATAAAATCAGTAGATTACGGTTTAGAAAAAATATTTGATGGCGCGCAAGATTTTCTTCCGCTTTTAGGTACAGATTACGTAGAGTTTTACGTAGGTAATGCAAAACAAGCAGCACATTTTTATAAAACAGCATTTGGATTTCAATCTTATGCTTACAAAGGATTAGAAACAGGCTCTAAAGAGTCTGTAAGTTATGTTTTAAAACAAGACAAAATAAGACTTGTTTTAACAACACCTTTAAACAGTAAATCACCAATTAATGATCATATAGTAAAACACGGTGATGGTGTAAAGGTTGTAGCGCTTTGGGTTGAAGATGCAAGAAAATCTTATGAAGAAACTACAAAAAGAGGTGCAAAATCTTTTATGGAACCAACGGTTGAAAAAGATGAATTCGGTGAAATAGTTAGAGCAGGTATTTATACCTATGGAGAAACCGTTCATATGTTTGTAGAACGTAAAAACTACAACGGACAATTTTTACCTGGTTTCGAAAAATGGGAAAGCGATTACAATCCAGAACCAGTAGGTCTAAAATACATAGACCATATGGTAGGAAATGTAGGTTGGGGAGAAATGAATACTTGGGTAAAATGGTACGAAGATGTAATGGGCTTTGTTAACTTTTTATCTTTTGATGACAAACAAATTCATACCGAATATTCTGCTTTAATGAGTAAAGTTATGAGTAATGGTAATGGTCGTATAAAATTCCCTATCAATGAGCCAGCCGAAGGTATAAAACGTTCTCAAATTGAAGAATATTTAGACTTTTACGAAGGACCAGGTGTGCAACATATAGCTGTTGCAACAGACGATATTATTACAACAGTATCACAATTAAAAGCAAGAGGTGTAGAGTTTTTATCAACGCCACCAGAAGAATATTATAAAGCAGTACCAGGAAGATTAGAAGAATTTAGTCACGAGCTAAGAGAAGATATCGAAACACTTAGAGGTTTAGGTATTATGATAGATGCCGATGATGAAGGATATCTACTTCAAATTTTCACAAAACCTGTAGAAGACAGACCAACATTATTCTTTGAAATCATACAGCGTATGGGCGCACGTGGTTTTGGAGCAGGTAACTTTAAAGCTTTGTTTGAGTCTATAGAAAGAGAGCAAGCAAAAAGAGGTACACTTTAATATATGTTTACTTTTTAATAATAAAAAAATGCCATCAAATGTATAGATGGCATTTTTTTGTTTTATATTTTTGGAATAGTAATTGTAATACTACATTTAAATAAAGATGTTTAAGCTAATTAAGTGTTACAAATACAATATGTTATGAAAAGAATTTTACCAATTATAATATGTCTCTTAGCATTGCAATTAACTAATGCACAAGAGTCATCTTTTAAAAAAGGCGAATGGTTTAAATTTAAAATGAGCTATAGCGGTTTTTTAAAAGCAGGTAATGCCACACTACAAGTAAATGAAACCATTTTAGACGGAAAACAAGTGTATCATGTTGTTGGTAAAGGCTGGACAACAGGAGCAATAAAATGGTTTTTTAAAGTAGAGGATAGGTATGAAAGTTATTTTGATAAACGATCTATTGTGCCTTATAAGTTTATCAGAAAAATTGATGAAGGAGGACATAAAAAAGATATCGAAATCACTTTTGATCAAGACAAAAAAGAAGCACTAGTACATAATAAAAAACATAATACTAAAAAGTCATTTACAACAAAACCAAACATCCAAGATATGGTGTCAACTTTTTATTATTTAAGAAATAATATAGACACCAAAAATTTAAAAGTAGGCGATGAGGTTAAGTTAGATATGTTTTTTGACGAAGAAAATTATGGTTTTAAACTGAAGTATTTGGGTAGAGAAAATTTAGATACAAAATTTGGAGAAGTAGATGCTTTAATATTTAGACCCTATGTAATGGCTGGTCGTGTATTTAAAGAAGAAGAAAGTTTAACACTTTGGGTATCTAATGATAAAAATAAAATACCTTTGCGCATCAAAGCAGACCTTGCTGTAGGATCATTAAGAGCAGATTTAGAAGCTTTTAAAGGGCTAAAGCATCAATTTAAAATATTAGTAGAAGATTAATCGATGAGTGCTGACCAAAAAATTATAGATCAATTAGATAAAAAATATTCAGATTTAGATCAAAATCTAAATACACATTTAGAAGGCTTGCTACACAGTAAGCCTATAGATTATTGGGACTATATCCAAACAGATGCCCTATTAAATTTACAAATAAAACGAACAACATTACCAGATGAAATGGTTTTCATCCTTTATCATCAAGTTAATGAATTGTTGTTTAAAATGATACTTTGGGAAATAGACCAAGTTGCAAATAAAAAAGACATATCAGCAGCATTTTTTGAAACTAAAATAATGCGAATAAGTCGTTATTTTGATGTCTTAACTTCATCCTTTACCGTAATGAAAGACGGTATGGATATAGAACAATACAATAAGTTTAGAAATACACTTACGCCAGCTAGCGGATTTCAATCTGCACAGTACAGGAAAATAGAATTTGCTTCTACCGAGCTAATAAACTTAATAGATAATCGTTTTAGAGAAACTATTGACAGAAATACCTCTTTTGAACATGCTTTTGAACATTTGTATTGGCAAGCTGCAGGAAAAGACTACAAAACAGGAAAAAAAAGTTATACATTAACAGTTTTCGAGCAAAAATACAAAGACGAATTTATTAGATTTGCAGAATTCTATAACACACACAACCTGTGGACCATTTTTAAAAGTTTACCACAAGATGTTAAAGAAGACAAAGATTTAATAAAAGCAATGCGCCATTACGATTATACCGTAAACATCACTTGGGTTATGGCACATTATAATACCGCAAAACACTATTTAAATATAGGCGGTAAAACAGCAGAAGCAACAGGAGGAAGCGAATGGGTAAAGTACATGCATCCAAAATATCAAAGAAGAATATTTTTTCCAGACTTATGGAGCAAGCAAGAGTTAGAAGATTGGGGCAAAAATGTTTAGTAATACTAGCTTTAGCATTACTAAGTATAGCCTGCAAAAACGAAGTAAAAGAACCTATACAAACCGTTGAGGTTATAGAGCCAGAAGAAGTGTATGAGTTTGGTTTTAACCTTAAAGATTATTTTGTAAAAAGAGATACTATTAGAAAAGGTGATAGCTTTGGAGAAATACTTCAACGTAATCAAATAGACTATTCAAAAATATTTCAAATAGCACAGCTAACAAAAGATAGTTTTGATATTACCAAGCTTCAGATAGGCAAGCCTTATACTTTATTGTGTTCTAACGATTCTTTAAAAGAACCAAAATGTTTTATTTATCAACCTACAAAAACAGATTATGTGGTTGTTAATTTTCAAGACTCAATTCACGCATATTCTTCAACAAAACCTATAAAATATGTCGAAAAAGAAGTTTCAGGAATTATAGAATCTAACATTTCAGAAGCATTAGATAAACAAGGAAAAAGTGTCATTTTAGCTTATAAAATGAGTGATGTTTATGCTTGGACAATAGACTTTTTTAGGCTTCAGAAAAACGATAAATTTAAAGTAATTTATACAGAAAAATATATAGACGACAGTATTTATGCAGGAATAGACCAAATTAAAGCTGCTTATTTTGAACATAAAGGCGAGCCGTTTTACGCATTTCAGTTCGAAACAGATACCGTAAAAGGGTTAAAAGACTATTTTTCTGAGGACGCAAAAAACCTTCGTCGTGCATTCTTAAAAGCACCTGTAGAGTATAAACGTATTTCATCTAGATACAATTTAAATAGACGTATAGCACTTTACGGAAATCGTGTAAGACCACACAAAGGGACCGATTTTGCTGCAGATATTGGTACGCCAATTCGATCTACAGCTAACGGAACTGTAATAGAATCTGCTAGAAGAGGCGGTAACGGTAATTATGTAAAAGTTAAACACAACTCAACTTACACAACACAATATTTACACATGCGTAATCGTGCTGTAAAAGTTGGTGATTTTGTAAAACAAGGAGACATTATTGGATATGTTGGGATGACGGGTAATACATCTGGACCACATGTTTGTTACCGTTTCTGGAAAAACGGAAAACAAGTTGATCCTTTCAAACAAAAACTGCCAGAAGCAGAGCCTATATCAGACAGTCTAAAAGCAGAATATTTACAGTTTATAAAACCTATAAAAATTCAATTAGATAATATAGAATACAGTTATCCTATAGAAACTGAAGAGCAGGTTTTAGAGATACAAACCAATCAAGATAACGCAATTACATACACCAAATAATGGCATTACCTACAGTTAATCCAACAACTACAAAAGCTTGGGAAAATTTACAACAGCATTTTGATCAAGTAAAAGATTTAAAAATGAAAAATTTGTTTGCAGAAGATGCAAACAGAGCAAATAATCTAACTGTAAAATGGGAAGATTTTTACGTAGATTTTTCTAAAAATAGAATTACTGAAGAAACCCTAAAACACCTTTTACAACTTGCAGAAGATTGTAAGTTAGAAGAAGCAATTAATGCTCAGTTTAACGGTGAAACTATAAACAAAACTGAAGGAAGAGCAGTATTACACACGGCATTAAGAGCAGATAAGGATGCTATTTTTAAAGTAGATGGTGTAAACGTTATGCCTGAAGTTTTTGAAGTGAAATCAAAAATTGAAAAATTTACCAATCAAGTCACTTCGGGCGAATTAAAGGGATATACTGGTAAAGCGTTTACAGATGTTGTAAATATAGGTATTGGTGGTAGTGATTTAGGTCCAGCAATGGTTGTAGATTCACTTCAATATTATAAAAACCATTTAACAACACACTTTGTAAGTAATGTAGATGGAGATCATGTTAATGAAGTTATTAAAAAACTAAATCCAGAAACTACTTTATTTGTTATTGTTTCTAAGACATTTACAACTCAAGAAACATTATCAAACGCAACCACCATTAAAAATTGGTTTTTACAACATGGTAAAGAAGAAGATGTTGCAAAACATTTTGTTGCGGTGTCTACTAATATTCAAAAAGTTAAAGATTTTGGTATAGATGCTAATAATATTTTCCCGATGTGGGAATGGGTTGGCGGTCGTTTTTCACTATGGAGTGCAGTAGGATTATCAATCAGTTTAGCAGTTGGGTTTGACAATTTTAATAGCCTTTTAAAAGGAGCAAATAAAATGGATAACCATTTTAAAAGTGAATCTTTTGAAAGTAATATACCCGTTATTTTAGCCTTACTAAGTATTTGGTATAACAACTTCTTTGATGCCGAAAGTGAAGCTATTATTCCATATTCTCAATACTTAAACCAATTTGCAACATACCTTCAGCAAGGTATCATGGAAAGCAACGGTAAAAGTATTGACAGAAACGGAAATAGAGTAGATTACCAAACAGGTACTATTATTTGGGGAGAACCAGGTACAAATTCGCAACATGCCTTTTTTCAGTTAATACATCAAGGTACAAAGTTAATTCCAGCAGATTTTATTGGATTTGCACAATCACTTCATGGTAATCAAGACCATCAAGATAAATTAATGTCTAATTACTTCGCGCAAACAGAAGCATTATTAAACGGAAAAACTAAAGAAGAAGTTATTGCTGAGTTTAAAGAAAAAAATGCATCTGAGGAAGAAATTTCAACTTTAACACCTTTCAAAGTTTTTGAAGGAAACAAACCAACTAACTCCATTTTCATTAATAAATTAACACCTGAAAGTTTAGGTAAGTTAATTGCCATGTATGAACATAAAATATTTGTACAAGGTATTATTTGGAATATTTATAGCTACGATCAGTTTGGTGTTGAGCTTGGGAAACAACTAGCAAATAAAATTTTAAATGAGTTTGGTGCAGAAAATAATGCTGTACATGATAGCTCTACAGCTAACCTTATTAACCATTTTGAGGCTCTTAAATAATTGTTAAAAAAATGTGTATATCTATGTTTATCAAATTGTTGGGTGATTTAAAAAGTTGTTTAGTTTTGTAAAATGCAAAAATTGTTAACATTAAGTTAATGTTACATCTATAATTAGTAGTAATTTTGCATCAAATTTTGAAAACAAACAATTTTTAATTCAACATGATGAAAAACAAAATTCAATTTATGTTTTTGGCAGTAGCATTTATGTTTACTGCATTTACAATGGCTCAAAGTACAGTAACAGGTACTGTTCTTGACTCAGAAATCAATAGCCCTTTGCCAAGTGCAAGTGTTATGGAAAAAGGTACTTCTAATGGTACTACAACTGATTTTGATGGTAACTTTACTTTAAAAACTCAATCAGAGTCAGGAGAAATCGTAATCTCTTACGTGGGTTATGAATCAATAACTTTAACTTTTAACGGAAGTAAAAACTTAGGTAAAGTTTCTTTAGCTCCAGATAACTCTTTAGAAGAAGTAGTTATCATCGGAACTGGAGTTATTGATTTAGCAGCAGGAAGAGAAACTCCTGTAGCAGTTTCTACAATTAGAGGTAAAGACATCCAATTAAAAGCAGCTGGTAACGTAGAGTTTGGTGAAGCTATGAAAAACACTCCATCTGTTTACGTTTCTAACCAAGCTGGAGGATTTGGAGATAGTCAGATTTTCTTAAGAGGTTTTGATCAAACAAACACAGCTTACTTATTAAACGGGCAACCAATTAATGGTATGGAAGATGGTAGAATGTATTGGTCAAACTGGTCAGGTATGAGTGATGTTGCAAACGCGGTGCAAGTTCAACGTGGTTTAGGAGCATCAAAATTAGCTATTTCTTCAGTAGGAGGTACAGTTAATATCGTATCTAAAACTACAGATAACAAAGAAGGTGGCTTTGTAAGATTATTAGGAGGTAACGATAGTTACGGAAAAATTACTGCAACTTACAGTTCTGGTTTAAAAGAAAGCGGATGGGCTTATACAGTATTAGTAGACCACTGGCAAGCACACAGAAAATACTCTGAAGGAACAGCAGGTCAAGGCCAAAATTATTTATTTTCTGTTGGTTATAAGCCAAACGAAGTACACTCGTTCAACTTCTTGTTAACAGGAGCACCACAATGGCACGATCAAAATTTCTCAGACGATTTAGAAAACTATGAAAGATATGGTGATAAATATAACGGAAACTCAGGGTTTTTAGACGGAGAGCGTTATACAGAAAGAAGAAACTATTACCACAAACCAGTAGCAAACTTAAACTGGGATTTTAATATTAATGAAAAATTAGACTTATCTACTGTGTTATATGCATCATGGGGACGTGGTGGAGGAACCGGAGGTCTTGGTAGAGGAAGAGAAAGAAATGATGCAAACGGACTTATTGATTTTGATCAAATAGTTGAAAATAACATTGATTCTGCAACTGATGGCGTTGGTAACTTTGGAGATTCTTATTTAAGAAGATCTTCTGTAAACAACCACAACTGGTACGGTTTATTATCTAACTTAAACGTAGAATTAAATGAAAACTGGTCATTTAATATTGGTGCTGATGGAAGAACTTATAGAGGTGATCACTTTAGACAAATTAATGATTTCTTAGGTTTATCAGGTTATAATGATAACTACTTAACAGATAGACCATCAGATTATGTATTGACTGAAAGTTTTGAAGCTAACCCATGGTCTGCTTTATTTGACTTTGCAGATGAAGATCAAAGATACGACCGTGATTACTCAGAGACTATTAATTACTTAGGAGGTTTTGGTCAAGTTGAATTTACTCAAGGTGGTTTTTCAGCATTCTTCCAAGGAGCATTATCTACTCAATCTTACCAAAGAGAAGGTCGTTTAGTTGGTGTAGGTGACGGTTTAGGTAAATCTGAAAAAATAACTAAAACTGGTTATAATTTAAAAGGTGGTTTAGGATATAAAATTGACGATAAGCATGCATTCTTTGCTAACGGAGGTTTTTACTCTCGTCAACCATTCTTAGATAATATCTTTGCTAACATCAGATATTCAAATGCTTTAGTAGAGCCAGAAATTGATAATGAAGAAATTTCAAGTATTGAAGGAGGTTATAGATTTAAAGGTAAAGAATGGAGAGTAAATGTAGACGTTTATTCAACAAGATGGAGTAACAGATTCTTAGGGTTTGGTACTGATTTAGCTGGTCCTGACGGAACTTTAGGTAATGCTGATGACGAGTTTGGTAACTACAGAATTACAGATGTAACTCAGGTTCATAATGGTGTAGAATTTGATTTTGAATACAGACCTATGGCTTCTTTCTTAAGCTTTAGAGGATATGGTTCTATCGGAAATTGGAAATATGATGGAGAAACTCCTTATACTTTACAAAACGATGATACAGGTGAATTCTTAATTACAGATGGTAAGGTTGATTTAACAGACGTAAAAGTTGGTAACGCTCCTCAAACTTCATTTGGTGCTGGTATTAGAGCTAAATTACTAAAAGGACTTTCTGTAGATTTAGATTACAACATCTACACAGATTTATATGAGTTTGTTGATGTAGAAGAAGTTGCAACTGCTGCTTTAGCAGGTAACCAATACTCTTCTGTAAGATTACCTGCTTATACTCTTGCAGATGCAGGTTTAACTTATAACTTTGATTTAGGGTCTAACAAAATGACTTTTAGAGCTAATGTTTACAACCTTTTCAATGCAGACTATATTAACCAAAGAGATGCTTTTGGTTACTACTTAGGTATTGGAAGAACGTTTAACGCAAGCTTAAGATATAACTTCTAATTCTATTAAAAAGAATTAAATTTAAAAACCGCTTTTGTAAAGAAGCGGTTTTTTTATGCAATATAATTACTACCTTTATAGCCTAATTAATTAAATAAAAAATATATGTATTCAACAGTAAAAATGTTACACTCTTATTGGGCATATTTAGTGTTTTTAATGTTAGTTGTAGCTACCTTTAATGCGCTTTTTAAAACATTTACAAATAAAGAATATGAAGCAAGAGATTTTAGAATTTCTTTATTCACTTTAATTGTATCTCATATTCAGTTTTTAATAGGAATTATTTTATGGTTTGTTGCTGATTACTTTGGAGAAATGAGCATGGGAGAAATTATGAAAAATAGCGCCATACGTAATGTAGCGGTAGAACATCCTGTAGCAATGTTACTAGCTATAGCATTTATTACTATAGGATACTCAAAACATAAGAAAAAACTAACTTCAGCAAAAAAACTAAAAACTATTGCTATATTTTATTCTATTGCATTAATATTAGTATTGGCTAAAATACCTTGGTCTACTTGGTTTTAAAATATAAAAAAAGCGAGCTATATAGCTCGCTTTTTTGTTTAATATTATTATCGATATTTATTTATCGTTGTTCTTTTTGTCTTCAAGTTCTTTAATTAGATAGACATAAACAGGAAAGTGATCACTAAAACCATTGGTAAATCCACCATCAGCAAAACTTCTTAACGGGTAACCTTCCCAACGTCCTTTTTTATTTACTAAGTAGTTTTTATTAAAGATACCAGCTCTATAATAAGTCCAATTTGTATAATCTTTCTTTAAGAAAGGCTCTGTTAACATAATTTGATCAAATAAACTCCAAGCATCTCTATAAGCAGTAGTACCTAATCCTTCTTTTTTAAACATATCTATATATGGATTATATATACCTTTAAAGTCTACCTTCTTTTTATTTCTTTCTGCTTTTAAAACGTCCTTAACACTAGCGTTGGTAGGATCATCGTTTAAATCTCCCATTGTTATTATTTTAGCATATGGATCTATAGATTGTAAGCTATCAATAATACGCTTGTTTAACTTAGCAGCAGCAACTCTTTTAGGTCTACTTCTAGCTTCTCCACCACGTCTTGAAGGCCAATGGTTAACGATAAAATGCATTTTCTCGCCTTCAAGCTCACCAGATACTAATAATTGGTCTCTTGTGTTTATACGCTTTCTTGTTTCATCATCATAAATCTTTAAAGTATGTGTGCTTCTTGATGTTACTTGAAATAACTTTTTTTGATAAAGTAAAGCAACGTCAATACCTCTGTTGTCAGGAGAGTTAAAGTGAACAATACCATAATCTTTACCCAAAAGTAATGGGTCATTTACTACATCTTCAAGGACGTTAACGTTTTCTATCTCGCAAACGCCAATAATTGCAGGAGAGTTTCTCGTAAAATCAGATCCAATTTCTGAAATTACTCTAGCCATATTATGTACTTTCTTCTTGTATATTTCTTGACGGTTTGCTTTAATTTCCATCATTGGACTTGCCTCATCATTTTTTGTAGGGTCATTGATGGTGTCAAATAAATTTTCAAGATTATAAAAAGCAACAGTGTGGATTTTAAACTTTTTCTTTTCTTGTGCATTTACATTTATAATACTAATAAATAGTAGTGCAAATAGTAGGTAATTAAAATGTTTCATTAAAAAGTGTTTGTTACGTTTTTGTTATGTTATTTACAAAACTCCTGCCAAAAGTAGATATTTATTATAAATAATGTAAATTTGCAAGCCTTAAATAATAATTATTTAATGGTAAAACAAAGTTTTAACAACAAATTCACTTATGAAAAAAAGTTTTTTATTTTTCTTATTTGGAGTTTTTTCAACGTTTACAGTGCTTGCGCAGCAAACTATTGTAAAAGGTAGTGTAAAAGATGCCGTAACCGATGAACCAATTCCGGATGTAACAGTAACAATTGAAGAGTCTGACCTAACGACAAAAACAGATGCTTTTGGTCAATTTACTTTTAAGCAAAACCTACCTTTAGGAGAACAGATTCTTAAAATTGAAAAAGTAGATTATACCACAAAAAGATATCCTATTGTGGTTAATGAAGGTAAAACATTAGATATACAAGATATGACTTTATCTTATAATGCTAGTGATAAAAAAGACCTTTATATCATTTCTATTTCTGATGATCAGTTAAATAGTGAAGATGATGGATTAACAAGTAATGTGTCTGGACTATTACAATCATCTAGAGATGTTTTTTTAAATGCTGCTGCATTTGACTTTAGTGCAACTTTTTTTAGACCAAGAGGATTAGATAACGCTAATGGAAAAGTGTTGATCAATGGTTTAGAAATGAACAAACAAGCAACCGGAAGACCACAATGGGGAAATTGGGGAGGAATTAATGATTTACAACGTAATCAAGAATTCTCAATGGGTAGTACCCCTAACGATTATAACTTTGGTGATTTAGCAGGTACAAATAACATTGTTATGCGTGCTTCTAAATATCGAGAAGGTGGACGTTTATCTTTTGCTTCTGCAAATAGAAGTTACGAAGGACGTATAATGGCAAGTTATAACTCAGGACTAATGGAAGACGGATGGGCATATAGCCTTTTAGCTTCAAGAAGATTTGGTGATGGTGGTTATATAGACGGAACACTTTATGATGCAAACTCTTTTGTTGCTGTAGTCGAAAAGAAAATTAACGATAAACACAGCTTAAACTTCACGTCTATCTACGCACAAAACAGAAGAGGTAGATCAACAGCTATTACAGAAGAAGTTTTTAGATTAAAAGGAAGACAATACAACCCATTTTGGGGAGATTTAAATGGAGATATAAGAAACTCTAGAATTAGAAGAATTGAAGAACCAATCCTAATGTTAAATCACTATTGGGATATTTCAGAAAAAACATCTATAAACACAAACATAGGTTACCAGTTTGGACAAATAGGTAATACAAGAATAGATAACGGAGGAACAAGGTTAGTAAGATTTAACGGTCAAGATAGTTATATTGGTGGAGCTAGAAATACAGATCCAACTTACTATCAAAACTTACCAAGTTATCACTTAAATGTTGATGGTGGTCCAACAGCTTACGATTACGAACAAGCATACATCGCGCAACAAAATTTTGTAAACGATGGTCAATTTGATTGGAATGCATTATACACAGCAAATTCAACTTTTGAAAACTCAGTATATGCAGTACAAGAAGACAGAATAGACGATAAGCAGTTAATGGCTAATATTATTTTAGCTTCAGAATTATCAGACAATATCAGATTAAATGCATCTGTTAACTACAGAAATCTTAAAAGTGAAAACTTTGCAGAAGTATCAGATTTATTAGGAGGATCAGGATATTTAGATGTAGACTTTTTCTCTGATGAGCCAGCACAAAATACAGACGGAACTTTAACAACAGCTCAGTCTGATGTTAGAAACCCAAACAGAATTGCTAGAGAAGGAGATAGATATAAGTATAACTATGAAATTGATGCTAACGTATTAAGCGGTTTTGCACAAGCAGTATTTAAGTACAGTAAAGTAGATTTTTATTTAGGAGGAAGCATTTCTAAAACAGATTACCAAAGAAAAGGTTTATTTGAAAACGGATATTTTGTAGGTAACTCTTTTGGTAAAGGTCCAAAAGTAGAATTTGAAAACTTTGGTGCTAAAGCAGGTTTAACATATAAAATTTCTGGACGTCACTTATTAGATTTTAACGGTGTATACATGACTAAAGCACCAAGTATTAGAAACACGTTTGCAAACGTAAGACAATCTAATATGTTGTTACAAGATGTAGATAGTGAAAAAATAACAAGTGTAGATGCAAGTTATATTTTCCGTTCTCCAATAGTTAAAGCTAGACTTACAGGTTTTTACTCGACAACAGAAGACGGAACAGATACAGGTTTCTTCTTTAGTGAAGGTGCAGGAAACAACTTAGTGCAAGAAGCAATTACAAATATCGAAACTCAACGTATAGGAGGAGAATTAGGTATAGAAGCACAAGTAACACCAACAATTAAAGTAAAAGGTGCTGCATCTTTCGGTCAGTACATTTATAACAACAATCCAAACTTAACTTATTATAGTCAAGAGTTTGGAACAGGTACAGCTCAATTTGGTGACGGTACAACCAACTTAAAAAACTTACACGTTGCAGGTGGACCAGAAAGAGCCTTCCAAATAGGTTTTGAATATAGAGATCCAGACTATTGGAATATAGGTGTAACAGCAAACCATTTCTCTAACGCTTATGTAGATCCTAGTGCATTAAAAAGAAGTGCTGCTTTTGTAACAGACCCAGAATTATATTCAGAAACTCAATTTCAAGATAATACAGCAAATGGTCAAAATTACGTAGTTACTGGAGGAGAAATAAATGATGTAGATCCTACAGTTGCAAAGCAACTATTACAACAAGAACAATTTGACGATTACATGTTAGTAAACGTTATAGGAGGTAAATCTTGGAAAGTAAATGACTACTTTATCGGATTTTTTGCTACAATAAATAACGTATTTAATCAAGAGTATCGTACAGGTGGTTTTGAGCAATCAAGACGTGTGGATTACAGAAGTCAGTTGCAAGAACAAACAAATCCAAACGGACCTGTTTTTGGTAATCGTTATTTTTATGGTAACGGAACTACTTATTATTTAAATGTTTACGTAAGATTTTAATATATTTATAGAAAAAAATAATTCAAGAAAAGATGAAAAAAATAAATTTAAACAAAATAGCAGTACTTTTAGTAAGCTTAGTTGTACTAACAGGCTGTGTTGAAGACGATAACTTTGATGTACCTTCAACAATCGAAGGGATTTCAGAATACCCAAATACAGATGCAGAATTTAATACTTTAAGTGGTGTTTTAGGTGCATTTGGTAGTAATGGTAACGAAGCATACACTTACGAAGCAGCTAGCGAAACAGTATCAGAAAAATATACAGTAGGTTATGTTGTGTCTAGTGACGAAGGTGGTAACTTTTATAAGCAATTAGTAATCCAAGACGCACCAGAAAATCCAACTGCTGCAATTGTAGTGCAAGTAGATAAAAACCCATTATTTACTCAATACGAATTTGGTAGAAAAGTATATGTTAAGCTTAACGGATTAACTGTAGGCGAAAGTAATGGAGTATTACAACTTGGTCGTCTTAATGGAGATCAAATAGATGAAATAGCTAGTACATTAGTGCCAAATCATATTATTAGAACAAGTGAAGTTGCAACTATTGTACCTAAAGAAGTTTCAATATCTCAGTTTAGTGATGCTCTAGAAAGTCAATATATCAGATTAAATAACATGCAATTTAATAGCAATCTTGTAGTAGGTAATACAACTACATTTGCATCTGAAACTAATGACAGTTTTGATGGAGAGCGTTTACTAGAAAGTTGTGCAACAGGAAGTAGCGTAATTTTAAGTACAAGTACTTTCTCAGATTTTAAAGGATTACCATTACCAGCAAATAGAGGTAGTATTGATGGTGTATTAACTAGAGATTATTTTGATGATTTTTACACAATTTACATCAACACACCAGAAGCAATTAACTTTGATAACGACTTAAGATGTGATCCATTATTTGAAGACGATTTTTCTGCAGGAAACTTAGATAAATGGACACCTTACAACGTTACAGGAACACAAGAGTGGTATTATAATACTTTTGGTAACCCAGATGATAGTGCAACAATGTCTGGTTTTTCTGGCGGAGCACAAACTAATGAAGATTGGTTAATCTCTTTACCAATTGACTTATCAAATACACCAAGTGCTTTCTTAACATTCCAAACTGTAAAAAGGTACAATGGTAATGATATAGAAGTATTTTATGCGACAGACTATAACGGTGGTGACCCAACTACAGATGGTACATGGGTAGCGTTATCACCAACTTTAGATACTAACACTGGTAGTTGGTCTTCTTGGACTGACTCAGGATCTTTAGATCTTTCTGCTGCTGCAGGAGGTAATGTATTTATTGCATTTAAATATACATCTACAAGTTCTGCAGCTGCAACTTGGGAGATTGATAATGTAAAAGTTTCTGCAGAATAATAAATTCTTAAGAATATTAAAAAATAAAAAAACCTGCTATATTTAGCAGGTTTTTTATTTCAACATATGACAACATTTGATCAATTTTTCTTTGCTATATTTTCTGCATTTAAACCTAAGTTTAAACAAAAAGCTAACAGTATTGCCTTATTTTATATTTCAATACTTCAAATCGCTTTATTATTTGTTATAGGTGCTTTTCTTGTAACGTTTCTTAGTAAGATGCATGTTAAAACAATGTCTACATCTAGTATGTGGACGTTATTCATCATATTTTCAATAATCATTCACCTTAAAAACTGGATGAAGTACAATGGTAAAAGCCGAAAGGTTTTAAACGCAAAATTCAATAAAAGTAAAAACAGCTATAATACAAGTATACTTTTATTGTTACCTATAGGTTGTATTATTTTAGGATTAATTCTTTTAAAAAGTATTTGATCTTAAAAGAAGATATCTTGAGCTAATCTATAAGTGTTAGCATGTGCGCCAACAATTACTTTAATATCAGGACTATAACCGCCACCCATACTGCACATTACCGGAATGTTTTGAGATTTACAAATTTCTAAAACAAATTGGTCGCGCTGTTTACAGCCTTCTATAGTTAAGCTAAGTTTGCCTAGTTTGTCTGTAGCTATAACATCAACACCAGATAAATAATAAATAAAATCGGGTTGTTCTTTTTCTATTAATTGCGGAAGCATTTTTTTTAATATAGATAAATACTCACTATCTCCAACATTATTATCTAATTCAATATCTAAATCGCTTTGTTCTTTTTTAAAGGGATAGTTGTTTTTTCCATGCATAGAAAAGGTAAAAACAGCGGAGTCATTATTAAAAATTTCTGCAGTACCATTACCTTGGTGTACATCTAAATCTACAATTAAAACTTTTTTAACTAAACCATTATTTAAAAGAAATCTGGCGCCTATTGCTTGGTCATTAAGCATGCAAAATGCTTCACCACGGTTAGTATACGCATGATGTGTGCCACCAGCAATATTCATTGCAATACCATATTTTAAGGCATATTCACTAGCTTTTATAGTGCCATCTGCAATAATAATTTCGCGTTCAATTAATAATTCACTTAAAGGAAACCCTATTTTTCTTGCAGCGCGTTGGTCTAGTGTTATATTTAATAAATCATAAAAATAGTTAGCATCATGGACTGCTAAAATAGGATTTTCATTTAGCATTTTTACAGGCTCAAAAAAATTATCCTCTATACAAGTCCCTTCGTGTAATAATTGTTTTGGTAATAACTCATATTTTAACATAGGAAATCGATGTCCTTCAGGTAAAGGATGACTGTAAATAGGATGATAAGCTATTTTTAACATCTATTTATGTAATTTAAGTTGAATACGCTTTCGCGGAAGATCAACACTCAACACCTTAACAATAATCTGTTGATGTAAATGCACGTGCTCATTCACATCTTTTACAAAACTGTCTGATAAGTTAGAGACGTGTATTAAACCACTTTCTTTAATACCAACATCTACAAAGCAACCAAACGCAGTAATATTATTTACAATACCAGGTAATAATTGTCCTTCGCGTAAATCTTCAATCGTTTTAATGTTTTGATTAAAAGTGAAAACTTTTGCCTGCTCACGTATATCTAAACCTGGTTTTTCAAGTTCTTTAACAATGTCTTCTAAAGTTAAAAGACCAACTTCTTCTGTAATATATTTTTTTAAATTAATCTTTTTTAAAGTAGAGGTATTACCTATCAATTCTTTTACCGAAACGCCTTTGTCCTTAGCCATTTTAGTAACAATAGCATAGCTTTCTGGATGTACTGCAGAATCATCTAACGGATTATCTCCATCTTTAATTCTTAAAAAACCAGCGCTTTGTTCAAATGCTTTATCGCCTAATCTTGGTACATTTTTAATGTCTTTTCTACTAGAAAAAGCACCTTTTTCGCTTCTATAGTTTACTATGTTTTCTGCTAATTTTGGACCAATACCAGACACGTAACTTAATAAACTTTTACTTGCAGTATTTATATTTACACCAACTGCATTTACACAATTTTCTACCACAACATCTAATTGCTTTTGCAATTTATTTTGGTCTACATCGTGTTGGTATTGGCCAACACCAATAGATTTGGCATCTATCTTAACTAGCTCGGCTAAAGGATCTTGAAGACGTCGACCAATTGAAACTGAACCACGAACAGTTACATCATAATTTGGAAACTCTTCTCGCGCAATTTTTGATGCTGAATAGATACTAGCGCCAGCTTCGCTAACCACAAAAACTTGCACATCGGTTTTAAATCTAATTTTTCTTACTAAAGCTTCGGTTTCTCTAGATGCTGTTCCGTTACCTATTGCTATAGCTTCTATTTGGTAAGCTTCAGTTAACGTACTCAACTTTTTTAAGGCACCGATTTGGTCGTTTTTTGGCGCATGCGGATAAATAGTTTCGTTGTGTTTTAAATCTCCTTTTTCGTCTAAACAAACTACTTTACAACCTGTTCTAAAACCAGGATCTATAGCCAAAACACGTTTTTCGCCTAAAGGCGATCCTAACAGTAATTGTTTTAAGTTTTTGGCAAAGATGTTTATCGCTTCATCATCTGCTTTTTCTTTGGCATTTTGTAATGCTTCGTTACTTAACGATGGAAATAATAATCGTTTGTAAGCATCGGTTATTGCTATTTCTATTTGATCGGCGCATGCGTTGTCAGATTTTATGATTTTTCGGTCTATTCGTTCTAAAGCGCGGTCATTATCAATTTCAATTTTTACACGAATAAAGCCTTCTTTTTCGGCTCTAAGAATAGCTAATAATCTGTGCGATGGTATGCGATTTAGGCTTTCTTCCCAATCAAAATAATCTTTAAATTTTTGAGCTTCTTCATCTTCTTTTTTTGTTTTTACCACTTTAGTGGAAATCATAGCATAACGCTCTAATTGTTGTCTTAAACTAGTCCTAATATCGGTACGTTCGTTAATCCATTCGGCAATAATATGTCTTGCGCCTTCTAAAGCGTCTTCGGTAGATGTTACTTCACCTTTTATGTACTTAACTGCGATGTTTTCTATATCATTAGCATTTTGACTCATTATGATTTTTGCTAATGGTTCTAATCCGTTTTTTCTTGCAGTTTCGGCTTTAGTTTTTCGGCTTTTCTTGTAGGGTAAATATAAATCTTCAAGTGTTGTACTGTCTTGGCAAGCTTCAATTTTCGTTTTTAATTCGTCTGTTAAAACATCTTGTTCTTCTAATGCTTTTAAGATGGTTGCCTTACGTTTTTCAAGCGTTTCAAATTCTTCTTTATATTTAACAATTGCACCAATTTCAACTTCATCTAAATTGCCAGTTGCTTCTTTACGGTATCTAGAAATAAAAGGAACTGTACAATCTTGATTTAAAAGAGTAACAGTGTTTTTTATAGAGGTTTCTGATAGGTTAGTTTTGGATTGAATGTAGTTTAATAGAAGCATGATTTCTTTAAAAAATGAAAGGCAAATATAAATGTTATGATTAGCAAAAATACGTCATATATCGTATAGTTTTAAGTCTTCTTTAAACCTAGTTTTGTTTTAAACCATAATTATATTTAAAATGAAACATTTACTATTAATCTTAACCTGCTTTATTTCTTTTCAAACAATTTCTCAAACCAAGCTATTAAAAGATGTGTCAAGTACTAAGCAAATGTCTGTAGAAGTAACGACACTTTTTAAGCAAAATAAAATAAATGAAGCATTTCAAATTCTTACGCCATATTGGCCAATACCGCAAAATGAGATTGAAACTTTAAAAGAAAAAATTATAAAGTATACCAATATAATTAGTAATCGTTTTGGAGCGCCTTTTAATTATTTAAAGGTGAAAGATGAAACTATTAGTGATATAGCAAAACGCGAAACATATTTAATCCAATATGAAAATACAGCAGTACGTTTAATATTTACCTATTACAAAAGTAAAAACGGTTGGATTGTAAATGCCTTTAAATGGGACGATAATTTTACCGAAGAATTTGTAACTACTAAATAATTTAAGATGAAACATATATTAGTAAGTTTAATTTTACTATTTGTAGTAAAAGCAAATTCACAAACCATAGATTGGCAAAATGCACCACTTAATCCAGCTGCAGAATATTATACACTTAATCATTACAATTTAAATGGCGAAGTAAAAAAATCTTATTCTCTAGATTTTGTAGAAAGAACTCTAAATCTAGATTTTAATGAAAACGGATTTTTAACCAAAAAGCTAACTTCTGGACCAAGTAAATCTTTTAGAAGAAAATACGAATATTCTTATTCTGGTTTTGGGATAATAAAGTCTTTAAAAGAAACAGCAATAAATAGTAAAGGTGAAGTTACATATACTTCTATATCCGATTTTATTTATAATAAAGATGGTTTAATCTATAAAGAAGTAAATAGAGAAAACAACTATACAACAGAATTTAATTACGATAATTATAAACGATTAGTGTCTATTAAAACTATTAATCCAGATGGTAGTCAAAATGATTTGATAACATTTAAATACAATCAAAAAGGTCAATTAACAGAAGAAAGAAAAGAATCTAAATATGGTAAGTATTTAATAACATTAAGTTATGAAATTAATGGTGATAAATTAAAAATTAATGCTAGCTCTTATAAAGATGGAGAGCTAATTAAAAAAGGAATTTACTCTCCTGGTGTTTTAAATCGTTACAAATCTTTTTCTTTTTTTAACAATCCACAAGCATTTGAATTTACAAAAGACGGTCACGAAGCGTATAAAAAAAATGCTATAGATATGAGTTTTGACCAGTATGGTAATTTTAGAAGAAAATATTCTAAAATATTTGAAAAGGTTTTGGATGAGACAGAAATAACGTATTACAACGGTATAGAAAGTAAAATTCAAGAACATAAAAATAACTCTAATGTAGTTACAAATTGTATGTCTGGAGACTGTAATAATGGATACGGAGAATATAAATTAGATGATATGACTATTACAGGATATTTTGAAAATGGTCAAGCTAACGGTTATGCAAATCAAATTTTTAGTAATGGCGATAATTATATTGGCAATTTTAATGACGGAAAAAGAGAAGGCTATGGTGTTTATACTTGGAAAGCCTCCAATACTATTTATTACGGAGAATGGAAAAACGATAAAATAGCAGGTTACGGTTATCTAACTAAGGATAATATTACATCAGAAGCAGGTATCTATCAAGATGGGAAATTAGTAACAAACTTAGGTCAAGATTATCTTAATAAAAAGGTGGGTAATTCATGTCAAGGTAACTGTGTAGACGGTTATGGGGCTATCATATACAATAATCAAGATTCTTATATAGGCTTTTTTAAAAATGGAAAACCATACAAAGTAGGAACAAGAAAATGGAAAGCAAATAATAGACTTTATGTGGGGCAATTTAATATAAATGGAGAGCCAACAGGAAATGGTCATGTATCAACCTTAGATTATATTTATTTTGGAAGTTTTATTAATGGCGAAGTTACAGGTAAAGCCATTAAAGTAAATAAAAAGACTAAAAAATTAGAAGTCATAAACATTAAAAAAACAACTCCTTCTTTAAATACAACAACTAATGTTAACACTAATAGTAATGTAGGTTGTGTATCTGGTAATTGTAATAACGGTTATGGAGAATATAAAGGTCAAACCTATACAATTAAAGGAGTTTTTAAAAACGGTAAAGCTAATGGTTATGGTCTGCAAACTTATGAAGGATCAGGGTTTTATGAAGGAAACTTTGTTAATGGATCAAGAGAAGGTTATGGACTATACAAATGGTACGAAACAGGAAGTACATACTTTGGTCAGTGGAAAAATGGTAAACAAAACGGTTACGGTTATTATTCAAAAAATGGAAAAATAACAGAAGTTGGTTTTTATCAAGAAGGAAAAAGAACAAGAAATTTATTATCACAGAACTATCTTGATAACAGAAAGATTAATAATTGTATAGGAAATTGCAAAGATGGTTTTGGGACCTATTTTTTTACTAACGGAGACACATATCGTGGATTTTTCTCTAACGGGAAAAAACATTATTTCGGAAGTTATTTCTGGAAAAATGGGACTTCTTATTTTGGAGAGTATTATTACGATAAAGCAAATGGAATAGGTGATGAGTCATATAAGTCATCAGGAACAAGGTATTTTGGTAGGTTTACTAATGGTCAAAGAGATGGTTTTGGTGTGTTTTTTAATAAATCAAGGACAGTAGATAGTTATGGTATTTGGTCTAATGGTACCTTAATAACAAGGTATTAATTGCTGAAAATAATTAATAATGAACAAAATAAATAAAATACTATTTACTGCAGTTTTATTAGGTTTCCAATCTCTTAGCTTTGCTCAATCACTTCCTGATATAAGTAACATAGATTATGGTTTTACACAAAAGGTTACAAAAGTAAAGGCTATTAGCTACAATCTAAATAAAGAGCCAATTAAGACAACTGTATATCATTTTAACAAAAATGGCTTTATAAAAGAACACCATATTGAAAATTTAAAAAACAAATCTTGGCAAAAAACAAAAAGCTATTACAAAAATGACAGACTTTATAAACGTGTTTTTAAGTACAGTAACACTAAGAAAAATAAAAAACATTCTTATACTTATAATGCTAGCGGACAACTAATTAAAGAAACTATAACTCATAAAAATGGAGAAAGTAATAATATTGTTTACGATTATAAAAACAATAAGTTGCACCAAATTAAATCAGATATAAACAACTCTAAAACCACTTATTTTTATTCTATAAAAGGAAATCTTTACAAAGCCATTAAAACTCAAAAAGGTCAAAATGAAATAGAGCAAAATATCAACTATCTCTATCTTGAAGGAAAAGAAATTACATCATACGTATCGCTAAACTCAAATGTTTTAGTAACAACATATCTAAACGATTTTACATTGCAGTTTGACTTAAATGAAAATGAATTTGCTATCAATAAATTACAAAAAGGTATTAAGCGTTTTAACGAAGAAGCACCAAAGGATAACTTGCCTTTTAGCTTAAGAAGTTATTCTAACCAAACAGCACAATTTTACTCAAAAAACAAGGATAAATTAAAACATTCTAAAATTGTCTTTTTTGATTATGTAACAGATGACCAAAAGAATAAAATAACTTATGCTAAGGCAGATGTTAATGTACAAACAGAAACCATTGCCAGTATCCAATTTTATAAAACCAGTTTAACTAACGGCACCGTTGTTGGCGAAACTAAATTTAATGATAAAGTGCTTGAAAAATTTAAGGATATTCACCAAAGTCTAAATCAATTATAATACATGGCAACTCAAAATTTTTATGAAATCAAACCGCTATCATTACAAGATAGAAAAAAGCTTAAGCGACAATATGTATATATTATAGTATTTGGTGCTTTTGTAGGTGCAATTTTTTTCTTCATTTATAATTTTGTGTTGTCAACAGGTCAAATGGGAAATATTCCTGTTTTTGTTTTTACAGCTTTTGCCCTAATTTTTGCACTATTTATATCTTATTTTTTTTGGAGTACTTATACTGATTTAAAAAAAGGTATAAAACATTGCTATACTGGCATTGTCACCGATAAGAGAATAAATAAACACACGTCTTCTTCTGCACGACATAATAGAGGTGGATCTCATAGAAATGGGTCTTCACGTAAAAATACGCAAACACATTATTACATTACAATAGAAGACAAACAACACAGTGTTAATTATAAACAGTTTTCTCAGGTTAAAATAAATGATAAAGTTTACCTAGAAGTTAGTCCTAAAAAAAAGGAAGTTTTAGCCTTTAATGTTTTAGAAAAAAATACTGAAACAACAGAGTCGTATAATTCAACAATAAGAAAGCAAAATTGTGATAATATAGAAAAATCTCTTCCTATGAGAGAAAATGATATTGAATTAGTCAAAAAAATATTTTTCAAAAAAACACGAAAAAACCTAATATATCTAATACCAATTACAGTCTTGCTTTTTGTACTATGGAAAGGTATTTTTATATTTCTAATACCATTGATTATAGCATTTGTTTACTACTCTTTTAAATTCTTTATTCAAATTAATCAATATGCAAAATTTAAACGAAATGGTTATTTAAAATCACTAAATAAGGTTAAGGTAATAGATAAGTTAAAGACAACTTCTAACACAAAATCTACAGCTTTTCAAATAAAAACTAGTAACGGTGTTATTAATGTGTCAGAACATATTTATAATAAAGTACAAGCACATCAAAATTTACTTTTACACAAAGCTACTTTTGTTAACATATTGTACGACGTTAGTATAGATGAATTAAACAGTTAAAAAATCTTTCATAATATTTTCAATAAACCAGATAAATATAAAATCATATGAATAGCTTTTCTTCTATTTTAGAAAAACCATTAAAATATTATTCCCAATGGGATTTTTTAGTGTTTACATTACTTACAGCGCTATCAATTTGGAGCGGACAAACAACCGTATTTTATGTGATTTTATTTTTCTGGTGGAACGAGCTTATTAGAATAATTATAGATAGGATTTTTTTCAAAAGAAATAAAAATGCTGTGCTTGCCAGCAATAAAACAACATCCATATTTGGTTCTATTATACAAATGGGAGTTTATTTTATTTTTATTGTTGTCTTTTTCGGGTTTATGGCAAATTGGAATAATGAAGTACTTATTTTTACTAACATGAAAGTACTATTCTTTAGAAACTGGTTTTTTAATATTAACCTATTATTTGTGACTATAGAACGTGTATTACTACACATAAAACAAACACCAGTTAAAGTTAGTTTTGGTGCTTTTACACCTAATATGTTAGTGCTTCATGTATCTATTATTTTAGGAGTTATTCTTATGCTTTTTATAGTACGTAACTTTCCAGAAACGTTTACACCAACAAATTTATTTGGATCTGTACTTATTATTTTCCCTTTTTTAATGATAAGAGCACTTGCTTTATACCTTAGAATACGATATAAATAAAAAAGAGGTGTAATTTAAAATTCACACCTCTTTTTCAATATTCAAATAATTATTAATTAGACTCGTTTTGTGCGTCTTGTATCATTTTTTCATTTGGTAAAATAGCAATATTTACACGTCTATTTTTAGCACGTCCTTCGGCAGTACTGTTATCATACATTGGTTGTGTTTCTCCAAACCAATTTGTTGTTAATCTTGTACTGCTAATACCATTGCTAGTTAAGTAATTAGTTACTGCATACGCACGGTTTTTAGAAAGTGTCATGTTATAATCGTCAGATCCAGAACTATCTGTATGACCTACGACTAATAAATTAGTATCTGGGTATTCTTTAAATACACCTATTAATTTGTTTAATGTAGCTTGTGAAGCAGCGTTAATGTTATACTTTTCAGTATCAAAATAGACACCACTATTTTCATCAAACGTAACAACAATACCATCGTCCACACGTTCTACTTCTGCGCCTGGTATTTCTTGCTCAATTTCTTGAGCTTGCTTATCCATTTTCTTTCCTATAAGTACTCCAGCAGTACCACCAACTACACCGCCAATTACGGCTCCTAATTCTCCGTTTCCGCCTTTTCCTACGTTATTACCAATAATAGCACCTAAAACAGCGCCACTTGTTGCACCAATAACAGCACCTTTTTGTTTATTATTAGCATTTTTTACTGCATTACAATTGGTTAGTCCAATGCACATTAGTAGTGTTAGACTGAATATTGAAATCTTGTTAATTGTCTTTTTCATGGTTTTTTAGTTTTAAATTTTGGTAAAGTTCATTGTAATTACAAATGGTTGTCCGTCTAAACTAACGGTTTGTTTCCATTGCATGTTGGTGTCTGATAACTGAGATAGATTAACACGGTAACCTTGATTAGTTTCAGACTTATTTTTTTCGTTGGTTGGCTTTAATAAAAAGTCGTATAATCCCATTTCTGGACTTACTTCTTGTATGGTAAATACAAAGTTTCTTTCGCCAGACATACATCCTGCCGAGTTAATTGTATAAATTCCTGTGTTGTTGTTAGGAATAAATTGCCAAGTACTACCTTCAAAACAAGATTTTGAAGCATCGTCAAAAAGTGTAACGTTAAAAGTACCTGTTTGGTTGTAGGTAATCGAGTTTAAAACCCAATCGCCTTTAATGACTTTTTTAGAATCTCTCACTGTTTTTGGTGTTCCACATGAGATAATACTTAAAGTCACTAATAATAAAATTAGTCGTTTCATAGTAATGGTTTTTGGTTTGTAACTATTATAAGTTACGAAAATCATCACTTTTTAGACGACTAATTAAGACAAGTTTATCATATCTTTCGCTTTGTGGTTTTTATTGTAAAGAACAGTTTGTCAGCATGTTAACTGTTGTTTTAAGGTGTTTTGTTTTAACAGTTTTTAACTTTAACAACTATAAAAATTAAATTTTAAATCATTAATAAACTTCAATTTTTATTAGAACACTAATACGTGACTTTATTTAAATAAAAGTTATTATTAAAAACTAGAAAACTAATTATTTAAAACTTTAATAGGTGATAAGAACTTTCTTTTTGGTTAAAATAGCCAAAGAATAAGTCGTTTTTATGAAAAAAAACATCTTCACCACTAGAGTATTTTAATGTCGATTTATAGTCTTTTATTTTATTAAAAGGTGTTGATTCAAAACTACCTTTTACATGATTAAAATTAGAATCTAAAATTGAATTAAAATAAGTAGACTTTGTAGTTGTATAAGAATTAAATGAAAGATAAGTAGTGTTATAACCTGTAAAATTTTCATTTACAGTATTTACTGATCCCATATTTGGTTGGGTAATAACTTGAAAACCTCCTAAAGTTAGATAGTAATTACCATCATTTTTTGTAACATTGATTCCGATATTACCATTATTTATTTTTCTAAGATATTTTCGGGTTTCTTCTAACTCTCTAGTAGTAACAAATGGTAAAGCTGTTTGACCTTCTTGTATTATTGGAGAATTTTTAAAATGTATTTTTTTATCTCTAAAAATATTGAATTCTTTAATGACTTTTGAATCAAAATCTGAGATCACAAACTTTAAAGTTTCTTTAGATGAAGCTATTTGATAGATGTTATTCTCAAAAATAAACGAGTTATAGTTTTTAAATTCGTGACTTTTAGATTTTGGATAAGGATAGATTTTGTAATCTAAATTTAGTTGCTCTAAATCTATTTTATATAAATGTGTTGCCAATTCGTTGACATCAAAAGTTAAGTATATGGATTTATCATTTTGATACATTTTGTTTTTGGCAGAAGTTTGTTCAATCGAGTTAAAAACTCTTTGTTCAATTTTGGTTATGTTTGTTTTTTCTTTACCAGAAAACATAAAAAGACCATACTGAAATTTTGTGCTAATTAAGTTAGTTTCGTCTTTAATTTCTTCTAATTCAAAAGATTTTACTAAATCAAATCCTTCATTATTATATACTCTAAGATTAAGTATAGAATCACTATTAGCAGATAAAATATATAATTTGTTTTTATAGTTGATAGCGTCTAAAAATAGGTCATTATCTAAATTAAGATCAACCTCGATAGATTCTCCTGAAAAATTATTAAAATCTAATTTTAAAATTGAGAATTTATTTCTAGAATCATTAGTGTAAAGTACGTGGTAGTTGTTTTGTTTGATACTAAAGCCTAAAACTTTGTTGTATTTAGATTTTATGTTTTTTGTTTTAATAAATTGTGTAGAATTAACTTTAAAGTTAGAATCACTTAAGTAAGCATAGATATCTTTGTTTTCAACTAAAATTATAGCTAAATCATTAGTTATAGAATTAGAAATAGTGTAAGAATTTTTTCTAACTCGTTTTGACATTTCAAGATTTTTAAAAGTCAAAACTTCAGTTTGACTCCATAAAGAAATGCTACAACAAAAAAGTAAAAAACAAAACATGTACCTCATAACCTAACTAATCTGCAACCCATTTTTGACCGTTGTATCAGGATTTACAAATACTAAATCACCTTCGGCATTTTCGGTCATTAAAATCATACCTTCACTTTCTACACCACGTAAAGCTCTTGGTGCTAGGTTAACTAAAACCGTTACTTGTTTACCAACAACTTCTTCTGCAGTAAAACTCTCGGCAATACCAGAAACAATAGTGCGTACATCTATGCCAGTATCTACTTTTAAAACTAGTAATTTTTTGGCTTTAGGCATTTTTTCGGCTTCAATTATAGTTCCAACACGTAAATCTAATTTTGTAAAATCATCAAAAGTAATCGTGTATTTTTGTGGCTCTACTTTTTTGTTAGCAGCTTCGTTTGCTTTTTTACTAGCCTCTAATTTATCTAATTGAATTTGAATGTCTTTGTCTTCAATTTTATTAAAAAGTAATTCGCTTTGACCAATTTGGTGATTAGCTGGTAATAACACGTCTTTTGTTGAAATGTCACTCCAAGACATCTCGACTGCGCTCGATGTGACATTCAAAATTTGTTTCAATTTAGTTGAAGTAAATGGTAAAAACGGTTCTGATAATGTAGCTAAAGCACTTGCAATTTGTAAAGCAACATACATAATGGTTTGTGTGCGTGCTTCGTCTGTTTTTACTAATTTCCAAGGTTCTTCATCTGCAAGATATTTGTTACCAAGTCGTGCTAAATTCATAAGTTCTTGACTTGCTTCTCTAAAACGATAACGTTCTAAAGAGCTTTCAATAACCGCAGGATAGGCTTTTACAGCAGCTAACGTCTCTTCATCTATAGCTGTAAATGTTGAAGGCATTGGCACAATACCATTATAATATTTGTTAGTTAAAACAACAACACGATTAATAAAGTTACCAAAAATAGCAACAAGTTCGTTGTTGTTTCTGGCTTGAAAATCTTTCCATGTAAAATCGTTATCCTTGGTTTCTGGTGCGTTAGCAGTTAAAGCATAACGCAATACATCTTGTTTACCAGGAAAATCTTTTAGGTATTCTGGTAACCAAACTGCCCAATTTTTTGAGGTTGATAATTTGTTGCCTTCTAAATTTAAAAATTCGTTAGCAGGTACATTGTCCGGTAAAATGTAGCTACCTTCTGCTTTTAACATAGACGGGAAAATAATACAGTGAAACACGATATTATCTTTACCAATAAAGTGAACTAATTTAGTGTCTTGGTCTTTCCAATATGGTTCCCAATCTTTTCCTTCGCGTTCTGCCCATTCTTTAGTAGAAGAGATGTAACCAATTGGCGCATCAAACCAAACGTAAAGTACTTTTCCTTCGCCACCTTCTACAGGAACAGGAATTCCCCAATCTAAATCACGAGTTACTGCACGCGGACGTAAACCATCGTCTATCCAAGATTTTACTTGTCCGTACACGTTTGGTTTCCAGTCTTTTTTATGACCTTTTAAAATCCACTCGCGTAAAAAGTTTTCGTGTTTATTTAATGGTAAAAACCAGTGTTTTGTTTCTTTTAAGGTAGGTGTATTGCCTGTTATTGCAGATTTTGGATTGATTAAATCTGTTGCGTTGTGAGATGTACCACACTTTTCGCATTGGTCACCATAACTCTCTTCGTTACCACATTTTGGACAAGTTCCAATCACAAAACGATCGGCTAAAAATTGTTTAGCCTCTTCGTCGTATAATTGCTCTGTAACTTCTTCTACAAATTCGTTTTTATCGTATAAGGTTTTGAAAAACTCTGAAGCGGTATCATGATGAATTTTTGCCGATGTACGTGAGTAATTATCAAAGCTAATACCAAATTCTTCAAAAGAATCTTTAATAATTTTATGATATCTGTCTACAATTTCTTGTGGTGTAACGCCTTCATTTTTTGCTTTTATAGTAATTGGTACACCATGCTCGTCACTTCCGCAGATAAAAGCAACATCGTTACCGGTTAGACGCTTATAACGTGCATAAATATCTGCTGGAACATAAACACCAGCTAAATGCCCAATATGAATAGGACCGTTAGTATAAGGTAAAGCAGCAGTAATTGTATATCTTTTTGACATCTTAAAATCTTTTTGAAGCCGTAAAAATACACATTTTAACAGCGATTTAGAAAAAAAATGTACATTTACAATATGTCAAAAAACAGATTTATAATTATTACTTTATTGGTGTTTCTTTTTACAGGAACTAACGCCATGATATCCCAAAATACAAACTTTAAAAAACTAACAGAAAATTTGATACAACCACCATATTTAAAAGCTGGTGATACCGTTGCAATTGTAGCGCCATCAGGAATTTTAAAACACAGAAATGAAGAAATTGAACGCGCAAAACGTTTATTAAAACAATGGAATCTTAATGTTGTTGTTGGTAAACATGTGTTTAATCAAGCCAATCATTTTGCGGGTACAGATCAAGAACGTTGTGAAGATTTTCAAAATGCTTTAGATAATCCAAATATTAAAGCTATTTGGTGCGCACGTGGCGGATACGGTACGGTTAGAATTTTGGATAAATTAGATTATACTAAATTTTTAGAACAGCCTAAATGGATTATTGGATATAGCGATATTACAGCACTACATAACCAAATACATAATTTAGGTGTACAAAGTCTACATGCGATGATGTGTGTAAGTTTACCTAAGGATGAAAGTGAAATAGAACAAACTATAGCGACATTTAAAAAAGCCATTTTTGGTGAAACTTTAAGTTATACTTTACAAGGTTCAAATTATAATCAAGTAGGTGAAGTTACAGCACCAATTGTTGGTGGTAACTTGACGATACTTCATACTATGTTAGGTAGTAAAACTAGTATTGATACTTCTGGAAAAATATTATTTATTGAAGAAATTGGCGAGTACAAATACCATATAGATCGTATGTTACAAAGTCTAAAACGTGCTGGTTATTTTGATTACTGTAAAGGTGTGATTGTTGGAGATATGAGTAAGCTAAGAAAAAATACGACCCTTTGGGGAACATCTATAGAACAACTAATTTTAGATGCACTTGCCGATTATGATTTCCCGATTGCATTTAATATGCCAGCAGGACACGAAGATGATAATAGAGCTTTAATTTTAGGTAGAAAAGCTACTTTAAAAGTTGAAAAAACAAAATCTACACTTGTATTTGAATAGTAATGGCTAATCACAACCAGCTTGGTAAAAAAGGAGAACAACTTGCAGTCGATTTTTTAATTGAAAATGGCTACGATATTGTTGAACGTAATTACCGTTTTAATAAAGCTGAAGTCGATATTATTGCTCAAAAAGAAGATGTTTTAGCTATAATTGAAGTTAAAACACGATCTACAACAGATTTTGGGAATCCGCAAGATTTTGTAAAACCAAAACAAATAAAAAACTTAGTTAAAGCAGTAGATGAGTATGTGACTGTAAATAACCTAGAAGTAGATGTGCGTTTTGATATTATAGCAATTGTAAAAGAAGAACAGCAATTTAATATTGAGCATTTAGAAGATGCTTTTTTCTTTTTTTAAGATCTTAAAATGCTTTCCATTTTTTTGCCTCTAGCAAGCTCGTCTATTAACTTGTCTAAATATCTAATTTTTTGCATTAAAGGATCTTCAATGTCTTCTACACGGTAACCACAAATTAGACCTTTAATTTTATCAACGTTAGGATTAAGTTTTGGTGCTTTTTCAAAAAAGGTCTCAAAGTCTATTTTAGTTTCTAAAATTGTGTCTATATCTGCATTAGTATAATCTGTAAGCCATATAATAATGGTATGAACATCTTCTTTTGTTTTTCCTTTTTTTTCGGCTTTTGTGATGTAATGTGGATATACACTTGCAAAAGACATAGCAAAGACTCGGTTTTTTTTCATAATTATTAGATAGTAGATTTTAAAGATAACTATTCTTCTAATGTTTTAGAAAAATAATCTTTAAAAGCTTCAAAATCATAAGGTTTTTTAATAATTACTTTGTCTTTGTCAAGTATAAAATAGCTTGGTGTAGCTTTAACATTATAGTTGTTACCTATTTGGTTATCCCATTTTCCTTCTCCAAAAACATGATAAAATTCTGGAAAATCGTAAGTCATGTCTTTCCAGCGGTAACGGTCTTCATCTAATGCAATAGCTATAACTTTTAATTGTTTTTGATCTATTGTTTTTACGTAGTTATGTAGTTGCGGAATTTCTTCTAAACAATGAGAACATGTTGTACTCCAGAATATAATTAGGTAGTTTTCAGCTTCGTCTAAATCATGCATTTTTTTTACGGTAGCTTTACCGTTTTCATCATAAATTACAATATCAAAATTGTAACCTTTATGACCTATTGATGCATTTTTAAAATTAGTAAGATCTTTTATTAATTCTGTATCGTTATCTGCTTTTGCTATATCTAATAAGTATTTTGTTGCTATATGATTGGCTACTGGTTCTATATTTTCATAAGCAAATTGAGAATATAATACTTCTAATATTACTTTTTTTACCTTAGGGTTATTGCCAATAGCTTTTACAGCAGTATCAATATTTTTTATGTATGAAGCATTGGCTTGGTCTTGGTCTATAAAATTAAAAATATAGTTTAAAGTAGCTTCTATAAGAAAGTTTGAGTTTTGTAAAATAGGATTGCTAAAGTTGATATGGTCAAAATATTCTGCTTTTGCTAGTTCTGAAAATGTTTGCGCATCTACATATTTAGTAGGGATATATGGCTTACTTGCAGTAATAAAGTTTAATGCCATTTTGCCTTCTGCTGCTTTCTCAAATTCTGACTGTGTATTTTGTAAAATTTGTATGATTTTATTAAAATCTTCTTCGTTGTTTTCTCCTTTTAGGTAAAAGTTGTTAAGACTATTTGCGACTAATTGAATGCTTTTATTGTAAGAGTTCCAAAGCTTATTTTCTTCAGATTTAATAAAGGTTAGACCATTGTCAAAGTCGTAAGTCAATTCTATATCTTCATTATTATATAAAAAGTCAAAATTATATCGATCTTGTGGTTGATTGTAGACGATGCGGTATGTACCTGCAGGTTGATTTTTGTCTAAAGTAAAACTAAATGAACCGTCTTCTTTTATTTCGGCATTATTTACAAATTTGCTGGTTTGTGTTGTTACTTGATATAGAAAGGCAAATTTAAAATCGTCTGTATTTGGGAATTTCCCTTTTATGGTATGTTGTGCTAATGCAAAAAATGGAATTATAGCAAATACAAAAAATAACTTTTTATTCATGGGTTTTATTTTTTTATCAAGTTTCAAAAATTATTCCAAAATTGGTTTTAATACCTGAAGTGCTTTTTCTACTGTTTTTATATTATCAAAGGTAAGTAATAAACGTAAACCGTTACGTGTTTGTTTTTCTTTCATTTTACAAGTTTGTGGATGCGTTTGCACGTATTGTAACACTTTTGTAAAGTAATTACTTTGGTAAAATCCGCTTTTTTGATCATTAATAAAGTAACCAATAAGTTTACCTTTTTTCATGATTACTTTTTCTACACCTATTTTTGTAGCTATCCATTTAATTCTAACGCTGTTAAGCAAGTCTACTACTTGAGTTGGTAACTCGCCAAAACGATCTATTAATTGATTTTCGAAAGTAGTTAACTCGTCTTCCGTTTTTAGGTTGTTTAAAGTGGTATACAGGTTTAACCTTTCGGTTATGCTATTTACGTAATCGTCTGGGAAAAGTAGTTCAAAATCGGTATCGATTGTAATATCTTTAACGTATTGCTTTTTCTCTTCAGGCTCGTTGTAAAGGTCTTTAAATTCGTTTTCTTTAAGCTCTTCAATAGCTTCATTTAAGATTTTTTGGTAGGTATCAAAACCAATTTCGTTTATAAAACCACTTTGTTCGCCACCAAGTAAATCTCCTGCACCACGAATTTCTAAATCTTTCATTGCTATATTAAATCCGCTACCAAGCTCAGAAAACTGTTCTAATGCTTGAATACGTTTTCTGGCATCTGTTGTCATAGCGTGATAATCTGGAGTAATAAAATAGCAAAAAGCTTTTTTATTGCTTCGTCCGACACGACCGCGCATTTGGTGTAAATCACTTAACCCAAAATTGTTCGCATTATTAATAAAAATAGTATTGGCATTAGAAACGTCTAAACCACTTTCTATAATGGTTGTACTTACTAAAACATCAAAAGTTCCATTCATAAAGTTTAGCATAAGTTCTTCCAGCTTTTTACCTTCTAATTGTCCGTGACCAACACCAATTTTTGCATCAGGCACTAAACGTTGAATCATACCTGCAACTTCTTTAATGTTTTCAATACGATTATGGATAAAAAATACTTGTCCGCCACGTTCTATCTCGTAACTAACAGCATCTCTAATAGTTTCTTCACTAAAACGAATAACATGACTTTCTATTGGGTAACGGTTTGGTGGCGGCGTTGTAATTACCGATAAATCTCTTGCAGCCATTAAACTAAACTGAAGTGTACGCGGTATTGGTGTAGCAGTTAGCGTAAGTACGTCTACGTTTTCTTTTATGCTTTTAAGTTTTTCTTTAACAGCAACACCAAATTTTTGTTCTTCATCAACAATTAAAAGTCCTAAATCTTTAAACTTAACGCTTTTATTAACCAATTGATGTGTGCCAATAATAATATCTACATGACCTTTTTCTAGTTTTTCTAGAGTGATGCGTTTTTCTTTTGCAGTTTTAAAACGGTTTACATAATCTACCGTTACCGGAAATTCTTTTAAACGCTCGCTAAAGGTTTTATGATGCTGAAAGGCTAGGATAGTAGTTGGGACTAAAACCGCAACTTGTTTACCATTATCTACAGCTTTAAAGGCAGCACGAATAGCGACTTCGGTTTTACCAAAACCAACATCGCCACAAACCAATCTATCCATTGGTCTTTCGCTTTCCATATCGGCTTTAATATCTGCAGTAGCAGTAACTTGATCTGGCGTATCTTCATATAAAAATGAAGCTTCTAACTCATGCTGTAAATAACTATCAGGTTTATATTGAAATCCTTTTTTTAACTTACGTTTTGCATATAGTTTTATTAAGTTGAAAGCAACGTGCTTAACTCTAGATTTGGTTTTTTCTTTAAGGGTTTTCCAAGCTTTACTACCTAATTTGTAGATTTTTGGTGGCGCACCATCTTTACCATTAAATTTAGTTATTTTATGCAAAGAGTGAATGCTTAGGTATAAAACATCACGCTCGCCATACACTAATTTTATAGCTTCTTGTTTTTTACCATCTACATCAATTTTTTGTAGTCCGCCAAACTTACCAATACCATGATCTATATGCGTAACATAATCGCCAATATCTAGATTTGTAAGTTCTTTTAAGGTAATGGCTTGTTTTTTTGCATAGCCATTTTTAAGATGAAATTTATGGTAGCGTTCAAAAATTTGGTGATCTGTATAAACCACCATTTTTAAGTCGTGATCTATAAAACCTTGATATAAAGGTTGTACAATTGTTTGATAATGTACATTGCCATCAACGTCTTCAAAAATATCATGAAAACGCTTTGCTTGTTGCTCGCTTACGCAAGTAATATAATTGGTGTAACCTTTATCGTGATTAGCATTTAAATTATCTATTAATAAATTAAATTGTTTATTAAATGCAGGTTGAGGTACAGTGTCAAACTTTACAAATTGCTCTGCTTTAAAAACAGATGTTGTCCCAAATTCTACGATGTTAAAATCTAATAATTCTTTCTTTAAGGTTTCAGAATTTGAAAAAAGCTCATTTGGTTTGGCGTGTTTAAGCTCGGTAGATAAGTTGTTAAATGCAGTTTGAGCTTTATTGAAAAAATCGTCTATTCTGTTAAAAGTTAAATCGAAATTTTTCCCAAAAACAACTGTTTTTTGAGCGATGTATTGTAAAAAGCTTTGCCTTTTTTCTTCAATTAGTTTATTAGCAACATTAGGAATAATACTAATTTTTTTAATTTGCTCTGTAGATAATTGTGTTTCTACATCAAAGGTACGAATGCTGTCTACTTCGTCACCAAAAAATTCTATACGATATGGTTGGTCGTGACTAAATGAAAACACATCTACAATACCACCACGTACCGAAAATTCTCCAGGTTCGGTAACAAAATCTACACGTTTAAATTTGTATTCAAACAAGACTTCGTTTACAAAATCTATAGACAAATTATCGTTTACGGTAATTTTTAGTGTATTACGTTCCAGCTCTTTTCTAGTCACAACTTTTTCAAAAAGCGCATCTGGATACGTAACAATTATAGCAGGTTTTTTACGTGAGTTTATACGGTTTAAAACTTCTGCACGAAGTAAAACGTTGGCGTTATCTGTTTCTTCAATTTGGTAAGGTCTGCGATAGCTTCCTGGATAAAATAAAACATCGTTTTTATTTATTAAATGTTCTAAATCGTTTAAATAGAAAGCAGCTTCTTCTTTATCTTGAAATATTAGTAAAAATGGTAAATCGGATTGTTTAAAAATTTGTGAAATTATAAACGAAACCGAAGATCCTACTAATCCTTTAACGTGCGATTTACTTTTAGGTAGGGCAATAGCAGTTTGCAATTTTTGCGTTTGCAAAGATTGTAAATAGGCTTGCGAGATGTTAGATTTACTCACCTTAAATAGAATTTTTTGCAAATATAAGGCTTAGATTTTTTAAAAGCTTTCTGATTAATTAATTTAATCTGATATTAACAATGCTAATGAAAATAAACTCTAAAAAATGACTTAAAATATTGAAAATAAAATAATTATATTGGTTTTAATAATATTAAGTATACATGTTAAAAAAAGAAACTTTTTAATTTTAAAAGGAGCAAGGTTTAACTATATTTGCAGTGAATTAAAATTAAAAAGTATGTCATTTTCAGATTTATTTGATAGTGGGTTTAAGAAGCGAAATGAAGATCATTTTGCTGCAATTGTAAGAGTTGCTATGAGTGATGGTATTATCACAGAAGAAGAAAAGGCGTTTTTAGATAGATTAGCACGTAATTTAGATATTAGCGAAGAAGATTATAAGTTAATATTAAAGGATTATAAATCTCATCCTATAAACCCACCAACTTCTTATGATATGCGTTTAGAGCGTTTATACGATTTAGCTAGAATGGTTTGGGTAGATCAAATTGAAGGAGAAAACCAAATGGCTATGTTAGAGCGTCTTTGTGTTGGTTTAGGTTTTAAGTCTAGTAATTCTAAATACGTTGCAGATAAAGCTTTAGAGCTTGTTAAAAACGGAGTAGATCTAGAGGTTTTTATGGAAGAAATTAAAACTATGAATAGATAAAATAGTTTTTGAAATACATAAAAAAAGCAAGCATAACGCTTGCTTTTTTTTATTTTAGATGTTCTCTTATTTTGGTTAAAAGGGTATCTTCATCAAAAGGCTTTTTTACAACATCATTAATACCTGCTTTTTTATATTTTTTTAAATCATCCTTAAATACTCTAGCTGTTAAGGCTATAATAGGCGTTTTTTTATGCTCTCTCTCTGGTAATTTTCTTACTAGTTTTGCTACTTCATCACCATTTATATCTGGTAATTTAATATCTAAAAGGATTAAATCTACAGGAGAATCATAGTTTGTTACTTTTGGTATGACATCTTCTCCTTTTGTGGCAATATCTAAAAAGTAATTACCCTTAGAAGCAAGTATTTTAAGAACTGATAACTGAGTGATTTCTGAATCGTCTACCAACAGAATATTGTATTTTTTATCAGATTCTATAAAAGAAGTTTCTTCATTATTAGATTTTTCTAATTTGTAACTTGGGTATATTCTAAAGTTTAAATTAGTAGAAAATGTAGAGCCTTTTCCTACTGTAGAATCTACTGTTATTTTGTTTCCGGTTAACTCTACATAATGTTTTGCAATAGCAAGTCCTAAGCCTGATCCAGTATATTTATATGAATGGTTAAGCTGTTTAAAACTTTCAAAAATTGAGTTTTGATCTTCTTCTGGTATTCCTATTCCAGTATCAGAAATTTCAAAATGAATATTAGCTTTTCTTGCTCTTGTTTGATTTAATGAAGCTTTAAAAGTAATTGTTCCTACTTCTGTAAATTTAATAGCATTACTTAATAAGTTGCTTAAAACTTGTCTTAGCTTCATCTTATCACCACCAACTATTTGTGGTAAATTGCTATTAAAATCAGTAATAAATTCTAAACCTTTTTTTTCAGAATTAATTTTGTGTATTTGAGCTATTTCGTCTAATAATTCATGTAGATTAAATGGTTCTAAGATAATTTCTGCTTTTCCAGATTCTATTTTAGATATGTCTAGTATGTCTTCTATTAACTGCTTTAAGTAGTTAGTAGAAGAGTCCATGACTTTTATATAGTTAGTTTGCTCATCCGTTAATCCTGTCTTTTTTAAAATCTCAGAAAAAGTTAAAATACCTGTTATTGGATCTCTTAATTCATGATTAAAATTTGCTATGAATGCATTTTTAAAAGCTTCTTTTTCTTTTAAATACTCGTTTTTTAGTTCTAGTATTTGAGAGTTTATTACCGACTCATTCCTTACCTGTGCTGTAGTTTGGTAGTTATTGTAGTGTACCGTTAAATCTAGGATAACAATTAATGGTGGTTTTTTACCATCAAAAGTTTTTACAATAATATCTGTTATTATAGTATTGCCTTCTTCATTATTAAGGTGAATACAAGAAAATACTAAATCTTTGTTTTTTTCGGTTAATGTAGCTGTTAGACTTTCAAAAAAAGGATGAATATCTGATATATGTTTACCTTCTATTTTTTTAAAGATAACATCATCAGATTCTTTAATGTTGCCTTCTGTATCTACAATTAAATATTGATTTACAGATTGTGCGTAATTTTTTTTATACTCTTCTAACATTTTAAGAATGTTTTATGTTTAAACTAAAGATTTAGCTAGTTGATTAAAAACCTCTTCTACATTTTTGCCAGTTTTTGCACTTGTATATAAGTCTACATACTGTTTAAAAATCTCTTTATTTTCTTTAATAAACTCGTTTGTAACTAAGTCCTTTTTGTTGCCAATAACTTTAACAGGTAAGTTAGGATAACGTTCTTTTATATAATTTAAGTCAAATTCTAAGTTTTTATAGGTGTTTGGTCTTGTTAAGTCAAACACGTAAATAAAACCATGTGTTCCAATAAGATATGATGGTCTTGTGTTGGTAATATCATCATTACCTTCTAAGTCCCAAATAACTAGAGTAACGTCTTTGTTGGTTTCTGGAATTTGAATATCTTTTTTTAAGATATGTACACCAATAGTGACTTTATAATCTTCTGTAAAAGTGTTTTCTACAAAGCGTCTAATTAAGGACGATTTTCCTACACCAAAGTGCCCTATTAAAACAACTTTTTTAGATAATTTCATGTTCAAATTGTGCTTTTAATTTTGTTGCTAAAATACTACTATTTTCTAAGTCTGTTTTATTTATAACATTTTGAGCAAAATCTAATAACTTATCCTCTAGTTTGTTTCTAAATGTGGCTGTAAATGCTCCAGATATTACTACAGCAATGTAGTAATTAGAAAAGTTTTGAAGGTGAATATAATAGTTTTCATATTCTATATATTCTAAATTTTGAGTTTCAGCTTGAAAAGCATCTTCTGCAAAACTTTTAATTGCAGTAAGCATACCAGCAACTGTATCTTGGTCTATGTTTTGGGTTTTTGAATATTCTGAAGTTACAATACCAGAACCTTGCTCTATAACCATAATCTGCTCTATGGTTGGTTTAAAGTGGTCTTGGAGGATTATATCACCTTCTGATACGCCGCTTCTTTTTGCTCTAAACCTTCGTTTTAAAGACTCAAAAGAAAAGGTGTTATTCATTTTATTGTTAATAGCTTCGGATAAAAGTTGTATTTCTTTTTGCACATACTTTTTTATCATTTTACCCATAATAGGGTATAAAGCTTCTACAACAGCATCTTGAGAGTTTTTAATCTCTGCTTTTAAAGTTTCTGTAATTGTAGGTCCTAATGTTTCAGGTATTTCTTCAACAAACTCTTGTAATTTATCGTCAATTATTGGATTAATTTTTTTTGATAAATTGGGTTGTTGGTTTATTACTGCTTCAAGATCTTTTAGTTTTTGTTCAAGCGATAATGCATACTCGTGCTCATCTTTTAATAAGATGTCTTTTAAGATTTGTAATTTATCGTCTTGAGTCATTTATAGAGTCAATTTTATTGACTAATCTTCTCACCAAGCTTTGTGAAAAGTTCACCCAGAAGTTTACGGTCTACTTTTTTCTCTTCTAAAGCGTCTGTTTTTTCTTCAAGAGAAGCTTCAAGCTCTGTAATACGTATGTTTACGTCTGTACTTAAATTATCAATATTTTGAAGTAGCTCTGTTTTAACCTCGTCTATTAATTGCTCTAATTCTTCTTTTTTGTTAAGTATATCTTTTTTTAGAGTTTCAAACTCACTATCGTAAGCTTGCATGTTTTCTCCAAAAATAAGCTGTTTTATAGCGTCAATTTTTGAGCTAGCATCTACAGCGTTTGGCGCCATATTTTCTTGATTTTTATCTTGTTTTGCCATGTTGATAGTTTAAGGAGATAAAAATAGCAAAAAAATAGTTATTTAACTACCAGTTAAGCGTTTTGCATAAACTCTTCAGCTTTTAATACCATATTTTTACTTCCGCAGAAAAAAGGTACGCGTTGGTGCAGCTCTGTTGGGGTAATGTCAAGTATTCTAGTATAACCATCACTAGCTTTACCATTAGCTTGTTCTGCTAAAAATGCCATAGGATTACACTCGTATAATAAACGTAGTTTTCCGTTAGAATTTTTTGAGCTTTTTGGATACATATAAATTCCGCCTTTAATCATATTTCTATGAAAATCTGAAACTAAAGATCCAATATATCTTGAGGTGTAAGGTCTATCGCCTTCTTCCATTTGGCAATACTTAATGTAGTTTTTTACACCTTGCGGAAAGTGAATGTAATTACCTTCGTTTACAGAGTATATATTTCCATCTTCAGGAAATTGCATATCAGGATGCGATAAGTAAAACGTACCAATTGCTGGGTTTAGCGTAAAGCCATTTACACCGTGACCAGTTGTATATACTAACATTGTAGATGTACCATAAACCACGTATCCAGCAGCAACTTGTTTGTTACCCTGCTGTAAAAAATCTTCTATAGTTACAGGTGTACCAACAGGTGTAACACGCCTAAACACTGAAAAAATGGTTCCAACAGAAACGTTAACATCTATATTTGAAGAGCCATCTAAAGGATCTATTAAGACTACATATTTGTTTTGGTTGTTAGAATCTTGACTGTTTATGCTAATAAAGTCGTCTTCCTCTTCACTAGCAATTCCACAAACAATGTTTCGGTTAGTTAATGTATGTATAAACTTATCATTTGCGTATACATCTAGTTTTTGTTGATCTTCTCCTTGTATATTCGTGTCGCCAGCAGCGCCAATAATATCGACTAGTCCAGCTTTGTTTACTTCATGATTTACAACCTTTGCAGCAAGTCTAATAGAGTTTATTAGTCTAGATAACTCTCCAGAAGAATACTTAAAAGAGGATTGGTTTTCGATAATAAATTCACCTAAGGTTTGATTTTTTTTAGACATGAAGCTTATATTTGGATACAAATATCATAGAATTTTCAATAAACTACAACGTTTTCGTTTAAATTAATTTTATGGTCTATAATCTGTTTAGACTATATTTGAATAAAACTTTTTAAGATGAAATTTAATATTCGTTTTGCAAAGCAATCTGACATGCCAAAAGTATTAGAGCTAATAAAAGAATTAGCTGTTTTTGAGAAAGAGCCAGATGCTGTAATTGTAACAGAAAAAGATTTAATAGAACACGGTTTTGGTAAAAACCCTTTATTTACTTGTTTTGTAGCCGAGAGCGAACAAGAAATCGTAGCAATAGCCTTAATTTATTTTAGATTTTCTACATGGAAAGGAAAAACTGTTCATCTAGAAGATTTAATAGTAAAACAAGAGTTTAGGGGACAAGGCTTAGGTACATTACTGCTTGATGAGGTTATTAAATACGGTTACAGTCAAGGTGTACAACGTATTTGTTGGGAAGTTTTAGATTGGAATACAAGTGCTATTAATTTTTATGAAAAACAAGGAGCTAAAATATTAAAAGATTGGTATTTAGCTCAATTAGAAGGAGACGCCATAAAAAACTATATAGAAAAATTATAAATGAGAGTATTTAAGTTTGGTGGAGCATCTGTTAAAGATGCTTTAGGTGTAAAAAATTTAGTATCTGTATTAGAAGAGGTTGGACATGAAAACACACTGATTGTTATCTCTGCAATGGGAAAGACAACCAATGCAATGGAAGTTGTAATTGGCAATTATTTTAACAATCAAGCAGAACTACAAGCTGATTTACAAGACGTTATAAAATACCATAATCAAATTATCATTGATTTATTTGAAAACGAAAGACATGCTGTTTTCAATACTGTAAAAACACTCTTTGAAGAGTTAAAAGCATTTTTAAAAACCAATAAATCTCCAGATTACAATTTTGTTTATGATCAAGTTATAGGTTATGGAGAGTTAGTGTCTACAACCATAATAAGCGCCTATTTAAATGAAGTTGGCTATAAAAATAATTGGATAGATGTAAGACAATTAATAAAAACAGACGATTATTACAGACGTGCAAATGTAAACTGGGATCAAACTCAGACTAACATTTTAACTTATATAAATACTAAGCAATTAAATATTACACAAGGGTTTTTAGGAAGCGACAAGAACAATTTTACGACTACTTTAGGTCGAGAAGGAAGTGATTATACTGCAGCAATTATAGCCTATTGTTTAAATGCAGAAAGTGTAACCATTTGGAAAGATGTGCCAGGCGTATTAAATGCAGATCCAAGATATTTTGAAAATGCACAATTATTAAATGTAATTTCTTATACAGAAGCAATAGAGTTAGCTTTCTATGGCGCATCAGTAATACATCCTAAAACATTACAACCACTACAACGTAAAGAAATACCGTTACATGTAAAGTCTTTTATACAACCACAAAATAATGGTACAGTAGTTAAAAAGTTTAAAGGTATTGATCCCGTAGTACCATGTTTCATTTTAAAACAAAATCAAGTTTTAATATCATTATCTACCTTAGATTTTTCATACGTGGTAGAAGAAAATATCAGCGAAATTTTTAACTTGTTGTCCAAATACAAAATGAAAGTAGATGTTATTCAAAACTCAGCTATAAGTTTTTCGGTTTGTTTTGAAAACAATTATAATAACTTAGAGCCGTTATTACTTCATCTAAAAGCTAAATTTAAAGTAACTTGTCACGATAATGTATCACTATTTACAATTAGACATTATAATGAGCAAGCAATACAGAAATTAGAGAAAGGAAAAACGATTTTATTAAAACAAATGTATCAAAATACGGTACAAATAGTAACTAAATAAATGTTTGCTTACTTTTGTGGGCATTAACTTTAAAAAAATAAATGGGATTAGTCACTGCTAAAGAAGTTTCGTCTGCTATAAAACTTGATAAATATGGGTTTTTAGGTGCTTTTGTTGGATGGCTTTTAATGAAAGTTTTAAAAATTTCTACATTAAATAAAATATACGATAGAAATAAGCACCTAAAAGATTTAAATTTTTTAGATAGTATTTTGGATGAATTTCAAATTAAATTTGAAATTCCTGAAGAAGATCTAAAACGTTTACCAAAAGATGGAGCTTACATTACTGTGTCTAACCACCCATTAGGAGGTATTGATGGTATTTTGTTGTTAAAATTGATGTTAGAACAACGCAAAGATTTTAAAATTATAGCCAATTTTTTACTGCATCGTATAGAGCCATTAAAACCTTACATCATGCCTGTTAATCCTTTTGAAGACAGGAAAGATGTAAAGTCAAGCATATCTGGTTTTAAGCATGCCATAATGCATTTAAAAGAAGGTCATCCTTTAGGGATTTTTCCAGCAGGAGAAGTATCAACCTATAAGGATGAAAAATTAATGGTTGATAAACCATGGGAAGAAGCCGCAATGAAGTTGGTGCAAAAAGCTAATGTGCCAGTTGTTCCAATTTATTTTCACGCCAAAAACAGCAATCTTTTTTATAAACTATCTAAGATTAGTGACACGTTTAGAACAGCAAAATTACCTTCAGAATTATTGACACAGAAAAGACGTGTTATTAAAGTAAGAATAGGTAGACCAGTTTCTGTAGCAGACCAAAACGAACATGAAAGTCTAGCAGATTTTTCAGAATTTTTAAGACGAAAAACCTATATGCTTTCTAACTCTTTTGAGCCTAAAGAGAAGATAATAGAGACAATTTCATCTACATTAAAGTCTCCTAAAAGTATAAGACCGCCAAAAAAAATCGTAACTCCTGTAAGTCAAGAAACTATGATTGCAGAAGTTAATGCATTGCGAGATGCCGATTTAAGATTGCTAACTAGTAAAAATTATGAGGTCTTTTTAGCATCTGCAGATAAGATGCCCAACTTGTTACGTGAGATAGGTCGTTTACGTGAAATTACTTTTAGAGAAGTAGGAGAAGGAACAAACGAAGCTATAGATTTAGATAGTTTTGATACTTATTATCACCATATGTTTTTATGGGATAATGAAGCTAATGTTATAGCAGGTGCTTATCGTATGGGATTAGGATCTAAAATTTTTGCCACTTACGGTATTGATGGTTTTTACCTTCAGGATCTGTTTAGATTTGAGCCAGAATTGTATAAAATGATGAGCCAATCTATAGAAATGGGTCGTGCATTTATCATTAAAGAGTATCAACAAAAACCAATGCCTTTATTTTTACTTTGGAAAGGTATTGTACACACAACATTACGCTATCCTGAACATAAATATTTAATTGGAGGCGTAAGTATTAGTAACCAATTTTCAAACTTCTCAAAATCTTTGATGATCGAGTTTATGAAATCGCATTACTATGATCCTTATATAGCGCAATACGTTAGACCTAAAAAAGAATTTAAGGTCAAACTAAAAGATGCAGATAAAGATTTTGTGTTTGATGCTACTGAAGCCGACTTAAATAAGTTTGATAAAATTATTGACGAGATTGAACCAGGCGCATTACGCTTACCAGTACTACTTAAAAAATACATCAAACAAAATGCACGATTAGTAGCTTTTAATGTAGATCCTTTGTTTAATAACTCAGTAGACGGTTTAATGTATATAGAGATTGCCGACTTACCAGAAAGCACAGTTAGACCGGTAATGGAAGAGTTTCAAGAAGAACTTGAGCGTAAGTTGTCAGAGCAAAGTGAAAATGAGTAGTTATTTGGAACAGTTTACCTGCGTTTTTACAAAAAAGTCATTAACAACACGTCTACACTCATTTAACTGACCTTTATTAATAGTGTAGTATAAGTTTTTACCTTTTACTTTTTGATTTAATAAACCTGTTTTACGTATTTCTGCAAGATGTTGAGAGATTGTTGGTTGTGCTAAACCAATAGCTTTTACTAAATCGTTGCAATTACAGTCTTTATTTTCGCTAATGTGTTGTATGATAGCAACACGTGCTGGATGACCAATAACTTTTGTATAGTTAGCAATAGTGTTTATTTGATTTGTAAAAATATGTTTTTTAGTAAAACCCATAGTTTAATTATTTATAAACGTGATATTGCAATATTACAATTTTATTAAATAAAATAAAAGTCTAAACATTAGTCTAGACTTCATGATTTTTACTTTTTACCAAACAACCTTTGAAAGAAGCTTTTAGTTTTTTTAGTAGTTTCTTCAATAACTTCTTTAGCATCTTCTGCTAGCTCATCTAATTTTTCTTCTGCCTCATCTGCAAATTTAGATACCTTTTCTTTAGTTTCGTCTACAAACTCTTTTGCATCTTCATTAATAAACTCGGTTGTTTTTGCTTTAGCTTTCTCATAAGCTGCTTTAGCATCGTCTTTAAGTTCGTCTAGTTTTTCTTCAGCTTCATCTGCTATTTTAGATGCTTTTTCTTTAGCCTCATCATAAAGTTCTTTAGCATCTTCTTCTACAAATTCTTTTGCTTTTGCTTTGGCTTTTTCAAAAGTGTCTTTTGCGTCTGCTTTTATATCTTCAAACTTATTTTCAGCTTTTTCTGTAAACTGGTCTATTTTTTCTTTAGCTTGTTCTGTGTTTTTGGTAGTATTATTTAGCTCTTCAGCTTTATCTTCTAGGTTTTTGTTGTCTTCGCTCATTGGTTTTGTATTTTAATTGGTTATTTTTCAAAAGCACTATCAATTGGTTCCCATAATTCTATTTTATTACCATCATTATCCATAATCCAACCAAATTTTCCATAACTATAGGTTTCCATTTCACCAATAATTGTTACGCCTTCTTCTTTTAAAACCTTTAGTAGTTCTTCTAGGTTTTCGACTCTATAATTAAACATAAAGTCTTTTTTTGAGGGTTCGTAATATTTGGTATCTTGATCAAAAGCACTCCATTGTGTAGAGCATTTATTACCTGCTTCATCTTTCCACCAAAAAGTACAACCGTAATCGTCGGTATTAAATCCTAAATGTTTTTGATACCAATCTTTTGTCGCTTTTGGGTCTTTGGTTTTAAAGAATAAACCTCCAATTCCTGTAACTCTTTTTTTCATTTTATTTTTTCTTTAATGCGGATTCATAGATTGAAATCCATTCTTCAACTGTCATTTTTTGTACTAGTTCTGCAATTAAATCATAAGGAATTTCGTCTATTTTTTTAAACCTAACACAGCTTTTTCCCATATCTAGTTTACGTTTATTATGCTTTGGATATTCATTGACAAACCAGTTATGTAATTCTGGTTTTGCATAAATACCGCTATGGTAAAAGTTAATTGAGTTTTTTTGAGAAGCAAAACTCATAAAAGGTAATGGTAATTTTGGATCACAATGGTACCCATCTGGATAAATCTCGTGAGGTACAACATAACCAATCATGTTGTAGTTTATACACTCTTTAAACCCATTAGGTAAATTGTCGTTTATTGTTTTACGAAGTTTTTTTAAAGCGTCTTGTCTATCTTCAGGGACTTGTTTTATGTAATCTTCGGGTGTTTTTGCGTCGTATGTCATTTAGTGTTTTATTGAAACACTAAGTTAGCAAAATTTTGCTTTTATTTTATTTACGATTGTTTGCGCAAGTTTTTCTTTACTTTCTATAGTCCAACCTGCTACATGTGGTGAAAGAATTACATTTTGTGCTTCTATTAAATATTGAAATGCTTCTGGTAAAGTTGAAGAAAATAAACTTTCAAAAGATGCTTTTTCATATTCTAAAACATCTAATCCAGCACCTAAAATTTTGCCAGATTTTAAAGCACTTACTAAATCTGAAGTTACGACGCTTTTACCTCTTGCGGTATTTATTAACCAAAATGGTTTTTTAAAATTATTAATAAAGTCTTGGTTGACCATACCAATAGTTAAAGGCGTTTCTGGTGTGTGAAGACTTAAAACATCTGCTTCTTCTTGAAGTTTTTGTAAAGACACTTGTGTAGCATTTTCATCCTCTACATTATCTTTTATATCATAACACAAAACGTTGACATCAAAACCACGAAGTTTTTTAGCAAATGCTTTACCCATATTACCGTAACCGATAAGTCCGACAGTTTTTCCATCAAGTTCGATACCTCTATTATCTTCGCGTAGCCATTTACCGTTACGTACTTCGTTATCTGCTTTATTTAATTTATTAAACAAAGATAAAAGCATAGCTAAACTGTGTTCTCCAACAGCATTACGGTTGCCTTCTGGAGCAGAAATTAGTGTAATACCTTTACTTTCGGCATAATCACAATCTATATTTTCTAATCCAGCACCAACGCGACCTATAAATTTAAGATTGGTTGCTGCGTCTAAAAATGTTTTATCAATACTAAATCGGCTTCTTATGATAAAGCCATCATAATCTTTAATTTTTAGCTTGATTTCCTCTTTTGATGAGGTATAATCTTCATCATTAATAAAACCTAAATCATTAAGTTGATTAAGTAATAAAGGGTGATTAGTGTCTAAGTGTAAAATTTTCATTTTAGTTAAAATCCTAAAATTATTTTGGCGACTAAAAAGTATAAAAACACACCAAAAATATCATTGCTTGTTGTTATAAAAGGTCCTGTTGCTACTGCTGGATCTATTCCTTTTTTATCTAAAAAAATTGGGATAAATGTGCCTATTAATGCAGCCATAATAATTACAGTGATTAAGGCAATACCAATGGTAAAAGATACATTATATGGCGCACCAAATATAAAATGAGTGATAATAAATGCTAATAAGCCAATTGCTATACCATTAACTAAGCCTAAAAGTAATTCTTTTAAAAGTCTTTTAAATACATTGTTGCCAATGCTACCATTTGCAAGACCTTGTACAATAATTGCACTAGATTGTACGCCAACATTACCAGCAGTACCTTGAATTAATGGAACAAAACTAAGAAGGATAATATATGGTCCTAAATTACCACTAAAACTATCTATAATACTTGCTGCACCAATACCACCGACAACACCAATTAGAAGCCAAGGTAAACGTGCGCGTGTTAATTTGAATATACTATCATCTGCCTCTACATCTTGAGAGATACCTGCTGCCATTTGATAATCTTTGTCGGCTTCTTCACGAATAACATCTACAATATCATCAATGGTTATACGACCCAATAAAGTACGTTCTTGATCTATAACCGGTATTGCTTCTAAGTCATATTTTTGCATTATTCTTGCCACTTCTTCTGCTTCTTCATCTACAAAAACATAGTCTACATTTGCGTTAGAAAGTTCTGCGATTTTTTGTTCGCTTTTGGCAGTAATTAAATCTTTTAAAGAAAGTCTACCTACTAGTTTTTCTTGTTTATCTACAACGTAAATCGAGTGTACGCGTGTAACATCTTTTGCTTGACCACGTATACGACGTAAACAACCGGCTACCGTCCAAGTTTCGTAAACTTTTACAAGTTCTTTTGCCATTAATCCACCAGCAGTATCTTCGTCATACTTTAAAAGTTCTTTAATTTCGGCTTTGTGCTCTAAATCTTCAATTTTAGAGATGACTTCGTACTGTCTTTCTTCTGGTAATTCGGCAATAATATCTGCAGCGTCATCGGTATCTAGCTCTTCAATTTCTTCTGCAATTTCTTTTGCAGAAAGATTTCTTAAGACTTTCTCTCGATTGTCTTCATCAAGCTCCATTAAGATATCTGCAGTTGTTTCAGAATCTAAAAGCTTAATCACATACATTGCTTCTTCTAGATCGACTTCATCTAGTATTTCAGCAATATCAGCATAATGGTATTCGTCAAGTAGTTTTTTTAATTCTTTATCATTTTTTTGTTCGATAAGAATTTCTACTTGTTCTATAAGCTGATCTGTTAACTGAAATTGTATGTTTTCTTTTTCTTCCAAACGCAGATATTATTTGTCGTTTTCAATTAATTGGGTAAGCGTTATAAATTGATCAACGCTTAATTGTTCTGGACGCTGGTCAAAGATACTATTTGCTTTTAAATTATCAGACAAATTGAAGGTTTTTAAACTGTTACGAAGTGTTTTGCGACGTTGTTGAAAAGCTTGTTTTACAACCTTGAAAAATAAAGCTTCATCACACGGTAAACTATAATTGTCTTTTCTTATTAAGCGCAACACACCAGAATCTACTTTTGGTGGCGGATTAAAAACGTTTGGTGGCACAGTAAATAAATACTCTGCATCATAAAATGCTTGGGTTAATACAGAAAGAATGCCGTATACTTTAGAGCCTTCTTTAGAGCATATACGCTTGGCAACTTCCTTTTGGAACATTCCAGAAAATTCTGGAATTTGGTCGCGCATTTCTAAAGTTTTAAACACAATTTGTGTAGAAATATTATAAGGGAAATTACCCGATATTGCAAAAGGTTGGTCCCCAAAAGTTTCTTTTAAATTGTATTTTAAAAAGTCTTTTTCTAAAATACGTGGCGCTAAATGCAAATAGTTATTTTTTAAATAATCTACACTTTCTGTATCTATTTCAATAACATAAGTTGTTATTGGTTTTTCTAGTAAATATTTGGTTAGTACGCCCATTCCTGGACCAATTTCTAATACTTTATCGTAACCGTTTAAGGTTAAGGCATCTGCTATTTTTTGAGCTATACTTTCGTCTTCCAAAAAATGTTGACCTAAAAACTTTTTGGCTTTGACTTCGGTTTTATTTTTATGGTTTTTAGACATAATTTTTTTTGAAAGTTTTAAAATTATAATGAAATTTAGATTATTTAAAATCTACAGAATACTCGTCTATAACTTCAAGTTCTGTCCTAAAAGCAAGCATTTTATCTGCAAACTTTTGTAATCCATCTTGTCTTAGTTGTTCTGCATGATTAGCATAATAATCTTGTAATGCTTCTTTGGAATGTGCACGATATTGAATAGAGTAGGTTTGTCCGCCCATTTCTTCTTCTACTAAAACCTTGGTTAGTTTTGCTTCTGTAAATTTTCCTGTGGCTAATACTTGCGGTATATGCTCTTTTATCCAAGTTAGCCACTCGTTATGCACAGAGTCGTCTATGTTTACGGTTACGTTATATATAATCATTTTGTTTTTTTTAGTTAATATCATCACCACGAAGTTTTCTAAACTTTTTACGCGCCTCTACATAAAAAATACTATCTGGATGATCAAAAAGAATCGTTTCGTAATAGGGTTTTGCTTCTTCGGGTTGGTTATAAGTGTTGTTTAATAATTCAGCTAAATTATAAAGTGCATTGTCTAACAGAATACTGTCTTTAAAGTCTTTAATTATGCGCAGGTAATTAGCTTTGGCGCTGTCGTAATCGTGTTCTTTTTCAAATAATTCAGCTTGTTTAAGTAAAGCTTGAGGAACAATAACCTCGGTTTTATGCGCTTTTAAAATATCGTTTAAAATAGCTATTGCTGGCTTATTTTTATTTTGGAATGCTAACAAATCTGCCTTAGCGTATTTTTTTAATGCAGTTTGTGTACTGTCTTCAGCACGGTTATCACTAATTAACAGTTTTAAATCTAACGCATCATTAGCGGTTAGTTGTGATGTAGATGCTTTTAAAATTTTTAGCTGAGATTCTGCCCATTTAAAATCGCCTTTATAATAACTAGCTTTTGCAACTCTAAATCTAGCTTCTTGAGAAATTGGACTGTTTTTTAAGTTACGTTGAATTTGAGTGTAATAAATTAAAGCTTGATTAAACTTCTCTTGAAATACTAGAATATCACCAAGTTCAAGTTTGACTTCGGCTAAATAAATCTCAGGAATATTATATTTTAACGTGTTTTTTAATATTGAAATAGCTTCTTCAGGCTGCTCTAAATAAAAGGCTAAAAAATGAGCATAAGACTTTTGAATGTTTAAAGTTTGAGGTGTTTTACCGTATTGCTCTAAAATTGAAGTGTACGATTTTTCGATATCATTATAGTCTTTTGGTAAAGCTATTTCGGTCTTTAATTCTATAATTTTTAGTTGTGCTTCTAACTTAGTTGAAATCTCTTGAGATGTTTCTACAACATATTCAAAAATAGAAATAGCCATCTCGTAATCTTTATTATTTTTAGCAATAAATCCAAGTTCTATAACACGATCTAAACTTTCTTGTTGTCTTTTATAAATGGCTTTTTCTTGGGCAAATGCTTTGTTGTAGTCTTTTTGCTGAATAAATAACCAGCTTAGCATTTCGTTCCACATCAAATCTGGATTTTGCTGTATTTTTTTCAGCAAGGTTTTTCTTAAGATAATATTGCCTTCGTTGTCACTATCTTCTGTGATAAATTCGCTTATATATCGCTTTATTGTGTCTAGATACGTTGGATTTGCAGAGATAAAACTTAAATAGCTATCAAACATTTTTTCTATGTTAGATTGCTCTCCATAGATACGTGCTAATTGCAAATTAAAGTTTAAGCTAGGTTGTAATTGCATAGCTTTTGTGTATGCTTGAATTGCTTCTTCTAACAATGAATGATTTTGAAATACACGACCTATGCTGTAGGCATTTGTAGGTCTTTGCTCTAGTGTAGCTATGGCTTTTTGATAGTTTTTATTAGCGTTAATTGTATCTTTTTGTAATTGATAGTTGTAACCAAGTTCTACTAATAAATTTGGAGATTTATTTGTTTCTAAAGCTTTAATAAGTCTTTGTTCTGCTTCTTTATACAGCTCTAATTCTTGCTCAATTTCAACTATTTTAAGTAAGTAGTTAGTGTTGTTAGGCTTGTCTTTAAAAAGCCTTTTGTAGCTAGAAAGTGCTTTTTCAAATTCGCCGTTTTTAAAATATTCATTTGCAACAATTTCGTCTTGAGCGTAAGAACACAAGTAAAAAAAGAAGATTAATATTGTTAAAACGCGCTTTAAAAACATAGGGTAAATATAACAAATCCGATAGGGACATTATGTAAATATAATGCAAAAAAAATGCCTGAATTTAATCAGGCATTTGCCAATCTAATAAAAGTGCTATTAATCATATATTCACTATAAGATTCAATTACTAAGATTGGGGTATATCTTGTAATAAATTTTTAGTTTTTGGCTAAAACAATCCTATGTTTAGACTCTGAAGAGATGCTAAAATCTGTATTAAAAATTTTAGTCATTATTACAATAAAGAGAATACATAGTAAAATTCTAGCTATAGTCTTCATAATAAAGGTAGGTTTTAATTAAGAAAACAATCAAATAAAAGGTTTTTTAAAATCTTAGCAAAACGGATAGCTCAAAAATCGTTAAAAAACGTCATTTTTTAACACTTTAACGATTTTAAAGGATGTTTTGTAAGGAAATATTGACTTTTATCGATGATTTTAGTCAATCCACTCAAAACCAGTATAAGGCACTAAAACATCTGGTATTTTAATTCCTTTTTCGGTTTGGTAATTTTCTAATATACCTGCTAAAACACGAGGTAAAGCTAATGAGCTACCATTTAATGTATGAGCAAGCTCGTTTTTACCTTCTTTATTTTTAAATCTAAGTTTTAAACGATTAGCTTGATAGGTTTCAAAATTAGATACACTAGATATTTCTAACCAACGGTCTTGAGCAGTAGAAAACACTTCAAAATCAAAAGTTAAAGCAGATGTAAACCCAATATCACCACCGCATAATCGTAAAATACGATAAGGTAATTTTAACTCTTTTAAAATCTCTTTTATATGATTAACCATGCTGTCTAAAGCATTATAAGAATTATCAGGATGTTCAACTCTAATAATTTCTACTTTATCAAATTGGTGTAAGCGGTTTAAACCACGTACGTGTGCACCGTAACTTCCAGCTTCACGTCTAAAACAAGGTGTGTAACCTGTAATACCAATTGGTAAATCACTTTCGTTTAATAATACATCTCTAAAAATATTAGTACCTGGTACTTCTGCAGTAGGAATAAGGTATAAGTTGTCTCCTGTAACGTGATACATTTGTCCTTCTTTATCTGGTAATTGACCTGTGCCAAAACCAGATGTTTCGTTTACTAAATGAGGAAACTGAAACTCTGTGTATCCTGCTTCTGTATTTTTATCTAAAAAATAAGCAATTAAAGCACGTTGTAATCTTGCACCTTTACCTTTATATACAGGAAAACCTGCTCCAGTAATTTTATTACCAAGCTCAAAATCGATTATATCGTATTTTTTAGCTAATTCCCAATGTGGTAAAGCTTCGCTATGTAATTGAGGTATATCTCCTTCTTTATAAATCTCTTCGTTATCTTCATCGGTATTTCCCGAAGGGACACTGTCGTGTGGTACGTTAGGGATTTGATAAAGCAGTTGATTTAAAGCGTCTGCCTTTTGGTTTAACTGTTCTGATAAAGTTTTAGAGCTTTCTTTTAAATCGCCAGTTTTAGCTTTAAGTGCATTAGCTTCTTCAGCTTTACCAGATTTAAACAACATACCAATTTCTTTGGAGATACTGTTAGATTCAGCCAATACATTATCTAATTGTGTTTGTAGTGCACGGCGTTCTTCATCTAAAATAATTACTTGGTCAATTAAAGGTTTAGCATCAATATTTCTTACAGCTAAACGTTTTATAACCGCTTCTTTGTTCTCTCTAATAAAAGGTAGTTGTAACATTGTTTTTTTATTATTTGGGCGTTACCTAAAGGTCAGGCTTTCAGTTATATCTTTTTTTGCCATATGTGGCAGCAAAAAAAGGATGCCACTTCAATCCTTAACGCAAATAAGTAACGCTAAAATTAAGTGGTAAAAGTAGTAAGATTTTGGGTTTATAAAAACAAATTATTTATCTAATTGAGAAGGTAATAACCAATCACTGTGTTTGTACCAATACCAAGGGACAGCAGCTAAATCTACATTTTTGTCAATAAGACGTCTATAAGGTCTACCATTAACGCTAACTTTTGCCTCTACAAAGACCATAATGTCTTTACCTTTTTTAGCATATTCTTTCTTTAAATGCTGTGCAAATTGCCATATCACATCTGGTTTACAGCTAGCAGATCTAATTTGTTTTTTGGTTAGATAGTTAGACATTACAATAAACTCTGACTTATTAGTTGCTTTATCTATAATTTTATAACTAGTTCTTCCTGATTTAGATCTTAACATCATTCGCCAAGATAATCTGTGACCTTCTTCTGTCCATAACACATTGTCTGTAAAAACATGTTGTCTTAAAGGAAGTGCTATTTGAATGACAAAGTATATAACACCAATACTAACTAAAATAGGTTTGTAGCCTTTTACAATAATTTCAGCTTTTGTGTAAAGTGGTTTATTTTTTAAAAATATGTTTTTGACTTTTTCAGGTTCAAAGAAGAAAAGCGAAAATGCTAAAGCTAAATAAGGAAATATACCTACTTGAAAAACAATAGAGTTAAATAAATGAAAGAAAATAGAGGCAACAAACATATATTTTCTTGTTGGTTTATAAAGTAGTAGAGGTATTACTAATCCATCATAGAGTATTCCTCCATAAGCAATTAATTGAGCTATAAATTTATATTGAAGTAAATTTCCAATTATCATATAATTAGCCTTACTAGCCATTAATTGTTTAGGTACCGATAGGTCTAACCAATCAGGATATATTTTTGCAATAGAAGCGTAAGTGTATAGTATAAATAATTGTATAACAAACACCCATTTTACCCAACTAGGCATGCTAATTTGCTTGATATTTGGATTTATTTTTGCATCTAAAGAAGCGTATCTATTTGCAGGCAAAAACACCATTATGGCGCTTAACAGCATTAATAAATAATAATGGTTGTTATATGAAGATTTTTGCATTAAGTATGTACATGACCACATAAAAGTAAATGCTAACATACTTAATCTATATTTGTAGCCAAGCATTATTAATAAGCCAAAAACACCCATTACAGTGTAATATACATACATCCAATTACCAGGTAAAGGTTGTAAAAATTCAAAACCAATAAAATTGAAAGTAAACTTAGGTTCTACTAAAGTACGTGTAACCCATCCAGTAAAAATAGCGCCAACAGATTCTAAAAAACAAAGAGCTCCAAAAATGATACGAAACACTATTAGAGAACTATTGTCAATATGTTTAAATAAGAATTTGTTAAGCATGAGATTTTATAAATTCTAAAGCATTGTTTTTATCAATATGAAGCTGACTTTGTAATTCTTCAACAGAACTAAACTTTTGTTCATTACGAAGTCTTTGTAATAATTCTATTTTTAAATTTTGTCCGTAAAGGTCTTTATTAAAATCAAAAAAATGAGTTTCTATAGTTTGATGTTTGCCATTTACTGTTGGGTTGTGACCAATATTCATCATACCATAGACTGTAATATTATCAATTATTGACTTTACGATATAAACACCATGTTTTGGGATAAGTTTATATGTTTCTTCTATGTGTAAATTAGCTGTTGGATAATTAATAGTTTGACCTAATTTTTTCCCATCAATAACTTTACCAGTTAGCATAAAGTTGTAACCCAAATAAGTATTAGCAGTTTTTATGTTGCCTTCTTGTAAAGCGGCTCTAATTTTTGTAGAGCTTACCGCAACATCGTTGATGTCTTGTTTAGAAATTTCTTCGACTTCAAAATCAAAATCATTTCCAAATTGTTTTAAATCTTCAATGTTAGCATTTCTATTTCTACCAAAATGATGATCGTATCCAATAATGATGTGTTTTGCTTTAAGATGATCTACAAGAATGTTTTTTACAAAATCTTCGGCAGTTAGTCTAGAAAATTCTTTTGTGAATTCTTTTATGACTAGGTTAGAAATACCGAATTGATTAAGAATGTCTTTTTTCTCATCAATTGTATTGATAAGTTTAATATTGGCATCTTTTTGTAAAACCATCCTAGGATGTGGGAAGAAGGTTAATAGTGAAGGTGTAAGATTTTTAATTTCTGAAATTTCAACCAAACGTTTGATGATTTTTTGATGTCCAATGTGTACACCATCAAAGGTGCCAATGGTTAAGACTGTATGGTTTGAGCTTTTGTTTTTCACTATTTAATTTCTAGATATACAAAAATAAAAAAGCCAATTGATTTTACTCAATTGGCTTTAGTTATTTATTTCCTAAACTATTTATTTTTTGATAAATGGTAAAGTTAAGTTTCTATTTGATTTAGAAATTTTTATAAAATACATTCCGTCACTAAAAGGTGTTGTATCAATTGTTAAATCACTTGTATTATTAATTTTATTATCAATTAATAATTGACCTAACATATTGTAAACCTTATAAGAATCTGGCATGTCATTTTGGTTATCTACTTTAATGTTTAGAACAGAAACTGTTGGGTTTGGATAGATAGAGATGCTATTAGCTAATTCAAAATCGTTATTTGATAAAAATGCTAATTGACTACCAAAGTAATAAGTACCAGCAATACCCATACTAAGGTTTGCAGTAAGCTTATAATCTGATCCAAAAGTAGAGTTTGTTACAGCAACAACTTCTCCTGTAGTTTCATTTAAAACAAATAAATCATTTATAGTATTACCAGTTGCAGTTTCCCATGCTGAAATTTCTGCTTGGGTAAAGTAGAAATTAATTGTAGCAGCATCTGAAGTACTAGCATTTGCTGTAGTAATGTCAAATGTTTTAGCAGTAACATAACCAGCAGGATCAGTACCACCATTATATGCTACAGCATCTGCTCCTGCAGTTGCAACGTCTCTTGATACAGCAACAGTAGCACATCCATAATTAAATCCAGAAGTATTATCTATATCTGTCATAATATCTCCTGTTGTTACGTCTGTAGAGTAAACTAATCCAGAAGTTAATAAGTTAAATTGATCTGGAGTAGATGTATTAACGTCTGTTTGAACACTAGTATCAAAAGTAGCGCTAACTCTTACGTCATCAAGCTCTATAGAGAATTGATCTGATACGTTATGATGTCTAAATCCTACATAAATAGTTTGTCCTATAAAGCTAGATATATCTAATGTTCTTGTGGTTAACGTGTTTATTCCATCAAGAGTGCTTTCGTTAAAACTTGTTGGAGACGCTTGTAAAGCAGTTATAGTGTTAGAAGTAGCAACGTAAACTGTATAGTTTTCTACATCCCAGTCTGGATCAACAGCTGCAATTTTCCATTGTAATTGTAAAGATCCTGTAACAGAAGTTAAATCTATAGCTGGTGTAATTGCCCAGTTATCTGGTGTTAAAGCTCCAGTTGTACTTACCCAAGAAAAAGATCTTAAAACAGAAATGTCTCCCGCACCTAAACCAGAATCTGTTAAAGTAACAGGAATCCAATTGTTAGTATCTCCATCAGAGTCTATAAATGACCAATCAGAAACATCACCATCGTTAAAATCGTCAAAGAATATATCTGTAGTTGTTGTTGTTGTTACTGCTTCATCATCATTAATAATCATTGTTTCGTAAACATTTGAAGATGCAGTTACGTTTCCTGTAGTAGAAACATTTACAGATAATGAAATTGTTTCATCAGCTTCTACAAAGTTATCATTAAAGATTCTTAGTGTAACTGAGTTACTTGGAGTTGTTGAACCAGAAGCAAAAGTTACAGAGTTGTTAATAAGTTCGAAGTCTTCATTTTCTGTAGCAGTTCCTGTGTTAACTAAACTAGCAGTTGCAGAAGCGTTACCTGCTATAGACATTGTTAAGTCAATTGTTATGTCTTGGAAGTTACAATCACTTCCTTCTGTAACATTTTCAGGTAAAGCTGTAGTTACATAAACTGTTGGTGATATAGAACAAGCAGTTGAAGAGTTTAGCTCAGCGCGTCTTGGTGCACTTGCCATAATGGCTTGTATACGGTCTTTTTGATCTTGAGTAAACGTATCCATACAAGCATCGTTAGTATAATCCATGTAGTTTTGTACTTGATCAAAATCAGGATCATCGGTACAAGAGTTATTAAAAAGATTACAAGTATAGTTAGGTGCTGCAGCATTAGGTGTGTCAGCACAATAGTCATCTACACTACAATTTCCATCTCCCCAAATATGACGTAAACCTAACCAGTGACCAACTTCATGAGTCATTGTTCTTCCTAGGTTGTAAGTACCATCAAGCATAAAAGTGCCATCGTCTTCAGCAATGGTTCCCATAACATAATAACCAGCTACTACACCATCAGTACTAGCCATTCCTCCAGTAGGATTTAAACCTTGTAAATTAGGTGTGTTATCAGGGAATTGAGCGTAACCTAATAATCCTCCTAATCCAGGATTAAATAAGTCATTTAAAGGATTTCCACCTGGATTTATTGTCCACATGTTTAAATATTTGGTAGGGTCCCATTGTGTAACAGACTTCATAGACTCAACATTAGGTCTAGTTTCCCAATCAGTTGGATCTGCAGGTGTTTGACTATTACTATAAGGTGTTATGTTATGTCTAACAATACCTGTAGTAGGTGCACCATTAGGATCTACTTGAGCAATACAGAAGTTAATTTCAACATCAACAGCAAGACCTGTAGTGTTTGCTCCACCAGGTGTACCAGCAAGACGTCTGTAATCTTCATTTAAAACTTGAATTTGAGATAATGCTTGAGCATCAGTAATGTTTGGTCCTGTACCAACTGCTTCACCTGTATGTACAACATGTATTACAACAGGAATATTATAAATTACTTGCTGCGATTCAGATCTTTGACTTGCTCTGTTTGCTTTTATTTCAGCAATTTTAGGAGCTAACCAATTTTCAAAATCAGTTCTGTCAGCTCTGTTGCGATATTGTTGCTGTAAAGCCTGTTCGTTTTCGTCTGTCAAACATCTTGCAAATCCAGTTTGGTTTATAGATTCTTTAGTTTGATCTGTAAGTTGGAAGTTCTGACCGTTAGTTGCTTTTTTATTTTGATTATTTTGAGCTTTTAAGGAGAAGCTTACAAATAAAATAAATAATAAAGCACTTAGAGTAGAGTTTTTCATTTATAGAATTTTTAAAATTATAGCCCAAATTTACTTAAAAATTAATTATTAGTAAGTTAATTTAATGGGTTTGTTTTAAATATTAACTATTTTTATAAGCAATTGAAATTTTAAATTATGAAACAACAACTACTTTTAACTGTTTTCATTTTATCTTTTTTCTCTGGTTTAGCGCAAAATTCATGGAAAAAAATATCAAGTAATAGTATTGAAAATGTTAACTTAAAGAAGTTTGATTCTAATCATTCAGCTTTATTTAGTCTTGATATTGAAGCTTTTAAAGCAAAACTACAAAGCGCTCCATTAAGGTCAAGTTCTAATGGTCAGTCCAGTACAATTGTGTCGATACCTGATGAAACTGGTAAAATACTTCAATTTAGAGTTGTGGAAGCTCCTGTTTTATCTAAAGAATTATCGATACAATATCCTAATATAAAAACCTATTTAGGTTCTCTTGTAAACGATGTTACTACTAGAGTTAGGTTTAGCGTAACTCCGTTAGGTGTTAATGTTATGATTACACGAGCAAATCAAGAATTAACATTAATACAACCAGTGTCTAGATTTTCTAATGTAGAACATATAGCTTACAAAAGAAAATCTATAAATGAAGATGTTAAGAGGTTTGAATGTCTAACTGATGAAACTAAGATTAGAGATCAAAACATAGGTCAGTCTAGAATGATGGATGCAAATGACCAGTTATTAAGAGATTATAGAATTGCAGTTTCTACAAACGGAGAATATACCCAATTTTGGGATGATGGTAACGCAGCTAATGGAGACGCTCAACAAGATGCTTTAGCGCAAGTTGTATCTACATTAAACAGAGTAAATGAGGTTTATGAAGTGGATATGGCAATAACATTTACATTAGTTACAGGAACAGAAATTATTTTTCCTGATCCAGCAACAGATCCTTATACAGGTAGTTTTAATAGTCAATTACAAAACGAATTAACAAGTACCGTAGGAGAAGCAAATTATGATATTGGACATTTATTTGCTTATGGAGGTAATAATGGTAATGCAGGTTGCATTGGCTGTGTTTGTGAAGATAATCAAAAAGGAAGCGGGTTTTCTTCTCATTCTTTCTTAGATAATGATGGAGGAGCTTATATGTCAGATTTTTTTGATATTGATTACGTGCCTCATGAGATTGGTCATCAAATGGGAGCTAATCATACCTTTGCTTTTAATACAGAAGGAACTGGTGTAAATTCAGAACCAGGAAGTGGAACAACTATCATGGGCTATGCTGGTATTACTGGTGCAAATGATGTGCAAGATCATAGTGATGCTTATTTTCATTATCATAGCATTAATCAGATTTTAACAAATGTAGCATCAGCACCTAACAATTGTGCAACAACAACAGTTATTACAAATAATCCTCCAGTAGCTAATGCTGGTTTAGATTATACAATACCTAATGGTACGGCTTTTGTGCTAAAAGGAGCTGCTAATGATGCAGATTCTGGAGATGTATTAACTTATACTTGGGAACAAATAGATAGCGGATCTACAACTAGTACGTCTTTTGGGCCAGCGCATACAGGTCCTGTATGGAGATCTAGACCACCAAGTACCAATCCAGATAGATATATGCCAATAATTGAAAGAGTTATTGCAGGTGAATTAACAGAAACTAACCCTGTAGAAACTTTTGATAATAGTTCTTGGGAAACCGTATCTACCATAGGTAGAACGTTAAATTTTGCTTTAACAGTAAGAGATAGATCAGATGCTGGCGGAGTTGGTCAAACACCTCAAAGCGATTTTGATACCATGACTGTAACAGTAGATGGTAGTTCTGGACCATTTGCTGTCACTTCTCAAACTTCTGCAGTTACTTGGGACGCTGGTTCTACAGAAACAATTACATGGGATGTAGCTGGTACAAATACTGGTGCAGTTAACACACCAACAGTTAATATTAAACTGTCTACAGATGGTGGTTTTACTTACCCTTATGTATTAGCTACTGATGTGCCAAATGATGGTTCGCATGACATTACAGTTCCTGTCACAGGCGGAGATACTGCTACAGCAAGAGTAATGGTAGAAGGTAATAACAATATTTTTTATGCAATTAATTCTACTAATTTTAACATACAAGAATCAGAATTTGTTATAACAGCAAATAATACTCCTGTTGATGTTTGTAGTCCTAATGACGCAGTGTTTAATTTTACTTACAATACTTTTTTAGGTTTTTCAGGAACAACCACTTTCTCTACTTCTGGTTTACCTGCAGGTACAACTGCAACTATAACTCCTACAACAGCTACAGCAGACGGAACAGCAGTAACAGTTACAGTAACAGGTATCGGAGGTTTGTCAATAGGTAATTATCCGTTTACGCTAACAGGTACATCAGGTTCAATTACTAGTTCTGCAAATGTAGAATTCAATGTAAATGACACAAATTTTTCAACCATTAACACTTTAACACCTGCTTTAGGCGTGACAGATGTAGCGCCATCTAATGCTGTGTTTACATGGGATTTAGACCCAAATGCGACTTCTTATGAGTTAGATATTGCTACAGATTCTGGTTTTACTTCTATAATAGCTAGCCAAACATTAACAGCAAATAATTACACATCAACAAGTTTAGCAACTCAAACAATGTATTGGTGGAGAGTTAGAGCTGTAAACGATTGTGGTAGTGGCGCTTATGCTACTTCAAATTTTGAAACAGCAAACATAGCGTGTAATACATATACTTCTAATGATACACCAATTGCAATACCAGATAGTAATACAACAGGAATATCTTCTATAATTACAGTTACAGATGTTAGCTCTATAATAGATGTAAATGTTACAATTAATATTACTCACTCTTATGTTTCAGACTTAACGGTTTCATTAGTTAGTCCTGCAGGTACAGAGATAGATTTAAGTTTTGAAAATGGTGGTTCGGGTATGAATTATACAGACACGGTATTTGATGATGATGCTGCTAACCCAATTGCAAGTGGTACAGCGCCATTTACTGGTGTTTATCAACCTACCGAAGCGCTTTCTATATTAAACTCTGAGTTTTCTTCTGGAGATTGGACATTAAAAGTTATAGATAGCTACGGTTTTGATACTGGAGATTTAGTAAATTGGTCAATCGAGATTTGTGGCTCTCCGCAGAATGATACAGATGGAGATGGTATACCAGATGGATCTGATAATTGTGTAAATACTCCAAATTTTGATCAAGCAGATGTAGACGGAGATGGAATAGGAGACGTGTGTGACGATGATATTGATAATGACGGTATTTTAAATACTTCAGATAATTGCATCTATACTCCTAACGCAGACCAAGCAGATGCAGATGGAGATGGTATTGGAGATGTATGTGATGTAGAATGTACTGTTTATAGTGCAACAGATTTACCAATTACAATCGCTTCAACTGGAGCAGATGCTAATTATACTTCCGTAATTAATATTTTAGAAGATGCACCTATTGCAGATGTTAATGTTACAATAAGTATTAATCATACTTGGAATAGTGATTTAGATATTTCTTTGATAAGTCCTGCAGGAACAATTATAGAGTTAACTACAGGAAATGGAGGTAGTTCTGATAATTATACTAATACAGTTTTTGATCAAGATGCGACAGCTTCTATTACAACAGGAAGTGCTCCTTTTACAGGAGTATTTATGCCAGAAGGTGATTTGTCCTTATTAAACGGAGAAATGTCTGCAGGAAATTGGACCTTATCTGTAGATGATACTTATGGTCCTGAAGATGGAGGAACAATTTTATCTTTTGATTTAGAGTTGTGCTTGTTTAGTGCTTTATCAATTGGAAATGATGTTTTAAATAACACTGAGTTTAGTGTTTATCCTAATCCTAATAATGGAGAATTTACCATTAAAATGAAAAATACAGTTTTTAAAGAAGATGTAGAAATTTATGTTTATGATATAAGAGGCAGAAAAGTATTTTATCAAAGTTTTAAAAACTCAAATAATTTTATTCAACAAATTAGATTAAATGATGTTGAGTCAGGTATGTATATACTTAATGTAACAGATGGAGAAAATACTAAAACTAAAAAACTTATTATAGATTGATTTTTAGCATAGTAGTAAAAAAAAGGGAAGCTAATTTAGCTTCCTTTTTTTATTTACCGTTAAAGGTATTCATTGTGTTATTAACTCCAGCTGTACCAAAAGATTTAATTAGTTCTATACTTTTGTCTAAGCGTTCGGGTAGTTTTTGGTTTTCTTCTTCATCCCATTCTCCTAAAACGTAGTCTACTTGTCTACCTTTACTAAACGCGTCGCTTATGCCAAATCTAAACCTATTGTATTTAGTTGTGTTTAATTTTTCTTGAATATCTTTTAAGCCATTATGTCCTCCGTCACTACCTTTAGTTTTTAAACGTAAAGTTCCAAATGGTAAGTTTAAGTCGTCAGTGATAACTAATAAGTTTTCTAAGGGTATTTTTTCTTTAGTCAGCCAATATTGTACAGCTTTTCCGCTAAGATTCATATAGGTGCTGGGCTTTAAAAGTATAAATGTTCTTCCTTTAAATTTATAAGTTGTAATATCTCCTAGTTTAACTGTTTCAAAAGTTAATTCTTCTTTAGACGCTAATTGGTCTAAAATTTTAAAACCGATATTGTGTCTTGTATTTGTGTACTTTTCGCCAATATTTCCTAAGCCAACAATTAAAAATTTTTTCATAGGGTTTTGTTCTTTAACTAATACAGTTGGATTTTTTTTAAATAATTTTTTGAAAAAATCACACATCTTATAAAGTTTTATTTTTTCAAAAATAAAAAAGCATCCTGAATTAACAGAATGCTTTATTTATGAGTTTAAAAAGAGTTTATTCTTTTACAGCTGCAACATCGTCTGTTTCAGTTGCTGGTACATCTTCATCTTCATCCTCATCATCATCAGCAACAGCCATAGATGCTCTAGAACGTCTTACTTGACAAACTACAGTGTTGTCTGGATGCATAAATTTGAAGTCTTCACTATCTAAAGCAGTAATATAAAGTTTATTACCAATCTTTAAATCTGTAATATCTGCTTCGATGTAATCAGGTAAATTACCTGGTAACGCTTTTACACGTAAGCTACGTTTGTTTTTACGTAAAACACCACCGTTTCTTACACCTCTAGAGTTACCTGTGAATTGTACAGGAATTTCCATTGTTACTTCTTTGTTATCAAATAATTGGTAGAAGTCAATGTGTAAAATATTATCTGTTACTGGGTGAAACTGAATGTCTTGTAAAATAGCATTGTAAGTGTCTCCATTTTCCAGCTCAATCACAACTGTATGCGCATTTGGCGTGTATACTAGTTTTGAGAAGGCTAATTCTGGTGCAGAGAAATGCACTGGGTTGTCTCCTCCGTATAATACGCAAGGAACCTGACCAGCATTACGTAAGGCTTTTGTTGCTTTTTTGCCCACGCTTTCTCTTTGAGATCCGTTGATTGTAATTGATTTCATAATTGTTATTTATATTTATTTAATTATTTCTACATTATAAATTTTGAGCTTATTGATGCATTATGATGTACATTATGCATTACTTCTGCAAATAAATTTGCGCAGCTTAAAACTTTTACTTTTTTGCTTTCTTGCTTAAGAGGTATAGAATCTGTTACAATTAACTCTTCTAATCTAGAATTTTCTAATCTCTCATAAGCGGTGCCAGATAGTATTGGATGAGTACAAATCGCTCTTACGCTTTTTGCTCCTCTTTCCATCATTAAATCTGCTGCTTTGGTTAATGTTCCAGCAGTATCAACCATATCATCAACTAATACAACATTTTTACCAGTTACGTCACCAATAAGTTCCATATGAGAAATTACATTGGCTTTAGCACGTTGCTTATAGCATATTACTACATCGCTTTGCAATGCTTTAGAGTATGCGTAGGCACGTTTTGATCCTCCCATATCTGGAGAAGCTATAGTTAAATTGTCTAAATTTAACTCCTTTAAATAAGGTAAAAATATAGTAGATGCAAATAAGTGATCTACTGGTTTTTCAAAGAACCCTTGTATTTGGTCTGCATGCAAATCCATTGTTATAATGCGAGTTGCTCCTGCAGTTTCCAACATTTTTGCAACTAATTTTGCTGCAATTGGTACTCTTGGTTTGTCTTTTCTGTCTTGTCTAGCCCAACCAAAATAAGGTAGTACTGCTGTTATGTGTCTTGCAGATGCACGTTTTGCGGCATCTATCATTAATAACATTTCCATTAAATTTTCAGAACTAGGATTTGTAGATCCAATTATGAAAATTCTTGTTCCTCTTATAGATTCTTCATAAGAAGGTTGGAACTCTCCATCGCTATACGTTGAGGTAATTATTTTACCTAGATTAGTACCGTAAGCAGCCGCAATTTTTTCTGCTAAAGCTTTACTTTGCGTTATAGAAAATATTTTGGCTTCTGTTGTTGTACTAGACATAGTAATGTGTTGTTAAGCAGCACTTAAGACTACAGATTTTTATTTGAGGTGCAAATTTAGTATAATTTTTCAGCTTTAAAAGACATTAGTAGCTATTTTTAGTATAAAAGATTAAAATTATATTTAATTTTGCACTTCCTAATTGCTCAAGTGGCGGAATTGGTAGACGCGCCGGATTCAAAATCCGGTTTCTTCGGAAGTATGGGTTCGATTCCCATCTTGAGTACAAGGTCTTCTAAATGTGATGTTTAGAAGACTTTTTTATGAGGATTGTCTGTTTTGGATTTTTGAAGCAACTACAATATTTTCAAATGGTTTCTCAGGGAATTTTAATCGATCTATCAATAATTTTGTGGCTTTTCTTCCTATTTCTATACCATTTTGGCTTATAGTAGATAATTCTGGAGTTAGATGAGATGCTGTTCTTTCACTAGAATAGCCAATAATAGCAACATCTTTAGGTATTTCTAATCCTTTTTCTTTAACAGATTTTAGACCAGATAATGATGATTGAATATCTAATGCTATTATAGCATCTGTTTGATTATTACTTAAAAATAAATCTGTTTCTTTTTTTATACCTTCTTCGGATGATGATACTACATAAGACTCTAAAAACTCTATTCCGTTTTCATTAAGCGCTTGTTTGTAACCTGCTATTCTTGATTTACCAACTGTTAAGTTGCTAATAGTTGATACTAAAGCTATCTTTTTTCTTCCAGATTTTATTAAATGTGATGTAGCTTTGTAAACTGCTTCTTTATCATCTACCAAAACTTTATCACAATTAATATCTTTAACTACTCTGTCAAACATAACAATAGCTTTTTTATTATCTAGAGCAGATGTAAAATGAGTATATTCTTTTTTAATTTGAGTTTCTTCAGAAGCGGTTACTATAAAACCGTCTACAATTCCGTTTGAGAAATGGTTTAAGTTATTAGATTCTTTTTCTAAAGATTCATTTGTAAGACTAACAACTAAGTTGTAGTCTGTTTTTGCAATTTCTTGTTCAATACCATATAGAACTTGTGCAAAAAAGAAGTTTTGTACACTTGGGATAACTACAGCTATGGTTTTGGTAGTTCCAGATTTTAAATTTCTGGCTAATACATTAGGTTGATATTTATGAAGTGCAGCAAGTTCTTTTACTTTAGTTTTGGTATCATGACTAATTTCTGGGCTATCATTTAATGCTTTAGATATTGTTGATATTGAAACACCTAATATTTTTGATAACTCTTTTAATGTGATGCTTTTCTTCATTTTTTCTGAATTTCCCAAGTATTAAATTTACAAATTCCTACTATAATAGCAAGAATTAATATTGTTTTTTGTTTTATCTAATTGCTTCTTTAAAAAAGAAAGCTGGTCTGCCTTTAGCTTCTGGTTTATATTTAAAAATAGATCCTGCTAGAGGATATTTTTCTCTTTCTTCATTTGTCATATCTTTGGTAGACGTTGTGATATATAAAACATCCAAGTTTTTGCCTCCAAAAGCACAAGATGTTACATTATGTGCAGGTACTTCTATTTTTGAAATTAGCTGTCCTGTTTTTGGATTAAATTGCGCTACAGCATTACCATTCCATAAAGCAACCCATAACATATCATTTTGATCAATAGTCATTCCGTCTGGATAGCCTAAAGATTCTGGGACATTAACTGCTACTTTTTCGTTAGAAATTGTACTGGTCTTTATGTCGTAATTATAACTTTTAATGGTTTTGGTTGGTGTGTCTATATAATACATGGTTTTTGCATCTTTAGACCAAACAATTCCGTTAGAGATTGTAACGCTATCAATCATTTTTGTTGTAGTTCCGTTAGGTGCTACTTTATATAAGCTTGCTTTAGGTGAAGATTCTTTTAAATGCATAGAACCAACCCAAAAATTTCCTTGTGGGTCACACTTTCCGTCATTAAAACGGTTCTCGGTCATCGAAGCTTCAATATTAGAAATTTGATTTAATTTACCGTTGTCTAAATTTACCTGATATATACCATCTTCAAGAGCTATAACCGCTTGCTGTTTTGTATAAGGGACAACGGTCCCTATTTTTGATGGTGTTTTAATTACGTTATTATTTTTTGTTTTAGGGTTATATATATTTAGTGTTTGTCCTTCAATATCTACCCAGTATAATTCTTCAGTTTTATAATTCCATATAGCGCCTTCACCTAATTTAGAGTTAATTTTATATTCTAGGGTAGCAATATTAGTAATCTCATTTTTTTCTACTGGTGTTTTATTTTCCTTACAACTAGTTAACGTTAATATTGAAAATAGAAGTGTAAGTGCTATAAATTTAAAAATTGTTTTTACCATTAGTATTAGATGCGAATTGAGTAATTTTTTTGGCGAAGATACAACCAAAAATAAGTTTTAAGTTTTGACATAAGTAAATATTGAAATTACTTTTGCGTTTTTTTACTTTTTGTATATTTACCCAACCCTAAAAATAACACCTAATGTTTAACGACTTTTGGCAAACTGTACAATATGGAATGAATCATGTGCTAGATATTAATGCATATGACCATGTATTATTTTTAATCGTATTAGCTGTACCTTATTTATTTAGAGATTGGAAACGCGTTTTATTACTGGTTACCATGTTTACAGTAGGACATACTTTATCTTTAATTTTGTCTGTTTATGGTCATGTACGTGTACAAGCAAGTTTGATTGAGTTTTTAATACCAATTACCATTTTAATTATGGCAGTTTACAATGTGTTTACTGCTGGTAAGCAAAAAAATAGCCAGAAAATTGGTATTCTATTTGTGTCGACATTGTTTTTTGGTTTAATACACGGTTTTGGTTTTGGAAGAGAATTTAGAATGAACTTAGACTCTGGCGATAATAAATTTATAGCTTTATTAGAGTTTGCTTTAGGTATAGAAATAGCGCAAATAATAATAGTCTTTATTGTTCTATTTTTAGGATATATATTTCAAACAATATTTAGGTTTTCTAAAAGAGATTGGATGATGGTAGTCTCTTCAATAGTAATAGGACTAGTAATTCCGATGTTAATAGATAATTGGATTTTATAGTAATTAAATATTAAAAAGAGCCAATTTTATCTAAATTTTTCATAAAACTTATCCTTTTAAATTGTAATTAAAATACTAACCTTATATCTTCGTTATAGGTTTGGGTTAGGTTTTTTGTTTGTCTACCTAAACATCTGACAAAAACTAACTACATGTCCAAAAAAAAACAATTAAAATACGATAAGGCGTATTTGCGTATAGCTAAAGAATGGGGGAAATTATCTTACTGTAAACGTAAACAAGTTGGCGCAGTTATTGTAAAAGATAGAATGATAATCTCTGATGGTTATAACGGAACACCAACAGGCTTTGAAAATTTTTGCGAAGATGAAGAAGGTTACACCAAATGGTATGTTTTACATGCCGAAGCTAATGCAATATTAAAAGTAGCCTCATCAACACAATCCTGTAAAGGAGCAACATTATATATAACACTATCACCGTGTAAAGAGTGTAGCAAGCTAATACACCAAGCAGGTATAATACGCGTAGTATATAATCAAGGATATAAAGATGATTCTGGTATAAAATTTTTAACCAAAGCAGGTATACAAGTAGAACATATAGAACAATTAGAAGAATAATGTCAAAATTTAAAGTTTACATACCATTTATAATAGGACTAGCAGTAGCAGCAGGCATATTTATTGGTGGTAATTTAGACTTTGGAGACACATCAGATAAACTATTTACATCAAACAGTAAAAAAGACAAGTTAAATAGACTAATTGATTATATAGATTACGAATACGTAGAAGATGTCAATACAGATAGTATAGTAGACGTTACCGTAAACGGAATATTAGATAACTTAGATCCACATTCGGTTTATATTCCTAAAGAAAAAATGAAACGTTCTGCCGAAAACATGAAAGGAAATTTTGTGGGTATTGGTATTAATTTTTACACATTTAAAGACACAATAACAGTAATAAAAACTGTTGAAAACGGTCCAAGTGCTAAAGCAGGAATAAAAGGTGGCGACCGTATACTAGAAGCAAACGGAAAATCTCTTTTAGGCGAAACAAATGATAGTTTAGTAGAAACTTTACGAGGTAAGCGCTATTCTGAAGTCAAGTTAAAAGTCTACAGAAAAGGAGAACCCAAACTTTTAACCTTTAACGTAACAAGAGATGTTGTACCAATAAAAAGTGTAGATGCAGCATACATGTTAACCGAAGATTTAGGTTACATAAAAATTAATCGTTTTGCAGAAAGCACATACAAAGAATTTAAAAAAGCATTAAAACATTTAAAAAAAGAAGGTGCAAATAGTCTAGTTTTAGACTTAAGAGAAAATCCTGGAGGATTTTTAGAAATAGCTGTGAATATTGTTGACGAATTTTTAGAGGATAATAAACTTATTGTTTATACAAAAAACAAAAAAGGAGATATAGAAAAAAGCTACTCAACATCTAAAGGAGATTTTGAAACTGGTGAACTTTTTGTAATGATAGACGAAAATTCAGCATCAGCTTCAGAGATTATTGCAGGCGCTTTACAAGATAACGATAAAGGTACAATTGTAGGAAGACGATCTTATGGAAAAGGTTTAGTCCAACGCGAAATGCAATTAGGAGATGGTAGCGCAGTACGCTTAACAGTATCTAAATATTATACACCAACAGGACGATCTATACAAAGGTCTTACGCTAATGGTAATACAGATTACTATGATGATTATTCGTACAGAATGAAAAGTGGTGAGCTAATTGACGAATCTAAAATTGAAGTAGCAGACTCATTAAAATATACAACACCAAAAGGAAAAGTAGTGTATGGTGGTGGCGGAATTATACCAGATGTTTTTGTGCCTTTAAACAGAAAAATGGAAAACGAAACACTTAGCTTTTTAGAAAGAAAAGGTTTTTTTAATAATTTCATTTTTGAAGAAATAGAAAAAGACCGCAATTATTACTCTTCTATATCAAGACAAGATTTTTTTGATAATTATTTAGTAGAAGATAATATGATTAAAGATTTTGAAGAGTATTTGAAAATTAAAACAAGATCTAACATTGTTTTTGTAGCCTATAGAGAAGAAGTTAAACATTACCTAAAAGCTACAATAGCAGAACAGCTATATGGTTTTGGTGCTTACCATAAAATACTTAATAAACACGATGATATGATTGATAAGGTCATCCAATTACATCAGAAAGTAGAAGTTGAAGAGTAATCTTTTCTGTAAGACTAAAATCACCTACGCCTTATCATGCACTTTAGTGTGCTTGCCATTATTCCAAATTGTTAAAATATCTGTAGCAACATGTGCACCGCTTCCAGAAGCAATTGCAAATTGACTACGCCAACCAGCTAATGTACCTGCTACATATAGGTTTTTTTTAACTAAATGATCTTTATTTTCTAACCAGATTCTATCTTTTTCAATAACAGCTCTAGGATGAGGTTTTATGTAACTTTCAAGACCTTCAATGTCTAATAAATTAGTATATCCAACAGCAACTACTACACGTTTAGTGTCGTAGCTTTGTTTATTAGTGGTTACAGTAAAGCCAAAGTTAGTTTCTTCAATTTTTTTTACTTTTTCTTTTTCTATTTGCTCTACTTCTGGATATAAGTTAGCTAATTGCTCTTTTCCATCTTTAAGAATATCATCACCTAATGTGCCAGGTTGCAATCCTAATACGTTATTAAATAATGCAGTTTGTAAATGCGAAGCTTTTTGATGCATAATAATAGCAACATTTTTTCCTTCTGCAAAAGGTTTTTTTAACCCAGAACCTAATACCAATGCACAAGAAAGTCCAGCTGCGCCACCACCAATAATAATTGTATCTTTCATCTTAAAGTCCTTTACTTTTAGCTTCAATTTTTTTAGAAATACGTAAAATTTGAAGTAACATTATAGCACACAAAGAGGCAATAATTGTAATTAGAGCAATTAAACTTTGTCCTTCTAATAAAGCGTCAAGATTTAATTGTGTAGCGTTAAAAATAATTAATGCTACAGCTAATAATGTAAGAATATGTATAAAGATTTTCATTAGTTTAAAGATGTATAAATGCTTTGTAAAAGTTTATACAAAAATACAATATTTAAGCTAATAAGATTTTAATGTTATCGGTAAATAATTTTACAGCAATAGCTAATAATACTACACCAAAAACTTTTCTAATAATTTGTATACCGTTTTGACCTATAAGTCGCTCTATACGTCTTGATGTTTTTAAAACAATGTATATAACTATAACATTTAAAACTACTGCTACAATTATGTTTTGGATACTATATTCTGCACGTAACGATAATAATGTTGTTAAACTTCCTGGTCCAGCAATAAGCGGAAACGCTAACGGAAAAACAGAAGCTGTCATTGGATTAGTTTCTTCATCTTTATAAAGGGTGATGCCTAAAATCATTTCTAAAGCAATAAAAAACAAAATAAACGCACCTGCAACAGCAAAAGAGTTAACATTAATACCAATTAGATTTAATATACTTTTACCTAAAAACAAAAATGCAATCAAAATAATACCAGCAATAATAGCTGCTTTTTCACTTTGAATATGACCAGCTTTTTTACGTAAATCTATAATAATAGGAATATTACCTACAATATCAATTACAGCAAAAAGGACCATAAATACGGTAAAGATTTCTTTAAAACTTAACGACATAGTATTAGGGTTTAAATTTGGCGCAAAATTAGTTTTAATTCATTGAAATTCAAGCGAAATATTGATTTCTTTTTAAGGTCTTTTTTTTGAAACAAATAGCTCTATATTTGCAAAAAATATTAAATCAAAATGTTTCAGTTAGGAAAAACTATTGTTTCTGAAGATATTATTGAAAAGGACTTTGTGTGTAATCTATCGGCTTGTAAAGGTGCATGTTGTATAGATGGAGATGCTGGTGCACCGTTGTCTAAAGAAGAGGCAGATATTCTTGAAGAAATCTACCCGAAGGTTAAACCTTTTTTACGTAAAGAAGGTATAGAAGCTATAGAAGCACAAGGAACATCTACAACAAACGACTGGGACGAAATTGAAACACCGTTAATTGACAATGCCGATTGTGCCTATGTTATTTTTGATGACAAAAAAACTGCGCTATGTGGTATTGAAGAGGCTTTTAATAAAGGCAAAATAGATTGGAAAAAACCAATATCTTGTCATTTATATCCAATACGTGTTAAAGATTATACAGAGTTTTCTGCAGTAAACTATGAACGATGGGATATTTGTGATGACGCTTGCTCACTAGGTAAAGAGCTACAAGTGCCAATTTATAAGTTTGTAAAAGACGCTTTAATAAGAAAGTTTGGAGAAGATTGGTATAGCGAGTTAGAAAAAATAGCTAATAAAATGAAGTAATTTGTTGTAAACACTATAAAACAAAAAAGAGTAGACTTATGTCTACTCTTTTTTGTTTTCAAATTATAGTTTTATAATTTACATATCGTTAGCTTCTAACGTTTCACTAGAGGCCATTAGTGCAAAAAACTTATCAATATTTGGTAATATTACAATGCGTGTTCTACGGTTTCTTGCGCGGTTTTCTTTACTGTCGTTATCTGTTAGTGGTTGGTAACTGCTTCTTCCAGCTGCAATTAATTGCTCTGGCGGTACACCATAGTCTTTTTGTAATGCTCTAACAACAGAAGTTGCACGTAGTACACTTAAGTCCCAATTATCTTGTATTTTGTCTGTATTAATGGTTCTTGAGTCTGTATGACCTTCAATCATAACATTTAAGCTTGGCTCTGACTTAATTACATCTGCTACTTTTTTTAATACTTTATTGGCTTTGTTATTAATTCTATAGCTAGCTGTATTAAATAGCATTTTATCTGAAATTGAAATCATTACTACAGTTTCGTCAATATTTATTGAAATATCATCGCTTTCATCAATTTCACTTTCATCAACAAATTTTTTAAGATTTAAAGATAAAGCTAAGTTCATAGAATCTTCAAGAGTAGTAACATACTTCATTACTTCTGGATCTACCTTACTTAAGGTTTTACGCATGCCAATTTTTGATTGTTCTGAAATAACAGCTTTGTTACCAACTGCATCAAATTTTGTTTTGTTTTCTTCTGTAAGCTCTCCAACTTCTTCGGTAAGGTTATTAATTTTAGAGTTATAATTTTGAACTCTAGCTTCTATAATGGCAAACTTTTTTTCAAGTTCTTCTTTTTCTACTCTAGTTTTAGTTAGTTCACTTTTAATTTCGCCTTTTTCTTGTTCTAAGGCTAAATATTTCTTTTTTGAAACGCAAGCAGTTAAAAATATTGCGCTTAGTGCTACTAATGTTAGTTTTTTCATAAATAGTTTAAATTTTTGAGTTACTTTATTTACGCTCACTAACATGGTATAGATGTTTAAATTTTGTTAAAGTCAAAATTTAAACATTAAAAAAGCCTCAATATTTTGAGGCTTTTAGAAGTTATTATTTTAATAGAAGTATTTATTCTTCTTCCTTTTCTAAGACTTTAGCTGGAGGAATTTTACTATCAAAAGATGTATTATATTCTTCTAATAAATTCATCGTAGCATTTAATAGATCTTTAGTTTCTAATAATAGACTAAAGTATAAGGTTGTATTTTTAGGAGAAGATTCTTCAGTGCGAGTACGTTCTACTTGTGCAGATATTTTTTCTTTTACTAAAGCATATAACTCCGTTTTTTCATTTAAAATTTCTCCAATCTGATCAAAAGAACCAGAATCAAAAGCTTGTCTAGTGTCATTAAATAAAGCTTCTAGTTTTTCGTCAACTTGCTTTAATTCTTTTATTTGATTGAATTTAAGTTTTTTATGGTTGTTGTGTATGTGTTTATGACTGGCTTTAGAAATGTATTCTAAAGACTGTGTCATATCTTGTAAGTAGCTTAAAATATGTATGTAAAAATTACTTGCTCCTACACTAGACTCATCTAAATTCTTTATAAAATAAAAGATGTTGTCTCTTAAATCGTCAACTTCATCAGATAGTTTTTTGACTTGTTTTTTATTTTTCTTAAGCATCGATAAATCTTGTGTAGCCAGACCATTTATAGCATTGGTGTAAATTCTGTTACCACGTTTTACTACATTAGCAATATTTTTAGCGCTTTCGTGAATAACACCTTGTATTGAGCTACTTTCTGCTTTTGTTAAACTATCTTCTGCTTTAGTTACTTTTAATTTTTTGTTATGAGCCATAGAACTTCTAATTAATAAAGCAAAAGCTGTTAAAAGTAAAATTGGGAACATTACATTAACATTTAAGTTAAGTAAATATGCTACTAAAGCAGCTGCTAAAAAAGCACTAATAGCTGTGAAAAACCAACCGCCAATCACATTAATTACTCCAGCAACTCTATATACTGCACTTTCTGCGCCCCATGCACGATCAGCTAAAGATGAACCCATAGCTACCATAAACGTTACGTAAGTTGTAGATAAAGGTAGTTTATATGAAGTTGCTATAGAAATTAATACCGCAGCTACCATTAGGTTTACTGCTGCACGAACTAAATCAAATGCAGGTAATTCTACCTCTTTGTTTTTAGGTATATTAAGTTTTGGTGCTTCAAATTGCTTATCTATTTTTTGTTGCCAAGACTCTGGTAAAATATATGATGACATTTGAGACATTAGCATTGCAGATCTTACAAAGCTACGCGATAAAAAGTTAGGCTGAAAGCGCTCTTTAGTATTACTTTGACTAGATAAATCTAGTGATGTTTTAACAACGTTTTTAGCTTTTGTAGAAAACCACAAAGTTACTACCATAATCATTCCTGCAGCTAGTAATAACCAATTGTTAGTAGGTACTTTTTCTGCTAATATTTCCATAGAAAAACTAGAAGCAACATCACCAGAAGCCATCCAAGCATCGTATGCATTGTAAGCCGCCATAGGTACACCAATAAAATTAACTAAATCGTTACCGGCAAATGCAAGTGCTAAAGCAAAAGTCCCTACAATAATTATTAGCTTGTAAATGTTAGTTTTTAATGCTGAAATAAATAAGAAAGATAAAATAGACCAAAATACTAAACTAGCAGCAACAATAGATAAGACTTGCTTCTCAAGGAAATCTTTCATGGTTGCGCCACCTAAAATCTCAAAAGATTCTTTAGCATATGAAGTACCTTTTAATCCTTTCATGAAAATGAAGTAGGTAATTGCAGTTAATGCAATACCACCAAACAAAGCACCAACCCAGTTTGCTTTCTTTTCAAAATTATAAGAAAGAAGTAATCTTGAAATCCATTGTACAAATGCGCCGACCGAAAAAGCTACTACTACCGAGAGCAAAATACCAAATATGATTTGAGATGCTTTAGAAGTATTAATATATCTAATAACTTCACCAAAATCACCACTATTATGTCCAATCTTAATTAAAGCAACTGCTACAGCAGCACCAAGTAATTCAAATACAATAGAAACAGTAGTAGAGGTAGGCATACCAACAGAATTGAAAAAGTCTAGTAGTAAGATATCTGTAATCATTACCGCCATAAAGATGATCATGATTTCATCAAACATAAATTGGCTAGGGTTAAAAATTCCTTTTCTAGCTACCTCCATCATTCCGCTAGAAAAAACAGCACCAACAGCAACACCAAGACTGGCTACTATCATTATAGTTTTAAAAGAAATGGCTTTAGAACCTATAGCTGAATTTAAAAAGTTTACAGCATCATTACTAACACCAACGACAAGATCTGCAATAGCAAGAATGGCTAAAGCAATAATCATGTATAAATATATGTTTTCCATAGTTTGTTAAAATAAGTGTGCAAATATCTGAAGTGATATTGAGTATTATGTTATCTGAATGTTATATTTTTTTATTAAAAATGGATGTCAAAACCAAGTCTAAAGGTAATATTATCTTGTTTATTATCTAATGTAGAATAACTAAAATCACTTTGTACTTTTAATTTATGACCAACAATAAATTTATTAACACCTAAGGTGTATTGATTTCTAGGAAGCTTTTCAGTCACAGCTTCATAATCTAAAGTTGTATACCTTCCTACAATTTCATAATTATTTTTAAATAAATAACCTGCTTGAAGGTTTATAGCATTACCTGTAAGCACAATATCTCCTGTTGGTGTTATTCCATCTGTGTCAATTGCAATGGGTTGGTCTGCAGTTCTTTTTGCGTATTCGCCCATAAAAGAAAGTCCTTTATATTTAAACATAGCATCAGCAAAAATAGTCGTAATATCTGTTTCATAAAGAGAGCCATTACTTTTAAACATATACGATCCTAAAACGCTTCTGTCTTTTACTGCGTCTTGATTTAAATCATATGTAAAACCAACCATTAATTTAGGTTTTTGTTCTCTTTTTAAATCAGATTGAAAATAATCACCTTTTGAACTAAAAGTTCCGAAAGGTAAAAATTCTAGTCTTGCTGTATATTGTAAGCCACCTTCGTTTCCTTCTGTTACATTACGACCTTCTCCTTGCGATAATGCAAATTTTTCACGCATTAAAAAATTTCCACCTAAATTAGTTTTGTGTCGTAATTGAATACCCATATCACGATCTATATTAAATCTACTATTTAATAAAGAACGATCTATAAGCTGTAGGTTTGCAGAAGATACTACACGCTCTACATTACCTGGTAATTTTGTTTGTCCTGCCCAAAGCTCCCAATTTTTTGCAAAATTCCACATAATTACCGCATCTAGAATGTATCTAGGAGTATTTCGGTTAAATTGATTAGCGCCAGAAATATCTCTGTTAGATAATCCTAATTCGATTTTGTATTTAAGTTTTGGGCTGTAAGCAAATCCGTCAAATTTAAGTCTGGCTCTACGAACTATAAAGTTATATTCTGTATTTTCGTATTTATCACCATTATAGTCCCAAGAAGAGTTATATCTAACCTGAAAACGAGGCGCGAATTTTATACTAAATGAGCTATCTTTTGCAGTAAAATTGATTAAGCCTTTACCAAAAGATGTATCACTAATTTCTTGTGCATATATAAAAGAAAAAACACCTAAAATTAATGCTAGGGTAAGTTTTAGTTTCAAAATTATTAGTTTTTGTCGCTGCAAATAACTAACTCTAATGTTAACTAAATGTTTACAAATGATTAATTTTTAAGAAAAAAGACTGCTTTGGCCAAAAGCAGTCTCATTAGAAATCATGATAATGTAGTCGACAAAAACTAATAGATTATATGAAATACTAATTGATTTGTCTTAAGACATTACAAATGTCAGTGTTGTAGGTAATGTTATTGTAATGTGTATATTAACTTATTATTAATTTGCTGGTTATTTAATAGTTACTTGTTTTTTAGGTTGTTATAAATTTAATGTTAAATTAATGTTATGTAAATGTTGCATAAATGTTATGTCTTTATTATATTTGATGTAATAATGTAAAAATCCCATAATTATGAAGAAATCAATTTTAATGTTAATTGTCTTATTAATTACAGCGGTTTCTTTTGGACAACAAAAGAGAGATTTAAAACTTAACAAAAAAATCAATTTAATCGAGGTTACTTATTATCATGACAATGGAGTTGTTAGCCAAAAAGGTTATTATACTTTAGATGGTAAGCTTGAGGGTAAATGGTTAAGTTATGACGCTAAAGGCAATAAACAAGTTTCTGCAAATTATGATAATGGTAGAAAAGTCGGCAAGTGGTTTTTTTGGAATGAAACTACTCTAAAAGAAGTAGATTATGACAATAACGTTATTGCTAATGTTAGCTTATGGAAAGAAAAAACTTCTTTAGCAACTAGCAATTAGTTATCAAAAACAAGAGAATAAAAAAAAGCCTAGTCGTTATAGACTAGGCTTTTTTATTTTAACATGTTTTTAATTATTCAACAGTCCAACCTGCTCCCCAAGTAGCATAATCATTAGTTGCTCCGTTTCCTTCACCTACGTAGAAGTCTGCATCTGTAAAAGATACTGTTGTGTCATTTTTTACTTTAGTAGTAACATCTACAAATGTTACATTAGTAACTTGTAAATCGTCACTAATAACACCATTACCTGTGTCTTGATCATCAAGATCAAAACCTTCGATGTATCCTGTAATATGTACGTTGTTAAAGATACCTTGTGTTCCTGCTCTTAGTCTTATAGCTTCTGCATGTCCTGCAGCTGTACCTTGACCAACAATTGTTAAGTTGTTAACGGTTGGTTTAGAGAATGTACCTGTAGCGTTGCTAAAATCTGTGTTGTATCCATCAGCTTCAATAGCTTTATCGTCAGTAATTCTGTTAGATATATATACGTTTGTTAACGTACCAGAGTAACCTTCTGTCCAGTCTACAGAGTCGTCTTCTGCATTGATAACAGAAACATAATTAGCATTTACTGTACCACCAAAAAACTCGATACCATCATCTTTACCTGCGTAAGCTTGGATGTAATTAACATCTGTACCGTTACCTACACCGTAAAAAGAAATACCATTGTTTTCAGATTGTCCATCTGCAGCTCCACCAGAATACTCTACACGCACATAGTTTAAAGATCCAGAATCATCATCAGAAATATTTCCTCCGTATGGTAGACTAGCAATTTCTGAAGTTGCTGTGTTTGTTCCTGTTACAGAGTTTATTGGTGCTCTTCCTAATAAAATTAATCCTCCCCAATCTCCTGCAGCTGGGTTAGCAGCATCAGAAGTAAATACTATAGGGCAATCTTGAGTACCATTAGCTACAATTTTAGCACCTTGAGAGATTGCTACATAAACGTCTGCTCCAGAAGCTAAAGCTTCAATAGTCATACAAGCAGGAATAGTTAATGTAGTACCACTTGCCATGATTAAAGAACCATTAATTTTGTAAGTGTTATTTGCGTCTAAAGTTAAATCTTCTGTGTAAGTACCAGATAAGAAAATTGTTTGAGGATCTGTTGTACCACCGCCAGAGTTGTTATTTGTAACACTATTGTCATTAATTACAATATCTGAAGTGTCGTCTGTAGAGCATGAAAATATCATAGATACTAATGCTAAACCAAGAATTATTTGTTTTTTCATTTTTTTAGTTTTTAATTTTTATTCTTAATTGTGTTATTGATATTTAAAATTTGTATTTAAGTTGAAGTCCTAAGTTGATACCTCTTTTATAATCTGTTACACCTTTACCATTAGCAGATGTAACTAAAATGTCACCTTGATTTTGGTCTTGTCTAACGTATTGTATTGAAGGGTTTAGTAAATTTTTTGCACTAAGATTAACTTCAAAATTGTCCTTAATAGTGTTTTTCCAAACAAAATCTAAAGTAGGAACACTTTTTTCTATAATATTACCAAGATCTCCAGATCCTAATGCATCTATTCTGTCTGAAAAGTAAGAGAATACTACGTTAGCTACCGGTTTGTAGTTGTTAAAAGTAGGAGAGTAGCTTATATCTGCATTTAAGATTAAAGGAGAAGCGCCTTGTAACTCATCTTCACTTTTATTAAAAGCTAAGTCAAAAGTTCCGTCTATATTTTCGTATAAATCTTGTTTAGTGTCCATGTAAGTTGCGTTTACACCAAAAGCTAACACTGCGTCTTCGTTTTCGTCTTCGATTATGTTCTTTCTCAACTCTACTTCAACACCGTAAACTTCAGCTTTATCACCAGTTCTTACGTAACGTTGTGTTCCTGTAGCATCACCAACAACAACTAAATTAATTGGATCGTTAATTTGTTTTGCAAATACACCAACTGAGAATATTTCACCTCTTCCAAAGAAAGATTCAAATTTTAAATCGGCATTATAAATATCAGAGTATCCTAAAGCATCAGGGTTACCTCCATATCGTACAGATACATCTTCATAAACAAACGGAGCTACTTCTTTAAACTCTGGTGTAGATACTGTTTTACTTGCAGAGAAACGTAGATTTTGGTCTTCGTTTATAGCGTATTTAATGTTTAAACTAGGTAGGATAAAAGTCTCTTTAGATGTCTTAGAGTCGTTACCATTGTTACCTAAGTTAATTACATCGTAAGCTATGTTTTGTTCAAAGCTTTCTACTCTAATCCCAGGAACAAATAACCATTTTTCTCCTGCTTTTATTTCTGCATCTAAATATCCAGCATAGATGTCCAGTTTACCTGTGTACGTATTTTCAAAAAGTCCTGGTCTATTTGTGTTAGATAAAGTTGGGTAAGGTTTAATTACTTTAATTTCGTAAATACCACCACTACTTGCATTTAGATTTAAATTATCTAGGTTAAAGACAGAATTTAAGTTGTTTATATCTGTAATTTCGTAGCTACCATCAACTATATCGTAACCATATCTTATGTTATTAAATAATCTTTTCTTGTTACGACCATTATAACCGATATTGAATTTTAATTTTTCATTAGCTTCATAAGACAGATTTAAACGTCCGTTGTACTCATCATCCTCAATTTTTTGAAAATAACGTTGATTATCAAAAACAACATTACTGTAGAATGTTGGGTTAGTAGAAGGATCATTATCTAAAGCATATTGATAATTTTCTACGCTAAAACGCTTTCTGTCTGGTTGATCAGAAAATACTTTGTTGTAACCAAATCCCCAATCTAACTCAAATTTTCCTGATTTGTGATTTCCTAATAATTGATTAACAAACATTTTAGTTTGATCAAACTGAACATTTTGTTGGTAAAACCCTTGGTCTGTATTTAAAATTGCATCTCTATTTCTACCTGTTCCATCAATACCAAAATAACCGACAACATCTGAAGAACTATTAATAAATACTGAATTAAAACTTATGTTATTATCACTGTTTATTTTGTAGTTTAAGTTTGCCATAGCTGTAGTAGTTGTAGAATATTCATATTCTTCTGCAGCTTCAAATGCTTTTTTCTCAACAGTAGAAAAATCTACAGCTTTACCGTTTCTGTATTCGTAGTTATTTTCAAATCCTCCTGTAACAAAGAAACTTAATCTTGAACCGTTTTCAAATGAATGAGAGCTTCCTCCAGATGCTCCATAAGCCACATTGATAGGTGAGTTTACGCTTACAGGATCAACACCGTGAGATAATATAACGGCAAAAGGGTTGTGGTCATATCTTCCGTAGTATCCAAAATAACCAGTCCCTTCACTTCTTACAAAGTTTTTGTCTATAGCATTTGTGTTAAAACCAGAACCAGTAAATACATCTACAAAACTTCCACCTTTATGTTCTTTAGAAGTTACATCTACATTACCAGCAGAGAAATCTCCGTAAAATTGAGCTGCATATGCTTTGCTAATTGATACATTTTGAATTACATCTGAAGAGAATAAATTTAAGTCAATGTTCTTTTTATTAACATTATTTGATGGTAAAGACAAACCGTTCATAGTTGTATTAAGGTAACGATCACCTAAACCTCGAACATATACATTACTAGACCCTTCTTGTTTAGAAACACCAGATATTTTAGCGACTGCACCAGCCGCATCACTTACTCCTTTTCTAGATAACTCATCAGCACCTATTATTTGCTTGATTTCAACAGCTTTTTTCTGTTCTAATAAAACCGCTACTTCGCTTTCTCTTTTAGTGGTTGTTTGAATAACAACTTCTTCTAAAGAAGCAGCATTAGCGCCCATTGGGACATTTATTTCGGTGACTTTACCAGCTTCAACAGTTGCTTCTATTGTTTGAGTTTCGTATCCAACAAAGCTATACTCAATTACATAATCACCTGGCTTTAGATTATCTAACATGTAAAGACCAGCATCATCTGTAGTAGTACCTTTTGAAGTGCCTTTAATTAGAATATTAGCAAAAGGAAGTGGTTCGTTGTCAAATTCTTTATCTGTAAGTTTACCAGCTATAGAACCAGTGTCTTGGGCGTTTGCGTATACACTAAATAATGTAAATAATAATAGAAATATTTTTTTCATTGCGTTGTTTAAATTCTTGGTGCAAAGAAACTGGCAAACTGTAAAGTCTAAGTTAACTAGGTATTAATAGTTAATCACTAAAAAGTTAGCTTAACGTTATGAGATATGTTGTTTGTTTATTGCTAGAAAACGTTTAGTTAACATTGAAAAGGAGAACATTTTACGTGTCAAATACTTATATTGCAGCTTAAAAACTTATATAATGAATTGGGAACAATTATTATCCTTAAAGCGCTTTGGTGATACTAATAAACGACTAAGAAAAGAACAAGATGAAACTCGCTTAGGTTTTGAAGTGGATTATGATAGGGTTATATTTTCTTCAGAATTTAGAAGTCTGCAAGATAAAACTCAAGTTATCCCATTGTCTCAGACAGATTTTATACACACACGTTTAACACATAGTTTAGAAGTAAGTGTTGTAGGACGCTCTTTAGGAAGAAAGGTTGGTCAAAAGATTTTAGAAAAACATCCACATTTACAAACCACTTTAGGATATCAAGCAAATGATTTTGGTGCAATAGTTGCTGCTGCTGCTTTGGCTCATGATATAGGTAATCCGCCATTTGGACATAGCGGAGAAAAAGCTATAGGAGAGTTTTTTATAAATGGTGAAGGGAAAAAATATCAATCAAAACTATCTGATAAAGAATACCAAGATTTATGTGATTTTGAAGGCAATGCTAACGGTTTTAAAATCGCGACACAAAGTAGGTCAGGCAGAGAAGGAGGATTAAGACTTAGTTACGCTACTTTAGGTGCTTTTACAAAATACCCTAAAGAATCATTACCGAAAAAACCAACTAATCAGATATCAGATAAAAAGTATGGTTTTTTTCAAAGTGAAAAAAAAGCGTTTGTTGATGTAGCTGAAGAATTAGGTTTAATAAAAAAATCTGACGACCATTTAAGATACAATAGGCATCCCTTAGCATTTTTGGTAGAAGCAGCAGATGATATTTGTTATACAATCATAGATTTTGAAGACGGCATAAATCTAGGTTTAATCGAAGAAGAGTTTGCTTTAGAGTATTTAATTAATCTAGTTAGAGACTCTATAAATACTAAAAAGTATGCTTTATTAACTAATACCCAAGATAGAGTAAGTTACTTAAGAGCTTTAGCTATTAATAGTCTTATAAACGAAGCTGTGCAAATATTTATGACTAATGAAGAAGATATTTTAAAAGGAGATTTCAATATTAGTTTATTAGATAAGAGTAAATATGAAGCTCAAATTAATGATATTATAAAGCTGAGTGTTGAGAAAATTTATCAATCAAAAGAAGTGTTAGAAAAAGAAATAGCAGGCTATCAAATAATAAATACGCTTCTAACAACTTACACTAAATCTATTCAGAGTAATTTTGAAGAAGGACCAACATCTAATTATGATAAATTAATTTTAAAGAGTTTGCCAGAAACACTTAGTAAAGAAGGAAGTATATATCAAAGACTTTTAAATATTTGTCATTATGTAGCTTCATTATCTGATAGTCAAGCCATTCTTCAATATAAAAAGATAAAAGGATTTACATTATAGAATATTTTATATTATTTTAGCAAAAAGATTAATTATTTATTATTATGAAAAAGAAATTACTAATAATTTTATTATTAGCCTTAGGGATATTTGCATTATATCAAAATTTCTCTGAAGATAATTCTGCTTTAAAACAAAACAATCAAGTTAGAAATATCCATTCAGAAAACTTAGAAAAAAGCCCATTTAAAAACACTTTAAAACTAAGTAAGTCACAAAGAAAAGCTCAAGGTTTAACGCCAAATAAATTTTACGAGCAAGAATGGGAACTTACAATGAATCCTCTATTAGGACGACCAACACCAGAAAAATTACAACCATTAAGAGATAGCATAAATGCCGCTAGACTAAATACATTAGCTGCAGGAAGAGTGCCAGGTGATGCTATGAATAATGGATGGGTAGAAAGAGGACCAAACAATGTAGGAGGAAGAACAAGAGCTATAATGTTTGATCCAAACGATGCATCAAATGAAACTGTTTTTGCAGGAGGAGTTAGTGGTGGTTTATGGAAAAACACAAACATATCAAATCCAGAATCTTCGTGGCAAAGAGTTAATGTGCCAGAAAACTTAGCTGTATCTTGTATAACATACGATCCAAACAATAGTAATGTCTTTTACTTAGGAACGGGAGAATCTTATGTAGGAGGAGATGTTAACGGAAGTGGTGTTTGGAAATCTGATGATGCAGGAGCAACATGGACAAATGTTTTTGGAGGTATTACAGGTGATACATCATTTCAATCTGCATCTAATATTTCTGTTAATTCACCTTCAGATGTAGCAGGAGACTATTTGTCATACCCAACAACTGCTTTTGGACCAGAAATTACATCTGTAATATCAGCAAATATAGTTTTAGTAGATGATGGAACAGGATTACCAACAGAAGGATGTAGCGCATTAGTTAATGGTGCTCAAATATCGGGCAATATAGCTTTAATAAGAAGAGGTAACTGTAACTTTACTCAAAAAGTAAAAAATGCTCAAAATGCAGGAGCAGTAGGAGTTATTATGATGAATAATGTAGTAGGTCAACCTATCCCTATGGGAGGAGATGATAATACAATTACAATACCATCAGTAATGATTTCTAAAGCAGATGGAGATATACTAGAAGCTTCAATTCTTGCAGGTAGTACAATGACAGGTTCTTTAAATCCTGTGTCTAGTTCGTTTACAGGTAATTTGGTTCCTGGTATTCAGCATATTAATGATATTAAAGTAAGAGATAATAATGGTGTTTCTGAAGTTTATGTAGCTGCAGGTGACGGTTTTTACGGATCTGCTAACGCAACAACCTATCTTGGTGGACCAGAATTTGGACTATACAAATCAACAGATAACGGAAACTCGTGGTCACTAGTTTCTTTACAATCACTAGCAGGAGGCGTTCAGTATTGTCCAAATGATATAGAAATTGGAGCTGATAATAAAATTTGGGTTTCTACAATTGATAGTTATGTTTTTGGTGAAGGAGGCGGAACAATCTTATCATCTACAGACGGAAACTCTTTTAGTGTAGAAGAAGTCGTAGCAGATGCAGATAGAACTCAAATAGCAGTATCTTCATCAGACCCTAATAAAATCTATGTCCTAGCAGAAGGAACAACTGCTCCTGTTATAATGATTAAAACAGAAGATGGTTTCTCTTCAACTACTAATATGACTTTACCAAATGATGCAGATACTGGTATATCCGCAAATGATTTTACTAGAGGTCAAGCTTTTTATGACTTACTTTTAGAAGTAGATCCAGCAAATGACGATATAGTTTATGCAGGAGGTATAGATTTGTTTAAGTCGTTTAATAGTGGTACTTCTTGGTCTCAATTATCTCATTGGTATGGTGGTTTTGGCTATCAAGAAGTTCATGCAGATCAACATGCCTTAGTTTTTGGAAACAATAGTTCCAGTGTCATGTTAGTAGGAAATGATGGTGGAATTTACTATTCATCAAATGCTGGTGTAGTCTTAAGTCCAAGAGATAAGGATTTTAATACAAGTCAATTTTACACTGTTGGTGTGGCTCCAACAACAGCTTTTAACGGAGATTATTTTGCAGGAGGTTTACAAGATAATGGTACGCAATTGTTTCAAAATGCAAATTCAAATGGAGCGGATAGCTCTGTTGAAGCATATGGAGGTGATGGTGCTTACACATTTTTTGATCAAGGAGACGATAAGTATTTTATAAGAAATTACGTGTACAACTCAGGTATTAATTTATTTAATTTAGAAACTAATACTAACGTAACAATTAATAATGAAAATGCTTCTAACGGAGCTTTTATTAACCCACAAGCATTAGACTCTAATCTGGATATTTTATATTCAAATTATTCTAACAACCTTAGTACTGTAATAAGAAGATACTCAGGCATAAAATCTAGCTCAACTTTAACATCTTCAGATTTAACAAATTCTGAATTTGATAGTACACCAACTGCTTTAACAGTTTCTCCTTTTACAACAACATCTTCAACCTTATTTGTAGGAACAGTTTTAGGAGATATTTTTAAAGTAGAAAATGCAGATGGTAGTAGTCCTACTTGGACAGAATTAGAACTTAATAATTTTATAGTAGGAAGTGTGTCTGATATTGAGTTGGGTAATAACGAAGACGAAATTTTTGTTACCATTCATAACTACGGAGTAGAAAATATCTGGTACACAAATGACGGAGGAGCTAACTGGCAGACTAAAGAAGGTAATCTTCCAGATTTACCAGTAAAGTCAATATTAAGAAATCCTTTAAATAATGAAGAAGTAATTATAGGTACAGAGTTAGGTGTTTGGTATACAACCAACTTTTCTGATGCTAATCCAACTTGGAATCCTGCATTTAACGGAATGTCAAATGTTAAAGTTTTAGATTTAGATTTAAGAGACGATAATATGGTTTTTGCTGCTACTTATGGTAGAGGTATATTTTCAGGACAGTTCTCTTTTGATCCAAATGGCGATGATGACAATGATGGAGTTGTTAATGGTGTAGATAACTGCCCAAGTGTTGCAAACGCAGATCAATCTGATGTTGATAACAACGGAATTGGAGATGTTTGTCAAGATACAGATCAAGACGGAATATTAGATATAAATGATAATTGTCCAACAATAGCTAATCCAGACCAATTAGATAGTAATAATGATGGAGTAGGAGATGTTTGTCAGGATTCAGATGGAGATGGTGTCGTAGATTCTATAGATAATTGTGTTGATACACCTAATCCAAATCAAGAAGACGTTAACAATAACGGGGTAGGAGATATTTGTGATACTAGTTATGCAGCTCAAGATAACATTTCAATAGAAGTAGTTTCAGAAACATGCGAAGGACAAGATAACGGTAAGATAAATATTAATGTAAATGAAACATATGTAACTTATACGGTTACCGTTAATGGTCCAGGAACAAATATTTCAGAACAGTTAACAACAAACAACTTAACTATAGAAAACTTATCTGTAGGAGGACCATATACTGTATGTGTGTCTGTTAACGAATATGACCATGTTCAATGTTCAGAAGTAAGTGTTGAAGCTGCAGAAACAATAGAACTAGAGCTTATAGAACAAAATAATGGAGAAGATATTGAGGTTAACATGTACAGAGGTACAGCGCCTTACACAGTGACTTTAAATGGTGAAGTTATTTTAATAACTAGTCAAGACAATATAATATTAGAAAATTTAAAGTCTGGATTGTTAGAAATTAAGACAGCTCAAGCTTGTGAAGGTACTTTTACTAAACAGATTAACATTATAGAATTTAAGGCTACACCAAACCCAGTGGTAGATAATTTAAAAGTTATACTGCCAAATGGTCTAGATGTAAACGCTCTTCCTGTAAATGTTTATGATATAAATGGAAGATTAGTTTATAGTAACTCTTTTGATGTTGCGAATAATAAAGAAATTTATATTCCTTTCCAATCACTAAGAAGCGGAGTTTATTTTGTAAATATTCAGTCAGAAAAAGCACCAAAAACTATAAAAATCATAAAAAAATAATAAGATGAAAAAGAAATTATATAACATAATAACTGTATTATTTTTTAGTGTTGTAATTACTTCTTGTGGAGGAAGTGATGGAGATGGTGGTGATGGAGGAGTAGCTCCTACTCCAGATACACCAAATACAGCGCCAAGTGCAGTTAGTCAATTAATCTACCCAACATCAGATTTATTATGTATAGATAGTACTGTTAATTTTGAATGGGCAGCAGCTACAGATCCTGATGGAGATACAGTAAGTTACGAATTGAGAGTAGCGTTAGATAATAATATGACTAATTTAGTTGAACAAGTTACATCTACAACAACTACAAGAACGTTAACTTTACAGCCTGGTACAGCTTATTACTGGACAGTAACAGCAAAAGATGCAGAAGATTCAGCTAGTCCATCTCAGGTTTTTGCATTTTATACAGAAGGAGAAGGTGTTTCTAACTATGCACCGTTCTTAGCGGATTTAGTAAGTCCTAATGAAGAAGATGCAGTTGTGTCTGGAACAACTTCTTTAAATTGGTCTGGAGCAGATGTAGATATAAACGATACATTAACTTATGATGTATATTTTGGTACATCTAACCCTCCAACTACAGCAGTTAGCACAGACTTAACAGTAGAAAACTTTGATGTAAGTACAGATCCAGGAACAACATATTACTGGCAAATAGATACTAAAGACAATTCTGGCACCAAAACGATAGGTGCTGTTTGGACATTTACAACAAATTAATTGTCCGTTAACTTAAAAAAAAAGCAGACTAACTAGTCTGCTTTTTTTATGTTTTTAAATAAAATTTTTAGACTTTCAGAATCAATACCGTTGATTTTTTGTAGTTCTTCTGTAGTGCCATGTTCTATAAATTCATCCTTTATTCCTTTTGTGATAAAGTTGCTTTTATAGTTGTACTTTGCGGCAAACTCTAAAATAGCACTGCCAAATCCACCAGAAACAGTTCCGTCTTCAACAGTGATAATTGTGTGGTGTTTTTTTAATATTGAATGAAGTAAAGCCGCATCCAATGGTTTTACGAAGCGCATGTCGTAATGAGAAAAAGTTTCAGGGTTTTCAATGCTGTTAAGTGCTTCAGTAACATTTTTTGAAATCGTTCCAATAGATAGCACAGCAACTTCTTTACCTTCTTTTAATTGCTCGCCTTTACCAATTTCAATTTTAGAAAATGGTTGTTTCCAATCTATTGTAATTCCTCTACCTCTTGGATATCTTATCGCAATTGGGTGATTTAGTCCTAATTGAGCAGTGTAAAGCATATTACGTAATTCAACCTCATTTCTTGGTGCATAAATGATCAAGTTTGGGATGCAACGTAAATAGGCCAAATCAAAAACACCATGATGTGTCGCGCCATCTTGTCCCACTAATCCTGCACGATCCAAACAAAAAATAACAGGTAAGTTTTGTGTAGCAACATCATGTATAACTTGATCATATGCACGTTGCATAAATGTCGAATAAATATTACAATACGGAATTAACCCTTGTGTAGCCATTCCTGCAGCCAAAGTAACTGCATGCTGCTCGGCAATACCAACATCAAAAGCACGGTCAGGAAACGCTTCCATCATATATTTTAAAGAGCTTCCGGTTGGCATAGCTGGTGTGATGCCAACAATGTTTGGGTTCGTTTTAGCTAATTCTACTATAGTATGACCAAAAACATCTTGATATTTAAGTGGTTGAGGTTTAGTTTCGGTTTTTGCAATAAGCTCGCCAGATTTTGCATCAAATTGTCCTGGAGCGTGGTATTTTACTTGATCGGCTTCAGCTTGTTTAAGACCTTTTCCTTTGGTGGTAATAACATGAAGAAACTTTGGTCCTTTAACAGATTTTAATCGCTCAAGTTCGTTAATTAAAGCTGGTAAATCATGACCGTCAATTGGTCCAGAATAGTCAAAATTTAAAGCTTCAAAAATATTATCTTGTTTTTGAGTGCCTTTTTTAACGTTGGTTAAATACTGTTTTAAAGCGCCAACACTTGGGTCAATTCCAATTGCATTATCGTTTAAAATCACTAGTAAATTAGCTTTGCTTACTCCAGCATGATTTAAACCTTCAAACGCCATACCACTAGCTATAGAAGCATCTCCAATTACAGCAATATGTTGTGTGTTTAAATCGCCTTTTATTCTTGAAGCAATTGCCATGCCTAATGCTGCCGAAATTGATGTAGAAGAATGTCCAACACCAAACGCATCATACTCACTTTCTTTACGCTTAGGAAATCCAGAAATACCATTTAGTTGTCTGTTAGTTTCAAAAATATCACGTCTTCCGGTTAAAATTTTGTGTCCGTAAGCTTGATGACCAACATCCCAAATTAATTGGTCTTTTGGTGTGTTAAATACATAATGTAGAGCAATAGTAAGTTCTATTACGCCTAAGCTAGCACCAAGATGACCTTCTTTAGTGGCAACAATATTTATGATAAATTCACGCAATTCTTTAGCTAAAAGTAATAGCTGTTCTTGATTTAAGGTTTTTAAATCGTTTGGCGAATTTATATGTTGAAGTATTTTGCTCATTATACTACAAATGTAGTATCTTAAATTGTATTTTTACGCTTATGATACAACCTTTTGATGATACTTATTTTATGAAAAAAGCCTTGCAAGAAGCGCAAGAGGCTTTTGATAAAGATGAAATTCCTGTTGGAGCTGTAATTGTAATTAAAGACCGCATTATCGCAAGAGCACATAATCTTACCGAGCGATTAAATGATGTAACGGCACACGCCGAAATGCAAGCCATTACTGCTGCTGCTAATTTTTTAGGCGGAAAATATTTAAAAGATTGTACGTTGTATGTCACTTTAGAGCCTTGCCAAATGTGTGCTGGTGCATTGTATTGGAGTCAGATTAGTAGGATTGTTTATGCAGCTAGGGATGAACAACGCGGATGTATTAATTTAAACACCAAATTGCATCCTAAAACTAAAATGGAAGGTGGAATTTTAGCTGAAGAAGCTTCTGCTTTAATGAAACGGTTTTTTATTGAAAAACGAAATCTAAACTAATGGTCTTTATGTTGGCTGAAATGTGCGTTAGCGATAGTAGTGACATCCTTTTTGTTTATTGAAAACAAAAAGATATAACGGATAGCGCGACCCGATAGGGTAACGCCCAAATTATAATTTACGTTTGTCACCTTCTTTGTCTCTCATCTCTTGGAGTTTTTCTTTGGTAAGCATGTAGTCTTCAACTTTTTTGTTTTTCCAACGGTGATAGGAAAACAACGGAATAACCACAAAAAATAAGCCTAAAACGCCAAAGCCAATTAACTTTTGGTTGTCTACATTGTCTAATGCATAACCGCAAATTATTGATGCTAAACTGGCTATAAAAGCTAATAAAATTAAGTATTTCATTAAGGTGATTTTAAGATTTTGTAAAGTTAATTAATTGGCGTCGATATGCTGTTAATAATTTAGATTTTGAGACAAAACCAATGTATTTATGGTCTTTAACGACAGGTAAATTCCACGCATTAGAGTTTTGAAATTTAGTCATTACATCTTTCATAGAATCGTTTTTATAATCAATAATATCTGGCGCGTTGTGCATTAAATCTTCTACAAAAGTGGTGTCGTATAGGGTTTGGTTAAACATGATTTCTCTAACATCATCCAATAAAATTATTCCGACCAAAGTCTTATCTTTTTTAATAACAGGAAATAAATTTCGGGTAGATTTTGCAACGCCTTTATGAAGCATTTCGCCTAAAGTCATTTTAGGATTTAGCGCAATAAAATTAGTTTCTATTACACTATCTAAAGTCATTAAAGTTAATACGCTTTGGTCTTTATCGTGTGTTAGAAGTTCGCCTTTTAAAGCAAGTTCGCGAGTATAAATGGTGTAATCAAATGCATTTTTTTTGATTATAAACGACATGGATACAGCAATCATTAAAGGAATAAATAATTCGTAACCGCCAGTAATTTCGGCAATTAAGAAAATAGCAGTTAAAGGCGCATGTAATACACCAGCAATTAGTCCTGCCATACCAATTAAGGTAAAGTTGGTTTCTGACACGTAAAATCCTAAACCAAGATTGTTAATGACTTTTGCAACCACATTACCTAAAGCGCTTCCCATAACCATAGTTGGAATAAAAATTCCTCCTGCTCCGCCAGCCGCAAAAGTTGTTGTCATTGCAATAGCTTTAAAAATAGTAATACCAAAAAGTAAGGCAATTACAACCCAAATATTATCCTTAAAAGCATCAAAAGGCGTTGTGCCAAGCGCGCTTAAATGATCGCCAGCAAGTAGATTGTTTATAAATCCAAAACCTTCACCATAAAGTGGCGGAATTAAAAATAACATACCACCAATAGCTAATCCTCCAACTATTAATTTTAACAGTTTGGTTTTAAAACGCTCAAAAAACTGAAGGATAAAAAAATACATTTTAGTAAAGTAAATAGAAGCAAATCCAGTACCTATACCTAAAACCACATAAAATAAAGTATCTTTTATTTGAAACTTATCCGAAAAATTAAAGTTGAACAATAAATCGTCTCCTAAAAAGAAGTAAGACGTTAATACGGAAGAAACCGAAGCAATTAATAACGGTAATAATGAAGCAAAAGTTAAATCTAAACTAAACACTTCTACCGCAAAAATAATTGCTGCAATTGGTGATTTAAATATTGAAGAAATTGCTCCTGCAGCAGCACAACCAATTAATAACGTTCTTGTTTGTTGATTAACATGGAATAGTCGTCCTAAATTAGAACTTATTGCAGATCCAGAAGCTATTGCTGGTCCAAGTAATCCAACAGATCCACCAAAACCAACCGTTAAAGGTGCAGTTATTAATGGAATATAAATTTTAGACCGATCTATTAATCCGCTTCTTTTTGATAGTTTAAATAGAATTGAAGGAATAGCATGTTCTATATTTTTCTTTGAAATGTATTTGACAAACAGATACACTAAAAACAATCCTATAACCGGTAAAATAAAGTAAACTTGGTTTTTAGAAAAGACTGCAAGATTGTCTAAAGCACCTTCTATAGTAAATGTGATGTTTCTTAACGTTACTGCAGCAAGTCCTGCTAATAATCCAACCAAACCACTTAAAATATAAGTAAAAGTTTTTTCGGAGATGTGCTTTAACCTCCATATAAAAAAACGTTTTAAAAGCGATTGTTTAGGCATACTTAAAGTTAATCAAAAAATCCTGCAAAGGTTGCAGGATTTTTTTTGATTTATGAATTAAGTTTTAAACTTAAATTAAGTTCGTCTAATTGTTCATCATCAATTGGTGCAGGCGCATCTATCATGACATCTCTACCACCATTGTTTTTAGGGAATGCAATAAAATCTCTAATCGTTTCTTGTCCACCTAAAATTGCTACTAATCTATCTAATCCAAATGCAAGTCCGCCATGTGGTGGCGCACCATATTCAAAAGCATCCATCAAGAATCCAAATTGTGCTTTAGCTTCTTCTTCGCTAAAACCTAAATGTTTAAGCATAATGGCTTGAGTTTCTTTATCATGAATTCTTATTGATCCACCACCAATTTCGTTTCCGTTTAATACTAAGTCGTAAGCATTAGCTTTAACGTCTCCTGGTTTAGTATCTAATAATTCTATTTGACCAGGTTTTGGAGATGTAAATGGATGGTGCATTGCGTGGTAATGACCAGTTTCTTCATCAAGCTCTAATAATGGGAAGTCGATTACCCAAAGTGGTGCAAATTCGTTTGGTTTACGTAAACCTAAACGTTCTGCCATTTCCATACGTAAAGCACTAAGTTGTGCGCGTACTTTGTTAGTGTCTCCTGAAAGTATACAAATTAAATCGCCAGCTTTAGCGCCAGTTTTTTCTGCCCATTTTGCAAGATCGTCCTGATCGTAAAATTTATCTACCGAAGATTTGTAAGTACCGTCTTCGTTACATTTTACATAAACCATACCTAAAGCACCAACTTGGGGACGTTTTACCCAGTCTATAAGTTTGTCTATCTCTTTACGAGTATATGATGCAGCATCAGGTACTGCGATACCAACAACTAATTCGGCATTATTAAATACACCAAAATCTTTGTGTTGTGCAACATCGTTAAGCTCTCCAAACTGCATACCAAATCTAATGTCTGGTTTGTCGTTTCCGTAAAGGCGCATAGCATCGTCATAAAGCATACGTGGGAATTTTTCAACTTCAACACCATTGACTTCTTTTAACAAATGACGTGTTAAATCTTCAAAAACATTTAATATGTCTTCTTGCTCTACAAACGCCATTTCGCAATCTATTTGCGTAAATTCTGGTTGTCTATCTGCACGTAAATCTTCGTCTCTAAAACATTTTACTATCTGAAAATATTTATCCATGCCTCCAACCATAAGTAATTGCTTGAAGGTTTGTGGTGATTGTGGAAGCGCGTAAAACTGACCTTCGTTCATTCTACTTGGTACCACAAAATCACGCGCGCCTTCTGGTGTAGATTTGATTAAATAAGGTGTTTCTACCTCTATAAATCCTTGGTTTGATAAAAAGTTTCTTACCTCTTGTGTGACTTTAGATCTAAAGATTAAGTTGTTTTTTACGGGATTACGTCTAATATCAATGTAACGATATTTCATACGTAATTCTTCACCACCATCAGTTTCATCTTCTATTGTAAAAGGTGGTAATTTAGATTCGTTAAGAATGGTTAATTCTTTTACTAAAACTTCGATATCACCTGTTGGTATATTTTTGTTTTTAGATTCGCGTTCGATTACGGTTCCTTTAACTTGAATTACAAACTCACGACCTAACTTTTGTGCTTGTTCCATGATGGATTTAGGCGTACGTTCTTCATCAAAAATAAGTTGAGTAATTCCGTAACGATCACGTAGATCTACCCAAATCATAAATCCTTTATCTCTAGATTTTTGTACCCAACCAGAAAGGGTAACGTCTGTATTTATATGTGATGCTCTTAACTCACCACAGCTATGACTTCTATACATAATTATGTTTTAGTAGGTGCAAATTTAAGCAATAAAAAAACCGAAGCAAGTGCTTCGGCTTTTTTATTTAGAAGTGATTAAGGGATATTAAATGTCTTCTGCGATTACTTCTGTTTTATTAGAAGAGAATTTATTTCTAATCCACATTTTTAATTTCATTGTTAAGAAGAATAATACCGGAACAACAATTAATGTTAAGAATGTTGCAACAAATAATCCATAAATTACTGTCCAAGCTAATGGTCCCCAAAATACAACGTTGTCTCCTCCCATATAGATGTTTGGATCAAACTCGCTAAACAATGTAAAGAAGTTAATGTTTAATCCTATAGCTAGTGGTATTAATCCTAAGATTGTAGTAATAGCAGTTAATAATACAGGTCTTAAACGTGCTTTACCAGCTTTTACGATGCTTTCAAAAAGATCGTCGTTGCTTAAAAATTCGTTGTCGTCTAAGTCTAATTCGTTTTTCTTTCTATCTATTAAAAGCTGTGCGTAATCTAATAGTACAACACCATTGTTTACCACAATTCCGGCAAGCGAAATGATACCAACCATTGTCATCATAATAACGAATGCTTTACCAGTTATAACTAATCCACCAAATACACCAATAAAACTTAGGAAAATAGCTAACATTATAATAGCTGGTTTTGAAACCGAATTAAATTGGAAAATTAAGATGAAAAAGATTAATCCAAGTCCTGTAAAAAATGCACCCATTAAAAATGCCATTTGCTTGTTTTGCTCTTCAATTTGACCCGTATAATCTATTTTGATGTTTTCTGGTAAACCTTCAAAGCTTTTCATTTCATTCTGAATTTTTGTTACAATTGCGCCAGCATCTGTATAACCTGGTGCTAATGCAGAATATACCGTTACAACACGTTTAGTGTCTTTATGTTTAATGGCACTAAACCCTGAATTGTTTTCGTAAGATGCAACTGCAGAAACAGGAACGCTTACTATTTGTCCAGTAGTGTTTCTAAATGTGATATTTTGATTAAATAACGCACTTGTATTGTATCTGTTTTCTTCGTTAAAACGAACGTAAATATCATAATCATCACCACCTTCTTTATAAATCCCAGCTTTAGAACCAAAGATTGAATTACGTAATTGTTGCCCTACTTGCGCAGAGCTTATTCCTAATTCTCCAGCTTTTTCACGATCTACTATAACTTGCATTGATGGTTTATCTTTATTTACATCAATTTTAAGCTCGTCAATACCAGCAATATTTCTTGAGTTGATAAACTCACGCATTTTTTCGGCAGTAGCAATTAACTCGTTATAGTCTTCACCTTCAATTTCAATATTAATTGGCGCTCCAGCAGGCGGACCATTTTGGTCTTTTTCAACAGATATTAATACACCAGGATAAATACCAACAAGCGCTTCTTGTACTTTTTGTCTTAAAAGCTCACTATCTTCACCACGACGGTATTTATACTCGCGCATTGATGCAGTAATCTTGGCTTTATGAGGCATTTCGGCAGCAGATCCACCATCGGTTTGTGGGTTACCAGCACCTTCACCAACTTGAGAAACTGCACTTTCTACCATAAAGTTATAGTCGCCATCTTTATATTGATTGTTGTCTAAAACTTTGTAGACGCGTTGCTCAATTTCTTTAGTAATAGCGTTTGTTTTTTCTATTGCAGTTCCTTGTGGATATTCTATATAGACAATAATTTGATTAGGTTTATTGTCTGGGAAAAATTCAACTTTAGTACGTTGTGATCCTAATGAAATACCGAAAGCCACAAATGATAAAATAAGTAATGCAAATGTGCCTAAACTTAATATGTATGGTTTTTTACCTGATAAAGCCCAACGTAATTGTTTTTCGTACCAGCGCTCTAACTTAACTAATGTTTTATTTTGGAAGTTGTTTGCCCAACCACGTAACACAAGTCTGTAAACCCATAACATTATAGCAGTAAATACCATAAGTGTACCTAAACCACGATAGCTACCGCCAACTATTAAGACTAAAATTCCTATAACAGCCATGATTACTGTTGTACGAATAATTTTATTTAATGGCATGTCTTTATCTTCTGTACTCATAAATTGAGATACTAATACTGAGTTGAAAAAGATAGCTACAAATAGCGATGATCCTAATACTACTGAAAGTGTGATAGGTAAAATCATCATAAATTCTCCCATAATACCTGGCCATAAACCAAGTGGTACGAATGCTGCAACCGTAGTTAATGTAGATATAATAATAGGGAAAGCAATTTCTCCGATTCCTTTTTTTGCAGCTTGCATACGCGTCATACCTTCTTCATCCATTAAACGATAGACGTTTTCTACTACAACAATACCGTTATCTACTAGCATACCAAGTCCCATAATTAGTCCAAAAAGTACCATGGTATTAAGACTTTGTCCTAATAATTCTAAAATCATTAAAGACATAAACATAGACATTGGTATGGCAAAACCTACGAATATTGCATTTTTAAATCCTAAGAAGAACATTAAAACTGTAACCACTAAAAGTACACCAAAAATAATGTTGTTTACAAGATCGTCTACCTGACCAATAGTTACAGAAGATTGGTCGTTTGCTATGGTAACAGTTAAATCTTGAGGAAATACATTGTCTTTTGCATTTTTTACAATGACTTGAATTTGCTCTGCAGCAGCAACCATGTTTTTACCAGCACGTTTTTTAACGTCTAACATCACTACTGGATGACCAAATTCTCTAGCAAAGGTTGTTTTGTCTTCTTCTTTAAAAGATACTTCAGCGATATCTTTTAGGTAGATAGCGTTTCCGTTTTCAGATTTTACAACAAAATTTTCTAATTGAGCAGGATCTTCGATTTCTCCTAAAATACGAATGGTACGTCTTTGTCCGCTTGCTTTTAAATTACCAGCAGACATAGTAACATTACCATTATTTATAGCGCCTATAATATCGTTAAAAGTAACTTGAGCAGCCATCATTTTATAGATGTCTACAGCGACTTCAACTTCTTTTTCTTGTGCACCACGAATGTCTACTTTTTTGATTTCTAAAAGGTCTTCAATTTCATCTTGAAGATATTCGCCGTAATCTTTAAGTTTTTCAATTGGATAATCACCGGAAATGTTAATGTTAAGAATTGGCATTTCTTCAGAAAGACTTAACTCGAATACATCAGGTTCTACTTTTGCACCATTAAAGGTTGGCCAATCTTCGCCAGATGTTTTGGTGTCAACTTCATCTTTAACTTTTTGTTTGGCTTGTTCTACAGTTATGTTTTCGTCAAATTCTACCATTAACATCCCATAATCTTCTTGAGAAGTAGATGTAATTTCGACCACGTTGCTAACTGTTTTAAGCTCGTCTTCTAATGGATCTACGATAAGTTTTTCTATGTCTTCTGCTGTGTTACCAGGGAAAACAGCGCTTACGTATATTTTAGTCTCGTTAACTTCTGGAAAGTTTTCTCTTGGCATACTGAAAAACGCAGATACACCTAAGTAAAATATGACCAAAATAAGTACATACATTGTGGTTTTATTGTTAATTGCCCACGATGATAGTGCAAACTCTTTGTCTACTTTTTTATTTTTTTTCTTTTTAGTCATTGGTTGATTTTTTAGTATTTAATGACTTTAACTGTTTGTCCGTCTTTTACGCTACGAGCACCTTCTTTAATAATTTCGGTACCGTTTTTAATGCCTTCAAGCACTTCTATAACATCACCTTGTGTTTTACCAGTTTTGATGATTACTTTAGTAGCAATACCTTCTCCGTTTTTCTTTTTATCTTTAATAGTATAAAGGTATTGCTCGCCTTCTGCATTTTCAGATATAATGCTTAGTGGTACTAGTAGCGCTTCTTTGTTAGTATAATCGTTAATTTTTAATTTGGCAGTTAAGTTTGGTTTAATGTCTTTGTCTTTATTAGGAACAGGAACTTCAATTTTAAATGTTCTGTTAGCTGGGTTTATATAATCTCCGGCTTGTCTAATTTTGGTATCAACAGTTTTGTTAATTACAGGAATTGAGACTGTAACATCTTTACCTTTGGTTACATCTGTTATGTAACTTTCTGGTACATCTGTTTCTATGTACATATCATTTAGATTAACAATGCGCATAAGCGGTGTTTGTCCTGCAGCAACAACGCTTCCTTGTTCTGTAATTACATCATCTATAGTTCCAGAAAAAGGAGCTTTTACACTAGTTTTTGAGACTTGTTGTTGTAGTTGATTAACAGCTTCTTGTTGCGCTTCGTAATTTGATTTTGATTGTAAGTATTGTATCTCGCTACCAATATTTTGGTCCCAAAGACGTTTTTGACGCTCAAAAGTTGTACGCGCTAAATCTGCTTGAATTTTTAATTGTGCCAATTGTTGGCTTAATCCGCCATCATCAATTTTTGCTAATAATTGTCCTTTGCTAACTTTTTGGCCTTCTTTAACGTATACATTTGTTAGTATGCCATTAAATTCTGGTGTAATAACTAATAGGTTTTTTGTGGTTACGTTACCTTGAATTTCTAATTGGTGATTAAAAACTTCAGTTTTGGCTGTAATTGTAGTAATTAATGGTACTTTTTTTACAGTGTCTATTTTTGCAATAGCTTCATCTAACTGTTTGATTTTTGCATGTATTTCTTCTTGATTTTCTACAAGCTCTGCGCGTTTAGCTCTAATGGTTTCTAGATTATTAGTTTCTAAAACACTTTCTACGGTATTTTTCTTTTTATCACCGCCACAAGCTACTAATAATAGTGATGTAAGGATTATTAATTGTATATGTTTCATTGTTTTAAGAGTTTAGTATTTGGTTGTTGTGTTGGTTAATGTTTCTAATTCTGCTTTGGTGTTAATTACGTCTAACATAGCTTGTAAAAATTCTTGTTGTGCTGTGTATAGTTGTGTTTGTGCTTGTCTTAGTTCAAAACTAGATCCAACACCTTCAAAAAATTTAGTTTGATTTTTATTTTCGATTCTCTCGGCAAGATTAAGATTTTGCTTTTTGTTTTCGTATTCTTCTGTTGCTAGAATAAAATCGCTTTTAGCAGCTTCAATTTGTAATTTTAATTGTTGCTCGGTTTCATCTAGATTTATTTGAGCTTTTTCTAAGTTAATTTGTGCACGTTGTGTTGCTGCACTACGCATGCCAGAACTAAAAATTGGGATGTTTAATGAAGCGCCAAATGTAGCTGTGCCAATCCATTTTTGTTGATCTGATAAGAATTTAAACTCGTTATTATTCCCAATATAAGCACCGCTTAAAAAGGCGCTTAAAGTTGGTAGTGCTTTACTTTTTTCAAGTTTTAACAGTAATTCTTTAGAGGTTTTATCGTTGGCAGCTATCTTATAATCAATTGTGTTTTTTACATCTGCATCTTCTATACCGTCTTGAAGTATGTTTTTTACAGTTAAACTTTCTAAGTCGTCGGTTAAAATTATTGGAGCATTATAGTCTAGACCTATAGTTATACTTAACATTTGATAGGCTAGATTTTTTAATCTTTTAGTATTGTTCAAGTTACTTTGCACACTAGATAATGTGATTTGTAATTGTTCTACACTTTCTTCTTCTTCTAATCCATTTTCATAGATTTTAGTGGTTTCATCTAAGTTTTTCTGAAGAATTTTAATGTTATTCTCTAAAATTGAAACACTTTCTTCTGCCATTAATACGTTTCCGTAGGCATTAATTACTGCTTTTCTAACTTCTAAATCTGTTTTTTCTTTAGAGTTTTTAGAAATTTCTAAATAGACTTTTGCAGATTGTAATCCAACTAAATAAGAACCATCAAATAGTAACTGACTTAATGTAGCCGAAGCGTTTACAGAGTTTTTTGCTCCAAAATCTGGGATACCATCTTGGTTAAAATCTACAGATTCAAACTGTTGTTTGATTAGGTTTTGATAGTCAACAGCAGCGTTAATTTGAGGTAATCCTGTTGCGGTAGTTTCCCATTTTTGTTTTTTTGCTGCTTCGATATCTAAAGTAGCATTTTTAGCTTGCCTGTTATTTTCTAAAGCAAAATCTATAGCTTCTTGTAAGCTAAAATTTTGTGGTGTCTCTTGGGCAAACCCAAAGTAAGACAATGTGATTATTAGTAATTTGAATAACGATTTCATTTATATTCTTTTGGTAGTTTTTATGATTGATTTATTTCTGTTAGTTCTTTTAAAATATCTAAACCTTTTGTTGTACAAATTCCACGAACATGATATTCTAGATAATTATCCATTAACATGTTCATTGAGAAATTTTGTAAAGGAAATAATTCTCTATCCTTTAAAGACATCATGCAATTAAAGTATAGTCTAGATATAAATTGAATGTTGATGCTTTTTCTATATAATCCTAATTCTACACCGCGATTTAAATTATTTACAACACAATCTTGCATTAAGTAATATTGCTTTTGCTTTAATGATTCAAAAATTTTTGGATAATACTTTTGAAGTTGATGTTGAGGTGAAGATTTTTCGTCTTTCAAATGTTCCATTATAAAACGCTTAATTTCATAAATTTCTTCAATAGGGTTTTTCTCTAAAGAACAAATACAATTAATGCCTTTAGATATCATATCAAACATATGCAATGTTGTAGCTTCTACTAGCTTTGTTTTGTTATCAAAATGTTGATATATAGTTTTTTTTGAAATACCTAAAGCATTAGCTATATCATCCATTGTTACGCTTTTAAACCCGTAGTTTAAAAATAAATCTGCTGATTTGTTTAAAATATTCTCTCTCATAATCTGGGCAAATGTACGTCGGGAAACTTTAAAAACAAAAAAAGTTTCCTAAGTTTTAATGATTTTTTAACATGCGATTATTTTAGTTTAATATGTGTAATTGCTTTATTTTTGCAGGATGCAAAATATCTCTAATTATCAAAAAGCGTTTATAGCGTATTTACAGCAATACGCAAAGCCAAAACAGCCAGAAAACTTATATAATCCTATAAATTATATTCTAGAATTAGGCGGAAAAAGATTAAGGCCAGTACTAACTTTAATGACTGCCGAAATTTTTGATGCTAACCATAGAGATGCTTTTGATGCAGCATTAAGTGTAGAGATTTTTCATAATTTTTCATTAGTGCATGATGATATTATGGATGATGCACCATTACGTCGTGGACAACAAACTGTACATGAAAAATGGGATATTAATACAGGTATTTTGTCAGGAGATGCAATGCTAATTATGGCTTATCAACTATTTGAAAATTATGAGCCAAAAACGTTTCAAGCATTAGCCAAATTATTTAGTAAAACAGCTTTAGAGGTTTGTGAAGGACAACAATACGACGTTGATTTTGAAACAAGAGATGATGTTACTATCTCAGAATACTTAAAAATGATTGAGTATAAAACAGCTGTGCTAGTTGGTGCAGCTATGAAGATGGGAGCTATTGTTGCAAAAACGTCTGAAGAAAATAAAGAAAGCATCTATCACTTTGGAAGATTGTTAGGTATAGCTTTTCAGCTTCAAGATGATTATTTAGATGCATTTGGTGATCCAAAAACGTTTGGAAAGCAAATAGGAGGAGATATAATTGAAAATAAAAAAACATACCTGTATTTAAAAGCATTAGAGTATTTGGATGCAGATAAAAAAAGGCAATTAGAGCAATTATATTCGGTTCAATTAGAAGATAACAAAGATAAAATAGAAACTGTAAAACAGTTTTTTGTAGAAAGTGGATCTGCAAAAGCAACTCAAAATGCTATTGAAGAATATACAAATAAAGCATTTAAGATTTTAGATGACTTAACTATCTCTGAAGAAAAAAAGCAGCTACTAAAGGAGTTTGGAATGGGATTAATGACAAGAAAAGTCTAATGAAATTACCAGCAACATTTGAAAACTTAATTGAAGACGCCACAAAATTAAATTTGTATAAAAAATTAGTCTCTCAACTAAACAAAGATTTTTTATACGCTAATATAGATTTAGATTTTGATGAAGATATCTTACCGACTAGTTTGAAGTTGTTGTTACAAGACACGGTATATAGATTAATACAAGAAAAATTTACAGAATATCTTAATTTACTATATATAATTGATGTGCCAGAACATCAAATTAAAGCTCTAGATGGTAACGATGCTTTGCAGTTAAGTGAAAACGTTTCATTTTTAATCCTAAAAAGAGAATGGCAAAAAGTATGGTTTAGACATCAATATTCTTAAATTAAGATGTTTTTGTCTTGATTAATTTTTTATCTTTGTAATAAATTATAAATAAATGTTTTCAAAAGCTTGCGAATACGGTATAAGAGCCTCAATTTTTATTGCTAAAAACTCTTATGAAGGGCAACGTGTAAGTCCTAAGGAGATTTCTGAAGAAATTAATTCTCCTCAAGCATTTACTGCAAAAATACTTCAAGCTTTAGTTAGAAACCATATTATAAAGTCTGTAAGAGGCGCACATGGTGGTTTTGAAATTGATAAAGATCAAATACCATTAATTAAATTATCTCAAATTGTTAAAGCTATCGATGGAGATGCTGTCTACAGTGGATGTGGCTTAGGTTTAAGTGCCTGCGACGAAAATCATCCTTGTCCTGTGCACGATAAATTTAAAGATATTAGAAATGGTTTGAAACAGATGTTAGAAACTACTAATTTAGAAGAATTAGCTATGGATATTAAGTTAGGTTCTTCGTTTCTAAAAACTTAAAATTACAATATAAAAAAGGATCGATTTCAACTTACAATTATTAGATTGAAATCGAGTTTCAATAAAAAAAATTTAAATATAAATAAGACAAATTTATCCGAAATAAATAATAAATCATGGAAGTATTACAAAAAAACATCGAAAAAGAAATAGGACAGTACGTTGCAGACGATTTTAGAACTGCAGCTATTTTTTCTAAATACAAAATAGATTTTTGTTGCAATGGTAATAGAACAGTTGCCGAAGCTTGCAAGAAAAAAGGTATTGATGAAGCTGCAATTATAGCAGAACTTAATAACGTTTTAAATGCCAAAACAGGCGAAAGTATAGACTATAACTCTTGGCCATTAGACTTGTTGGCAGAATATATAGAGAAAAAACACCACAGATATGTAGAAGAAAAAATACCTGTGTTACTTCAGTTTTTAAACAAATTATGTCGTGTGCATGGCGAACGTCATCCAGAATTATTTAAAATAAACGAGTTGTTTACAGCATCTGCAGGCGAGTTAGCCTCACACATGAAGAAGGAAGAACTAATCCTTTTCCCTTTTGTAAAGAGAATGGTTAATGCTAAATTAAAAAATGAAGCAATCCAATCACCACAATTTGGCACTGTAGAAAACCCAATTGCTATGATGAAGGAAGAACACGATAATGAAGGACAACGTTTTAGAGACATTGCAGAATTAACGGACAATTACAATCCGCCAGCTGATGCTTGCAACACGTATAAAGTTACCTTTGCTATGTTAGAGGAATTTGAAAAAGACTTGCATTTACATATTCATTTAGAAAATAACATTCTGTTTCCTAAAGCTATAGCGTTAGAAACACAATTTGATTGATAGCGATCCCTTATCTACTTTTTTTAACCTATAGTAAAATCCTGAAATGTTTTCCTCAGACATTTCGGGATTTTTATCTTATTTCATTACTTTTCTAACCCAACTAATTGATACATGCCAAAAAAATTAGTCATAGTCTGTTTAATTAATTTCTTTATTGCTGCAGTAATGGGATTGACTTTGCGTTTTTCTTTTATAGACTCTATTGATATTAATTATCGGTTTTTAACGCATGCGCACTCGCACGTAGCCATGTTAGGTTGGGTATATTTAATGTTATATGTACTTTTTGTACATTATTTTGTTCCAGAAAAACTTAAGGTCTTCAATCGGTTGTTTTGGCTAACAGAAGTTGCTGTAATTGGCATGATGCTTACTTTTCCGTTTCAAGGATATGCTGCTATTTCTATTACGTTTTCAACCTTACACATTTTTTGTAGTTACTACTTTGTGTATCTAATTTGGAAACACTGCAAAACCTCATCAAACGTAAGTCAAAAGTTGTTAAAAACAGCATTGTTATTTATGGTTGTTTCTACCTTTGGTGTTTGGTGTTTAGGTCCAGCAGTAGCAACACTTGGTCAGTCGTCTGCGTTTTATCAAATAGCAATACAATTCTTCTTACATTATCAGTTTAATGGATGGTTTTTAATAGCAGTTTTAGTGGTCTTTTTTCATCTTTTACAGGTTGAAAATTCTAAAATATTTAAACAGTTTTTCTGGTTATTAATTGCATCAACTTTATTAACCTTTGCATTGCCAACTCAATGGTTTGCACCTCATGATAGTTTATTGTGGATTAATGGTTTTGGTGTTGTTATCCAAATTTTAGCGCTGTATAAATGTTTTCAACTTATAAAACCGAAAATAAATACGCTGACAAATCAGAAAAACAAGCTAATATTTTATATGTATTGTTTTGCGCTGATTTGTTTTGTTTTAAAAGTAGTTTTTCAGTCACTTTCTATTTTACCTGAGTTTTCTCAAGTAGTTTATGAGCATCGTAATTTTGTTATTGGTTTTATCCATTTGTTAATGCTTGGTGTTATTAGTGGATTTTTATTTGCTTTTATCTTGAAAACTGATTTGGTTACGGTTTCAAAATCACTAACTTTTGGTGTTTATAGTTTTGTGTTAGGCTTTGTATTAACCGAATTATTACTGCTCATTCAAGGCATCAAGTACTATTTTAAAGGCGGAATCCTAACAGAATATTACCTGCTATTATTTTTATTTAGCATTTTATTGCCTTTAGGCATTAGTTTTATTTTATTAAATATTATTAAATCCAAAAAGTATGCAACATCAGCCACAAAAAAGACATAAAGCCTTGCAACCCTTAAGCAGAGAACATCATTTTGGCTTGTTATTGTGTTATAAAATTAAAATGGGTTTTCGATATCAGATAGCGACAAAACGTATTAAGACGTATGCTGACTGGTTTTACAAAACCCATTTAATTCCGCATTTTGAAATGGAAGAAAATCACATTTTTCCCATTTTAGGCAATGATCACGAATTGGTAAAACGTGCTTTGACAGAACACAAAAATTTAATACACTTGTTTGAAGAGAGTAATGATGAGACTATAACGTTGCAGCATATTAAAGACCAATTAGAACAGCATATAAGATTTGAAGAACGTGTGTTGTTTCCTGAAATACAAAAGATAGCTACGGAAGCAGAATTAATTGATATTGAAAAAATTCATCAACCAGAAGTTTTTGAAGATAATACTGATGATGAATTTTGGACAAAATAGGTCCAAAGATTATGTCGTCTTTTGATTATCAAATTAAAGGTTTTATCCTGTTTTCAAAACTTTGGGATTTTACTTCCGATGATTATCAGAATTAGTTTTTATAAACCTTTAATGGTTTCTTGTCATTTCGACAAAACGAGTGACGAGAAATCTCTTTATTATAAGATTCCTCTTCGTGCCTCATTCTTAATGACAGAAATACTTTTAAAAAAAGACCTCACAGATTTTAAAACCTGTGAGGTCTAATAGGTTTATGATTTATATATTTTTTAGTTCACACATTTAACCATGTTTATATCATTTTCAAGGAAATACATAAGATAAATTCACATAAAAATTGCGTCCTTGTCTTGGTATATTATTCCAGTCTGCATAGGTAGAATAATTGGCGTCTAAAATATTTTCGATACCATATTTTAGAATTGTTTTTCCGTTTTTACCATAAAATGCATGACCTAAATTAAGGTTTAAGGAAGCATATGAAGCGGTTTCATTTTCGCCATATAAACTACTAAAATTACTTTGATTGCCATTACCTTCTAGCTGTAAAGCTGCATTAAATTTTGATGTATTGTAATTAAATTCAGCAAAATAAGAGAACGGTTTTATAAGTGGTAAATTTTTGTTATTGCTTCCTTTACCATAGTTATAACCAATAGTTCCGTTTACTGATAATCGCTCAGAAATTTTATAGCTACTGTTTAAATAGATATCAAAAATAGAAGCATGGTCTAAAGCATTATAAACGCGTACTCCATTAGCACCAATAGTCATAGAACTTACGTTTGGCGCTAAATCTCCGATTATATAATCCATAATATAAAAGTAAGATGATTGTAAGCCAATTTCAAAATCATTGAATTTTTGGTTGAAACTAAAGTTGGCTTCTAGCGCTTTTTCATCTTTTAAATTTGGATTGCCTATGTAGTCATAATTATCAAAACTATTAAATATAAAAAAACCATAACCTTCACTTACCGATGGTGCACGTTCGCCATAACCTAAACCAAAAGAAAGCTTATAATTGTTCTTATTATACTTGTAAGCAGACGCAACACTTAATAGCGTTCTGTCTTTGGTGTCTTCTACATTATCATGAAAAATACCTAAACTTTCTACGCCTTCTTCTTTGGCTATCCTGTTGTTGTGTAAACCAAAGCGCACAGAAGATTCAAGGCTAGAATTATCGTTTAAATAATATGCGTCTTTGGCAAAAATACCTGTGTAACGTGTTCTAATATCTGGCCAAGTGTACATAAACATATCTGGTTCATTTGGGTTGTTAGAAAACATGGTCATTTCAGCTAAAGATTTATTATAAAACCCATTTAAGTTAAGAGATACATGGTGTTTGTCTTTAATAACATCTGCTTTGCTGTAAAATCCATAGGTATCACTCCATCCAGGCATATCCATTCTTATAGGAACAATTGGTCGCTTGGTGTCGTCCATTATATGAGTAATAGTGTTAAAATACAATTTGGTTTCTAATGTTTTTAAGGCTTTGTTTTCTGGTGTGTAATGATGGGTTAATGAGCTAATTAAAGCTTCTGCCAAAGATACATCCATTGGTAAAGCAGGATAGCCAACATCTGTGGCTTTGTCGTAAATAATATTGGCGTCTAGGCTTTGGGTTTCAGAGAATTTATAACCTGTTTGTAAGGATAGATTATATTTTTCGAACTGAGAATATAATACTTCTTTATTGTTACCAGCATCATAATTATCAGATGTTCTAAAAATCCCATCTGCACTTATAAAAAACTTGTTGCCTGCATATTCCAGATCTAATCCTGTAGCTTTGTAATTTCCGTTAGTTTCGTAACCTAAATCGATATTTGATTTTAGACCAGAACCATTAAATTTAGAAGTAGGTAATTGCAAATCGATGCCTCCACCAACACAATGTCCGTTTTCGGTACCTTCTTGACCAGAACCAATAGTTACTTTGTCAAGATTTGATACATCTACGTAGGATGTAATGGGATCCATTTTGTCAGTACAAGCACCAAAAATCTGCATGCCATCAATGGTTACTACCAAACGCTGGCTAACCATGTTGTTAACCGTTGGTTCCCAAGCATAATTACCTCGTTTTATCATCGTAACATTATTGGATTTTTCTAAGTAATCATCAATACTAGATAATGTTTTTTCTTGTCTGTGATTACTAAATTTACGTCGCGATACGATAAGGACTTCTTCTAATTTTGTCGTGTCTTTTTTGGCTTCTTCTTGCTGGTCTTGTGTAAAACCAGTTGCAGATACTAGAAGACATAAAAAGACTAATAGTTGCATTTTCATAGCAAAAAATTTTAGTGTTTAAATAAGTGTGAAATGCTGTCAATTTGAGAACAGCCGAAAAAACGGCTATTATTATTTTTCTATAGCATTTCGACTGCGCTCAATATGGCATATAATATAAATTAGAATTCTAGGTCTAAATATAAACTGCTAGATTCATTGTTTTCAGTAACATCTTCACCTTTTAAAACAGTTCCGGACGCGTCTAAAAGCTTCAGATTAAGCTTCCAATAGCCAGTCATTGTTAAGGATAAATTTCCGTAGTAAAAATGATCTGCACTGTTATACGTTAAATCTGTATTATTTGGTGAGCTATGATTACCCATTCCTGGCATACGCGGATCTAAAGCAATGGTGTAATCTTCCACAACTGGAAACGTCATCATATTTTCCATTTTAAAAAGACCTACTTTCATGTTATTTATTGCTATACTTGGGGCTTTAGGCGCTATCAAAGCTACAATATATCTACTATCGTCGCTACCCATAAAACTTGCAGTATTCTGGTTTTCGTATTGCATAACGTTTATAGTTTCTGTTACAGAATAGTCCACATCGTTAATAGTATAATCTAAAGTTAAAGACCAACCAGAACCATCTTCAAAAGTCATCTGATAGATTATAAAACCTTGGTAAACCGTATCTTTTCCTATTGCTTTTGTGATTTCGGATTTAGGACATGAATGTTGCATCGTTGGCATTTGCATTACTGGCATCCAAGAGATTGTAGCATCTTCTACGTATGTATTTGTGTTATTGTCTTTAATTCTTAAGCTAATCATGTTGTAACCAGTTTCAAACATTCCTTTTTCGTTATAAAGTTCTATAGATTGGTCACCATTTTCTATGGTTTTAATAAGTTGTAAATTTTCAACTTCATTAATTAGCATTGTGTCGTCATTATCGTCTGTTGAACATGAAAAGAATAGCGTAAAACATACGATTGGTAATAAATATTTAAGTTTCATTATTATAGTGTTTGAGTTAATTTTTTGACATAATTATCTTGTTTTGAAACCATTTTGGCATCAAAAAAGAAAGAAATATGCTCTAAGAGCATCACGAAAAAATTAACACAAATTTGGTGGTGGTGTATCTATAGTATAAAAGCCAGTAGTTGGTGCTTTTATTTTATAATATAGATTACTGTGTAGTTGAGATATTTGAGAAAATTCCTCAACGTTTAGATGTCTAAAAGTATTAATAACAAAAAAGTCTAAGTGCGTTCTTTCATTGTCTGGCAATGGTGCATTTTGATTAGAATTGGTGTTATTTTCTGCCAGTTCTATTGTTAATTGACACTTACCGTTACATCCTTTTTGATTTTCTTTTTGGATACAAAGTGTTTTAGCTATAATCTCTTGGTTAATCACAAAATCGGTTACAATAACGACATTGTTAATGTTGTTCGCTAATAAAACGAATGTTAAAAACAAAGCAGTTAATTTATATGTAACCTTTAATATCATGTTGCTAAATTAGGATAAATTTGTCCTAAATAATATGATTTATGTCAGTTAATAATTAGTTTTTAAAATAGTTAAAATAGGTTGCTGTTAAGCGTTGCAAATGTCTTACTTTTTTGTCTATTTCTGAAGTGTTATCTAGTTCTTTTATCTCTGAAATTTCTTCTATAATAGGAACCAGTACTACATGAAGTTGGTCATGCGCTTCGCCAGTCATATCACAACTTTTAATGATATAACTGGTTTGCTTTGAAAGCGATTTGCCTAGTTTTTTAGCACTCTTAAAATCATTATGTTTTAAAATCGAATCAATGCGCTGCATTCCAATATGCGTTTCTTTATTAGCAACCCATTTTTGGTTGTTATTAAGTGTCAAACCTTCTAATTGTATAGAAGAAGTTGTCTGAGGATTAGACTGGTCGTTTTTGCAACCAAAAACGAAAGCTAAAATAAGTAATGCTATGGCAAATTTAATTTTCATAATGGTGTGGTTTTAATGTCGATTAGTAGCTTAAAAATCTTTTTTCTTAGACTTAAATATAATTCTTAAAACAGGTAAAATAACCCAAACGGTAAGCATAATAAAAGATATAATTAACCCAAAGCTAGTTCCAAAAAATTGCTTAAACACTGCTCCTGTATAGCCTAGTAAGGCTGAAATATCTAGTTTTAATAAAATTAATGTTCTTGATAAATCTATAGGATTTAGCATCGTACCGATTAAAGATACTTTGTCTAGAGGATAATCTTCAAACATAATTAGTGTCATCAAAAACAGACCATCATAAATGACTGCCAGGAATAACCAAAGCAAAATTGCATATCCAAAACCTTTAATTTTATTCTCGTTAGATAAGGCAATATTAAAAGCTAAAGCAGTAAAAATTAGGGTTAAAAATGTACCTGTAATAAGTAGTAATGAAAAGTCCCAAATGGCACTACTTTCAAACAAACCATAAAACACAAAAGGCAATCCTAAGCCTAAAATTAAACTCATAGAAAGTGATAAGGCTACACCTAAATATTGGCCTAAAAAAATAGACGAACGCTTTAAGGGTTGTGCTAATAAAAGCTCTGTAAATTCTTTGGAATTGTAATAATACATAACGCCAAAAATAGTTCCTATTAAAGGTACTAAAACAATAATAACGTTCATTAACGTTATGACTGCTTTTGATAGGTCGTTGTTTAAAAACAACAGGACAATACCAAGCAGTAAATAGAATGCAAAATAGACGTAACTCCAACGACTACGCATTAAATCGAAAAAACTATATTTTAATATTTTAAGCATGATTGTCTGTTAATATAGACGCAATCGCGTGTTCAAAATCAGGTTGATCGGTCTTGTTTTTTAATTTTTGAATAGTGCCTTTAAAATAGATTTTACCTTCGAGGATAAACACAATTTCATCCGAAATTTCTTCAACAAAACTCATAATATGAGAAGTGATTAAGATGGTTTTTCCTTTTTCTTTTTCTGCACTGATTAAATCTTTTAATCTAATAAGAGAAATTGGGTCTAAACCTGTAGTAGGTTCGTCCAAAATAATTAATGGACTATCAAACATAAAGGTTAAAACCAGGTTGACTTTTTGTTTGGTTCCACCAGAAAGATTGCCTAATTTTTTATCTAAAAAGGGTTCTAATTTGAAGAGTTCTATTAATCGTTGATCTTCATTGGTGGGTTTGCGCAAATCCTTAATCATCTTGATTAATTCTTTAACACGAAGATTACTTGGGAAATTGGCTATTTGCGGTAAATAATCAATTTTATGTCTGTAATCAGAATTCTTTTTAATGTTCTCATTTAAAACGGTAATGTTTCCCTTATCAGGAATTACCATGCCTAAAACCGATTTTATCAATGTTGTTTTACCAGACCCATTTGGTCCAAGAACGGCAAAAATACCATCTTCTGTTATAGATAAATCAACACCGCTTAATACTTGATTTTTGCCAAATTTTTTATGTAGATTTTTTATAGTTACCATGTTATTTTTTTCATTTGAGGGTTGTTGTCCATTAAATCATCTGGAGTAAATACGGGAGATACTTTTTCAGAAAAATCAATAATATCTATAAACATACTACGCAGTAAAATAATGGTTTCTGGTGTGCGATTTACAATGTAAGAGAATAGTTTTACTGGTCTGTAAGGCACATCTCCAATACCATCTTTGTTAAGATCGTAACCTGTGTAATTGCTCCAATAGTTTTTATCAAATTCGTTGTCATTAACCTTGCTATTATAGGCAATATCAAAAGAGTTATATAAAAAGTTATTTTGGGTAAATTTATTAGTGTAGCATGCTCCTTTTACTTTAATGGCCCAACCATTGTTAGAAAACGTGTTTTGCTTGTAATTAATACGATTAGAACCTTCAATATTAATGCCAATGGTATTGTTTTCAAAGGTATTGCCTTCAATTTCTGCATCGTTTATTTCTTTTAACAGCAAACCATAAGAAGCCGTTCCCCAATTTTCCTTAAAAATATTGTTGTACATCTCTATGTGTTTAGAAAACATTACGGCAACGCCTGCACCATTATTTTCGAAAATATTGTCTTGATAAATATCGTCATTAGAAAACATAAAGTGAAGTCCATAACGCACATTTAATGCGCTTACATTGTTTTTTATGACACAATCATCAGAAAATTCTAAATAAATACCATCACGTACATGTTGTACAAAATTATGTTCTATTTTTACGTTATTGCTATACCAAAGTTGGATGCCGTTACCAGAATTATATTCTTCTACAGCATCACCAATAATTTTGTTATGAAACACTTTGCCGTCTCTGGATTTTTCGATGTAGATACCAAAAAAAAGTTTTTCTAGTACTAAATTCTGAATCAAAAAATTTTTACTGTTTTTAACGCGTATTGCAGCATAATCTTCAGTGTAACTAGTCCCAACGTTTATGATAAACAATCCATCAACAGTTACGTTGTCTGAGGTGATAGTAATGATTTCGCCTTTTAATTCGCCATCAATTACAGGATAGTTTTCACCTATAATAGTTAAAGGCTTATTGACGTTAACATCAAACTCTTTATAAGTACCAGATTTAACAACTATTGTATCAAAATCTTTTGCATGTGCAATTGCTTTTTTTAAAGTTGAAATGGGACAGGTCTTGCATACGGTTATATTTTGAGCAATACTTAGCTTTGTCATAAAAATGACAGACATAACAATGAAAAATGTTTTCATGATACTAGTCTTTAAATTTGGCTAGTAATTCTTCCCAGGTATATAAATCGCCACCTTTTTCAGCTTGAAATTCTTTAGCATTTGTTTCATTTTTAAAAGCAGATAGAAATGCGCCCATTGGACTTGGAATATTTTTACTGATTAAAAATGTAGCTTCGGTAGCGTCTATTAAAGCTTCTGGTTCTGTGTAGTTGTTTGATAGATAAAGTTCAATCTCAGATGTGTCAAAATCTTTTCTGAAATTAATCATACATTCTGTTGCATCAAACATGTAAACTTTTCCTTTTTTAGTAACAATCTCTGCAGCATGTACTTTATCTACAATAGTCATTTTACAAAAATGACAGCCATCGCTTCCGTAGTCTATTGGTTTTGGTGAAACATTACAGCTAAAAACTAATAGCAGTAATGAAATAAATATATAGTGTTTTAGTGTTTTCATTTTTAGTGTTTTTTTCCGATCTTAAATCCTTCCTAAAGGGAAGGGTTTATTTAAGAAGGGAGTTTTTTATGTCTTTTTTTACCTATAAAATAAGCAACAAATCCTGCAGCAATACCTAAACCTAAAAATAATGCTCCAAATTGAGGATACGAATGTGCTCTAAAATTTAAGATGTCTTTACTTCCAAAAAGTGGTGGCTGAAATCCCATTTGGGTCCCATCCGGATTGGTAAACTTCATGATGGCTTTTGGGTCTAAATTGTGACCATAATCGTGTTCCCAGAGGTAAAAGTCATACATTCCGGCAGCACTTAAAATAATCATTAATATAAACCAGCCTAAAAACCATTTGTAATTTCCTTTCCAAGCAATTAGCAATCCTAAAATTGTTGTTATAATAATACCAGCTGGAAAAATTTTAAACTCCGGAATTGCTTCTGGAATATATTGCATCCCAACATAATGATTCATTAAGTTTATGTTTTTAATATCATGCGGATTGGCATCTACAAAGTCATTAATATGTATATACATACCTAAAGGTGTAGGATATTGTGGTGCTTCCAGCGTAATTTTCCAAAGCGGAAATAAAAATAATCCTAATGGTAAAATAGCTGCCAAGAACATTATGAGGTTAGACTTTTTCATAATACAATAATTAACTTTTATATTTTTATTTGTTGTAGTGTATTTAATAGAAAGGCGAGAGCGAAAAACAACTCTCGCCTTAGTTAGAGAAATAAACACTAAAACAAAATCTCTCTAATTTTATAGATTTGTTATTCTATGTCTTCTCCCATTGACCATTTTAATGGTACATCAGAATTTTTAGGTGATACTCTTATATAACCTTGCATTTCTTGGTGTAGTGCAGAACAGAAATCTGTACAATAAAATGGCCATACACCAACTTTAGTAGGTTCCCAAACAGATGTTTTTGTTTGTCCAGGCATAACTAACAACTCAGATGTGTTTTGTCCTAGTACCGCAAATCCATGAGGTACATCAAAATCTTGCTCTAAATTAGTGACATGGAAAAATACTTTGTCACCTAATTTGATACCTTCAATATTATCTGGTGTAAAGTGACTTCTAATAGTAGTCATATAAATATGAACTTCATTACCTTTTCTTACCACTTTAGCATCTGAATCTGAAAAAGCAGCGTAAGGATGTTTATTTTCTTCTAAGTTGTAGATTTTTTGAGAACGTTCTTTTACTAAGTCTGCTTCCATTGCAGCAGCATAATGAGGCTCTCCGTGTGTAGGGAAATCTAACAATAGTTCCATTTTCTCTCCAGAAATATCGTACAATTGAGCCGAATGTTCCATTTCTGGACCAGTTGGTAAGTATCTGTCTTTTGTGATTTTATTCATCGCAAACATGTATTTACCTTGTGGTTTTCTTGAGTTTCCTCCAGGAATTGTTAAGTGACCAACTGAGTAATATGTAGGTTTTCTGTCAATGACTTCCCAAGTTCCTAATTTCCATTTTACAACTTCAGATGAAATAAAGAAAGTCGTATATGCATTTCCTTCACCATCAAACTCAGTATGTAATGGGCCAAGTCCAGGCTGTTCAACAGATCCTGCTAAAACATCTTCAAAATTTAAGATCGGAATTCCGTATGCTTCACCAGCAAACTTTTCATCTTCAATAGCTTTTAACATTTTAGAGAATGAATGCACTGTTAAGTTGGCAGATAGCTTACCATTACCAACAATATATTCTCCAGAAGGATCTACATCACAACCATGAGGAGATTTTGGTGTTGGTAAGAAATATACAGCTCCTGGTACTTCAGTTGGATTAATCACACGTACTTCTTTTTTCATTGTAGAAGTTGCAGTGTGTGTATGCTCGTCATAGACATTGTGTGCATACTCTGCAGGCATCATTTTTCCGCCTCCGTTATTTACGTATTCTTCAATTTTTTTCCAGTTAATAGCTGCAATAAAATCTTTATCGTTTTGTGAAGCGTTAACCTCTAGTAGTGTATTTGCTTCTTCAGTATTATAAGTAGTGAAGAAAAACCAACCATGAGATTTTCCGCGTCCAGGATGTGATAAGTCGTAGTTAAAACCAGGCATTAAAACTTGGAATTTGATATCCATATTACCTGTTTCTGGTGCTACGCTAATAAATGATAGTGCACCTTGAAAATTACCTTTATACTCTTTAATTGGCATATCACGTTGTGGTACAGGTACAGAAAAACGTGTTCCTGCTACTACATACTCTGTATTTTCTGTGACAAACGAAGAACTATGATTACCAGCACTATTTGGTACTTCAATAATTTCGGTAGTTTCAAAAGTTTTTAAGTCAATTTTTGCTATTCTTGGTGTGTTATTTTCATTTATAAAAATAAAACGACCATCAATTTCTCCATTGGTTTGAGAAATATCTGGATGGTGAGAATCTCCCCAAGGAATAAATCCATGAGAGGTATTTAGCATTGGTTTTGTTTCTTCAGAATATCCATAACCTGAAGTAGGAAACTGTGAAAACACAGGTATTTCTTTAAACATTCTACCAGATGGTAAGCCGTAAACGGTTAAATTTCCACTGTAACCACCAGAAATAAAGGCGTAATGCGAGTCGTGCTCACCAGGAGCTACATAGACTTTTTCGGCTATGTTACTTGATAAGGCTCCAGATTTTCCGCCAGACTTACCAGAGTTATTACAGCTTGTAAATGCGGCAAATACCGCTACAATTGCAAGTGTTGATTTTAATATTTTTTTCATTTTTGTTTATTTTTAAATAGTGTTTGTAGTTATTCTGAAGGTGGTAATAAAACTTTATCAATGACGTGGACTATGCCGTTACCAGCATTAATACTAGCTAGTATTTTAGCACCACCAATCATGGGTTCGTTATCAATTACTTCTACTTTTACATAGGCGTTGTTAGCTTGACCTAATTTTTTAAATTTCTTTAAAAAGTCTTTGGAGTAGTTTCCTGGAGTTACATGATACTTCAAGATATTAGCTAAAGCATCTTTGTTTTCAGGTTTTAATAAATTGTCTACTATTCCTTCTGGTAAAGCTTCAAAAGCTTCATTAGTAGGAGCAAAAACCATTAATGGTCCTGCGTTTACTAAAGCGTTTTCTAAAGACGCAGCTTGTACAGCTGCTACAAGTGTTGTATGGTCTTTAGAGCCCATTGCAATACTTAAAACAGTTGAACTCTTATCATCCTCAATAAAGGCTTGTCCAGACTTTTTTGAAGGTTTTGAGGCTTCGTTAGTAACTTCTGTTGTGGTTGTTGAGTCTTTGTTTGCATCCTTACAAGAGTAGAATAAAACTGCAATTGTAAAGGTTAAAAACAAGATTTTAATTGGTTTTTTCATGGTTTGTTATTTTAAGGTTCTAAAATATTCTAATACAGCTCTGGCATCTTCTTCTGATAGTCCTTGATTTGCCATTGGTGCTCCATTAAATTCTATTAAAAGTTCTTTAGCTAATGGGTCTTCTTTAACCATAACTTCAGGATTCAAAATCATATTCATTACCCATTCTGGCGCACGACGATCTAAGATGCCAGCAGGAGCTGGACCAATAAATTTCTTGTCAGGTCTGTGGCAAGCAGTACACATTTTTTTAAATATCTCAGAGCCTTGTGTTGCCATTTTTTTATCTATTTCAGCACCTAAATCAATGTTTTTTATAGGTCCTACACCTTTGTTATCTAAAACTACTTTGTCAGAAGCTTTTACTTTTTCAGGTGTTTTTGTTGTTGTTTTTTCAGTTGTTGTTTTCTTTTTATAAGAAAATGTTTCTTTTTTCTTTTCTTCTTTTCCGCCACAGCTAATTAGTAGTGTTGCAAAAAAAATAATCATAAGTTTTAGTGTTGTTTTCATAATGTTTAGTTTAATGTGTGTACTTAATAAGATAACAAATCTTTGATAAAATTACAAATAGAAGCTAGTTCAAAACATGACAAAAATCATATTTAGGATTAATTTATCCTAATTAAATATATATTTTTTTTTTTGCTAAAGAAAAAACCTCTTCATTTAAATACAAAGAGGTTAGATTATATGTCTAAAGATTTTTTTATTTTTTTAAAATAATACCCTAACAAAAGGCATCCAAGCATCTGCATAAATACTTTTGTCTTTGTCATAAAGTACATCGTATCTAATACCAAAAGTAATGTTGTTTGTACGGTAACCAGCACCTATAAAAAGAGCAGGATACCAATAATTATCATCTAGATTATTAGAAAAGTTACCTTCAAACTTTCTATTAACATTTAAAGCTTCAAATTCAGTAGAAAGTTGTATTTCATTTATAGGATTATAAATTCCAATAACGCTACCTCCAAAAATTGTAGATTTATAAACATTTTTTTGTCTATTATACGTCCCATTTAAGCCAACACCTAATCCGTATTTACTATTAAATTGATAGATAGCATTAGGTGCTAAGGTGGCACTAAAAAAACCATCGCCTGTACTTAAACCAAAACCGCCACCAAATCTTACGTTTTCCCAGAAATCACTTTTGTTTTTTGTTAAATTACCTTGACAAAATGATAAACTCGTAAAAAACACACTAAATATTAGCAATAATTTAAAATCAAGTTGTTTTAAGGGGATATTTTTCATAATCATCAATTTAGTTAAATGTAAACGTTATAAATATAATAAAACCATCGCTATATTTGGTAAAAGTTGTATTTTTGATAAAATTTTGTTGAAGCGAACACGACTTACAAATAATAATGGATAAATATTCCTTTTTAAACGCAGCACATACAGCATACTTTGCTGAATTATACGATCAATATTTAAAAAACCCTGACTCTGTAGAGCCAAGTTGGAGAGCATTTTTTCAAGGTTATGACTTTGGAAGTGAAAACTATGGAATGGAAGGAGAAATTGTAGAAGGTGTCTCGGCACAAATACCAGAGCATCTTCAAAAAGAATTTCAGGTAGTAAATTTAATAGATGGTTACCGTAGTAGAGGTCATCTTTTTACTAAAACCAATCCAGTTAGAGAGCGTAGAAAATACGCGCCAACATTAGAACTAGCAAATTTTGGTTTGTCTGAAGCAGACCTAGATACCCAGTTTAATGCAGGTGAAATTTTAGGTATAGGTACACAATCTTTAAGAGAAATTTTAAAACACTTAGATAGTATTTATTGTGATTCTATTGGTATTGAATATATGTATATACGTCAGCCAGAAGAAATTAAATGGATACAAAATAAGTTAAACATAAACGATAATCAACCAAGTTTTACTGCCGATCAAAAAAAGCATATTCTAAAAAAGTTAAACGAAGCTGTATCTTTCGAAACCTTTCTGCACACTAAATACGTTGGGCAAAAACGTTTCTCTTTAGAAGGAGGAGAATCGTTAATCCCTGCATTAGATGCAGTAATAGAAAAAGCAGCAGAGCTAGGCGTAGAAGAATTTGTAATGGGTATGGCACACAGAGGTCGTTTAAGTACCTTAACAAATATCTTTGGTAAATCTGCAAAAGATATTTTTAGCGAGTTTGATGGTAAAGATTATGAAGAAGAAGTCTTTGACGGAGATGTTAAATATCATTTGGGTTGGACAAGTCAACGTAGTACAGATACAGGAAAAAAAATAAATTTAAGTATAGCGCCTAACCCTTCGCATCTAGAAACAGTAGGAGCAGTGGTAGAAGGTATATCTAGAGCAAAACAAGATCAAAAACATAAAGATAACTTTAGTAAAGTATTGCCGATTGTAGTACATGGTGATGCAGCAATTGCAGGTCAAGGTTTAGTTTACGAGATTGTTCAAATGGCTCAACTTGACGGTTACAAAACAAACGGAACTATACATGTTGTTGTAAATAACCAAGTAGGATTTACAACAAATTATTTAGATGCACGTTCTAGTACCTATTGTACAGATGTTGGTAAGGTAACCTTGTCGCCAGTATTACACGTTAATGCAGACGATGCAGAAGCTGTAGTACACGCAATGCTATTTGCTTTAGATTTTAGAATGAACTTTAGTAGAGATGTATTTATAGATCTATTAGGTTATAGAAAATATGGGCATAACGAAGGAGACGAACCTAGATTTACCCAGCCAAAACTTTATAAAGCAATTGCAAAGCATGCAAATCCTAGAGATATCTATGCAGAGAAGCTAATTAATAGCGGAGTTATAGATAAAGATTACGTAAAGCAATTAGAGACAGATTATAAAGACCAACTAGAAGAAAAATTAGAAGATTCTAGAAAAGAAGATAAGACAATCATTACTCCATTTATGGAAGACACGTGGAAAGATTTTGTACGTGTAGACGAAAAAGTAATGATGCAAACTGTAGATACAACAACAAGTAAAGAGAAGCTTGCAGATATTACCAAAGTAATATCAAACTTGCCAGAAGATAAAAAGTTTATCAGAAAAATAGAAAGATTAATCCAATCTAGACAAACCATGTTTGACGAGGACAGGTTGGATTGGGCTATGGCAGAGCATTTAGCTTACGGTACTTTACTAACCGAAGGTTACGATGTACGTATAACAGGTCAAGATGTAGAACGTGGTACTTTCTCTCACAGACATGCAGTTGTAAAAGTAGAAGATAGCGAAGAAGAAATAGTATTACTAAATAATTTAGATAACAATCAAGGTCATTTTTATATTTATAACTCATTATTGTCAGAATATGGTGTTGTAGGTTTTGACTATGGTTATGCTATGGCTAGCCCAAAAACATTAACCATATGGGAAGCTCAGTTTGGAGACTTTAGTAACGGAGCGCAAATCATGTTAGACCAATATATATCTTCAGGAGAAGATAAATGGAAAACACAAAACGGACTAGTAATGCTTTTACCTCATGGTTACGAAGGTCAAGGAGCAGAGCACTCCTCAGCTCGTATGGAGCGTTACTTACAATTATGTGCAAAAGACAATATGTTTGTTGCCGATTGTACTACACCTGCAAATATGTTCCATTTGTTAAGACGTCAAATGTTATCTAATTACCGTAAACCATTAATAGTGTTTACACCAAAAAGTTTGTTACGTCATCCAAAATGTGTTAGTACAGTAGAAGAGTTTGCTAACGGAAGTTTCCAGACGGTAATCGAAGATACTTCAGTAAAAACCGAAGATGTAAAAACATTAGTATTTGTAACAGGAAAGTTCTATTACGATTTAGATGAAGAAAGAGAAAATCTAAACCGTAACGATGTAGCTATAGTAAGGATAGAACAGTTGTTCCCGTTACCTGTAGAAAAAATAAGAGAAATTTTAGATAAATATAAGCATGTAGAAGATGTGGTTTGGGCACAAGAAGAGCCAAGAAACATGGGCGCATACATGCATATGATGATGCACTTAGAAGAAGCTAAAAGCTTTAGAGCAGCATCTAGAAGGCCTTACGGTGCACCAGCAGCAGGAAGTTCTGTAAGATCTAAAAAACGTCATAAAGAAGTCATAGATTTCGTTTTTGACAAAACAAAAAATAACCAGCGATAAGCTTTTAATTCAATAAAGATGAAAAAAGGAATAGTATTAATTGTAGCTATGTTAAGTTTTGCAATAGGATTTTCTCAAAATACAGAAAAGACCAATTATAAAACAACGGTAGATATCTTTACAAAACATTATAATAATGATAACTACAGAGCTATTTATAACATGTTAGATGATAATTTTAAAAAAACGTTTACTTTAGAAAAAGTAAATACTTTTTTTAAAAATGAAATTAATGCTGGAGCTTTAGGTAAAATAAAGAGTAGAGAGTTAAAAGATATAGTACGAACAGGACATACTTATATAGTAACATTTGAAAACGGAACTGGCGAAGCTTTTTTTCTTCTAGATGAAGAAAACAAAATCAAAGGATTCCAACTTAGTAAAAAATAATAAAACAAAACACAAGCATAAAATTATATCACAATGATTTTAGAAATGAAAGTGCCTTCTCCAGGCGAATCAATCACAGAAGTTGAAATAGCAGAATGGTTAGTTCAAGATGGTGATTATGTAGAAAAAGACCAAGCAATTGCAGAGGTAGATAGCGATAAAGCTACCTTAGAACTACCAGCAGAAGCAAGTGGTATTATTACCTTAAAAGCTGAAGAAGGAGACGCTGTAGAGGTAGGACAAGTTGTTTGTTTAATCGATACTAGTGCAGAAGCGCCAGAAAGTACAACCTTTAAAGGTGGTGACGAAGGTGGAAATAGTAATGCAGAAAAAGATGTAGCACAAGATCAAAAATCTACACCTAATACAGAAGAAAAAGCACCAAACCCAGCAAAAGAAACTTATGCATCTGGTACCGCAAGTCCTGCTGCAAAGAAAATTTTAGCAGAAAAAGGTATAGAAGCAAGTGCTGTGCAAGGTACAGGTAAAGATGGTCGTGTTACAAAAGATGACGCAGTAAAAGCAGTTCCATCTATGGGTACTCCAACAGGAGGAAATAGAGGACAATCTCGTAGCAAAATGTCTATGTTACGTCGTAAAGTAGCAGAACGTTTGGTAGAAGCTAAAAACACGACAGCGATGTTAACTACTTTTAATGAAGTTAACATGACACCAATTTTTGAATTACGTAAACAATACAAAGAAGAATTTAAATCTAAACACGGAGTTAGTTTAGGGTTTATGTCTTTCTTTACATTAGCAGTTGTAAGAGCATTAAAAATGTATCCTGCTGTTAACTCTATGATAGATGGTAAAGAAATGATCTCTTATGACTTTGTAGATGTTAGTATAGCAGTATCTGGTCCTAAAGGACTAATGGTGCCTGTAATTAGAAATGCAGAAAACCTATCTTTTAGAGGAGTAGAAGCAGAAGTAAAACGTTTAGCATTACGCGCTAGAGATGGACAAATTACTGTAGACGAAATGACTGGTGGTACATTTACAATTTCTAATGGAGGTGTATTTGGAAGTATGTTATCGACACCAATTATTAACCCGCCTCAAAGTGGTATTTTAGGTATGCACAACATTATAGAGCGTCCAATTGCTGTAGATGGAAAAGTAGAAATTCATCCAATGATGTATGTTGCCTTATCTTATGATCATAGAATCATTGATGGTAAAGAAAGTGTTGGTTTCTTAGTAGCTGTAAAAGAAGCTTTAGAAAATCCTTCTGAGTTATTAATGGATAACGATATTAAGAAAGCATTAGAACTTTAAAAAAGTAAATAAGGTTATAAAAAAAAGAGCTACTATTTAGTAGCTCTTTTTTTATGCTTTAAAGGCAGTATAAGTTAAATGCAACCACTGCAACTGCTAGTAATATGATACATAATATAAACATACTACTGTATTTTGATCTGCTTGTGTCCATTTTGTTGTTTTTTTAATTTAAAATTAAAACCCTGCACCATTATATGATGCAGAGTTAAAAATATAATTCTCCCTAAGAACTAATTAATAGCATTGTAAAGGTAATTGTAATGTTTATTAAATAAAATACGTACTACTACGTATATTTACGAAAAAATAACGAAACTTCTAGTTGTAATAAGTAGAAAAGCCCTAAACAAAGAGGCATGAATAGGGCTTTTAATCAATTCTCCCAAAATTGATTTTAATAGCGACGCTAAATTATATGATATAAAATTCTTACAAAATACGTAGGTCTACGTATATTTACGAAAACATTACGAAAACCTTTTTTAATAAAAAAGCCCCAAACCTTGGTTAAGTGGTTTAGAGCCTTTTTCAGTTTTCCCAAAATTGATTAATAGCAATGCTAAAGTAATGCATAAATACATTCTGTGAAATACGTAGGTCTACGTATATTTACGAAAATGTTACGAAAACTCTTAAAAAATAAACCCAAAATAATTGTATTACTTTGGGTTTGCTTAGTTTCTTTTAAATATTTAGACATTGTATTAAGTGTTTTTTATAAACTCTTTGTTTAACTGTGCCCAAATGGCTAGTGCGTTTTGAGAAGCTTTTAAATCTAGTTTTTTTACAATATTGCTTCTGTGCTTTTCAACTGTCCTAATAGAAGAGTTAAGTGTTTCAGAGATTTCTAAGCTTGACATTTCATTAGAAACCAATTTTAAAATTTTTAATTCTGTCGGCGTTAAAAGTTTATTTAAGTTTTTGCTAGAATAATTAATTTTTGAATTTAAATATGAAGCAATTTCTTGGCTAAAATAAGGTTCACCTTTTATAGCGCTATTTATGCATTGTTCAATTTCTTCTATAGCAAATTCTTTTAGTATATAACCATAGACATTGTATTCTTTAGCTTGATCAAAAAGGTGTTCTTCATTATCAAAAGTTATAAGTATTACCTTTGTAGGTAAATTGTTTTTATAACATGCTTTTGCAACTTCTAGTCCAGTCATACCTGGCATTCTTATATCTAAAAGCGCTAAATCTGGCTTAAGTTTTACAATATGGTTGTAGGCTGTTTTTCCGTCTTCTGCACTACCTATTATATTAAATCCTTTTGAAGAAATATAATCGGATAAACCTCTTAACATTAAAGGATGGTCATCTGCTATGACAATAGAAACACTCATTTATTGTAGATTTAGTTAATTTAAAGTTATAAAAAATGTTTACTTAAACTTCTTCAGGTAAAGATATTTTTTATTGTAGTCTATAATGGCTTTTATTTTTTTTAAAATATCTGCACCGATAATTCCATCAACAGGTTTAGAGTTATGATTTGTTAAAGCTATATTTACATGACTTAAATCAAATAGAACAAGAGATACTTTGTCTATCTTAAGTCGTCCAATTTTTATTTTATTTTTTTTTGAAATTTGAGTAGCCATATCTATTGCTCCCGCACCTGCAGCTAATATTTTGGAATCCTTAACTTTTTTTAAGTCAAATTTTTCTGCAGCTTCAAATCCTACACAGCTATTAGAAGCACCTGTATCAAGAATAAACAGTCCTTTAACTCCGTTTATGGTAGCTTTAATTTCAAAGTGATTAGTTTTAGTAAGTTTTAACTTTACACGAACATAATCTTGTCCTAATAAAAAATCTTTAAGCTTGTCTTCCATGTTTTTGTTTTCTAATAACAGACCATAAAAGTAATGTAATAGCTAAACCAATAAAAGTAAAAAGTAAGTAAATTAATATAGAGGATTTTCCTTTAATTGTTGTTGTTCCATAATAGACAAAAGCACTCCAATAATAAGGCGATTTTTTTGCGTTAGTTATTGACTTATCATCTAAATATTGCTGTTTAGATTTTTGATTTGCTATAGCTACAGATTCAAATTTGTTATAGTTTTTGTAAAAGTTATGCATAATTTGGGATGTAGATTTGTCATTAACTTTCCAAAGAGAAAAGACTAATTGGTCAATGCCTGCATATTGAAATCCTCTAGCTAAACTCATACTACCTTCACCCTTGTTTAGTTTACCAATGCCAGTCTCGCATGCACTTAAAACAACTAAATTATTATCTAATTGTTTTGTGTATAATTCATTTAAGTACAGATTGTCGTCTGCAAACTCGATATTTGCGGGTATACTAAAACTACCTGCATCTGCATGTGTAGAAAAATGTAAAATCCCATAATTATCCGCTTGTATAAAAGCGTCTTTTTTAGTCGCATTAGTATACATTAAAAACTTTGCATCTGTAAATTGATCTATACTTTTGGCTTCGTCTTCAGAAAAAGTTAAAGCCTTTTTAGTGTTTTTAAACACAGGAAATATTCCTAATACATGATCATCAAATTCTGGTTGCTTTCCTTTTAAGAATATTTCTGCGCTTGTGTTATAAACAATGCATTGTTTTTTTATTAAAAAAGGCATTTTACTATATTTGGTTGTCTTTGTTTTTTTTGAAATCAAACTTTCAAAAGGAATAAAATTTAAAAAACCATCGGGTATCACTATAAGGTTATTAGAAGCTTTTACACGATTTAATTTTAATTGTTGATACAGTTTAAATGCATCTGTTGTAAACTTAGATACATCATTGTTTATAGCGTTTGGCGAATTAAAATAACCTATATAATTAGAAATTGAAGCATCAAAAGATTTATCTCTTTTTAATTTAAAAAACTGTAAAGATTTATCTGAAATGATGAAGGTGTAAATATCATTTTCACCATAAAAGTATTCGACTAAAGACGCTTTTTCTTTTTTTAGTTTTTGTTTTAAATTATCAATAAAGTTTTCATTTTTATCGTTGGGATAACTTAAATCAATTTTGTTTTTTAGGACTTTTAAGTCGTTGCTTATTTTGGATAATTTATAGCTTAGATCATTAACTGTTTCAGATTTTTTTTCAAATTCAGCTTTTATAAGTTGATTGGTTAAATCTGCTTGTTTCGTTAATAAAACTTGTTCTCTTAATAGCAAAGTATCTTTTGGGTGAAGTTGTAAAAGACTTTTTTTAGCAATAGTTTCTTTTAAAATTGATGCTTTATTTTTTTCGGCATAAGCCAAAGCTTTTACAATAATATTTGGCGTTTTTAAGGTTTTAAAATCTTGGTAAAGTATAGCTATACAAGCCTCACTTCGTTTTCTGTTTTTATCTGCATGACGCAATTTTGCTTCTTGAGAAGTAATATTTTCTGTTAATAAATTGGAGACATAAAAACTACGGTCGTAACAATCTAAAGCATTTATACTGCTAATTTGAATATTGCCAAGTAAATCAAAAATATCAATAAACGTATTTTCTGCATATAAATCTTCATATTTAGGTAAGATATTAGCATCGTGATTTGGCAACAAAACCTTTAAAGCATTTTTAAGCTCTAAAGCACAAGCGTTTTTATGGTCTAATTTTAAATGAAGTTGGGCATTAAGCACGTGTAATTTTGCAATTGCTCTGGCTGAGAATTCTTGTTTGTTATACTGTTCTGTAATCATTTCTCGCAAGTGCAATAAAGCCTGTTTATAATCTTTACTTTTAAGAGCTAAATTATATTTAACTTCTGGGTTTTTGGTTTTTATTGTAGTGGCTTCAGAGTTGTTTAAAGCTATCTGATTGTTATTTTTTATGGCTAATAATTTTTCTTTTTTGGAAGAAGTTAAGCCAGCAATTTGAAGTCCATTTTCTGAAACTTTTATGGCTTCATCAAATTTTCCTGCTGTAAAATATAATTGAGCTAAATTGATGGCGCCTGCAATACGTTGTGAGTTGTTTTTGTTTTTTTCTGCAATAAAAATGTATTGCTTTATGGTGTTTTCTGCATTGGTGTAATCGCCAACTTTATTATATAAAATACCTAATGGTTTTAGACAATAGTCTATAATATCATAGTCTGTAATAGTGCTTAATTGGTGATTGTTGTAAATATTCCAGGCAGTTTGATAAGCCAAAATAGCTTGTGGTTGTTTGTTTATATTGTCTAAATAATGTCCTTTATTAATCAATAAAAAGAAATACGCTAACTGCTCATCAATAGTTTTGATTTTTGGTCTAAAATCTGTTTCTTTTTTTAGTAAAGTTGAAAAACTTTCAGCAGTTCTATTAGCATTAAATTTTTCTGTAGCCACATAAATAGCTTCTTCTAAATCTTGCGAAAAAGCAGTAGAAAAGGAAAGTAGAAGAAGGAAAATGAGGCTGTATTTCATTTATAAATTAATTCGTTTTTTATCAAAATTTCCAAATCGCATAAAACTGCATATAGTTGTAATTGTCTTTAAAGTTGAAAACGTATCTAGCACCAATGCTTGGTCCAATTCTAGCAAAACCAGCTGTAGCTTCAACTAAAAAACCACTTCTAAAATTGGTAAAAGATGCTTTGTTTTCAGTAGATATAGTTTCGCTACTAATTAATGCGCCAGGAACCGTATTTATGTTTTCGTAATCTTCTATGGTTGTTGTTGTGCTTTCTTTTTGACTAACCGAAATCATTCCTTGTAAACCAGCACCCAAACCAATGTAATTATTGACGTTATACCTTAATAAAACGGGAACTTCCCAATCTATATTGTTATAGCTTGTAGATGTTGTTGTACGTCTAAAAAATAATTCGCCAGTAGCACCGTTATCTGTAAATTGCTCTGAAATTTGAGTGCTACCATCAAACTCATGCAAACTATTTAATAACTCGACTTGCCAATAAAATCGATACGATTTGTAAGGTGAAAGTGTTGCGCCAACAAAATAACTTTTAGAATTGTCTAAATCAAAAAAGTAATTATAACCCGCTTTTGCACCAATAGAAATACCAGGCATAAAACGAGTAGTAGAGTAGTTGGTAATTATAGGTTCGTTTTTGTCAAATATGATTGCTGTTCTTGATTTGGTTTTAATTTTATGAAAGTTTTTACCAAACTTAATTCTGTATTTTACAAAACCTTTTGTCGAGTCGTATTCTTTGACATTTTTTTGCTCGCTACCAGGTAAGTAAATGTTTTTAAAGGTGAAAATGGCTTGTTTTTGCGTATACGTAGTATCTAAACAACTGTATTCTACATCGTATTTTGGGCAAATTTTAACCTTAGGATACATGTCTAAAACCTCAATAGTTGATTTGTCAAAAATCTCTGGAATATCAGTTTCTAAACGAATTGTTCTTGCTGGTCCTTCGCCATTATTTTGAAATTTGATTTTAAATTTTGGCTTTTTAAAACGCACCAATCTATAATTCATTAAAAAAGCGCTGGTAGACATTTTGTTTGGATCATGAGATGTGACTATTTCCATTTCCATGTCTTTGACGTTGTGATTATCGTAGTTTTCATCTGGTACATATATGCCTCTAACGCTAACAATAGCGCTAGTATCTTTAATCATTTCTGGCGTAGTTTTTATGGTGTAGAATACGTTGCGCTCTTCGTTTGGTTGCATGTTTTTAAAGGTAAACGCAGTGCTGTTGTTGTATTTAGCTTTAGATTCTTCTAAGGTTAATGGTAGGTTTTGCTTTTCGGTAGAGTCTTGAAGTTTTAATTGTAGTTTAAGTATTTTGTTTTCCGCGGAAGCGTAATAATTATCGGTATCTAATTTGGAAGTGAATACTAAATCTTCGGTGTTAATTTCATTTTCATTATGATACATTCTGCTTTCTGAAATTTCAAAATTGTCTGCTTTAAATTGTTTTTCATTATAAAACAGAAAAACTTTACCATTGGTGACATAATCCTTTGTGTTTTTGTATTTAACAATAACGACAAATTCTTCTTCTGGAACAGGCTCGCGATTGCGTTGTAAATCAAAATTTGTGGTCATACTTGCTTCCTCATTATAGCTTTCATCTACATTTGTAACCTTAATTTTTTTAGGTCTTGAGGTTGGAGTTTTACCAGTATCGTAATTGTTGGTTGCCCATAAGCGGACTTCGTATTCACCAGGCTTTTTATAGGTTTTTGTAGGGTTGTTTTCTTTGCTGTAGGTGCCATCACCAAATTCCCAATAATTAGTATAAAACGCTTTAGGTGCTCCAGCAATTTGGTTTAATTCTGGCGCGTTTGGTCTAAACTTTACTTGGTTTCCTTCAAATTTATGCTCTATTGTGGCTATGCGTTGCATGGTGTCTTTTGCAATATTTTCTTGAGAATAGCACAAAACAACAGCAAAGACAGTAAGGATTATAGCGATAAAATGTTTCATGACTCTGTGAATTAAGTAATTAAATGTAACGATAATTATTTTGATTTGGTAAAACACAAAAACCAGAAACGTAAATTTCTGGTTTTTGCTAAGTAGGTAAATTGATTATGGTAGCGCATTTATTATTGAAATTAAACTAGCTTCTGAGGTTACTGAAGTATCTTCAAATGTAAATGTGATTATATCATTTTCTGCAATCGTAACTGCTTTAATAGCATACCTCCATTGACCATTATCTTCGGTTACAAAAATAACATGACACTCTAAACCAATTGGGATTTGCCCGTAATGCTCACTAAATAAATTTAGTTCACCATCATAAGTGTCTAAGGCTGCAAGACCAGTATCTTCTCCGTCATACGATAAATATATAGCACTGTTTGTAAAGTTATATCCTACTGGTGCTTGTGCTTGTATTTGAGTTTTTGGTCTAGGATCACTATAAAAACGATCTACGTTAGACCATCCAAAGTTGTTTAAAAAGGCATAATATTGTCCACCTTCTACAAAAACACCACCTTGTCCAGTTGCGTCTTCAACTTCATCCCAAGTTAAATTATCATCTTCATCAATTGTACCTTCCCAAAGTACCATTTCTGGGTCTGCTCCACCAGTTAAGCTTGTTGGTATTGATAAGTTAAATGCGCAGTTTGTATCTAAAATTTGACCGTTTTGAGTCGCTTCGATAAAAAATTCGCCACCAGTTAAAAGCATAGCTTTATCGCCATTAGGCATTGTACCCATTGTAGGTTTGTTAGTGGTAAGCATGTTACCTTTTTCAAAAATTTCAACATACTCAATATCTACGTTACCTGTAATTTCGTTTCCGTTAAGGGTTAAACAGTCACCGTTTATTCCTAATTGCACACCGTTTTCTGAAGTTAATGTAATATATCCGTCGTCAGAATTAAAACTGAAGTTTTGAGTAATGTCTGCTAACGCTTCATCTTTAATGTTTTTAAACTCTTGTGCAGTTGCTGGATTTGGTTCAAACGGTGGTAAATCGTTGTCGTCTGTTGTTTTACAACTACTAAATAATAATGTAGTTAATAATAAAGATCCTAAAATTTGTTTTGTGTTAATTAAAGTTTTACTCACGTACTTATTATTGTTTAAGTGTTCGTGAAATTTTGTTGTAATTTTCATGATTTCTAATTTTTATGTGTTACACTTTTATATAAACAGGGTAAGGATTTTGTTACCCTGTTTTTTTATTAATTTTATTTTAATCGTTTACTAGCTATGATTTTATATGAGATTACGTCTCCTTTGGCAACTAATTGAATCATCTTTTTTGCTGAAACTTCTGAAGTTGAAAATCCTTTAGCTTCACCTTTTTCGCTTTTTACTTCCCAGAAGTAAAGTCTGTTTTCTTTCTTATTTAATTCACTTTTTAAAATGAAATAGTTGCTGATTTTTTGTTCTAATACTACTTCGTTTTGTCCAACTAAATTGGCGCGTCTTTTAGCGTCAAATAATGTTTTTGCTGTTCCTCTAAATTTACCAGTAGTTGTTTTTACATACCAATCATAGACTTTTACTAAATCGTCTTTGGTCATTGTTGCAGTTGTTACACTGTTAGGCTCTGTTGTTATTGTTGTAGCGTTAAGGTTTAATAATCCAAATACTACTGCTGCGATAATTAAAATTGTACGTTTCATAATTTCTAATTTTTAAATTGTTGTTTCGTTTTAAGTTGTGTTGCCTTTTGGCTTATTCACCCTTATATCAAATCCATTTAAAAATTGTTACCCTATTTTGTTCAACTTTTTTTAAATTCGTTTAAAACAAAGGGCTTATGAGTAATAAAAAAGTACACGAAGACCAGAAGTATATAGATGGATTGGTCAATAATAATTCCTTTATCATACAGACTATATATGACAAGTTTGTGCCTAAAGTAATTAACTATGTGAAGCAAAATAGTGGTGACGAAGAGTATGCGCAAGATGTAGTACAAGACACCATTATTACAATTTATAACCAAGCAATACAGAAAAACTTACAGTTAACCTGTCCTTTTGATGCGTACTTTTTTTTATTGTGTAAGCGTAAATGGTTAAATACTTTAAAAAAAATTAATAATAAGGAGGTAACAATTAACGAAGAGGTGTTATCTAAAGATGACGATGCAGCTCAATTTGTGTTTGAAACGTCCATTTTTGAAAACAAGCAAAACTTATTTAATCAAATGTTTGACCAATTAGGAAAAGCTTGTAAAGACTTACTAAATGCAACTTTTAAAATAAAATCTATGGAAGAAGTCGCAGCAAGTCTTAATGTAAGTTACGCTTATGCGCGAAAGAAAAAATCTTTATGCATAGGACAGCTAACAAAAATGGTACAAGAGTCGCCAACGTTTAATCAGCTAAATTATTAATGTTATGGAAGAACAAGAGTACATCCTTTTTGAAGATTATTTGTCAGGCAATTTAGATGAAAATGCTACAAATGCTTTTGAAACTAGATTAGAAACTGACAAAGCTTTTAAGCAATCTTTTAGTATATATAAAGATATTTCTGCGCACTTAGATCACGAAATTGGAAACGAAGAAAAAACAATGGATTTTAGAGCCAATTTAGACAATATATCTCATAATTATTTTTCAAAACTAAATGCACAACAAGAAGAAGTAAACGTGAAAAAATCATCTGGTTTTTACAAGTTTGCAATAGCTGCAAGTGTTGTGTTGTTACTTGGATTTTTTGTGTTTAATCAATTTTCAAGTGATCCAAGTTATTCAGATTTTGCTAATTACGATCAAATTAGTTTAACGGTAAGAGGCGATAATGATGCGCTATTAAAAGAAGCTGAAACGGCATTTAATACTAAAAACTATGAAGAGGCAGAGTTGCTTTTTAATCAAATTTTAGAAGAAGATTCTAATAATACTGAAGTTCAACTTTATAAAAGCATCACGTTGATTGAAACCAATCAATTTAGTGAAGCAGATGAATTATTAAAAGCAATATCAGAAGGTAATTCAATCTATAAAAATAAAGCGATGTGGTATTTAGCCTTAAGCAAATTAAAACAAGATAATTTAGAAGCTTGTAAAAACGTGTTAAAGAACATCTCAGAAGACGCCGAAGATTATAAGCAAGCACAAAAATTACTCAATAAGCTATATTAAAAATCAATTTTAAATAAGCCTTAAAAAGTCATCTTAAACAAGATGACTTTTTTACTTTTGCAACATGATAATTACAGATACCCATACACATTTATATAGTGAAGCTTTTGACGAAGATAGAGACCAAATGATGCAACGTGCATTAGACGCAGGTGTAACACGTTTTTTTGTGCCAGCAATAGATAGCACTTATACAGAAGGCATGTTAGCTCTAGAAAAAGATTATCCTAACAATGTGTTTTTAATGACAGGTTTACATCCAACACATGTAAAAGATAATTATAATCAAGAGTTAGAGCATGTAGTAGACATGTTGGATAAGCACAAGTTTTATGCAATTGGCGAAATAGGAATAGATTTATATTGGGATAAATCCACATTATCAATTCAGCAAGATGCCTTTAGACAACAAATACAATTGGCAAAACAGCACGAGTTACCAATAGTAATACATTGTCGTGATGCATTTGATGAGGTGTTTGAAATTTTAGAAGAAGAAAAAGGAGATAATTTATACGGTATTTTTCATTGCTTTACAGGAAGTTTAGAACAAGCAAAACAAGCCATAAGCTATAATATGAAATTAGGAATTGGTGGCGTAGCAACGTTTAAAAACGGAAAAATAGATCAGTTTTTAAATCAAATCGATTTAAAACATATTGTTTTAGAAACCGATGCGCCTTATTTAGCGCCAACGCCATATAGAGGTAAACGTAATGAAAGTAGTTACATTACTAAAGTATTAGAAAAATTATCGGATATTTATCAAGTTTCAGAAGAAAAAATAGCTGAGATCACTACAGAAAATTCAAAAGACGTTTTTGGTATTTAATCTAAAAATCATAAATCGAAATGACTAAAACCATACCTAACATACTTTTAATCTACACCGGTGGAACCATTGGTATGATAAAAGACCCAGAAACTGGAGCGTTACGAGCTTTCGATTTTAACAATCTTCTTAAACGTATACCAGAGTTAAAGCTATTAGACTGTAATATAGAAACCATATCGTTTAAAGATCCAATAGATTCTAGTAACATGCAACCAAAATATTGGACGCAAATTGCTGAAATTATTGAAAACAAATACGAAGCTTTTGATGGTTTTGTAGTGCTTCATGGAAGTGATACCATGAGCTATACAGCATCAGCTTTAAGTTTTATGTTAGAACATTTAGCAAAACCAGTTATTTTTACTGGTTCACAATTGCCAATAGGAGATTTACGTACAGATGCTAAAGAAAATTTAATTACGTCAATTCAAATAGCATCGCTTCAATATTATAACAAACCTATAATCAAAGAAGTCTGTTTGTATTTTGAATATAAATTGTATCGTGCCAACCGAACTACAAAAATCAACGCAGAACATTTTGAAGCTTTTGCAAGCCTAAATTATCCAGATTTAGCAGAAAGCGGTGTGCATCTTAAAATTAATAATGAATACTTGTGGAAGCCAAACCCAAGAAAAGACTTAATTGTACATAAAAATTTAGATGAAAATATAGCGCTTGTAAAACTATTCCCTGGCATCACAAAACAAGTTTTAGAATCAATTTTTAAAAGTGAAGGATTAAAAGGTGTCGTTTTAGAAACTTATGGGGCAGGAAACTGCTCTACAGAACCATGGTTTTTAGATTTATTAAGAGAAACCACAAAAAAAGGTATACATATAGTTAATGTCACCCAATGTTCTGGAGGAAGTGTAATTATGGGAAGATACGAAACTAGCGAAAACCTTAAAAGAATAGGTTTAATCTCTGGAAAAGACATTACTACAGAAGCTGCTTTAGTAAAAATGATGTATTTATTGGGGCAAAATATTTCTCCTAACTTATTCAAAACCATATTTGAAACGTCCTTAAGAGGTGAAATGACCTAAAATTAACGTCTAAAATTTCAGCTTTAGAATATTTTTTTGTTATTTGCCGTGCTGTAAGAACAAATAAGTAATTACAGAGAGGTGGCCGAGTGGTTTAAGGCGCACGCCTGGAAAGTGTGTATATGTTAATAGCGTATCGAGGGTTCGAATCCCTTCCTCTCTGCGTAGTTTTTTATTTCAGATTACATAATTTTTTATATCTTTAACACTTTAACTAATAAAATTAAGAAGAACAAAATGAAAAGATTATTTTCTATCCTAGCTATAGCATGTATTATGGCTTTCGGAACAGCTAACGCAACTGCAAATGCTGCAATGACAACTGCAACAACTGTAGTCTTAACTCAAGAAGATTCTAATGAAGCTGCAGATGCGCCAGCTGAAGAATTAGGATTCCACCAAGAACTTAAAAAGCGTTTTATAGAAGGTGGACCAGGATTTATGGGGATTGTATTATTATGTTTAATTCTTGGTTTAGCAATTGCTATTGAAAGAATTATCTTTTTAAACTTATCTACTACAAATTCTAAAAAATTAACTCAAGATGTAGAAGACGCTTTACAATCTGGAGGAATTGAAGCTGCAAAAGAAGTTTGTCGTAATACAAAAGGACCTGTTGCTTCTATCTTTTACCAAGGTTTAGATAGAGCAGATGGAGACTTAGAAGCTGCAGAAAAAGCAGTAGTAGCTTACGGTGGAGTACAAATGGGACAATTAGAGAAAAACGTTTCTTGGATTTCTTTATTTATCGCATTAGCACCAATGTTAGGATTCATGGGTACGGTAATTGGTATGATCCAAGCTTTTGATAAAATTGAAGCAGCTGGAGATATGCAACCATCATTAGTAGCAGGAGGTATTAAAGTAGCCTTATTAACTACAGTATTTGGTCTTATCGTAGCAATTATCTTACAAATTTTTTATAACTATATTATTGCAAAAATTGATAGCATCGTTAATGACATGGAAGATTCTTCTATCACTTTAATCGATATGTTATCTAAGTACAAGAAATAATTCACTCAATTACTAACTTTAAAAATTAAAGATTATGCACAAGATTTTAAAAATAGTTGCTTTAGTATTGAGTTTAGCTGGTATAGGTTTATTAATTGGTATTTTAGCAACAGGAGACGAAGCTATTAAAGCAGGAGACAATGCTGTTGTAGACTACATGTCTTATGTAGCATACATAGTACTTTTTATTATCCTTTTATCAGTAATCATTTTTGTATTTAAAAATTTATTTTCAAATACTGGATCTCTAAAAAATACGTTAATAGGTGTAGGAGCATTCTTAGCAGTGCTAATTGTATCTTATGCTGTATCAGGAGGAGATACGATGGTTTACAAGTACGGAGGTAACCCAGCTACAGAAGGAGAATCTCATATGGTTGGAGCAGGATTAATCGCATTTTATGTGTTAATACTAACTGCAGCAGGAGCAATGTTATTCTCAGGTATCAAAAAATTAATAAAATAAATTATGGCAAAAAGATCAGCACCAGAAGTTAATGCAGGCTCTATGGCTGACATTGCCTTCTTATTATTAATATTCTTCTTAGTAACAACTACTATAGAAGTGGATTCTGGTATTAACTCTAAGTTACCACCAGATATTCCGCCACCAGAAGTTAAAATTAAGCAGAAGAATATCTTTACAGTTGAGCTTAACAAGAGCAACCAAATGTTGGTTGAAGGAGATTTAATGGAAATTAAAGATCTTAAAGCTGCTGCATTAAAGTTTATTGATAACGGAGGCGGGCAAAGCGCAGAAGGAGAGAGATGTGATTATTGTAGTGGAGAACGTAATCCAGAATCATCAGATCATCCTACAAAAGCGATTATTTCGATAACTCACTCTAGAGCTACCGATTATGAGACGTTTATTACAGTTTATGATCAACTAGTAAGCGCTTATTCTGAGTTAAGAGAAAAATTATCTCAAAAGCTTTACAACCGTTCTTTTAAAGAAATGGAAGCAACTTATGATGACTCTAAGTCTTCAGAGTTTAAAAGCGAGAAACTAAAAGATAAGATAGAGAATATTAAGAAAAAATATCCTAGAATCATATCTAAAGCAGAACCACAATTTTAATTAAAAACTATGTCAAAATTTAAAAAGAAAGGTAGTAATGAGCTACCAGCAATTTCTACAGCATCTTTACCGGATATTGTATTCATGCTATTATTCTTTTTCATGGTAGCAACCGTAATGAGAGACAGTAGTTTGAAGATAAAAAACAATTTGCCGTCTGCTGCAGATACTGAAAAATTAGGTCAGAAAAACTTAATCATGTTTATTTATGCAGGTCCACCTAGTGACAGTTATAAAGACAGATATGGTACTGAAGCAAGAATTCAGTTAAATGACAAACTTGCCGATATAAACGATATAGGTGTTTTTGTTGCTGCAGAACGTGCTAGTAAACGTGAAGAAGAAATTCCTAAGTTAATTACTGCTTTAAAAGTAGATAAATCAACAAATATGGGATTAGTTTCTGATATAGAACAAGCTTTACGTAAAGCTGGACAACTTAAAATTAATTACACTACTAAAAAAGGTAGTGCACTTAAATAAGAATACTCTTAATTTTATAACAAAAGGTGTTTTGATTTTCAAAACACCTTTTGTTTTTTATACCTTTATACTTATTAGTTTTAAAAATGAAGTTTAGGTTAATATTATTTTTTATACTTAGTTATACGTCTCTTTTGGCCCAAGAAGAAGAGTCTCCATTTCCTAACGTAACAGATTCGCTTTATAGAGAAGATCAGTTTTATTTAGGTGTTACTTATAACCTACTAAACAATAAACCCAATGGAGTTAATCAAAATAAGTTTTCAAGCGGGTTTCACTTCGGTTTTATAAGGGATATGCCAATTAATAAAAAACGAAACAAAGCTATAGGAGTTGGTTTAGGTTTATCTTTTAATAGTTATAACCAAAATCTTTTAATCTCTGAAAATAATAAGGAGATAAATTTTTCTGTAATTAATGATGATGTTAATTACTCTAAAAATAAGTTTTACACTTCAATAGTTGAATTACCGATCGAGTTTAGATGGAGAACATCTAAAGCAAAAGAATATAATTTCTGGAGAATTTATACTGGAGTTAAATTTGGTTATGTTTTTTCTAACTCTTCTAAGTACGAAGGAGAACCTGAAAACATAAGAATAAAGCAAATAGACAGCTTTAATACGCTTCAATATGGGTTAACCTTAAGTGCAGGTTATAGTACTTGGAATTTTCATTTATACTACGGACTAAACCCAATTTTTGACAATAGTAATGTTAATAACAATCCTATTGATATGACTGATATCAAAATAGGTTTGATGTTTTATATTCTTTAAATTTATAGCCAATAATTTTCTACTATAATTTGTGGTATAGCGCCTATCATTAAGCCTATTATAAGTTCTTTAAGAGTATGAGCTTTTAAATATAGCCTAGAAGTAGCAATAGCGCCTGTAATAATAGCCATTAGTGCTAATGTGCCATTTATATTTTTGCTAAAGTGAATAGCAAATCCAATAAAAAACATAAAAACACCACCAACAGCAGTCATGTGTAAACTAACTTTAAATTTAGTTATGTTTAAAACTAAAGCGGTAATATTAGAGATTAATACACCAATAAAGAAGTAATATAATTCTATTATTTGATACGATGGAAATACACGGTATATAATTAAACCTATTATAAAGATATTAATTAGTAAAGGAAAAATTCTTTCTTCTGTACTTTTAAGGTAAATACTTTCAGCTTTTCCTAAGGTTTTTAATAAATAATAAATTAATATAGGTAAAAATACAGAAAGAATAGTAAGGGAAATAATTTTAGCATCAACCCATTGTTCTGGTATAAACCTTGGTGTTTTATGAAAGTAAAACACTACCGCAATTAAAGGCATTACAATAGGATGAAATATAAATGATATGCTTTTTATTAACCACTTCATTAAATGGTCTTTCTTAACCTTGCTACAGGTATATCAAGCTGTTCTCTATATTTTGCTACAGTACGTCTTGCTATAGGGTATCCTTTTTCTTTTAAAATTTTAGATAAAGCTGCATCTGTTAAAGGTTTTTTCTTGTCTTCTTCTTCAATAACAGTTTCTAATATTTTTTTAATTTCTCTAGTAGATACTTCTTCACCTTGATCATTAGTCATAGATTCTGAGAAAAATTCTTTAATCAATTTGGTACCATAAGGTGTATCTACATATTTACTATTTGCAACGCGTGAGACTGTAGAAACATCCATATCAATCTCGTCAGCAATGTCTTTTAAAATCATTGGTTTTAGCTTACGCTCGTCACCAGTTAAAAAGTATTCTTTTTGATAATGCATTATTGCACTCATCGTAACAAAAAGTGTTTGTTGACGCTGTTTTATAGCTTCTATAAACCATTTTGCAGCATCTAATTTTTGTTTTATAAATAACACTGCATCTTTTTGCTGTTTGCTTTTATCTTTAGACTCTTTGTAGCCTTTAAGCATGTTATTGTATTCTCTAGATACATGAAGCTCTGGAGCATTACGCCCGTTTAAAGTAAGCTCTAACTCTCCATCAACTATTTTGATAGCAAAATCTGGTACAACATGCTCTACAATACGATTATTTCCTGAGTAAGAACCGCCAGGTTTAGGGTTAAGACGTTCAATTTCATGTATAGCTTCTTTTAATTGCTCTTCACTGACATCAAACTTTTGCATTAATTTTTTGTAATGCTTTTTTGTGAATTTTTCAAAAGCTTGATCTATAATTTCAATTGCAAGCTCAACATCTGGATGTTTTTCTTTACGATGTAATTGAATACTTAAACATTCTTGAAGACTTCTTGCTGCAACACCAGCAGGATCTAATTGTTGTACTTTTTTAAGTATATTTTCTACTTTTTCTTCATCCGTATAAACGCTTTGTGTAAAGGCTAAGTCGTCTACAATATCTGATAAGCTTCTTCTTATGTAACCGCTTTCATCAACACTTCCAACTAAAAATTCTGCAATATCTCGTTCTTCGTCAGATAGTCTAAACGTGTTTAATTGATTTATTAAATGTTGGGTAAATGTTGTTCCTGATGCATAAGGGACACTTTTTTCGTCATCATCTGCACTGTAATTATTTGCGCTTGTACGATAATCTGGTATCTCGTCATCACTTAAATAATCATCAACATTAATATCTTCTGCTTCAATCTTATCGTTATCTTCATAATCATCTTGACTGTTGTCAAAATTATCATCAAAATCGTCTTTTCTTTCTTCTTTACCAGTTTCTAGTGCTGGATTTTCTTCTAATTCTTGCTTTAAACGTTGTTCAAAAGCTTGTGTAGGCAACTGGATCAATTTCATTAATTGAATTTGTTGCGGAGACAATTTTTGCGATAATTTGAACTGTAAATATTGTTTAAGCATAAAGATTATGATGAATTATAAAAATAATAAAAAAATCCTACAAGAATTTAAATAGTTGTAGGATTATGATTTATTTAAAACTCTGCGTTTTGAGGTGTTCTTGGATAAGGAATAACGTCTCTAATGTTTGTCATACCTGTTGCAAACATAACTAAACGCTCAAACCCTAAACCAAATCCAGAGTGTACTGCAGTACCATATTTACGTAAGTCTAAGTACCACCATAATTCTTCTTCTGGAATATCTAACGCAGACATTTTTTCTTTTAAAACGTCTAAACGCTCTTCACGTTGTGATCCTCCAACAATCTCTCCAATACCAGGGAATAAAATATCCATTGCTCTTACCGTTTTTCCGTCTTCGTTTAAACGCATGTAAAATGCTTTGATATTTGCTGGATAATCAAATAAAATTACAGGACATTTAAAGTGTTTTTCAACTAAAAAACGTTCGTGCTCAGATTGTAAATCTGCGCCCCATTCTTCTATAATATATTTAAATTTTTTCTTCTTGTTTGGTTTACTGTTACGTAAAATATCTATTGCTTCTGTATAGCTTACGCGCTTAAAGTTGTTTTCTGTTACAAACTTTAATTTTTCTATTAGGCGCATATCGCTACGTTCTGCTTGTGGTTTTGTTTTTTCTTCGTTAAATAAACGGTCGTCTAAAAACTGTAAATCGTCTTGGCAATTTTCTAAAACGTAAGTGATAACGCTTTTCATAAAATCTTCTGCCAAATCCATGTTACCAGCAAGATCCATAAAAGCTACTTCAGGCTCAATCATCCAAAACTCTGCTAAGTGACGTGATGTGTTAGAGTTTTCTGCTCTAAATGTTGGTCCAAACGTGTAGACTTTACCTAAAGACATTGCGTAAGTTTCGGCTTCTAATTGACCAGAAACTGTAAGGTTAGTTTCTTTACCAAAAAAGTCTTCTTTATAGTTTACGTCTCCGTCTTCTGTTAATGGTGGATTTTTAGGGTCTAATGCGCTTACGCGGAACATTTCTCCTGCACCTTCTGCATCACTTCCTGTAATTATTGGCGTGTGCATGTAGTAAAATCCATTATCATTAAAATATTTATGAATAGCAAAAGACAATGCAGATCTTAAACGCATCACTGCACTAAATGTGTTTGTTCTTGTACGTAAATGTGCATTTTCTCTTAAAAACTCAAACGTGTGTTTTTTAGGTTGAATAGGGTAAGTTTCTGCGTCAGAATCTCCTAAAATTTCAATATTAGTTACTGCAATCTCTACTTTTTGGCCTTTACCTTGACTTTCTACTAAATCACCAGTAATGGCAACAGCAGCACCAGTTGTAATGCGTTTTAAGATGTTTTCATCTGTATTTTCAAAATCAACTACACATTGTATATTATTAATTGTAGAACCGTCGTTTAAAGCTATAAAACGATTTGCTCTAAAGGTACGTACCCAACCTTTTATATGTACTTCTTGAAATTTAGTTTCTTCTAATAATGTAGCGACTGTATATTGATTCATTTTAAAAAATTTTAATTCAAAAATAGAGTTTTTTATTTATTCCTTATCAGAAATAGATACCTCTTCATTATCTTCTTCAGGAATAATATTTATTGCAGGTTTTTTTAATACTTCTTTATTGGCAATATTTCTTTCTAAAGAAAGTAGTAATGATGGTAACAATAGTAAGTTAGATAGCATGGCAAATAATAGCGTTACGGATACTAAAGCACCAAGTGCAACGGTACCACCAAAACTAGAAATGATAAATACTGAAAATCCAAAAAATAGTACTATAGATGTATAAAACATACTAACGCCAGTTTCGCGTAAAGCGCCATAAACCGATTTTTTAATTTTCCAGTTATTGGCTTGTAACTCTTGTCTATATTTTGCTAAAAAGTGAATGGTATCGTCCACAGATATACCAAAAGCAATACTAAATACTAAGATTGTAGATGGTTTTATAGGTACACCTAAATAACCCATTAATCCTGCTGTTACTACTAAAGGTAAAAGGTTAGGAATTAGCGACACTACTATCATTCTGAATGAACGAAACATATACGCCATAAATAGTGATATTAATAAAATGGCTAAGCTTAACGAAATAGCTAGATTTTTGACTAAGTATTTTGTCCCTTTTTGAAATACCAACGCTTTACCAGTCATAGTTACATTGTAACGTTCTTTAGGGAAAGTGTTATCTATTTTTTCTTGTAAATTTTCTTGAATACGCTCCATTCTATCAGTACCAATATCTTTCATAAAGGTGGTAATGCGTGCATATTGACCTGTACTATCTACAAAATTTGAAAGTAAATCTACGTCTGATGACGAATTTTTAGCATAGCTTAAAATAAAGCTGTTTTCTTGACTAGTTGGTAATTGATAGTATTTTGGATTTCCGTTGTAGTATGCTTGTTTTGAGTATTTAACTAAATCTACAACTGAAATTGGTTTTGATAATTCTGGAGTTTCTACAATAAACTCTTCAATTTTATCCATGCGTTTTAGAGTAGACAGCTTCATAACGCCTTTTTTACGTTTGGTGTCTACCATAATTTCTAATGGCATGATGCCATTAAATTCTTCTTCAAAAAAACGAATGTCTTTAAAGAATTGTGCCTTTTTTGGCATATCTTCTATTAAACTTCCAGATATACGTATTTGATAAATACCTATTATACAGACTACTAAAAGAACTAACGACGTAATGTAAATGGTAATACGTTTTTCTCTAACCATATGTTCCATCCAATTTACAAAACCACCAATCCAACGTTTGTTTAAATGTTCTAAATGTCTCTCTTTTGGATAAGGTAAAAAGGTGTAAATTATAGGAATTATAAGCAAGCATAGTATGAAAATGGCAAGTATACTTAACGATGCTACAACACCAAATTCTTTTAATAACGTACTTTCTGTTAAAATAAATGTTGCAAACCCAGATGCAGTGGTAACATTAGTCATTAACGTGGCGTTACCAACTTTGGTTATAACACGCTGTAAACTCTTTACTTTATTACCATGAGATTTTACCTCGTGTTGGTATTTATTGATTAAGAAAATACAGTTAGGTATACCAATAACGATAATTAATGGCGGTATTAATGCAGTAAGTACTGTAATTTCGTATTTAAGCATTCCTAGAAATCCAAGTGTCCACATAACACCAATACAAACGACTATTAATGAAATTAAAGTAGCTCTAAAAGATCTAAAGAATAAAAAGAAAATTAAGGATGTAACAACAAGAGCAGCTATTACAAAAAGATTTATCTCGTCAACAATATTTTGAGCATTTAATGTACGAATATATGGCATGCCAGAAACGCGAACCTGCATATTATTTGCAGTCTCAAATGCTTTAATGTTTTCTTCAAGATTATTTAAAACAAAATCTTTTCTTGCAGGTGTATTAACTATATCTTTTTTTAAATATATAGCAGTTCTAACAGTTTTACTTTTTTTATTAAATAAAAAGTTATCGTAAAACGGATATTTATTAAAAAGCTCGTCTTGTAAAGTTTCAATTTGAGCAATAGACTTTATAGAATCTTTTATAAAAGGTTCTAATTTAAATTGTTCTTTATCTGTATCTTTTACAAGTTTTTGAAGATCCTTTATAGAAATTACAGTCTCTACCTCTGGAGCAGATTTAAAACTTTCTGATAGGTTATTCCATGCATTAAGTTTTTCAACAGTAAAAAGTTTAGGGTCTTTTATACCTAAAACAATCAAATTACCTTCTTCTCCAAAGACCTTTAAAAACTCGTTGTACTTAATGTTTACTTCGTGGTCGTCTGGTAAAAGGTTTGCTTCTGTGTATGTAAAACGCATGTATTTCCATTGCGTACTTAATAAAATGGTAATGACAATGATGCCTAATAGAATACCAATTTTGTTACGCAAAATTTTACGAGCTATAAAATCCCAGAAGTTATTTGAAAAAAGTTTTAACATATTGCTTCAAAAAATCATGCAAAGGTATGTAAAACCAATGTATTTACTAGGCAATCAAGGTTAAAAATGTTTTTAATATTGTTTGCTTTATAATTTTTAAAAGCTTTACATTGTTTAAAAGCAGATTTGTATTTAAATAAGTTTACAGAGTAATATTGAAAGTGAATTTGACAGCAATATTATCTTCTTCTTTTGGTAGGTGATAGGCACCATATCTGTAAGTAGCACTTAAGCCAAAACCAAAAAGCAATTTGTTAATTTCAAATCCGGTTTCTGTGTAACCTTTGTCAAGCGTATTAAAATCAAGATTTTGATGCCTGTCAATATTACTCATATTACCTAATGCATATCTAGAAATTAAAACTAATTGTGGTTGGTAACGTTCTGTAATTTTAAAAGGAGCAAAATAATGTTTTACAATAAATGTGGTAAACTTATCTGAGAAAAACTCGTTAAAAAACATAGTTTCAAAACTATTTATGCCGGCTACAGAAAAACGTTGCAAAATGGTTTCTTTTCTGATATTATTTGGGTAAGCATGGTATAAATGAGTTAAAGGCGTATCACCATGAGCAAAACCAGCAGTAAATGTTAGTAATGTATTAGCATTATTCTTATGGTTAAACTTTTGAATTGTTCTAAAATCTACTTTAGAAAAGTTAAAGTCTGCACCAAAGACGTCTTTAAAACTTTTAGTGTACTGTAAAGTAAATTTAGGAAAACCACTTTTAACCAATGTTTGTTTGTTACCTTTTACATCAAATTTATCAAACGGATTATATTGAAAAGCTATCTTAGCAAGTGATACTTCAAACGCATGGTAGATAGAATTATTAGCAATAAAATTATAACTGTAAGTTGGGCTAATATTACTTGTTGAAAATTGAGTCTCGGTTAATAATTTAGGTGAAATTTCATGCTCAACAGATAGTTTTGTAGTGATGTGCTTATGAAATAAGTCTATGTTTAATAATCGAGGCTCAAAAAACTGAAAAAAGCGTTTGTCTAAAATAAATTGCGTGCTTCCTGTTTCTTGTAAATCATCAGTATATGAAAGGTTAATCCATGTATTGGTTTTTGGAGCAACTCTAACACCGCCACCAATACTATATTTAGATTTTTTATCTACAAAACCATAAACTAAGTAAGCATTAATTCGGTATTTATCCGAAAATTCATTGCTTGTCTGTCCACCAAGTCCAGATCTTAATCCTTCGTATTGGTTAAACTTGACTAAGTATCTTAGATCAATATCTAAAAATTTGGTAGGGAAAAAACCATTTCCTAAACGGTTTAAAAAGTTGGCTTTTTTAATTGAATCATTAACCGCAGCAGTACTATCTTTTGGTGTTTGAGAAAACGCAAAACTTACACTAAACAAAAATATTGTAGTGCATAAAAATAAGGTAGAAGTGTATTTGTGTTTTAACATTCAAACTAAAAACGATCCAAAATAAAATATATTAAAAAAGAAGAAATAAAAAAAGCGACTTTAACAGTCGCTTAAATCATTAAACGGTCATAATTTCTTTTTCCTTAATCGCTAAAATTTCGTCAATTTTTTTAACGTATTTATCGGTAAGATCTTGTACGTCTGCCTCAGCATTTTTTTGTACATCTTCAGAAGCATCATCTGTTTTTTTAATGTCGTTATTAGCTTCTTTTCTTGCGTTTCTTACACCAATTTTAGCATCTTCTGCTTCAGCTTTTGCTTGTTTTGCTAAATCACGTCTGCGTTCTTCAGTTAATGGCGGTACATTAATAATTATAAAATCACCATTATTCATTGGGTTAAAACCAAGGTTAGCATTCATAATTGCTTTTTCAATTTCTTGAAGCATATTTTTCTCCCAAGGTTGAACACTAATGGTTCTTCCGTCTGGTGTATTTACGTTTGCAACTTGACTTAATGGTGTTTGAGAGCCATAATAATCAACCATCACACTGCCTAACATTGCAGGGCTAGCTTTACCTGCGCGAATGTTCAAAAATTGTTTTTCTAAGTGTTTTACTGCTTTATCCATTGCTTCTTTAGCAGTATCTATAATAAATGTAATTTCTTCCATAGTATGTATTTATTATCGAAGCTCTTTCAATAATTGAGCCAATTTTTAAAATTGAAATATATAAAAATTATAAATTAACTTCTGTTCCAATGTTTTCTCCTGAAACTACTTTTAGCAAATTACCTCTTTTGTTCATATCAAAAACTATGATTGGTAATTTGTTTTCTTGGCTTAAAGTAAATGCTGTAGTATCCATTACTTTTAAGCCTTGTCTAATGACATCATCAAAAGTGATGTGGTCAAATTTTATTGCAGATTTATCTTTTTCTGGGTCTGCATTATAAATTCCGTCTACTCTTGTTCCTTTTAAAATGACATCTGCTTCAATTTCGATTGCTCTTAAAACTGCAGCAGAGTCTGTTGTAAAGTATGGGTTACCAGTTCCTCCACCAAAAATAACAACTCGTCCTTTTCTTAAGTGGCTTAAAGCTTTTCTTCTAATAAAAGGCTCGGCAACTTCATTAATTTTGATGGCTGTTTGAAGTCTAGTTTTTACATTGGCGTCTTCTAAAGCGCTTTGTAAAGCTAAACCGTTTATTACTGTGGCAAGCATACCCATATGGTCACCTTGTACACGATCCATACCATTACTTGCTCCTGCAACACCTCTAAAGATATTACCGCCACCAATAACTATGGCAACTTCAACACCTTTGTCGGTTAGTTGTTTGATATCTTCTGCATATTCTGCTAATCGTTCTGGATCTATACCGTATTGGCGCTTACCCATAAGAGCTTCACCAGATAGTTTTAGTAAAATTCGGTTATATTTCATTTTAATTTTGAAAGTTTAGCAAAGCTACATAATTTTTTGAAATCAAATTATTAAAATTTTTGTTTTGTCTTTTTTGACTTCAAGGCATTAAAAAAAGCCATTACTAAGTTGTAATGGCTTTTTATATTTATGTTTTATTGCGTTTACAATAAAAGACTATCCTACGCTTACACGTTTAAATCCTGTGATTTCAACATCACCATAAGATTTTACGTATTCTGCAACAGTCATTTTTTCGTCTTTGATAAACTTTTGATCTAATAAGCATTGTTCTTGATCTAAAGTTGTGTTATCAGAGATAAAACGCTCCATTTTACCTGGTAAGATTTTATCCCAGATTTGTTCTGGCTTACCTTCAGCTTTTAATTGTGCTTTAGCATCTTCTTCAGCTTGAGCTAAAACTTCTGGAGTTAATTGTGACATTGAAATGTATTGTGGTACATTTTTTAATGTTTTTCCTAAACGTTCTAACTCTTCGTTTTCTTTTTCAATTGCAGCAATTCTTGCTTCAGTTTCGCTAGCTACGTATGCTGGATCAAAATCTTTGTAAGATAAGATTGATGCACCCATAGATGCAATTTGCATAGCAACGTCTTTTGCTAAAGTTTCTACGTTATCTACAGCAGCAGAAAAACCAACGATAGCAGCAATTTTGTTAATATGTACGTAAGAACCAACGTAAGGTGCGTTTACTTTTTCAAAAGCATTGATGTCTAATTTTTCACCAATAACACCAGTTTGTTCTACTAATTTTTCTGATACTGAAATACCATTAAAGTCAGAAGCTAAAAATTCTTCTTTGTTATCAAAGTTGATAGCATTATCAGCCATTTCGTTAGCTAAAGCAACAAAAGATTCGTTTTTACCAACAAAGTCAGTTTCGCAACCTAATACGATAGCAACACCAGTTGTGTTATCATCGTTTACTTTAGCGATTGCAGCACCTTCTGAAGAATCACGATCTGCTCTTTTTTCAGCAACTTTTTGACCTTTTTTACGTAAAACGTCAATTGCTTGATCAAAGTCTCCACCAGCTTCTACTAATGCTTTTTTACAGTCCATCATACCTGCACCAGTAGCTTTTCTTAGCTTGTTTACTTCTGCTGCAGAAATTTTTACTTCACTCATAATAAGTTATAATTTAAAAAAAAGTCGTTCAATTAATTTTCAGTAAAGAAAAGAACTAAACGACTTATTCATGTTTGAAAATTGTTAATTTATTCTTCTTCCTCTTTTGAAGCTTTTGCTTTTTTAGGAGCCGATTTTTTGTCTGCTTTTGCAGCGTCTTTCTCAGCTTTTTCTGCTTTACGCTCGTTAAGACCTGCTGTAATAGCTTCTGTAACGTGCGTTAAGATTTTATCAATAGATTTAGAAGCATCATCGTTTGCTGGTATTACGTAGTCTACCTCACGTGGATCAGAGTTAGTATCTACCATAGCAAAGATAGGAATGTTTAATTTTTGTGCTTCTTTAATTGCAATGTGCTCACGCTTAATATCTACAACAAATAAAGCTCCTGGTAAACGTGTCATATCAACGATAGATCCTAAGTTTTTCTCTAACTTAGCTCTTAAACGGTCAACTTGTAAACGTTCTTTTTTAGATAACGTATTAAATGTTCCGTCTTTCTTCATTCTATCAATAGTAGCCATTTTTTTAATCGCTTTTCTGATAGTAACAAAGTTTGTTAACATACCACCAGGCCATCTCTCAGTAATGTAAGGCATGTTTATACTTGCCGCTTTTTCTGATACGATGTCTTTAGCTTGTTTTTTTGTAGCAACAAATAAAATTTTACGACCAGATGCTGCGATTTTTGCTAACGCTGCACCAGCTTCGTCTATTTTAGCTGCTGTTTTATATAAGTTTATGATATGGATGCCATTACGCTCCATGTATACGTAAGGAGCCATGTTTGGGTCCCACTTACGTGTAAGGTGTCCAAAGTGTACACCTGCTTCAAGTAATTCTTTTACTTCTACTGCCATTTTGTAATAGTTTACGTTCTGTTGAATTAGCAATAATTAAGTGGTCATTAAAATAAATTCGCCTTAATTATTTAGATGCTAAACTATACTTGCCTTTTGGGCTAAGTACAACAATAACTAGTTTAATTTTTTGTTTTGTGCTAAAAATTTTAGCAATAATATTAACGTTTAGAGAACTGGAATTTCTTACGAGCTTTCTTCTGACCGAATTTTTTACGCTCTACCATTCTTGGGTCTCTTGTTAATAATCCTTCAGGTTTAAGAATACCTCTGTTTTCAGCATCTAATTCGCACATTGCACGAGAGATTGCTAAACGTACAGCTTCTGCTTGTCCTGTAATACCACCTCCAAATACATTTACTCTAATATCAAAGTCACCTTCATTTTCTGTTAACATTAAAGGTTGTTTTACTTTGTACTGTAATGTACCTGTAGTGAAGTAGTCATTTAAATCTTTTTTGTTAATCGTGATGTTTCCTTCTCCTTTAGATAAGTATACACGAGCAACTGCGGTCTTACGACGACCAATTTTGTGAATTACTTCCATTACTTGAATTCGTTTAAGTTAATTGTTTTTGGTTTTTGAGCTTCGTGAGCGTGCTCTGTACCAACAACAACAGTTAAATTACGGAATAAGTCTGCTCCTAATTTGTTTTTAGGTAACATCCCTTTTACTGATTTCTCTACTAATCTTGCTGGATCTTTTCCAAACATTTCAGTAGCAGTTAAACTTCTTTGACCACCTGGGTAACCTGTGTGACGTAAGTAAGTCTTATCGTTCCACTTGTTTCCTGTTAAGTTGATTTTTTCTGCATTAACAACAATTACATTGTCTCCGCAATCAACATGTGGTGTAAAGCTAGGCTTGTGTTTTCCTCTTAAAAGTTTTGCAACTTTAGAAGCTAAACGACCTAATGTCTGACCTTCAGCATCTACTAAAACCCACTGCTTATCTACAGTAGCTTTGTTTGCTGAAATCGTTTTGTAGCTTAATGTGTCCACGTTATTAATTATTTTTTATTAAACATTCCTCTCTCAAAAAGAGTTTGCAAATTTACGATTATATATTTGATTACCAAATAGTGGGCTTACTTTTATTTGATAACTCTGTTGATATCTTTTTTTTAGCTCTTTTTTCAAGTAAAAAAACAGCTAACATTTTAACTATAAGAAGTTAAGAATATATTATTTTAGTGTTTTATTTAAGTTGAAAGGATAGCTTTATTAACACGACTTAATGTATAACATTTAATAGAAAAAAGAAAACAATGCTAACTTGGAAAGATATTATAAGTTTTACTGTAAACGGAAATCCAACTCCAGATACACGTGTTGAGAAAACAGACGAGCAATGGAAAGCTCAATTAACACCAGATCAATATAGGATTACAAGATTAAAAGGAACCGAAGCGCCACATAGTGGTGCGTTATGTAGTGCTTTTGAGGCAGGACAATATAATTGTGTGTGCTGTGATTCGCCTTTATTTGATTCTACAATTAAATTTAGCTCAGGTTCAGGTTGGCCTAGTTTTACGCAGCCAATCCAAACTAATGCTGTCAAATATGAAAAAGATTCGTCTTTTGGGATGATCCGTGTAGAAATTATGTGTAATACTTGCGATGCACATTTAGGACATGTTTTTCCAGATGGTCCAGAACCAAGTGGTTTGCGTTATTGTGTAAATTCAGAATCTTTAATTCTTAATAGAGAAAGTTAATTTAATGACTACAAAAAAGTTAGAAGTTGCTACCGTTGGTGGTGGATGTTTTTGGTGTACAGAAGCAGTTTTTAATCATGTAAAAGGTGTAGAAGAAGTAATTTCTGGGTATACAGGTGGTAATGCGCCAGGCAAACCAACTTATCGCGAGATTTGTTCTGGGTTAACAGGTCATGCCGAAGTGGTTAAAGTAACTTTTGATGCTAATATTATTAGTTATAAAGAAATTCTTGAAATCTTTATGACAACACATGATCCTACAACTTTAAATAGACAAGGTGCAGATGTCGGGACGCAATATCGATCTGTAATTTATTATTATAATGACGTACAAAAGGAAATTGCTAATTGTGTTTTAGAAGAATTAAATCCTTTATATAACAATCAAATAGTTACAGAAGTAAGTCCAATGGGTATTTTTTATGAAGCTGAAAAAGAACACCAAGAATTTTATCAAAATAATCCAGATTATGGGTATTGCACCTATGTCATAGATCCAAAACTGAATAAACTAAGGCAATTACATACAGACAAATTAAGATAAAAACTGGTAACTATCTCATAATGAGTTGTTATGTTGTTTAGTGAGTATGGGTAATCATAACTAATAATTCCTTTTAAAAAATCTATTATAGTTTAATTTTTGATTAATTTTGCAGCGTTATGCAAGAAGAATTAAGACTTTCTAGTTGGTTGCCTACCACAAATAAAGAGGTGAAAATTCGCGGATGGGAATACCTAGATGTTATCCTGTTTAGCGGCGATGCCTATGTAGATCATCCAACGTTTGGTCCAGCAGTAATTGGACGTTTGTTAGAAAGTATGGGTTTACGAGTGGCTATCGTGCCACAACCTAATGTTAAGGATAATCTTCAGGATTTTGTTAAGTTAGGTAAACCACGTTTATTCTTCGGTGTTACAGGTGGTTGTATGGATCCTATGATTAGCAACTACAACGCCAACAAAAAGCGTCGTGATAAAGATGCCTACACGCCAAATGGCGAAATAGGTTTTAGACCAGATTATGCATCTACCGTTTACAGTAAAATTTTAAAAGAAAAATGGCCAGATACACCAGTTTTAATTGGTGGCATTGAAGGCTCATTACGTCGTGTCACACATTACGATTATTGGAGTGACCAATTAATGCCAACCATTTTAGAAACCTCTAAAGCTGACATGTTGGTATACGGAATGGGTGAACAACCACTTCGTGAAATTGTGCGTTTGCTAGAACGTGGTGTCCCTTTTAATAGTATTAATACAGTTAACCAAACAGCGATTCTTATTAATGATGAAAACGATATCCCAAAAAACAAGAATTGGGAAGATGTTGAAATAGCTTCACACGAAACCTGTTTAAAAGATAAAAAGGCTTACGCGTCTAACTTTAAGGTGATAGAGCAAGAGTCTAATAAATTAGCCGCAAGACGAATTTTCCAAAAAGTAGGTAAAAAGATACTGATGATAAATCCGCCTTATCCTACAATGACGGAAGCCGAAATTGATGCCTCTTTCGATTTACCATACACGCGTTTACCGCATCCAAAATACAATAAGCGTGGACCGATTCCTGCTTACGAGATGATAAAGACGTCTATAAATATTCATCGTGGATGTTTTGGTGGATGTAGTTTTTGTACTATTTCGGCACATCAAGGAAAATTTATAGCGAGTCGTAGTAAAGAGTCTATATTAAGAGAAGTTGATAAAGTGGCGAATATGCCAGACTTTAAAGGCTATTTATCTGATATTGGCGGACCAAGCGCGAATATGTATCAAATGAAAGGAAAAGTACAATCTATTTGCGATAAATGTGTCGCGCCAAGTTGTATTTCGCCAGTAATTTGTAGCAATTTAGATACGTCTCATAAACCTTTAACCGAATTGTACCAAGCGGTTGATAGTCATCCGAAGGTTAAAAAATCATTTATCGGTTCTGGAATTAGACACGATATGTTGGTGCCAGAATTCAATAAAAACGCAGATCCTAAAGAGTTAGACGATTATACCGAAGAAGTGATGACCAAGCACGTTTCTGGTCGACTAAAAGTAGCGCCAGAACATACTAGTGATCCGGTATTAAAATTAATGCGAAAACCATCGTTTAGTTACTTCCATAAGTTTAAAGAACGCTTTGATAAAATTAATATTAAGAATAAACTGAACTTACAGTTAATTCCGTATTTCATCTCAAATCATCCTGCCTGCGAAGTTGAAGATATGGCAAATCTTGCTGCTGAAACTAAAGATATGGGCTTTCAGCTAGAGCAAGTCCAAGGTTTTACGCCAACACCAATGACAGTTGCAACGGTGATTTATTACAGTGGTTACCATCCATACACGCTTAAAAAGGTAAATACACCAAAAACCAGAAAGGAAAAGGATGAACAACACCGTTTTTTCTTTTGGTATAAAGATGAAAACAAAGCTTGGATTAAAAACACGCTTAATAAATTAGGAAGACAAGATTTACTTGATGTTTTACTGCCTAAAAAAGATGAAAAATGGCGTAAAAATAAACCTGGTAAAACTAAAAACACCTTTAATGATGCTGTACCTTTTAACCAACGAAAAAATAAGGTGAAGTATAAGAAGAAAAAGCGAAAGTAATTTTTTTGCTTTTTATAAATTCCTTCTTCCATGCTTAGCGGCAATCACACTTATTGCTACAATTTGAAACGCATGAAACATCATAATTGGTAATAAAATAATGCCTAAAAATGAAGCGTTTTGAAATAGTATTTTAGAAAATACTGTACCGTGAACTAAAGACTTTTTGGTACCGCAAAACTGTGCTGTAATTCGGTCTTCGATAGAAAAATGAAACCGTTTTGCAATAAATCCTATAAAGAAATATACTATCCAAAAGATTAAGATGGCAACAGCTAAAACTGCTAGTAATTTTAATGGACTTAAATTTTCGAAAATGCGATCTAAAAAGGATTTAGAAAAGCTTTTGTAGATAATCAACAAAATCACACTTTTATCAAATAGCGTAATTTTTTTACTGTGTTTTAACGCAAAAGCACCTAAAAAGCGTCGTAACAATAAACCTAAAATAACTGGTGCTAAAATTTCTAACAATAACTTTTGATAGACTTCGATTAAGCTATAATCTGTTCCGGTAGACGTCATAAAAAGACCAATCCATAACGGTGTAAGTATCACGCCAATTAATCCCGAAATACTCGCATTAAATATAGCTGCAGGAATATTTCCTTTAGCAATAGATACCATAACTACAGACGAAGACACTGTTGAAGGCAATGCTGCTAAAAACATAAATGCTAGCCAAAGTGCTTTGTTATCTTCAGTAATTAAAGGGTATGCAGATAATACAATTAAAGGAAAAACAATAAATGTTGTCGCTTGTATTAAGACGTGTAGTTTCCAGTTTTTTAAGCCAATTTTAATTTGCTGCGGACTTAATTTTAGTCCGTAGAAAAAGAAAATAAGCGATATACCAATACTACTCAAAGTGTTTAAAACTTGAGCACTTTCATCTTTACCCAAATCAGGATAAATGTATGCCGCTATCACGGTAATTATAATAGCAATGACGAATTTGTCTATTTTCAAAATTCGATAGAAATTTTAAATTTAATGCGCTTCTAACCAGTTATCACCAAGACCAATTTCAACATCTAATGGTACCGATAATGTGAATGCATTTTCCATTTCAGTTTTTATCAGTTTTGAAATCTCATCTAGTTCTGGTTTGTACACATCAAATACTAATTCATCATGTACTTGTAAAAGCATTTTGGTTTTGTAATTACCAGCTTCTAATTTCTCGTAAATATTAATCATTGCTAGTTTAATGATATCTGCTGCACTACCTTGAATTGGCGCATTTACCGCATTTCGTTCTGCTGCGCCACGAACAACCGCATTTCTAGAATTAATATCTTTTAAATATCTGCGTCTGCCTAAAACCGTTTGCACATAACCATGATCGCGAGCAAAATCGACTTGTTTGCTGATGTAGTTTTTCAGTTTTGGATAGGTTTCATAATAGGTATCGATTAGCTCTTTTGCTTCGCTACGTGATAAATCGGTTTGGTTACTTAAACCGAATGCCGACACACCATAAATAATTCCGAAGTTAACTGTTTTCGCATTGCTACGTTGTTCTCTAGTCACGTCTTCAATAGCAACATTAAATACTTTTGAAGCAGTTGAGGCGTGAATATCTTCACCGTGTTTAAAGGCTTCAATCATCGTTTCTTCTTCACTTAACGCTGCGATGATACGTAATTCAATTTGAGAATAATCGGCAGCTAATAAGGTGTAGTCTTCGCTACGAGGCACAAATGCTTTTCGTACTTGTCTTCCACGTTCAGTACGAATAGGAATGTTCTGTAAATTAGGATTATTACTACTTAAACGACCAGTTGCAGCAACGGTTTGCATATAATCGGTATGTACGCGACCTGTAGCTTCTTCAACTTGAAGCGGTAAGGCATCTACATAGGTGCTTTTTAGCTTTGATAAACCTCTAAAATCAAGAATATTTTGGATGATTTCATGGTCTTTTGCTAAGTAACTCAACACGTCTTCTGCGGTAGAATATTGACCAGTTTTGGTCTTTTTTGGCTTGTCTACCAGTTTCATTTTTTCAAATAAAATAACACCTAATTGCTTTGGTGATGCAATGTTGAATTCTTCGCCAGCAGCTTCGTAAATGCTCTTTTCTAAGTTGGCAATATCACTATTTAATTGCTCTGATAAACTGTTTAAAAAGTCTTTGTCAAGGTTGATACCTTCTAATTCCATCGCAGCTAACACGCGTAGTAACGGGATTTCAATCTCATCAAACAATTTTTGTGTATTGGCTTCGCCTAACTCTTTTTCAAAATGTTCTTTAAGTTGAAGAGTGATATCGGCATCTTCTACAGCATACTCGGTTTGTTTATCTAATGGTACATCGCGCATTGATAATTGGTTTTTACCTTTTTTACCAATCAAGGTTTCAATGGAAATAGGCGAGTAGTTTAAATAGGTTTCTGATAGCACATCCATGTTGTGACGCATGTCTGGATTAATCAAATAGTGCGCTAACATGGTGTCGAATAAAGGTCCTTTAACTTCGATATTATATTTAGCTAAAACCTTGATGTCGTATTTTAAATTCTGACCGATTTTCTGAATGTTTTCAGCTTCAAAAAACGGACGTAATTCTTCAATTAATTCTTGTGCTTCATCTTTATTTTCAGGAAAAGGTAAATAGAAACCTTTGCCAGTTTCCCAAGAAAACGCAATACCAACCAATTCTGCAGTTAACGGATTTAAGCCTGTAGTTTCGGTATCAAAACACACTGAAGTTTGATTAAGTAGGTTTTTTACAAACAGTTTTGTTGCCATTCCGCTGGCAACACTTTGGTAAAAGTGACTTGTGTTTTCGGCAGTATTTCTTGTGAAAGATGTATTTGTTTCAGAATTTGAACTATCATCGCTGCCACCAAATAACGAGAATTGTCCTGCACCAGCATTACTAGAATTTGAGCTAGATGTCGCTTTAGGTTTTTCTTCTGTTTTCGTTGTTGTAGCTGAATTATCGCTTTCTGAAGTAAACGTTTTAATGAAATTGTCTGTAAGACGTCTAAACTCTAACTCTTGAAAAATTTCTTTTACTTTTTCAATATCTGGATGATCTAACTCGAAATCTTTAGCGTTAAATTCCACCGGAACATCAAGCATAATTCGCGCTAATTCTTTTGAAAGTCTTCCTAATTCTGCATTAGCTTCAACCTTTTCTTTCATCTTACCTTTTAGCTGGTCTGTGTTGGCTAAAAGTCCTTCCATGCTACCAAATTGCTTGATGAATTTTTTAGCGGTTTTTTCGCCAACGCCAGGCAAACCAGGGATGTTATCGCTTGAGTCGCCCATCATTCCTAAAAAGTCAATGACTTGTTCTGGTCTTTCGACTTCAAATTTTTTCTGAACTTCCGGAATTCCCCAAGTTTCATATCCGCCACCAAACGATTTTGGGCGATACATAAAAATATTTTCGGTAACTAATTGTGCAAAATCCTTATCTGGCGTGACCATATAGGTTTTGTAACCTTCTTTTTCCGCTTGACGGGAAAGTGTCCCAATAACATCATCTGCCTCAAAACCTTCCTTTACCATAATTGGAATATGCATAGCTTCCAAAATGTTGCAAATATGAGGAATTGCAGTACGAATGCCTTCTGGTGTCTCATCACGGTTGGCTTTATAGTCTTCGTACATTTCTACACGATCTACACTTCCGCCTTTATCAAAACATACCGCTAAATGGTCTGGTCTTTCGCGTTTGATAACATCTAAAAGTGAGTTCATAAAACCCATAATTGCTGAAGTATCTTCACCTTTAGAGTTAATTCTTGGGTTTTTTATGAATGCATAATATCCACGGAAAATAAGCGCGTAAGCATCGACTAAAAAGAGGCGTTTTTGTTCTGACATGTTTTGAATTTTAATCTTATAAAAAGTTCTTGACTGCGCTTAAACAGACAAGAACATCAAAATTACGAAACTTAACTCAGCTTTACTTAGATTTTTTAAAACCTTATTAGCAATAATTTAATTTTTGACTAATGTAATTAATGTTAATCTTCCCTTAAATTAAAGTAGATATGATTTTTAAGACTGTAATTTTGTTAAAATTATAGATATGTTACGCTGGATTATAATAATAGTTTTATACGGAATTTTTAATTTTTATGCATTTCAATCGGTAAAGACTTTAACAAGTAAAAAATGGATTTATTTCTTGTTTTTTGCGCTTACAATAATGGTATTAGTAAACTTAGTTTACCAATTTATAATACCAACCCAAGGTCGTGTACTTACGCCAGCTAAGAGTTATGCTTTAGGTTTTTTTCTAACTGTTATTGCTTTAAAAGTAGTACTGATTTCTTTTTTATTTACAGAAGATGTAATCCGTATTTTATACGGAGCATATCAAAAAGTGTTTGGAGATAAAGAAACCTTTTATTTGCCTTCTAGAAGGAAATTTATAAGCCAAATAGCTTTAGGTATTGCAGCAATACCATTTGCATCCATGCTTTATGGAATTTATAAAGGAAGATATAATTACAAAGTGTTAACTTATACTTTAGAATATCCAGATTTACCAGAAGCTTTTGATGGTTATCAAATCACACAAATTAGTGACGTGCATTCTGGAAGCTTTGATAATAAAGAAAAAATAGAATACGCAATAGATTTAATTAATAAACAGCAATCTGATGTGATATTATTTACTGGAGACTTGGTTAATAATGAGGCTTCTGAGATGGAACAATGGAAAAGCACCTTTTCAAAATTATCAGCAAAAGATGGTGTATTTTCAGTTTTAGGAAATCATGATTATGGAGATTATATGAACTGGCCAAACGAAACTGCTAAGCAAGAAAACTTAGAGTATCTTTTTGAAATTCAAAAAGAAATGGGTTTTGATTTGTTGAAAAATGAAAATAGATTTTTAGAACGAAACGGAGAAAGAATAGCTTTGATAGGTGTTGAAAATTGGGGAGCAGGTTTTAAGCAAGTTGGAGATTTAGATAAAGCTTCTGAAGGCGTAAATCAAGATGATTTTAAAATTTTAATGTCTCATGACCCAACACACTGGGAAAAAGTTGCTGTCACCCATCCTTTACACTATCACTTAACATTAAGTGGTCATACACATGGTATGCAGTTTGGAATAGAAATACCAGGTTGGATAAAATGGAGCCCAGCAAAATGGCGTTATAAATATTGGGCTGGTTTATATGAACAAAACAAACAAATAATAAACGTAAATAGAGGATTTGGTTACTTGGCTTTTCCTGGTCGAGTAGGTATTTGGCCAGAAATAACGGTTATTAAGCTTAAAAAAGGACTTCAAGAGGCTTAAATTAAACTAAATGTTTTATTTTTAAAGATACGTTAATACAAAAGCTTTAATCAAATGTCAAAATTTGGAGAATTAATTGATGTAGAAATTCCTGTGCTTTTAGATTTTTTTACAGAATGGGATGAAACATCTAAAAACATGCATGCGGTCTTAAGGGATGTTGCAGCTGCATTGGGAGATAAAGCAAGAGTCATTAAGATAGATGTGGATAAAAATAAAGAGCTGTCTGAGGCTTTACGAGTTAAAGGTTTACCAACCTTAATTATTTATAAAAATGGAGAGATGAAATGGAGGCAAACAGGACAGCTTGATGCAAACTCTATAATTAATGTTGTAGAACAGTTTATTTAAAGACTTTTGAAACTGTAGCCTCTATCAGAGTAATAAGATAGTACTTTTGGTAACGTGTATTGTAATTTTTTTTTAGCCTTAATACTATCGTGAAACACGATTATATTACCATCTTTAGTATGTTTTAAAACATTGTTTAAGCAATCCTTGCCGCTTAAATTTATATTCCAGTCATAACTAATTACAGACCACATTACAATTTGGTAGCCTTTTTTAATTAGTTGTCTAGCTTGCTTATTTTTAATCTTTCCGTATGGCGGTCTAAATAATTTTTTAGTTGAAAAATATTCTAAACCTAACTCTTTTTCTAAAGTGTTTTGAGCTTTTTCTGTGTTGTTGACATAAGAGTTGGTTTTGTTAATCCAACCGTTTATATGATTAAAAGTATGATTGCCTATGCTGTGACCTTCTTGATTTATTTTATGAAGTATATCTGGGTATTTTTTTACATTGTCTCCTATACAAAAGAAGGTTGCTTTTGCATTAAATTGTTTTAATGTGTTTAATGTCCATTCTGTAATTTCAGGAGTTGGACCATCATCAAAGGTTAGGTATAATGTTTTATTAGAAAACGTCTTTTCCCATATGTATTTAGGAAAAAGACGTTTAATTATTATTGGAATTTTTACAGGAAAAGCTAACATTTATTCAGCTTTTAAAACAGTATCAAATTCTTTTAAGAACTCTTCTTCAGACATTGGTTTTGCTGTAGGTTCTTCTTCGTAAAAGTGCTTAAATAAATCAAGATAGTTATTAAAAGCTTTTGTTTCTTGCTCTGCAAACTCTTTGTCGTAACTTCTAAGAACATCTACTAAAGCCTTATAACGTTCGATGTTAGTTAGGATTTCTGTAAAGTTATACTCTTGGTTTTCTATCGTTAAATTACCATAGTATCTTAAATATTCTTGGTATTTTGTTGCAACCTCTTTAAACAATTGTCTTGCTTTTTCTTTATTATTTACCTCATAATATGTGCTAATGTATGGTTCTAAAAGCGTGTAGAATCCGTATTTATCAACAGGCATATTTTCCATAGCAATATCTGCAACTTCTTCTGCTTTGTCTAGTTTGTTTTCGTTTAATAAAGCTTCTATTAAACGAGCTAAGTTACCGCGATAAGTGATCGAGTTTTTTCGTGTTTCTGGGTCATGATAGATGTCTCCGCCACTATTTCCCCAATCCCAATTTACAACTTTATTGTACATAAAATCTGTGTCAATGCGTCCCATGTCGTATGGGTTTGCTCTAGATACAGGAGTTTTTATTGGTACTAATTTGTAAACCATTCCGTTTAATTGCAGGTAATCTTTAAGCCAAATGTAATCATCATCTCCAAATGCGCCACCTGTAAAGTAGATTGGACGTTGCCAATTATTGTTTGCTACAATATCTAACATTAGTAATCTGTTTTTATATATAGCACTATCGTCTATTGTTATGTAAAGATTATCTTCTATTAAGGCACTATCTTTAGCTTTAACAATTCCGTTTTTAATTACTTCTTTTTTGTCTACGGGAATACGGACATGTTCTGCAGGGAAATAATTTGAGTTAATTAATTGACTTGGATAAGAATATACATCATCTCCTTCTTGCTGCATTATGTGTTTTAACTTAGTTTTTGGATTGTCACTTGTTATAAAGGTCATAAACTCCTTTATAGCTAATGTATCTTTAGTACGTAAGCGCTTCATTATATAGTCTCTTGTCCCATGTTTGTATTTGTCATGTGTAAGAGCAGATGGTATTGGCTCGCTTTCGTAAGCTTGACGTTTCATTTGATCAATGTACCAATCTGTTTGGAATAAACTTGTATTGACAACACGCACATCGGTACGATATTTTTCAATTTCTTGAGCATACCAAAGTGCAAAGGTATCGTTATCACCAATTGAGAATAAAATACCATTTTCATCACAAGAATCTAGGTATTTTTTAGCCATAGCTAAAGCAGTGTACTTGTCAGAACGATCATGATCATCCCAATTTTGAGTAGCCATAATTAATGGGACTAAGACTAAACAAAGCACAGTTATAATTGGAGCTAAGATTTTACCAGAAAGATATTTTTTTAGCATATCAAAGATGGCATATACCCCAAACCCAATCCAAATAGCAAAGACGTAAAAGCTACCAACTACAGAATAGTCTCTTTCTCTAGGTTCAAAAGGTCTTACGTTTGTGTAGACTTGAATAGCAATTCCTGTAAACAAGAAAAACACTAGCATAACCCAAAATAATTTTTTGTCTTTATTAAAAAGAAAAAATAGTCCAATTAACCCTAATATAAATGGAAGGAAATAATACGTGTTTCTTGCTTTGTTATTTTTTACATCACTAGGTAGATTGTCTTGAGATTGACCTAAATGAAGTTCGTCAATAAATTGAATGCCACTAATCCAATTACCGTGTTGGTCTAGTTTACCTTGTATATCATCTTGTCTACCAACAAAATTCCACATAAAGTAACGCCAATACATGTAACCTAATTGGTACTCGAACATGAAAGCAAGGTTATCTCCAAAAGAAGGTTTTTCTACATCTAAAAATTGACCAAATTGCTTTAAAAAATTATGGTAATCTTCATAATCAATTCTCCCTTTAACAACATCATTTTTAAAGTCTAAAATGGATTGTTCTAAACGTGGTTCTCCTTGGTAAGCAGGTTTTATTCTAAAATCTAAAAAACCAGTAAAAAGCATATAGTTTTCTGCGTTTTCTGCGCTCCACATACGAGGTAATACCGCAGCGTGTTTAGAGTTGTAGTTTTGCTTAGCGTTTTTGTAATCGTTAACTATAATGTATTTGCCTGTAGTTTCATCTTTTTCATATTTAGGTTTGTCGTCAACATATGGTTCATTTTCATCTAAACCAGAATATTGGTCAGTAAATAAAGGTCCGTAAAATAGATGTGTTTCTGGATATTGCTCTAAGTTATAATAGGCTAAAAGTTCCCTAGCGCTTGAAGGGTTATTTTCGTTAATTACTACATTAGCATTAGCTCTAATAGGTAGCATTAACCAGGAAGAAGAACCTATTAAAATGAATAATAAGCAAAGAATACCAGTGTTAAAATCATAAAGTTTTTTAGCTCTAGTATATTTTAATCCATAATAAAAAGCCGCTATAAGTAAAATACCAGCAATGATAGAACCTGAATTAAAAGGTAGACCTATTTGATTTACAAAAAACAACTCTAAAGCACTGAAATACCTAAGTACATTAGGAAACATTAATTTGAATATAAAAAGTAGAACGGCTACAGAAGCCACATTAGCTATAATAAAATTCTTAACAGTTATTTTTTTATAATTTTTGAAATAATAAATTAGACCAATAGCAGGTATGGTTAATAATCCCATAAAGTGAATACCAAACGATAAACCTATAACAAATGCAATTAAGATTAGCCATCTATTGCCACGTGGTTTGTGCATGTCTTTTTCCCAACGTAAGCCCAAATAAAACATTATAGACATTATAAGTATAGCCATAGCATATACTTCTGTCTCTACTGCATTAAACCAGAATGAATCTGTAAATGAAAAAGTTAGAGATCCAACTAAAGCGCTACCTAAAACAGCTATTTGTTGACCACTTTTAAGAGTTTTGCCTTCTCCTAAAATTTTTTCTAAAATTAAAACAATAGTCCAAAACATGAATAAAATGGTAAAAGCACTAGATACGGCGCTCATCATATTCATTAAAAGTCCAATTTGATCTGGGTTTAAAGCAAAAACAGAAAATACAGCACCAAGCATTTGATATAAAGGTGCTCCTGGTGGATGACCAACTTGTAATTTAGAAGCAGTTAAAATATATTCTCCAGCATCCCAAAAACTAACTGTAGGTTCTACAGTTAAAGAATAAGTAATTAATGCAATTAAAAAAGCGAACCAACCTAAAATTAGATTCCATTTTTTAAAACTTAAGGACATCATATGTTTTGTTTTATTTACGTGGGCGAATTTAGTAATTATTATGTTATAAGTAAGGTTTTTAAGTTAACGTTAAGTTTTTATTGATAATTTCTTTAAAAAATATTTGTACAAATAAAAGAATGTTTTAAATTTGCACGCTCAATAAGGTTATTGGCCTATGGTGTAACTGGCAACACGTCTGGTTTTGGTCCAGAAGAGTCTAGGTTCGAGCCCTAGTAGGCCAACAAAAAAAGCTTCCTAATTTTAGGAAGCTTTTTTATTTTAAGGTATTTAGTAGATTAAATCTTAAATGTGATTACAGGTCTGTTTGCGTGATTAACTAAATCTTCACTAATACTTCCGTTAAAAAAGTGAGCTATACCTTGTCTACCGTGAGTGCTAATGCCAATTAAGTCTGCGTTTATAATTTTAGAAAAGTTTAAAATGCCTTTTTCTACAGTTTCGTCATTGTAAATATTAATAGTGTAGTTGTTATAGTTTTGTCCTTCAATAAAGTCAAAAATTCTAACTTTTGAAGTAGCAGTAGTGACAAAATTACTAGGTGTATTTACATATAGAAGGTGAATCTTAGCATCAAAAAGTTGGGCTAGCTTAACCGCTTGGCTATAAGTTTCTTTATTGTCATTTTTGAAATCTGAAGCAAACACAAACTCTTTAATGTCAAAATGTTCATGCCTGTTTTTAATAACTAAAACAGGTGTTTTAGAGTGTCTTACTACTTTTTCTGCATTAGATCCAATAAAGAGCTCTTTTAATCCTTCTGCGCCATGCGATCCCATTACAATAAGATCTATAGATTCTTTTTCGCAAGTTTCAAGAATACCCTTAGTGATGTCATGAAAATCTACAGTTTCAGTAACAGTAATATCTCTTAGGTAATCTTTTTTTAAAACATCTTCAAACTGCTTGTGTGCAAGTTTCATAAAGTACATAGCCTCAGGTAAATCTGCAGGAGCGCTTCCAGTATTAAGTTGTTGTATAGGTAAATCTAGCATATGTAATAATACAATTTCAAAATTATGCTTCTTAGCTAATTCTGCAGCCACTTTTACAGCATTTTCAGCTTCGTTAGAAAAATCTGTTGGTACTAATATTTTTTTCATAAAAAAGATGTTTTTTTAGGTGGATAGTCTTATAAATTTATGAATAAAAATTGATAATCAAAATATTATGTAAATCAATAAAAATGTGTATATTTGCAGCGTTGAAAGAAAAAAGATTAATTGAGGGGACGGAAATGTCCCCTCTTTTTATACTTACACATGTTTACAGATATAGTCAAGAATTTATTAAACAAAGCATTAGAAGAACGTCAAGATTTATTTTTGATAGATTTTAAAATGTCTAATGATAACGCTATTAAAATTATAATAGATGGAGATAAAGGCGTTACTGTAGAGGATTGTATTTATATTAGTCGTGCAATAGAGCATAACATAGATCGAGAAGAATATGACTTTTCTTTAGATGTAATGTCAGCAGGCGCAGCAGCACCGTTTAAATTACCAAGACAATTTGCTAAACATGAAGGAAGAACACTTGAAGTTAAGACCGAAAACGGTAAGTTTGAAGGAAAGTTAACATCTGTATCAGATGACGGAATAACTTTAGAGTGGAAAGCGAGAGAGCCTAAACCAGTTGGTAAAGGCAAAGTAACAGTTCAAAAAAAAGAAAATATTGCTTTTAAAGACGTTTTAGAGGCTAAAGTGATTATAAAATTTTAATTCAGTAATAGAGTTATGGAGAATATAGCATTAATTGAATCTTTCTCAGAATTCAAAGACGATAAGTTAATAGATCGTGTTACACTAATGGCTATTTTAGAAGATGTGTTTAGAAATGCATTAAAGAAGAAATTTGGAGATGACGATAATTTTGATATAATTATAAACCCAGATAAAGGAGATTTAGAAATTTGGAGAAATAGAATAGTTGTTGCAGATGGAGAAGTAGAAGAACCAAATCAAGAAATTTCATTATCCGAAGCTCGTAAAATAGAACCTGATTTTGAAGTAGGTGAAGATGTATCTGAAGAAGTAAAATTAATAGATCTTGGTCGTCGTGCAATTTTAGCATTACGCCAAAACTTAATTTCAAAAATTCACGAGCACGATAATACAAACCTCTATAAGCAATTTAAAGAATTAGAAGGCGATTTATATACTGCAGAAGTGCACCACATACGTCACAGAGCTGTAATTTTATTAGACGATGAGGGAAATGAAATTATCCTTCCAAAAGACAGACAAATACCATCAGATTTCTTCAGAAAAGGAGATAATGTAAGAGGTATTATTGATAGTGTAGAGTTAAAAGGGAACAAGCCTGCAATTATCATGTCAAGAACATCGCCAAAGTTCTTAGAAAAATTATTTGAATCAGAAATCCCTGAAGTATTTGACGGATTAATCACAATTAAAAACGTAGTAAGAATACCAGGTGAAAAAGCAAAAGTAGCAGTAGATTCTTATGATGATAGAATAGATCCTGTTGGAGCTTGTGTTGGTATGAAAGGATCTCGTATTCACGGAATTGTACGCGAGTTAGGAAACGAAAATATAGACGTAATTAACTATACAAACAATTTACAGTTGTATATTACGCGTGCATTAAGCCCAGCAAGAGTAACATCTATCAAAATAGATGAAGAAAATAAAAGAGCAGAAGCCATCTTAAAACCAGAAGAAGTAAGTAAAGCAATCGGTAGAGGTGGACACAATATACGTCTAGCAGGTCAATTAACAGGATATGAAATTGATGTGTTACGTGAAGGTGCAGAAGAAGATGTAGAATTAAGAGAATTCTCGGACGAAATCGAAGAGTGGATCATAGACGAATTCTCTAAAGTAGGTCTGGATACAGCAAAAAGTGTACTAGAACAAGACGTAGAAGATTTAATAAAAAGAACAGACCTAGAAGAAGAAACAATTTTAGATGTTATCAGAATTCTTAAGGAAGAATTCGAAGATTAACATATATTTGAAAAAAAACAAGGTTAAAGGCAATTTATGGCTGAAACAATTAGATTAAATAAAGTATTACGCGAGCTTAACATCTCTTTAGATCGTGCTGTAGAATTCTTGGATTCTAAAGGTATCGAAATAGAGAAGCGTCCTACTACAAAAATTTCGCAAGACACTTACAATATTCTTTCTGACGAATTTGAGACAGATGCAAATAAAAAAATCAAGTCTCAAAAAGTAAATGAAGAAAAGAATAAAGAAAAAGAAGAACTTAGGCTAAAGCGCGAAAAAGAATTAGAGGCAAAGCAGAAAGCAGAAGAGGCAGAAAAAGCAGCAAAAGCAGCAAAAGAAGAAGCTCTTAAAAAAGAGCAAGAAGTTGTTAAGGCTTCAAAAACACTTTCTGGTCCTAAAACTGTCGGTAAAATCGACTTAGACCAAGGTAAAAAGGCTAAAAAAGAAGAAAAGCCAACCGTAGAAAAAGCCAAAGAAGCGCCTAAGCCAAAAGAAGAAAAAGTCTCAAAAGAAGTTTCTAAAAAGGAAGATGTTGCTGCTCCTAAAATAGAAAAGTCTAAAGTTGAAGCTGAAAATAAACAAGAGCCTAAAAAAGAACAGCCAAAAACTGAAGAGACAAAAGCTGAAGAAGTAAAATCAGAACCAGCAGAAGAAACTATAAAGACCCAATATAAAAAGCTTTCTGGTCCAAAAATAGCTGGAGATAAAATAGATCTTTCTCAATTCAATAAGCCTAAGAAAAAGAAAGACGATAAAAAATCTAACGATTCTTCAAACAAAAAGAAAAGAAGACGTATTTCTAAACCTGGAGATAACAACAACTCTGGTAATAACAGAAATAATAATAACAATAATAAAAAAGACAGCAGGTTTAAAGGTAAAAAAGGACGTAAAAGCGCTCCTGTAAAAGAAGAACCAAGCGAAGAAGAAGTACAAAAGCAAATCCGCGAAACCTTAGAAAAACTTCAAGGAAAGTCTAACAAGGGTAAAGGTGCTAAATATAGAAGAGAAAAAAGAGAGCAGCACAGAGAAAAAACCGAAAAAGACTTACAAGCAGAACAAGCAGATAGTAAAATTCTTAAAGTAACAGAGTTTGTTACAGCAAGCGAAGTTGCTACAATGATGGATGTACCTGTAACATCTATTATCTCAGCATGTATGTCTCTTGGTATGATGGTAACAATGAATCAGCGTTTAGACGCTGAAACATTAACTATTGTAGCAGAAGAATTTGGTTATGAAGTAGAATTTGTAACTGCAGATATAGAAGAGTCTATTGAAGAAGTAGAAGATAAACCGGAAGATTTAAAATCTCGTGCACCAATCGTAACTGTTATGGGTCACGTAGATCACGGTAAAACATCTTTATTAGATTACATTCGTAAAGAAAATGTAATAGCAGGAGAATCAGGAGGAATTACTCAGCACATTGGAGCATATAGTGTAGAGCTCGAAAATGGACAAAAAATAGCCTTTTTAGATACACCAGGTCACGAAGCCTTTACAGCAATGCGTGCTCGTGGTGCACAAGTTACAGATATTGCAATAATTGTAGCAGCTGCTGATGACGATATTATGCCTCAAACAAAAGAAGCAATTGCTCACGCACAAGCTGCAGGAGTACCAATTGTTTTCGCAATTAACAAAATAGATAAACCTACAGCTAATCCAGACAAGATTAAAGAAGGTTTAGCAAACATGAACTTACTTGTAGAAGATTGGGGAGGAAAAATTCAGTCTCACGATATCTCTGCAAAAGTAGGAACAGGAGTAAAAGATTTATTAGAAAAAGTATTGCTTGAAGCAGAATTATTAGAGCTTAAAGCAAATCCAAATAAACCTGCAGTTGGTACAATTGTAGAAGCGTTCTTAGATAAAGGACGTGGTTATGTCGCAACCGTTTTAGTACAAGCAGGTACATTAAGAATTGGAGATTACGTATTAGCTGGTAAACATAGTGGTAAGATTAAAGCAATGCATGACGAAAGAGGTCATGATGTAGAAGTTGCTGGGCCATCAACACCAGTATCAATCTTAGGATTAGATGGCGCACCACAAGCAGGTGATAAGTTTAATGTCTTTGAAGACGAACGTGAAGCTAAACAAATTGCAAACAAGCGTATGCAATTACAACGTGAGCAAGATGTAAGAACAACTAAGACATTAACATTAGATGAAATTGGTCGTCGTATTGCCTTAGGAACATTTAAAGAGTTAAATATCATTCTTAAAGGAGATGTGGATGGTTCTGTAGAAGCATTAACAGACTCATTCCAAAAGCTTTCAACTGAAGAAATTCAAGTTAAAATCTTACACAAAGGTGTCGGTGCAATTACAGAAAGTGATGTGTTATTAGCATCAGCTTCAGATGCCATCATTATCGGATTTAATGTTCGTCCAGTTGGTAATGCAAGAACAATTGCAGATCAAGAAGAAGTAGATATCAGAACATACTCTATCATCTATGACGCTATTAACGATCTTAAAGACGCTATGGAAGGTATGTTATCTCCAGAAGTTAAAGAAGAAGTTACAGGTACTGTAGAAATTAGAGAACTGTTTAAAGTATCTAAAGTTGGTACAATTGCAGGATGTATGGTAACTAATGGTAAAATCTTAAGATCATCTCAGGTTAGAATTATTAGAGATGGAGTTGTGGTTCATACAGGCGAATTAGCTTCTCTAAAACGCTTTAAAGATGATGTTAAAGAAGTGTCTAAAGGATACGATTGTGGACTTCAGATTAAAAACTATAACGACATTCAAATTGGAGATGTTATAGAAGCATTCCATGAAGTAGAAGTAAAAAAGAAGTTAAAGTAATTTTAACTTAAATCATAAAAAAAAGCGATTCTAATATCTTTAGAATCGCTTTTTTATTTTAGTTAAAAAACAGCCTTAATCTTTGTCTTTTTTAGGTTTAAAAATGAATGCTGAAGGGAATTTCTTTTGAATCTCAATAAGCGCTCTATCAGCCTCTAATCTGCTTCTAAAACGACCTATCCATACCTTGTAATTTGGCGTTTCATAAACTAACTCACAAGGCCATTTTTCATAAGAATTTATGAATTTTGATTTCTCTTTTTCAGCTGCTGTTAATGAGCCTGAGAAAATCTGAATTTTATATTTATTAAAATCTGTATTCTCCTTATTTAGATCTTTTTTAATCTCGATAACTTTAGTCAATTTATCGTCTTCATTAACGGTAATGTTTCCATTTTGAGCAAATATTTCATTACTAAATAGAATAATAACAGTTGTTAACAATAAGGTTTTTAAGGTATTAATTTTATTCATTTTTATCTTTGTTTAATGCAAATGTAAATTTTATAAACTTATTTATTAGTTAATTTATTATTTAGAATTACTCTAAATTACCAATTAACAGTTCGCTAACATTTCTAAAATCGACTTTAAATATTACTTTTGCATAGCGCATTTTATAACTGTGTTTGTAAAATATAGATGAAAAAATCATACCAAAGTCAAGAAGTAAATTCAATATATAATATGAAACAGGTGATTCACCGTAAGTTAGGCATTAATTCCCTTCGTTTAAGCTTAATTTTTTTACTAACTTTTTCTACCTCGCTTTTCGCTCAAGATGGCGATCCTGTAGCAGGAAAATCATTGTTTAATGCTAATTGTGCGGCTTGTCATAAGCTTGATAAGAAAATGACCGGTCCGGCGCTACGTAATGTAGAGCAGCGTCTTTCTGAAGAAGAAGGCTTAGATAGAGAGTGGTTATACACTTGGATTAAGAATAGTCCATCAATGATTAAGTCTGGAGATGCTTATGCTAATAAAATCTATGAAGAGTATGGTGGTGCAGCAATGACTCCATTTCCTCAATTATCTAATGCAGATATAGATAATATCTTAGCATACACTGCTACAGAAGCAGCTCCGCCACCAGCGCCAACTCCTGGAGCAGAAACAGGAACAGCTCAAGTAGAAGGTGGTATTTCAAACGATATTATTTTAGGTGCTTTAGGTTTGTTGTTTGCTTTATTAGCAATCGCATTATTTTTAGTAAACAAAACATTACGTCGCTTTGCTGAAGCAAAAGGAGTTGAGCTAGAATCTACAAAACGCACACCGATTTGGAAAGCATTTATTCAAAATCAATTTTTAGTATTGGTAAGTGTAATTGTGTTGTTGTTAGCTTCGGCATATTTTGTCTACGGTTACTTTATGCAAGTTGGTGTTAATCAAGGTTACGAGCCGGTACAGCCAATTCACTATTCTCACCGTATTCACGCTGGAGAAAATGGTATAGATTGTAAATATTGTCACTCTTCAGCAAGAGTTAGTAAGCATTCTGGTATTCCTTCGTTAAACGTTTGTATGAATTGTCATAAATCAATTTACGAAGTAGCGCCAGAGACCCAACAAGAAGGTTTAGCTGAATATGGAGTTGATTACAATGCAGAAATCAAAAAGCTTTACGCTGCTGTTGGTTGGGATGATGCTGAACAAAAATATACAGGAGAAACTTCTCCAGTTAAATGGATAAGAATACACAACTTACCAGACTTTGCATACTTTAACCACTCGCAACACGTAACTGTTGCAGGTGTAGAGTGTCAAACATGTCATGGTCCTGTTGAAGAAATGGAAATTATGAGTCAGCATGCACCATTAACAATGGGATGGTGTATTAACTGTCACAGAGAGACCAATGTAAAAGTTAAAGACAATGCTTATTACACAAAAATCCACGAGCAATTATCTAAAAAGTATGGTGTAGAAAACCTTACTGCTGCTCAAATGGGTGGATTAGAATGTGGTAAATGTCACTATTAATTATTAATAAGAAATAAATTCAATTATATAATATGTCATCAAACAAGAAATACTGGAAAAGTGTTGAGGAGCTAAATGAGAATAGCTCTATTGTTGAGACGCTAAAACAAAACGAATTTGTTCAAGAAATTCCAACTGACGAGTTTTTAGGAGATAAAGATAAGTTAGAGAGTTCTTCAACAACACGTCGTGATTTCTTAAAGTATGTTGGTTTTAGTACAGCTGCTGCTTCTTTAGCGGCTTGCGAAGGACCAGTTGTAAAATCAATTCCTTACGTAGTTCAGCCAGAAAGAATCGTTCCTGGTGTAGCTAACTATTATGCTACTGTAATTGCAAATGGTTTTGATTATGCTAGTGTTTTAGTAAAAACTCGTGAAGGTCGTCCAATTAAAATTGAAAATAACACTTTAGCACCAACACACGGTAGTGCTAATGCAAGAGTGAATGCTTCAGTTTTAGATTTGTATGATAGCTTAAGACTTCAAGGACCAAAAAAAGGAGGTAATAATATCTCTTGGTCTGATTTTGATGCTGAAACCTCAAAAAAATTAAATGAAATTAAAGCGTCAGGAAAGCAAATTGCTTTGTTGACTCAAACATACTCTAGTCCATCAACCAACAAATTAGTAGCTGAATTTACTGAAGCTTATGGTAATGTAAACCATGTGGTTTATGATGCTGTTTCAGAATCTGCTGCTTTAGATGCTTTCCAAGCTAAATACGGAGAGCGTGGTTTAGCTAATTATGATTTTTCTAAAGCAATGACCATAGTTTCTGTTGGTGCAGATTTCTTAGGAGATTGGCAAGGTGGAGGATTTGATGCAGGTTATGCGCAAGGACGTATACCGAAAGATGGTAAGATGTCACGTCACATCCAATTTGAATCTAATATGTCTTTATCAGGTGCAAACGCAGATAAGCGTGTTCCTGTAACACCAACTAACCAAAAATTAGTGTTAGCGCAATTACATAGTTTAATTGTCGGTGGATCTGTAAATGCTAATGCACTACCAGCAAATGTAAAAGAGGCTGTTCAAAAAGTAGCTTCAGAATTAAAAAGAGCAGGAAGCAATGGTGTGTTAGTATCAGGTATTCAAGATGTAAACGCTCAAACAGTTGTTTTAGAAATTAACGAAGCTTTAAATAGTAAAGCATTTGATGCTAAAACACCTATAAAAACACGTCAAGGTAACGTAAAAGCTGTTCAAACTTTAATATCAGATATGAAAGCTGGTAAAGTTGGAGCGGTAATTATGAGTGGTGTAAACCCAATGTATACTTTACCTAACGCTAAAGATTTTGCTGAAGCAATTAAGAAAACAGATCTTTCAATTTACTTTACAATGAAAGAAGATGAAACTGCATCTGTTTCAGAATATCTTGCTGCAGCACCACATTACTTAGAATCTTGGGGAGATGTAGAATTCAAAAAAGGACACTATGGTTTAATGCAACCAACAATTCGTCCTTTATTTGATACAAGACAATTTCAAGAAGCATTATTAAAGTGGAACGGTAACGATTCTTCTTTAAATGAATATATCAAAACTACGTGGAATGCAGGTGTACTTAATGGAGGTTCATTCAACAAAGCATTACACGATGGAATATTTGTAGGTTCAATTAACTCAGCTGAAGTTGCAGAAACTGAAGAAGTTGAGCAAGACGAAACACCTGCAAGTAATGCTGCAAGAGCTTTAGCATCTTCAGCTAAATCAAAAGGTACTGAATTAGTGCTTTACACTAAAACAGGTATGGGAGATGGACAACAAGCTAATAATCCATGGTTACAAGAGTTTCCAGATCCAATATCTAGAACATCGTGGGATAATTATTTAACAGTATCAAAATCAGATGCTGAAGCTTGGGGATTAGTAAATGAACATGAAGCTACAGGTGCTTTAAATGGTAGTTATGCTACTGTAAAAGCCAATGGTGTAAGTGTTACAGTTCCTGTAATTATTCAACCAGGACAGGCAAAAGGATCTGTTGGTTTGTCTTTTGGATACGGTCGTACAGCTGGTTTAAAAGAAGAAATGCAAACAGGTGTAAACGCTTATCCTTTATACAAAGACTTTAACAATGTTCAATCTGTATCAGTAGAAAAAGCTACTGGAATGCATGAGTTTGCTTGCGTACAATTACAAAACACCTTAATGGGTCGTGGTGATATTGTTAGAGAAACAACTTTAGAAATTTTCAATACTAAAGATAAACATTATTGGAACCCAATTCCTGAAGTATCATTAAACCATGAAGAAACTCCGGTAACTTCACCAGAAGTAGATTTATGGGATGAATTTGATAGATCAATAGGTCACCACTTTAATTTATCTATAGACTTAAACGCTTGTACAGGATGTGGAGCATGTGTTATTGCATGTCATGCTGAAAACAATGTTCCTGTAGTAGGAAAAGAAGAGATAAGACGTAGTCGTGATATGCATTGGTTACGTATTGATAGATACTATTCTTCTGAAGAAACTTTTGAAGCTGATGATGAAAAGAAAGAAGGTTTCTCTGGACTATTCGGAGATAACGGATCATTAGGTGGATTTGGAGAATTAGAACATCCAGCGGATAATCCTCAAGTGGCTTTCCAACCAATAATGTGTCAACATTGTAATCATGCACCTTGCGAAACTGTTTGTCCAGTTGCAGCAACAGCTCATGGTAGACAAGGTCAAAACCATATGGCATATAACCGTTGTGTAGGTACAAGATACTGTGCTAACAACTGTCCATATAAAGTACGTCGTTTTAACTGGTTCTTATACAATGGAAACGATGAGTTTGATTATCACATGAATAATGATTTAGGTCGTATGGTTGTTAATCCAGACGTAACAGTACGTTCTCGTGGTGTAATGGAAAAATGTTCTATGTGTATTCAAATGACACAAAAAACCATTCTTGATGCTAAACGTGACGGACGTGAGATTAAAGATGGAGAGTTCCAAACAGCATGTTCTGCAGCTTGTAGTAGTGGAGCAATGATTTTTGGAGATATCAATGATAAAGAAAGTAAAGTTGCAAAACTTACAGAAGATAATAGAATGTATCACTTACTAGAGCATGTAGGTACAAAACCAAATGTGATGTACCATACTAAAGTAAGAAATACTACAGAATCATAAATTAACTAAGAAACACTTATATAAGGATTATGGCGTCTCATTACGAAGCACCTATTAGAAGACCTCTAGTTACCGGCGAGAAATCGTATCACGATGTAACAGTAGATATCGCTGCTCCTGTAGAAGGTAAAGCAAATAAACAATGGTGGATTGTTTTTTCAATTGCTCTTGTTGCTTTTCTTTGGGGAATAGGTTGTATTATTTATACCGTATCAACAGGAATTGGTACTTGGGGATTAAACAGAACAGTAAACTGGGCTTGGGATATTACTAACTTCGTTTGGTGGGTTGGTATTGGTCACGCAGGAACTCTGATTTCAGCAGTACTTTTATTATTCCGTCAAAAATGGAGAATGGCAATTAACCGTTCTGCAGAAGCAATGACAATTTTCTCTGTAGTTCAAGCTGGTTTATTCCCGATTATTCACATGGGTCGTCCATGGTTAGCATATTGGGTATTACCAATTCCAAACCAATTTGGATCGTTATGGGTTAACTTTAACTCGCCATTACTTTGGGATGTATTTGCAATTTCTACGTATTTGTCAGTATCATTAGTATTCTGGTGGACTGGATTACTACCAGACTTTGCAATGTTACGTGATAGAGCAATTAAGCCATTTCAAAAGAAAATATATAGTTTATTAAGTTTTGGTTGGACAGGTCGTGCAAAAGACTGGCAACGTTTTGAAGAAGTATCTTTAGTACTTGCAGGTTTAGCAACACCATTAGTACTTTCGGTACACACAATTGTATCGTTTGACTTTGCAACGTCTGTTATACCAGGATGGCATACAACAATCTTCCCACCATACTTCGTTGCTGGAGCAATTTTTTCTGGTTTCGCAATGGTAAATACACTTCTTATCATTATGAGAAAAGTGTGTAATATGGAAGATTATATTACAGTACAACACATCGAGTTAATGAACATCGTAATCATGATTACTGGTTCTATTGTAGGTGTGGCATATATTACTGAGCTTTTCGTAGCTTGGTACTCTGGAGTAGAATTTGAACAATATGCATTCTTAAACAGGGCAACTGGTCCTTACGCTTGGGCATATTGGATGATGATGTCTTGTAACGTATTCTCTCCACAGTTTATGTGGTTTAAAAAGTTACGTACAAGTATTATGTTCTCATTCTTTATTTCTATTGTTGTAAACATAGGTATGTGGTTTGAGCGTTTTGTAATTATTGTTACATCATTACACCGTGATTACTTACCGTCTTCATGGACAATGTTCTCTCCAACTTTTGTAGATATAGGTATTTTTGTAGGTACAATAGGATTCTTCTTTGTATTATTCTTATTATACTCTCGTACGTTCCCTGTAATAGCACAAGCAGAGGTTAAAACAATCTTGAAATCTTCAGGACAACGCTATAAAAACATAAGAGAAAGAGGTGACAGTTTAGTAGGAACAGGCGCAGACAAAAGAACTTCTGTTTATAATAAAGTAGAAGCACCTAAAGTAGAGGCAGCTCCAACAACAGAAGCACTACCAAAACCTGAAAACACTGAAAAAGTAAGTAATTTACTTTCAGGAATAGGAACCTTTGACCCAGCAACACAAACTGCTGATGATTTAAAGAAAATCAATGGTATTGGCCCTAAAATGGAAGAAGTACTTAACAGTATAGGTATTTATACTTACCTTCAAGTAAGTAAGATGACAAAGAAAGAATACGACTTGTTAGATGAAATTACAGGTTCTTTCCCAGGAAGAGCAGAACGTGATGATTGGTCAGGACAAGCTAAAAATTTAATAAACTAAAAGTAGCATATGGAAGCTTCAAAAGTAATTCACGCTATTTATAACGACGATGATGTTTTAATGAACGCAGTAAAAAAAGTTAAAGCTGCAAAACATCATATAGAAGAAATTTACACACCTTTTCCAGTACACGGACTAGATAAGGCAATGGGATTAGCACCAACACGTATAGCAATAACAGCTTTTTTATACGGTTGTGTAGGTTTAACAGTTGCAGTTTTAATGATGAATTTTATCATGATTGAAGACTGGCCTCAAGACATTGGAGGTAAACCAAGTTTTAGCTACTTAGAAAACATGCCAGCTTTTGTACCAATTATGTTTGAGCTTACTGTATTTTTTGCAGCTCACTTAATGGTAATTACATTCTATTTAAGAAGTAGAATGTGGCCTTTCAAAAAAGCTGAAAATCCAGATCCTAGAACTACAGATGACCATTTCTTAATGGAAATACCTGTTAGTGGAAACGAAAACGAATTACATAACTTGTTAGTAGAAACTGGTGCAGTAGAAATTAACGTAGTTGATAAAGCTCATTAATTAGATACAATGAAACATTTAATTAAAATAACAATAGTAGCCTTAATTACAGTATCGTTTACGTCTTGTAATAAAAAGACAAGACCTAATTACGAATACATGCCAAACATGTACGAATCTGTTGCTTATGAGGCTTATCAAGAATCTGATGCTTTTGCAAATGGTGTAGAAGCACAATTGCCTGTTGAAGGAACAATCTCAAGAGGATATATGCCTTTTGATTATGCAGGAGACACTGATGGATACAATTTAGCTAAAGCTGAATTAACAAGTCCATTAGATTCTACTCAAGTTGATTTAAATAGAGGTAAAGAACTTTACAATATTTATTGTGGTATTTGTCACGGTAATAAAGGTGCAGGACAAGGACAATTAGTAAAGAGAGAAAAAATACTTGGAGTTCCTAGTTATGCAGATGCAGGTAGAGCGATAAATGAAGGTAGTATTTACCATGTTATCTATTATGGTAAGAATGCAATGGGTAGCTATGCTAATCAACTAAATGAAGAAGAGCGTTGGCAAGTTGTAGCTTATGTATTAAGCTTAAAAGCAAATTTAGAAAAATAAGATTTAGATAAAGTTTATATAAAGATATGTACACGTTTTCAAATAGACTAAAGATTTTTGCTGGTATCTTAATTGTTTTAGGACTTTTAGGGGTAACCTATGGTTTTATGAATTCTCATAAAACATTAGACCAAGTAAAAGAAATGTTAGCGGCAGAAGCAAGTCATGGTGGTCATGGCGATTCTCATCAAACAGAAGAGCATGTTGTTAAAGGAGGTAATGACCATTCAGACAATGCACATGATACAAACTCGCATGGAGCACTAGAAGATGCTGGACATCACTCAAGTACAGATGCTCATCACGGTGACGAGCATGCAAAACATGTTCAACATCAAATACATAACAGACCATGGTCAGCATTATATGTGGCTGCATTTTTCTTTATGATGATAGCATTAGGTGTATTAGCATTTTATGCAATTCAATTTGCAGCACAAGCAGGTTGGTCTCCTTTATTATTTAGAGTAATGGAAGGTATTACGTATTACCTTTTACCTGGTGCAATAATTGTTCTAGCTATTGCAATGATGGCAGGAGATCATATTTTTGTTTGGATGAATCCAGACATGGTTAATCCAGAAAGCGAACACTTTGACAAATTAGTAGCAGGAAAATCTGGTTGGCTTAATTCTACAGGATTCTTAATTAGAGGCATTATTTTTATAGCAGGTTGGAGTATATACCGATTCTTTGCTCGTAAATTCTCTTTAGCTCAAGATGAAGCAGCAGCTGGAGATAACTCTAATTTCAAAAAATCATTCCGTATTGCAGCTGGATTTTTAGTATTCTTTATTTATACTGAATCTATGATGTCTTGGGACTGGATTATGAGTGTAGATCCTCACTGGTTCTCTACATTATTTGGATGGTATGTATTTGCAAGCATGTTTGTAAGTGGTATTACTGTAATAGCATTAATTACAATTTACTTAAAATCTAAAGGGTTATTACCACAAGTAAATGATAGTCACATTCATGATTTAGCAAAATTCATGTTCGGTATAAGTATTTTCTGGACTTATTTATGGTTCTCTCAATTTATGTTAATCTGGTACTCAAACATTCCAGAAGAAGTAACATACTTTGTAACTAGAATAGAAGATTATAAATTACCATTCTTTGGTATGGTAGCAATGAATTTTATTTTCCCACTATTATTATTAATGAACAGTGATTACAAACGTATTCCTTGGTTTGTTGTAATGGCAGGAGTTGTAATATTAGCAGGTCACTATCTTGATATATTCAATATGATTATGCCTGCAACAGTAGGAGATAGATGGTTTATTGGTGTACCAGAAATAGGTTCAATATTATTATTTGCTGGATTATTCTTATTGTTAGTATTCTATGCAATATCAAAAGCACCTTTAACAGCAAAAGGAAATCCTTTTGTAAAAGAAAGTGAACATTTCCATTATTAATAAAAAAACAAATAAAGAAGAACGACAACAATGACGGCTTTAATATCAATTTTAGTTTTAATATTTATTTTCGTTGCCATTTGGCAAATGGTTAAAATCTTTGATTTGACTCAAACGGGTAAATCTACAGAGAACAACCAAATTGCTAATGATAATGACAACAAAGTAAACGGTTACTTAATGATAGGTTTCTTAATCTTCATTTATGCAATAACTATTGTTTGCATCGCAAAATATGGTGATTTACCGTTACTTTCTAATTCTGCATCAGAGCATGGACCAAGTGTTGATAGATTAATGATAATCTCTTTACTTGTTATCTTCTTTGTTCAAACAGTAACACAATTCTTACTACACTATTTTGCTTTTAAATACAGAGGTCAAAAAGGAAGAAAAGCTTTATTCTTTGCAGATAACAACAAATTAGAAGCTATATGGACAATCATTCCGGTAATAGTTTTAGCAGGTTTAATCATTCAAGGTTTATTTACTTGGACTAGCATCATGAATGTTGATGAAGAAGCAGATCCTATGGTTGTAGAGCTTTATGCACAACAATTTAACTGGAAAGCAAGATATGCTGGAGCAGATAACGCATTAGGTAAAGCTAACGTAAGATTGATTGATTTAGATAAAGCTAATATCTTAGGTGTTGATGAATCTGATCCTAATGCCCAAGATGATGTTATTGTAACAGAATTGCACTTACCTGTAGGTAAACCAGTATTATTTAAAATGCGTTCTCAAGACGTACTTCACTCAGCTTATATGCCTCACTTTAGAGCACAAATGAACTGTGTTCCTGGTATGATTACTCAGTTTAGTTTTACTCCAACAAAAACTACTGCTGAAATGAGAGAAGTACCAGAAATTAAAGATAAAGTTGCAAACATTAATAAAATAAGAACTGAAAATAGTAAAGAACTTATTGCTAATGGTGAAGAAGCTTTAGAACCTTACGAGTTTGATTACTTACTTTTATGTAATAAAATTTGTGGTACATCTCACTACAATATGCAAATGAAAATTATTGTAGAAACTCAAGAAGAGTTCGACGCTTGGATGAAAGAACAAAAACAGTTCAAAAATTCATTAAATTTGTAATTCTAGAAAAAGAAAAATTTTAATTAAAGAAAAGATTATTAGATTATGTCAGCACACGTAGAAGCACATGCACATGACGATCATGGTCATCACCATAAAGAAACATTTATAACTAAATATATATTTAGTCAAGACCATAAAATGATTGCCAAGCAGTATTTAATTACTGGGCTTATAATGGGAATTATTGGAGTTGTAATGTCTTTAATGATGCGTATGCAAATTGCATGGCCTGGAGAACCTAACGCTTTCCTTCAAACCTTTTTAGGTAAATGGGCTCCAGACGGTGTAATGAGCGCAGATATTTACTTAGCTTTAGTAACAATTCATGGTACCATCATGGTATTTTTTGTATTAACAGCAGGTTTAAGTGGTACTTTTAGTAACTTATTAATACCATTACAAATTGGAGCAAGAGATATGGCTTCAGGTTTCTTAAACATGGTGTCTTATTGGTTATTCTTTGTATCTTGTGTAATAATGGTTGCTTCATTTTTTGTTGAAGCTGGACCAGCAGCAGCAGGTTGGACTATTTATCCTCCATTAAGTGCTTTACCTATGGCTCAAGGTGGATCTGGTCTTGGTATGACATTATGGTTAACCTCTATGGCTATTTTTATTGCTTCTTCTGCTTTAGGATCATTAAACTACGTTGTTACAGTATTAAACCTTAGAACAAAAGGTATGTCTATGACTAGATTACCTTTAACAATTTGGACATTTTTCGTAACTGCAATTATTGGTATTGTTTCTTTCCCGGTATTATTATCTGCAGCTTTATTATTAATAATGGATAGAAGTTTTGGAACATCATTCTTCTTATCAGATATATTTATTCAAGGTGAAGTTTTACATTACCAAGGAGGATCTCCTGTATTATTTGAACATTTATTTTGGTTCTTAGGTCACCCAGAAGTTTATATCGTATTATTACCAGCATTAGGTATTACCTCAGAAATTATTGCAACCAACTCACGTAAACCTATATTTGGATATCGTGCCATGATTGCTTCAGTTTTAGCAATTGCATTTTTATCGACAATTGTATGGGGTCACCACATGTTTGTATCAGGTATGAATCCATTCTTAGGTTCAGTATTTACTTTTACAACATTATTAATTGCAATTCCTTCTGCTGTAAAAGCATTTAACTATATTACCACATTGTGGAAAGGTAACTTACAGCTTAATCCAGCAATGTTATTCTCTATAGGTTTAGTTTCTACCTTTATTACAGGTGGTTTAACAGGAATTATTTTAGGAGATAGCGCATTAGATATTAACGTCCACGATACATATTTTGTAGTAGCTCACTTCCACTTAGTAATGGGTATTTCTGCACTTTATGGTTTCTTTGCAGGTGTTTATCACTGGTTCCCTAAAATGTTTGGTAGAATGATGAACAAAAACTTAGGTTACGTTCACTTCTGGATCACTGCAGTTTGTGCTTATGGTGTATTCTTCCCAATGCACTTTATTGGTATGGCAGGATTACCAAGACGTTATTATACAAACAGTGCATTCCCATTATTTGATGATTTATCAAATGTGAACGTTGTTATTACTGTATTTGCTTTAGTAGGTGGAGCTTTCCAAATCGTATTTTTCTATAACTTCTTCTCTAGTATTTTCTACGGAAAGAAAGCAGAACAAAACCCATGGAAGTCTAACACTTTAGAATGGACTACTCCAGTAGAGCATATACACGGTAACTGGCCAGGAGCAATCCCAACTGTACACAGATGGGCTTACGATTATAGTAAACCAGGACATGATGACGACTTTGTTCCTCAAGATGTACCTTTAAAAGAAGGAGAAGAAGAGTTACAACACTAATCATCACTCTAAAATATTTAAAAAGCCTTTCTAAACAGAAAGGCTTTTTCTTTATATTTGCTTTTGTATGAATGAAAACCTAGATCCAACAAACGATAATTTTTCTCCTGAAGAATTTGATATCGAAAAAACTTTAAGACCTCTAAATTTTAGCGATTTTACAGGTCAAGATCAGGTATTAGAAAACCTCCAAATATTTGTACAAGCAGCCAATAAAAGGTCAGAAGCATTAGACCATACGCTTTTTCATGGTCCACCAGGTTTAGGTAAAACGACATTAGCCAATATCTTAGCTAATGAGCTTAATGTTGGTATTAAAGTGACTTCTGGACCAGTTTTAGATAAACCAGGTGATCTTGCAGGACTTCTTACTAACTTAGATGAAAGAGATGTTCTTTTTATAGATGAAATTCATCGTTTAAGTCCAATCGTAGAAGAGTATTTATATTCTGCTATGGAAGACTATAAAATTGATATTATGATTGAGTCTGGACCAAATGCAAGAACCGTTCAAATCAATCTAAATCCGTTTACTTTAGTTGGCGCTACAACTCGTTCAGGATTGCTTACAGCACCTATGCGTGCTCGTTTTGGTATTCAAAGTAGATTACAATATTATAGTACCGAATTATTAACAACAATCATACAACGTAGTGCAGACATTTTAAATGTACCAATTTCTATGGAAGCTGCAATTGAAGTTGCAGGTCGTAGTCGTGGTACACCAAGAATTGCTAATGCATTATTGCGTCGTGTTAGAGACTTTGCGCAAATAAAAGGTAATGGATCTATAGATATCAAAATAGCTAAATATGCTTTAGAAGCTTTAAATGTTGATGCTTATGGTTTAGATGAAATGGATAACCGAATTCTTTCTACCATAATCGATAAATTTAAAGGTGGACCAGTCGGTATAACAACCATTGCTACAGCAGTTAGTGAAAGTTCAGAAACTATTGAAGAAGTTTATGAGCCATTCTTAATTCAGCAAGGTTTCATTATTCGTACGCCACGAGGAAGAGAAGTAACTGAACTAGCCTATAAACATCTTGGAAAAATAAAAGGACCAACACAAGGCGGTTTGTTTTAAGAAAAGAATAAAATTTATGAAGCAACAAACACATATTCCTGAGGTTTCATTGCTTCAGTTTATAAAACATTCTTTCAAAATTCTAAAAAATCCGTTACCATTTCATCATAGAAATTTTAATAAATATGGTGATATTTTTAGGCTTAATATTGGCGCAAAAAATCATATTTTCTTTTCTCGTGATGCACAATTAGCTATTCACGTACTTCAGAAAAATCAAAAAAATTATACAAAGTCAAAAATTCAAACTAAAGATTTATCAAAATATGTTGGTAAAGGACTATTAACTGCAGAAGGAGATCATTGGAAAACGCAGAGAAAACTTATTCAACCTGCATTTCATAAAAAAAATCTTCAACAGTTATTAGATACGATTCAGTCTGCAATTAATACTGAGTATGATAAAATTGAAACCAATAAACCTATAGATGTCTTTCCTATTTTTAATGATTTAGCGTTTCAAACTGTAGTTAAATCTTTATTTAGTAGTGCCGCAAATGAAGACGAGATAAATAGACTACAACACATTACTGAAGAAGTTCAGAAAATGTTGGTCAAAGAGCTTAGACAACCGTACCTAGGTTGGTGGTTTAAAATAAGTGGTACATTACAAGATTACTTAGATTTAGGACAAGAGTCTAAAGATATTTTAAAACGAATTGTAAACCAACGCCAACAATCTAGTGTTAAGTACAACGATTTATTAGATATGTTGTTGTCTGCAAGATATGATGACGGTTCTTCAATGGAAGAGAAGCAGCTGTTAGACGAAATTTTAATCCTATTTGTAGCAGGTCATGAGACAACATCAAATGCGCTAACATTTACTCTACAACTATTAGCGTTACATCCTGAATGGCAAGACAAAATTTATAATGAAATAAAAGCGAATGAAGATGAGCAAGACTTGATGAATCAAGTAATGAATTCAAAAATTTGTCAGCAAGTTTTAGAAGAATCTATGCGTTTGTATCCGCCAGTTTATTTTATTGACCGAGTAAATATTGAGGACGATAATTTTAAGGATTATCATTTTAAAGCGAATTCAAATTTATTGTTTTCGGTTTTCGAAATTCATCGTCATCCAAAACTTTGGAAAGAACCAAATAAGTTTTTACCAGAACGATTTGAAGATGGTGGTAGACAATTTTCTTCACAATATTTTCCTTTTGGAGCTGGACCAAGAAAATGTATTGGTAATAATTTTGCAATGTTTGAAATGATTATAGCAATAAACGAAATTATAAAACGCTACAAAATCAAGCCAGAATTTAAATCTATAGATATTTTGCCTCTTATTACTTTAAAACCAAAAAATGCTATCTTAAATTTTGAAGCTAGATAATATTGAATACTAAAACTAAATACACGCAATTAATTAAAACCGAAGCAAAACGTCTCGGTTTTTTGTCGTGCGGAATTAGTAAAGCTCAATTTTTAGAAGAAGAAGCGCCACGTTTAGAAAAATGGTTAAATAAGAATATGCATGGTCAAATGTCGTATATGCAAAATCATTTTGATAAGCGTTTAGATCCAACAAAATTAGTAGAAGATTCTAAAAGCGTCATTTCGTTATTACTTAATTATTACCCAGAACAAACGCAAATAGAAGATAGTTACAAGCTATCAAAATACGCATACGGTACAGATTATCATTTTGTAATAAAAGATAAATTAAAGCAACTTCTAGCATTTATAAATGAAGAAATAGGAGAAGTCTATGGTCGTGCTTTTGTAGATTCTGCACCAGTTTTGGATAAAGCTTGGGCAGCAAAAAGTGGGTTAGGTTGGATAGGCAAACATAGTAACCTATTAAGCCAAAAAACGGGCAGCTTTTATTTTATTGCAGAACTAATTATAGATTTAGAGTTAGATTACGATAACCCAACAACTGACCATTGTGGGACATGTACAGCTTGTATAGACGCGTGCCCAACACAAGCAATTGTAGAGCCTTATGTGGTAGATGGAAGTAAATGTATTAGCTATTTTACTATCGAGTTAAAAGACGAATTACCGTCCAATATGAAAGACAAATTTGACGATTGGATGTTTGGATGTGATGTGTGTCAAGATGTTTGTCCATGGAATAGGTTTAGTAAACCTCATAATGAACCATTATTTAATCCGCATCCAGAATTGCTATCTATGACTAAAAATGATTGGCAAGATATTACCAAGGATGTTTTTAATAAACTATTTAAAAAATCAGCGGTAAAACGTACAAAATTTTCTGGTTTACAAAGAAATATTAACTTTTTAAAATAGGTTTAGTAGAGTTTCTAACTATTAAATCTGTATCTAATACAACCTTTTTATATCTAAATTTCTCATTTTTCTTTTTAGCTTTAATTTCTTTATATAAAACTTTAAAAGCTTCTTTACCCATTTTAAATCCTGGTTGATTTATGGTTGTTAGAGAAGGAGATACAACTGTAGACATAAACCAATTACTAAATCCAACTATAGAAATATCTTCAGGAACTTTTATATTCATTTCATTAAAAGCAGTAATTGCTCCGATAGCAACTAAATCTGTATTTACAAAAATACCATCAACATTTTTATGTTCTTCAACTAATTTTTTTGCATAATATTTCCCTTCTTCAAAACTAACATCATTTAAAACATAAACTAGTTTAGAATCGTAAGGTATGTTAAAATCTTCTAGTGCTTTTTTGTATCCTAAAAATCTATCAATTGAGTTTTGAGGTAGCAATGGACCTCTAAAATGGGCAATTTTTTTACAACCAATTTCAATCAAATACTTTGTAGCTTCATAAGCAGCTTTTCTATCATCAATAATTACCTTCGAGCAGTCAATAATTTTTGCAATTTTATCAAACATAACTAAAGGTGTATCATTATCTATAACCTCTTTAAAATGATCAAATTTAGAAGTGCCATTTGCTATAGAAACTAAAATTCCATCCACTCTTTTATTTTGTAATAGCTCTAGTTGTTTCTTCTCTAGCTCATAAGACTCATTAGACTGTAAGATTATAACTAAATACCCTTTTTTTTCTGCCTGCGCAATAATACCCTTAATAACACTAGAGAAAAAATGATGTACAATTTCAGGAACTATTAACCCAATAGTTTTAGACTCTTTAGTTCTTAAATTTACTGCAAAAGAATTTGGTTTATAATTCATCTCTTTAGCAGTTTTAAGAATAAGCTTTTTGGTTTCAGGATTTACATCAGCGTAACCTTTTAAAGCTTTAGATACAGTAGATACAGAAACATTAATTTTTTCTGCAATTTCCTTTAAAGTAGTTGGCATTTTACATGTTTTTGTAAAAGTAACTAAAATTTACGAAAACGTTTTTGTTATTTTCGAAAACGTTTTCGTTTAGAAATTTATATTTTTATTAAGATCTAGTTATAAATTTGACAACAAACAACTAATAATTTTGAATATTTAAAACTCATTACATGATGAACACGATTAAAACAAAATGCTTTTTAGCAGTTTCTTTTTTCTTTTCATTATCGTTTGTATTGGCCCAATCAACGATAAAAGGAAAAGTTAAAGACCTTAGCGGTACACCAATACCAGGTGTTAATGTAATTTTAGATGGAACAACCAAAGGATCTCAAACAGATTTTGAAGGTAATTACACGATTTCTAACGTAGAAAATGGTACTTACATTGTAAAAGCATCATATTTAGGGTATGCATCGCAATCTAAAAATGTTTCAGTTAATAATGCAGATGTAACATTAAATTTTGATTTAGAAGAAGATACAGAATCTTTAGATGAAATTATTATAACAGGTGTTACTAATCCTAGATCAAAAATTGAATCTAGTGTATCTGTAACAAGTATGAAGCCTAAGGTTATTGCTCAGTCAGCGCCTCGCACAACTGCAGAAATTTTTAGAACGATACCTGGTATAAGATCAGAATCTTCTGGAGGAGAAGGTAACTCTAATATTGCTGTTCGTGGTGTACCAATTTCTTCAGGTGGATCAAAATATGTCCAACTACAAGAAGATGGATTACCAGTGTTGTTATTTGGTGATATTTCTTTTGGTACCGCAGATATTTTTACAAGATTTGATTCTAATGTAGCGCGTATAGAAGCAATAAGAGGTGGATCTGCATCTACATTAACATCAAATGGACCAGGTGGAATTATAAACATTATTAGTAAAACCGGAAAAACAGAAGGCGGTAACTTAGCAACAACAGTTGGTTTAGATTACAATTCTTTTAGAGCAGATTTTGATTACGGTACTAAAGTAGGAGAAGATTTATACTTGCATACAGGTGGTTTTTATCGTGTAGGAGAAGGTGTGAGAGAAACTGGTTTTACGGCTAATAATGGAGGTCAATTAAAATTAAGTTTAACAAAAGAATTTGAAAAAGGTCAAATTAGAGTTTATGCTAAATATTTAAATGATAAAGCAGCAGCTTACTTACCAATGCCAATGAAGGTAACAGGAACAAATAGTAATCCAGATTGGAGTAATGCACCTAATTTTGATGCAACAACAGGATCTTTACACTCGTCAAATTTATTACAAACAGTAGGTTTAGGTGCAGACGGACAGTTAAGAAGAGGAGATGTAAGAGACGGTATGCATCCTAAATCTACATCTGTAGGTATGGAAGCAAAATTTGATATAGGTGAAGGTTGGAAAATTAAAAACAACGCAAGATTTTCTGCAAATAACGGAAGCTTTGTATCTCCATTTCCAGCAGAAGTTGCTTCAGCATCTTCAATAGCAGATAGTTTTGGAGCAGGATCAACATTACAATTTGTAGATGGGACAGCAGTCCCTACGAACAGTTTAGTAGCTAGAATACATATGTTTGATGTAGAGTTAAACAACTTTAACAACTTTATGAATGATTTTAAACTTCAAAAATCTTTTGAAGGTGTAGATTTAACTGTTGGTTACTTTAAATCTTTACAAAATGTGTCAATGTCTTGGTTATGGAATTCTTACTTACAAGAAGTTAATGATGATAACGCAAGATTAATAAATGCATTTGACGCATCAAATAATCCATTAAGTGAAAACGGATTGTATGCTTACGGAGTTCCGTTTTGGGGTAACTGTTGTACAAGAAACTACGATACACAATACAATGTTTCTGCACCATATGCTAACGTAACAGTAGAAGCTACAGATCAATTAACTTTTGATGCAAGTGCAAGGTATGATAAAGGTAGAGTAGATGGTTCTTTTGCTGGCGCAGTAACAACTCAATTTGATGTTAATAATGATGGAGTTATTTCTGTACCAGAACAAAGCGTAGCTGCAATAGATAATGCTAATGTAACACCGGTAGATTACGATTACGATTATTTTTCATACTCAATAGGAGCAAACTTCAAGATTAAAGAAAACCAAGCAGTTTTTGCAAGATATAGTAAAGGTGCTTCAGCAAAAGCAGATAGAATTTTATTTTCTGGATTAAACTATACAGACGGAGATAGAATAAACGCTTTAGACTTTATTAGACAAGCAGAATTAGGTTTTAAACAAGGATTTAAAAACGGAGCTTTGTATGCAACTTTCTTTATGGCTAATACAGCCGAAGAAGGCGGTTTTGAGGCTTCTACAAATAGTATCATAGAAAATGATTATAAATCTAAGGGATTAGAAGTAGAAGGTTTTTACAACTTTAATAACTTTAACTTACGCGGTGCTGTAACTTACACAGATGCAGAAGTAGACTCTGGTGCTAACGAAGGTAATACACCAAGGAGACAACCAGACTTTATTTATAACATAATGCCATCTTATAACTTTGGTCAAACAAAACAAAACTCTATAGGATTAAGCTTTACTGGTCAAACAGAAGCTTATGCGCAGGATAATAACGAGTTAGTAATGCCAGGCTTTGTTATAGTAAGTGGTTTTGCTAACGTTAAGATTACAGATTCACTTTTTGCTAACATTTCTGCTAACAATATTTTTGATAGTATAGGTGTAACAGAGGTAGAAGAAGGAAGCATTGTAGAAAATCAAGACAACTATGTTAGAGCTAGACCTTTACCAGGAAGATCTATGACACTTGGTTTACAATATAAATTTTAAAATTTATTTGATTTGATTGATAAAAATAGGTTGGTATTTAAAAAAGTATCAGCCTATTTTAAATAAAGCTTACTGTGAAAACAATAATTCTAAATACTTTTTTTTCATTAATATTTCTTTTCAATACAAGTGTAATTGAAGATCAAAACCAATTTAAAAATAATAATATTCAAGATGTAATAATAGTTTATGGAAGTGATACTTGCCATTACTGTTTGGATACAAAAACATTTTTAAATAAAAACAATATTAAGTATACGTACTATGATATTGATGAAAATGAAAAAGCATTAAATGAAATGCTTAATAAACTAAGAGAAAAAAAAATAAGTGTTTCAGATTTAAAGATACCGGTAATAGATAAAAACGGAAACATCTTTACAAATAACATTAAGTTTGAAGATTTTTTAAATAAGATAAAAGAATAAACGTAATGCTAAAAAAACCAAAATTAAGTTTCTGGCAAATACTAAATATGAATGTTGGGTTTTTCGGAATCCAATACAGTTTTGGTTTACAACAAAGCGCAGTTACACCTATTTACGATTTTCTAGGAGCAAGTCCTGATCAAATCCCAATACTACATTTGGCAGGACCGGTTACAGGTTTAATTGTACAACCATTAGTTGGTGCTTTAAGTGACAAGACTTGGCATCCTAAGTTAGGTAGACGTAAGCCTTTCTTTTTAATAGGAGCAATATTATGTAGTATAGCTTTGTTAGCTTTTCCGTTTAGTAGTTCATTATGGATGGCTGCTGGTTTGTTATGGATTTTAGACGCAGGTAACAATACTGCTATGGAGCCCTACCGTGCTTTGATTGCAGATAAATTAAGCGAAGAGCAACAACCACTTGGTTTTCAAATGCAAAGCTTTTTTACAGGATTTGGACAGACGTTAGCTAATTTATCTTTATTTATTTTTCCTTTAATTATAGTTGGTACCACAGGTTCATTACCTTCATGGGTCTATGCATCTTTCTTTTTAGGATCTATATGTTCTATCGGATCTATTTTGTGGAGTATGAGTAAGACTAAAGAAGATCCACCAACAAAAGAAGAGTTAGAGTTAATAAGAAGCAATGATAAAGGAATTTTTCATCCATTATTAGAGATAATAGAAGCTATCAAAGATATGCCAAAAGTAATGTGGCAATTAGCTTTAGTATATCTATTTCAGTGGTATGCATTATTTTGTTATTGGCAAAATTCTTCAAAAAGTGTAGCGCTTTCTGTCTGGAATGCTACACCAAGTTCTAATCCAGATGCATATGCAGAAGCAGTTGGTTGGACAGGATTAATTAACGGCTGGTATAATATTATAACATTTTTAGTTGCTTTTGGTTTAGTATATCTAACAAAAAAAATAAAACCAAAACATGTACATGCTATCTGTTTACTTGTAGCAGCAGTTGGTTTTTTTGCATTTCCAATTATAGAGAATAAAAATTTATTGTTTGTGGCAATAACAGGATTTGGTATTGGCTGGGCAAGTATGATGGGTATTCCTTATTTAATTGTTGTATCAGACATACCAAAAGAAAGATACGGAGTTTATATGGGAATTATCAATATGATGATAGTTATACCAATGATTATTCAAACATTGTCGTTTGGATACATACTTAAACACTTTTTAGGTAATGATCCAAGAAACGCAATAACTTTTGCAGCAGTACTATTGGTTATCAGTGCTGCGTTAACATTAATTATTAAAACAAAAAATAAAGCTTAATATATGCACTACGAAAAGTCCATAGAGTTACTTTTAAAATGCAGTACAGAAAAAGGATTTGTTGCAAGCGCTCAAGATATTTCAAATTATAAACGTGTTTGGGCTAGAGATGGAGTAATATGTGGTTTATCTGCTTTAGCTTCTGGACATAGAGAGTTAATAAAAACATTTAAAAACACATTACTTACACTAGCAAAGCATCAACACGAAGTAGGTACAATACCATCTAATGTAGGTGTTTTAAAAAAAGATGAATCTGTAAGTTATGGTGGATTAGCAGGTCGTGTAGATGCTGCTACTTGGTTTGTAATTGGTGTTTGCCAATACGCTAACTATACAAATGATTTTGCTTTTTTTAATGATTTAAAACCAAAAATATATAAAGTATTACAGCTTTTAAATGCTTGGGAATTTAATAATAAACACCTAATGTATATTCCGTTATCGGGTAATTGGGCTGACGAATATATTACCGACGGATATGTCTTATACGACCAACTATTAAGGTATTGGGCAATACAATCTTTTAATTATTTAGAAAACGATCAAAGCTTAAGTAATAAGCTTATTCAAATAAAAAATCAAATTAAAGCAAACTTTTTTCCTAATTCTAATAAAGAAAAATTTCATGATCGTGCCTATAATGCAATAAAGATAGATTCATTTTTACCATGCTCATTCTCACCATCAGGATATAAAACTAACTACGACGCGTTTGCAAATGCATTGCTGTTAATTTTAGATTTTGGAGATAAAAAATTTAAAAACAAACTAATAGATTACAGTTTAGAATTAGCAGAATCTACAAAATTAGGTTTGCTACCTGCTTTTTGGCCAGTTATAAAACCAAACGATCAACATTGGGATTTACTTAAAGATAACTGTAAATATGAATTTAGAAATTACCCATACGAGTTTCATAACGGTGGTAGTTGGGCAATGGTTAATGGTTTTTTTGGATTAGGACTACTTAAACAAGGAAAAACAGAACAAGCAAAAAAAATACTTAAAAATATAGATAAAGTTAATCAAGTTGAAGATTATAAGTTTTACGAAAACTTTAATACTAAAACAACAGAACCTAACGGAGTGCCTTATTGCGCATGGAGCGCAGCAGCATCTGTATTACTTACTCAGTCTATAAAACAACAAATAAAATTTATTTAAATTGAAAACTATAGATATTTTATGCGTTGGTGAAGTATTGTTAGATTTTATTGGAGAAGAAGCTAATAAAACAGTACAAACAACAAGCGCATATAAAAGATACTTAGGAGGATCTCCTACAAATGTTGCAGTAAATGCAGTAAAGCTAGGCTTAAAATCTGCATTAGTTGCTACTTGTGGTAATGATGGATTAGGACGTTTTGTAGAAGATAAATTAACCAAAAGCAATGTAGATGTAAGTGCATTAAATAAAACTGAAGAGTATCCAACATCTATCATTTTAGTGTCAAAATCTACAGAAACTCCAGATTTTTTACCATTTAGACAAGCAGATTTTCATATAAATGAAAGTCAAATTTCAGAACAATTAATAGAGTCGTCAAAAATTTACCATACAACTTGTTTTGCGTTAAGTAAAAATCCGGCAAGAACAACAATTCTAAATAAAGCAAAAAAAGCAAAAGAAAAAGGATTGTCACTTAGTATAGATGTAAATTATTCTGAAAAAATTTGGCCAAACACAGAAGAGGCAATTTCTGTAATTAAAGAATATTTAAAATTAGATCCTTTAGTAAAATTAAGTTTAGATGATTGTAAGCGATTATTTAAAGAAGATAAAAAAGACCAATTTATTTTTGATTATTTTCATTCTTTAGGTGCATCAGTAGTATGTTTAACAAAAGGAAGTGAAGGAGTTGTGGTATCTGATAAGTCTGGAGAGTTAGTAGAAAAAGCAAGCTTAAAAATAGAAAATATTAAGGACGCAACAGGAGCTGGTGATGCTTTTTGGACAGGTTTTTTATATAGTCAATTAAATAATAAAAATTTAGAGGATAGTGTTGATTTTGCTCAAAAAATAGCAAAACAAAAACTTCAACACGTTGGAGGTTTACCTAATCATGTTAAGTTTTAAAAAAAATATTCATAATTTTATGAAAAGCTACCTATTAAAGGTGGCTTTTTTTATACACTAATTTTAAGCAAACAATTATATAGCTTACATTTGTAATTCAATTTAAACTTAAAAAAATTCCGCGTAAGCAGAAACATTATATCCTTATGAGTAAACAAAGTAGACGTCGCGAAGCTTTAGTATATCACGCAAAGCCAACTCCAGGAAAAATTAAAGTAGTACCAACAAAAAAATATGCAACTCAAAGAGATTTGTCTCTTGCATATTCACCAGGTGTTGCAGAGCCTTGTTTAGAAATAGAAAAAGATAAAAATAATGCCTATAAATATACTTCTAAAGGAAATTTAGTAGCAGTAATATCTAACGGGACAGCAGTTTTAGGATTAGGAGATATTGGTCCAGAAGCTTCAAAACCAGTAATGGAAGGTAAAGGTTTATTATTTAAAATCTTTGCAGACATTGACGTATTTGATATAGAAGTTGATACAAAAAATGTAGAAGAATTTATCCAAACCGTAAAAAATATAGCTCCAACCTTTGGAGGGATAAATTTAGAAGATATTAAAGCGCCAGAAGCTTTTGAAATAGAGCGTAGATTAAAAGAAGAACTGGATATTCCAGTAATGCATGATGACCAACATGGTACTGCTATTATATCTGCAGCAGCATTATTAAATGCTTTAGAGTTAGCAGAAAAAAAGATAGATGAAGTTAAAATTGTAGTAAGTGGTGCAGGTGCAGCTGCTATCTCATGTACAAGACTATATCAAGCTTTTGGAGCAAAACGCGAAAACATTGTCATGTTAGACAGTAAAGGTGTAATTAGAAGCGATAGGGATAACTTAACAGCTCAAAAAGCAGAGTTTGCAACCGATAGAAAAATAAATACATTAGAAGAAGCAATGCAAGATGCAGATGTCTTTATTGGCTTATCAACGTCAGATATTGTAAATCAAGATATGTTACGTTCAATGTCTGTAAACCCTATTGTATTTGCTATGGCAAATCCAGATCCAGAAATAGCCTATGATTTAGCAATAGCAACTAGAGAAGATATTATAATGGCTACAGGACGTAGTGATCATCCTAATCAAGTAAATAACGTATTAGGTTTCCCATTTATTTTTAGAGGTGCATTAGATGTTCGAGCAACAAAAATTAACGAAGCTATGAAAATGGCAGCAGTTAAAGCTTTAGCAGATTTAGCTAAAGAGCCAGTGCCAGAACAAGTAAATATAGCTTATGGCGAAACGCGTTTAGCATTTGGTAAAGATTATATTATACCAAAACCATTTGACCCAAGATTAATTTCTGAAGTACCACCAGCAGTAGCAAAAGCAGCTATGGAAAGTGGCGTAGCAAAAGAACCAATTGAAGATTGGGAAAAATATAAAGACGAATTAATGCAACGTCTTGGATCTGATAACAAATTAATGCGATTATTATTTAATCGTGCTAAGATGAATCCAAAGCGTGTTGTATTTGCAGAAGCAGATCAGTTAGACGTACTAAAAGCAGCTCAAGTTGTATATGAAGAAGGTATTGCACATCCAATTTTGTTAGGTCGTCAAGAAGAAATAGAGCGTCTTAAAGAAGAAATAGAGTTTGATGCAGAAGTGCCTATTATAGACCCAAAATCAGATGAGCAGTTAGAGCAAAAAAATAAATATGCTCAAGTCTATTGGGAACAACGTCAAAGACGTGGCGTAACTCTTTTTAATGCACAAAAGATTATGCGAGAGCGTAATTATTTTGCAGCTATGATGGTTAACGAAGGAGATGCAGATGCTGTAATTACAGGATATTCTCGTAGTTACCCTTCTGTTGTAAAACCAATGTTAGAACTATTTGGTTTAGCACCTGGTTCTTCAAGAATAGCTACAACAAACTTAATGATGACACAACGTGGACCATTATTTTTAAGTGATACGGCTATAAATGTAGATCCTTCTGCTAAAGATTTAGCTAGAATAGCTCAGATGACAGCAAAAACCATGAAAATGTTTGGTTTAGAGCCCGTAATGGCAATGACCTCATATTCTAATTTTGGATCATCAACAAATCCAAGAGCATCAAAGGTAAGAGAAGCTGTAAGTTACCTACATAGAGCCTATCCAGATTTAGTAGTAGACGGAGAGTTACAAACAGATTTTGCTCTTAATAGTAAAATGCTTCAAGACATTTTTCCTTTTTCAAAATTAGCAGGACGTAAAGTAAATGCATTAATATTTCCTAATCTAGATGCAGCTAATATTACTTACAAGCTTTTAAAAGAATTGAATAAAGCAGATTCTATAGGACCAATTATGATGGGTATGAAAAAACCTGCTCATATACTACAATTAGATGCAAGTGTAGACGAAATTGTAAGTATGGCAGCTATAGCTGTAATAGATGCTCAGCAAAAGCAAAAACTAGAAGAAAGTCTAAGGAATAAGAAGTAATTTTGAGTAAGAATAATTTTATTACATTTGAGGGTTTAATAGGGCTATTTTATGATTACTCATATACAAGGTAAATTAGTAGAAAAAAATCCTACAGATGTTGTAATAGATTGCAACGGTGTAGGATATTTGTTAAATATATCACTTCATACTTATTCTCAAATACCAGACCAAGAAGCATTAAAACTGTATACACATCTTCAAGTTAGAGAAGATGCACATACACTTTTTGGATTTGCGTCATTGGCAGAAAGAGAAGTATTCAGGTTATTAATATCTGTAAGTGGTATTGGTGCAAATACAGCAAGAACGATGTTGTCTTCGTTAACTCCAAAGCAAATTAGAGAAGGTATTGCAACAGAAGATGTAGCTTTGATTCAATCTATAAAAGGAATTGGAGCAAAAACAGCACAAAGAGTAATCATAGATCTAAAGGATAAGATTCTTAAAATCTATGATATAGACGAAGTTTCTGTTAAAGAAAGCAATACAAATAAAGAAGAAGCGTTATCTGCATTAGAAGTTTTAGGTTTTGCTAAAAAGCAAGCCGAAAAAGTTATAGATAAAATAGTGGCTCAACAACCAGATGCCAACGTAGAAACTATAATAAAACTAGCACTAAAAAATTTATAATTTATTTTGAATACAGCTCAACATAGTTTTTATAAATCCACACTAACTAACCTATTTACCACTTTTTTATTATTATTTAGTGTTGTTATTGTAGCTCAAGAAACTCCAGAAACAGAAACCGATAGTACCAAAACAGGCTTTAATTTAGGGCAAATACAAATGCCTAATCCAAGCAGTATTGTTTCAAAATACACTTATGATGCTTTAACAGATAGATATATCTATACAGAATCTGTAGGAGAGTTTAATATCAATTACCCAATAATTTTAACACCACAAGAGTATCAATCTTTAGTAGATAAAGAAAACATGCAATCTTATTATAAAGAAAAGATTGATGCTTATGATGGAAAGAAAGAAAACTCAGAAGAAGCTCAGAAAAATCTATTGCCAGAGTTTTATGTAAATTCAGGTTTTTTTGAAAGCATTTTTGGAGGAAATACTATTGAGTTTATCCCTCAAGGATCCGTAGAAATGGATTTAGGTATCCTTTTTACAAAGCAAGATAACCCTTCATTTTCACCAAGAAACAGACGTAACTTTACTTTCGACTTTGACCAACGTATTAGCTTAAGTATGTTGGGTAAAGTAGGAACACGTTTACAAGTAAATGCAAATTACGATACACAGTCTACGTTTGATTTTCAAAACGTAATAAAATTAGAATATACACCAACAGAAGACGATATCATTCAAAAAATTGAAGTTGGTAACGTTAACATGCCTTTAAACAACTCATTAATTTCAGGAGCTCAAAGTTTATTTGGTGTTAAAACGCAACTTAAATTTGGTAAAACAACAATTACAGGTGTGTTTTCAGATCAAAGATCAGACACAAGATCTGTAGTTGCTCAAGGTGGCGGAACTTTAGATGAATTTGATTTTTTTATTAGAGATTATGATGAAAACCGTCACTTCTTCTTAGCACAATATTTCCGTAACAACTATGATAAAGCATTAGAAAACTACCCGTTTATTAATAACAATATTCAGATTACAAGAATAGAAGTATGGGTAACAAACAGAAGTAATCAAACGCAAAATGTACGTAACGTTGTAGCGTTTCAAGATTTAGGAGAAACAGGTGTTATAGGTAATACTGGTGTAAATGTTTATCAAGGTCCAAACGCATTTCCGGATAACGGAAACAATGGTTTAGATCCAACAATTATTGGGCAGCCAATGTCTCAATTAACAGATGCAGTAAGAGATATTGCTACCGTACAAAACGGAATTTTAATACCTGGTTTTAACGAAGGTTTCGACTTTGCAAAACAAGAAAATACCAGAAAGTTAATAGAAGGACAAGAATATAAAGTAAACACACAATTAGGATATATTTCTTTAAATCAAAGACTTAATAACGATGAAGTTTTAGCAGTAGCTTATCAATATACTGTTGGTGGGCAAGTATTTCAAGTAGGAGAATTTGCTAACGATGGTCTTGATGCAACAGATGTTAATACCAACTCTCAAGGTCAAGTAACTAATGTAACTAACAACGCATTAGTTTTAAAACTTTTAAAAAGTAGTATTACTAGTGTACAGCAGCCAATTTGGGATCTAATGATGAAAAACATTTACGATACCGGAGCTTATCAATTAAGTCAAGAAGATTTTAAGCTTAATATTTTTTATAACGAAGCTGCACCACTTAACTATATCACACCAGTAGAAGGTACATCTTTTCCTACTGTAGATTTAGATAATAATCCAACAACAGATGATGAGGTTATACAAGAAACTACGCTGCTAAGATTATTCAATTTTGATAAATTAAATTTTAATAATGATCCTCAAATAGGAGGAGACGGATTTTTTGATTTTGTATCAGGAATAACTGTAATACCAGAAAATGGTAAAATAGTTTTTACTAAAGTAGAACCGTTTGGACGTTATTTATTCGACTTATTAGATGATGATGGTAACCCAGGTGATAATGCTGCAGATTATGAAGCAGATACTTACACTAACCCAAACCAAGAAAAATACGTTTATGACTTGTTATATAAAGCAACAAAAACAGCTGCTTTAGACGAGTCCGAAAAAAATAAATTCCAAATAAAAGGACGTTACAAATCGTCTGGTGGTGATGGTATCCCGATTGGAGGATTTAATGTGCCAAGAGGATCAGTACGTGTACAAGCAGGAGGAAGAGTGTTAGTAGAAGGTGTAGATTATACAGTAAATTATCAGTTAGGTAGAGTATACATTATTGATGATGCTTTAAAAGCCTCTAATACTCCTATTCAAGTTTCGACAGAAAATAACTCAATCTTTGGGCAACAAACTAAACGTTTTACAGGAATAAATGTAGAACATCGTTTTAACGAAAACTTTGTGGTTGGTGCTACGTATTTAAATCTTAACGAAAGACCTATTACTCAAAAAGCAAACTATGCTACAGAGCCTATAAACAATACAATTTTAGGGTTTAATGGTAATTATTCTACAGAAGTTCCATTCTTTACAAGACTTGTTAATAAGCTACCAAATATAGATACAGATGCACCATCAAATTTTTCTGTTCGTGGTGACTTTGCATACTTACTACCAGGTGCACCAAAAGGAACTAATTTTAATGGAGAAGCTACTGCATATATAGATGACTTTGAAGGTACTCAAAACGGAATTGATCTAAAATCACCTCAAGCTTGGACACTATCTTCTAGACCTTTAAATTTAAATAACACGACAGCTTTTGATGCTGTAGGTATAGAAAATGGTTATGGTAGAGCAATGTTAAATTGGTATTCTATAGACCCAATTTTCTACGGAAGTCAAAGACCATCAGGTATCTCAGATGATGATATGTCAAGCCTTTATACAAGCCGAGTATTTGTAAACGAACTTTTTCCGCAGCAAGATATAGCTCAAGGACAAACTACAGTTATTAATACTTTAGACTTAGTTTATTATCCAGATGAACGTGGTCCGTACAATTTTCAACCCGGTTCTGAAAATGGAAATACAGTAAACCCTGAAGAGAGTTGGGCAGGTATAACTAGACAAATAACATCTACAGATTTTGAGCAATCTAATGTTGAGTATATCGAGTTTTGGCTTCAAGATCCATTCCAAGAAAATCCATCTAATCCAGGAGGTAAATTATTTATAAATCTTGGAAGTATTTCAGAAGATATCTTAAAAGATGGACGTAAACAATATGAAAACGGTTTACCACAAGACGGTAATATTAGTTTGTTGCCTCAAACAGCTTACCAGTCTGTAGTACCACAAAACCAAGCGTTAATTTATGCATTTGATACGACAGGAGATGAAAGAACTAATCAAGATGTTGGATTTGATGGTTATAATGATGCAGAAGAAGCAGCTAATTTTCCAGCAGCATTTTCAGGAATAGCAGATCCAGCAAAAGATAACTACAACTATTATTTAAATGCTGAAGGCGATTTGTTTGAGCGTTACAAACAATATAACGGTGTAGATGGTAACTCTCCAGATTTCTTTAGCGATACTAACAGAGGATCAACAACACAACCAGATGTAGAAGATGTTAATCGTGATAATACTATGAATACTATTGATAGCTATTATCAATATGAAATAGAAATAACACCAGCTACATTAAACTTAGATAACGAATTTATTGTTGATACTAAAAATGTTAACGGAAACAGTAATCCAAGAGTTTTACCAAACGGAGATACCGCTTATCCAAAATGGTATCAATTTAGAATACCAGTAAGTTCTGGTGAAGCTGTAAATGGTATTACAGACTTAAGATCTATAAGGTTTACAAGACTATTCTTAAATGGCTTTGAGCAACCTACAGTATTTAGATTTGGTACATTAGATTTAGTAAGAAGTGATTGGAGAAGATTTAGATTAGCATTAGATGGCGGTCCAACAGATCCAACATTTGAAGATACAGATTTTAGTGTAGGTGCAGTAAGTACACAAGAAAACGAAGGTAGTTATGTATCGCCACCAAGCGTAGTTCCAGAACAATTAAATAATAACAATACCATTGTTAGGCAAAATGAGCAGTCTTTAGTCGTTAAAGTATGTGATTTAAAAGCTAAAGATGCTAGAGCTGTATTTAAGAATATTGCAATAGATATGCGTCAATATAAAAAGTTGCGTATGTTTATGCATGCACGTCAAGGCGAAACACCAGGCTTAGGTGATAATGAGATGGTAGGGTTTATAAGAATGGGTAACGATTTAACCCAAAACTATTATCAAATAGAAATTCCATTAGAAGTTTACAACGGAGGCGGTACAGCAGAAGATTTTTGGCCAGAAGTAAATGAAATAAACTTAAAGCTAGAGGTTTTACAACGCCTAAAAGCTTTAGCTATTAGTAACCAAACCTTAACAAGTGGTCAGGCTAATTTTTATGATGTTGTAGGAGATGATTTAATAGAGGTTCCTTTTTCTGAACAATTTGAAGGTTATGTATCTGGTCAACATCGTGTGGCAATAAAAGGTAACCCTAATTTTGGAGATATTAGAACCTTAATGGTTGGTGTAAAAAACGCAACTAATAGTAATTTATGTGGTGACGTTTGGTTTAATGAGCTAAGACTTTCAGACATGAATAACGAAGGTGGTTGGGCTGCCGTAATGAGTGTAGATACTAATTTGGCAGACTTTGCAACAGTAAGTGCTACAGGTAGAATGAGCACTTCTGGTTTTGGAGACATCAACCAAGGACCTAGCGAGCGTAGCTTAGAAGATGTAAAACAATATGATGTTGTAACCAATGTTAATATTGGTCAATTATTACCAGAAAAATGGGGGTTACAAATACCATTTAATTATGGTCAAGGAGTAGAAGTGGTAACACCAAAGTTTGATCAACAATACGAAGATTTAGAGCTTCAAACACGAATGGACGAAGCTGCAGACGATGCAGAACGTGATCAAATTTTAGAACAATCCGAAGAGTATACTAAAAGAAAAAGTATCAACTTTATTGGAGTTAAAAAAAATAGAACAGGAGAAGCAAAACCTCGTTTTTACGATGTAGAAAATTTAACACTTAACTACTCTTACAACAAAACAGAACATAGAGATTTTGAAATTAAAAACTCTGTAGACAAACAAGTAAGAGCAGGCGTTAATTATGCTTATAATTTTGAACCAAAAGTAATTGAGCCATTTAAGAAAAATGATTCTTTATTTACTGGAGAATATTGGAAGCTATTTAAAGATTTAAACTTTAATGTGTTACCTGCTAGTTTTACTGTAAATACAGATTTAAACCGTCAGTATAATAGGCAAAAGTTTAGAGACATAGATTTAGGAGGTAATAATATTGGATTAGAAGAACTATATAGAAGAAACTATACTTTCGACTATCAATACAATATCAACTGGAATCTTACAAAATCACTTCAACTTAACTTATCTGCTTCAAATAACAATATTGTTCGTAATTATTTTAAAAACAATATTATTAACGGAGAACCAGATCCTATGCTAGATGTTTGGGACGGTTTCTTTGATTTTGGAGATCCAAACCGTCAACAACAACAAGTTGGTATTAATTATGAAATTCCTTTTGCTAAAATCCCAACCTTAAACTTTATAAAAGCAACGTATAGTTACTCTGGGTTATACCAGTGGCAAAAAGGATCTGATTTATTTGGTAATCTAACAGCAGATGATGGTAACACCTACGATTTAGGTAACTCAATTTCTAATGGTAATTCACACAATATTAATTCAACTTTAGACATGAATAAGTTGTATAAATATTTGGGTATAGCAAAAAAGAGAAGTCCAAGACGTAGTAATAGAGTTAGTAGGTCACGTGGTGCACAACCACCAGCAGTTGCCAATAAAGATGAAAAAGCAAAACAAAAGAAAAAAGGAGATGGTTTTGGAGCCAAACTAGGTAACTTTGGTATAGGAATATTAACATCGATTAAACGTATACAAGCTGTTTATAGCGAAACTAATGGTACATACTTACCAGGATACTTACAAACACCAGGTTTTTTAGGTACATCAAAGCCAACATTAGGTTATACATTAGGTAGTCAAAGAGATGTGCGTGATCTTGCAGCAAGAAATGGATGGTTAACCATCTTCCCAGATTTTAACCAACAGTATACGACTAACCAAACTAAACAGTTAGATTTATCTGCAAACTTAGAGCCGGTTAAAGATTTAAAAATCGATTTAATTGGATTTAGGACTTATGCTGAAAATTATACAGAAAACTATCGTATAGAAAATGACGAGTATGTTTCCTTAACACCAAATACTTACGGTAACTTTAGCATATCAACATTTACATTACCAACAGCATTTAGTAAAAGTGATGAGAATGGATCTCAAGCATTTGATGATTTTAGAGCAAATAGAATTGAAGTAGCAAAACGTTTAGCCACGCAAAGAGGAATTGATGTTACAGATCCTGTAAATCTAGATGCAGAAGGTTATCCAAAAGGGTTTGGTAAAACAAGTCAACAAGTATTATTGCCATCATTTGTTAGTGCATATACAGGAAGAGGAGCTAACAAAACACCATTAGATGCATTAAGAGATATACCAATTCCAAACTGGGATTTAAAGTACACAGGTTTTATGAAGTTTAATTGGTTTAAAAAACGATTTAAACGTTTCTCTTTAACACACGGTTATCGTTCAACATATACCATTCAACAGTTTAGAACAAACTTAGATTATACACCAATAGATTTTACAGTAGATTATGATTCTCAACCAAATGAAGCTTTAGATCAAGCAGGAAACTATAAAGCAAAAAGTTTATTAAGCGGTGTAACTTTAACAGAAATGTTCAGCCCATTATTCCGTTTTGATATGGAGATGAAAAACTCAGTAAGAGTACTTTTAGAGATGAAAAAAGACCGTATGCTATCATTAAGTTTTGATAATAATCTAATGACCGAAATTGCAGGAAACGAGTATACGGTAGGATTAGGCTACCGCCTTAAAGACGTACGCATAAAATCAAAATTAGCAGGACCAAGACGATCAATAGTATCAGATTTAATTATGTCTGCAGACTTGTCTGTAAGAGATAACAAAACAATAATTAGATACTTAGATGTAGACAACAACCAAATAACAAACGGTCAAACCATTTGGGGATTAAAATACAATGCAGAATATGCTTTTAGTAGAAACCTAACAGGTATTTTTTACTTCGATTATACTTTCTCAGAATATGCAATTTCAACAGCATTTCCTCAAACAACAATTAGATCAGGTTTGACACTTAGATATAATTTCGGAAATTAGTAATTCTTTATTTGAAATTATTACTCATTTAAATACATTTGTAGCAACTTAAAAAATAAAAGATGAATATTCCAGCAGATTTAAAATATACTAAAGACCACGAATGGGTTAAAATTGAAGGCGACCAAATAACAGTTGGTATTACAGATTTTGCTCAAAGTGAGTTAGGAGATATAGTTTACGTTGAGGTTGAAACTTTAGACGAAACTTTAGATGCAGAAGAAGTTTTTGGAACAGTAGAAGCAGTAAAAACAGTATCAGACTTATTCTTACCTGTAGCAGGAGAGATTGTTGCTTTTAATGATTCTTTAGAAGACGAACCAGAAAAAGTAAACACAGATCCTTACGGAGATGGTTGGATGATTAAAGTAAAAGTATCTGATGTATCATCATTAGATAACTTACTTTCTGCAGAAGATTATAAAGCCATAATTGGTGCGTAAATTATTAGTATTACTTAGCATAGGTTACTCAATTGTGCTTACAATATTAAGTTTATTGCCACAAGTAGGACCAAGTAATATGCCAAGTAATAGTGATAAAGTATTTCATGCAGTTGCTTATATGTTTTTTACCATGATTTGGTATCTAACACTAAAACAAAGTTATTTTTTAAAAAAAGCTTTAAGTAAAGCAGTTGGATTAGCCATAGTTTTTGGCATAATTATTGAAATATTACAACACACATTAACACAGCACAGAGAAGCAGATATTAAAGATGTAGTAGCCAATATAATAGGAGCTCTTTTAGCTGTATTGATTATTAAATTAGCGTTAAAAATGAAAGTTAAAAACAACTAATACCTTGTTTTTTTAGTAAATAAATAGTTATTTTAGCATTCAGTAAAAATCACAAACATGGAACCAAAGAAAAATCCAGAAGCAAATGTAGGTCGTAACAGTAGTCTATATCTAGCAGTAGGTTTAGCACTTATGATGTTTATTTCGTACACAGCGATTAATCATAAAACATATGACAAAGAAGCAATTGACATTGGTCAATTAGATCTTGGTGAAGAAATAGAAGAAGAAATTCCAATTACTGAAATACAAAATACACCGCCACCACCACCGCCACCACCAGCAGCTCCAGAAGTTATTGAAGTTGTGGAAGATGAAGAAGAAGTGGAAGAAACAGTAATCGAGTCTACAGAAACAACTCAAGAAGAAGTAATCGTAGAGGTTGAAGAAGTAGAGGTAGAAGAAGTAGAAGAGGTAATAGAAGATGTACCATTTTCTATCATTGAAAACGTACCAGTATTTCCAGGTTGTGAAAAAGGTAACAACGATACTAAGAAAAAATGTATGTCTGATAAAATCAATAAGTTTGTACAACGTAACTTCAATACAGACTTAGCTCAAGATTTAGGTTTAGATTCAGGTATTAAAAGAATCTTTGTATCATTTAAAGTAGATACACAAGGTAATATCGTAGGAATTAGATCGAGAGCTCCGCATCCAAGATTAGAACAAGAGGCTGCAAGAGTAATCCAAAAGTTACCTAAAATGAAACCTGGTAAGCAAAGAGGTAAGCCAGTAAATGTACCTTACTCTTTACCAATTACATTTAGAGTAGAATAGTTAAAAAACTATCATATATTAAAAATCCCGTTACAATTGTAACGGGATTTTTGTTTTTGGTATGTTTATTGTAACATTTTCATAATATTAACATTTAAACTTTATTAATTATGAAAAATCTTAAAAAAGAGCACAATCTCACTCGCCAAAATGAGAAAAGTGTGCAGCATTCACAAAAACATGATGCAAATTTACAAAAAAACTCAACGTTGTATTTTCAAGTGGGTTTAATTCTTTGCTTATTGGCTGTTTATGGCGCTTTAGAAATGCGTTTCGAATCAACAGATTTAGCTATTGTCGAAAATTCTGTAGTGCCAGAATTTGAAGAATACACTTTAGATCAAAAAAAGTATGTTGTTGAAGATGCAGTTAAAACTGAAGAACCGCAACCAAAAGAGCAACCAAAGGAATTGATTGATTTAAAAGAAGTGCCTGATGATACTCCTGATGAAAAAATCACAAAGAATATTGTTACAGAAACAAATGTAAAGACTAAACCAATTGATTTAAACCCTGACGATTTAAATGTTGATGAACCAGAAGAAGAAATTGAAAAAATTTTTAATGTAAATTTGGTTGAACAAGTACCAATTTACCCAGGTTGTGAAAGTGAAACCACTAATAATGGGCGAAAAAAATGTCTATCAGATAAGCTCTCCAAATTAGTTAGAAAAAAGTTTGATACTGGTCTTGGTAGCGAGTTAGGTTTAAACGAAGGTATTCAAAAAATCTATGTGAATTTTAGAGTTGATAAAGCTGGTAATGTTCAAATTTTAAAGACACGTGCACCACATCAAGATTTAGAAGAAGAAGCTAAACGTGTGGTTAGTAAAATACCACAAATGAAACCTGGTAAACAAGGTGGAAAAGAAGTTTCGGTTTTATATACCTTACCTATAATATTTCAAGTAAGATATTAAACAGATACTATCATTTTTTAAAAGTCGTTATCGTAATAGATAGCGACTTTTTTCGTTTAAAGCTGTTTTAAAAAAAGCATTATCTTTCAGCAAAATTTAAACCCAAAATAAATGAAGTCATTCATTTTAACCCTATTCACTTTAGTAACGTGTTCAACCTACGGACAAAACAATACTTTTATAAGTAAACCACCAGTTTTTAAAAATTGTAAAAATCAAGAAGATAGTTCTCAACTTAATTGCTTTAATCAAGAGGTTTTTAATTTTATATTTAAAAATTTTCAAACTCCGGAAGATATTGATTCTAATTATAAAGGTGAAATAGTTGTAGTTTTTGAAGTCACAGAAAAAGGAACTTTTAAAACAGTTTTTGTAGAAGCAAAACATAAATCTTTAAAGAAAGAAACGCAACGTGTTTTTAATCAGTTTCCTCAAATAGAACCAGCAACTTACAACGGTAATCCAACGTTTAGACAATATTCTATGTCTATTTATTTGCCATTAAACGAAGCTAATAAACCTTCAGATATTGAAGATTTTAGTGTTAATAACAATAATAATCAATCTAAAACTAATGAAATTGAGCAATTAACAGCTTTAGAAAAAAAGGCGAAAGCCGAATTTGATAGCGTACAAAAAGCAGTAACAAAATATCAAAATAAAGAATATAACAGTCAAATATATATCCCATTTAGTCATGAAAACTATTTTCGTTTTGACCGTTCGATGAATTTAGTAGGTACCAATAGTCACACAGCATCAAAACCATTTATGTACGAAGATGTTAAAAATTATTACGATTTTGAAGCAGAAAATGAAGCTTTAAAACAAGATAGACGGACTTGGGCAGGACAAAAGTTATGGAATGAGCATTTAGTGCAATTACAAGGTAAAGAGTATTGGTTTACTGTAGATCCTGTTTTTGATTTACAATTAGGTAAAGATACTGATGCAGATTTTGATTACACGTATAACAATACACGTGGAGTTTATATACAAGGTGGATTAGGTAATAAGTTTAGCTTTTCTGCAACGGTTTACGAAAATCAAGGTCGGTTTGCACAATACGTTAATCAATATGCAGAAAGTTTAAAGGCGTTTGGTCCTGATCCTGCCATAATACCTGGTCGTGGTATTGCAAAACGATTTAAAGATGATGCTTATGATTATCCTGTAGCAGAAGGATATTTGTCATATTCACCTGCAAAATTTATTAATGTTCAGTTTGGGCATGGCAAACAATTTATTGGCGACGGTTACCGTAGTTTACTACAAAGTGATGTAGCAAGTCCTTATCCTTTTTTAAAGTTGAATACTAAATTTTGGAAAATTAAGTACACCAACACTTGGACCTGGTTAAAAGATGTAAGACCAGAAGCGGTAGTAGATGATGCATTTAGAACAAAATATATAGCAAATCATTACTTAAGCTGGAATGTCTCAAAAAAATTAAACATAGGATTATTTGAATCTGTTATTTGGGAAAATACTAACGATAGAGGCTTTGATGTTAACTATTTAAACCCAGTAATTTTCTTTAGAGCGATAGAATTTGAAACTGGTCAAGGTGCAGGTAATGCTATTTTAGGAGCTTCAGGAAAGTATAAATTTAATGATAATGTAAATGTTTATGGACAATTTATTTTAGACGAATTTTCTTTAAATGATGTGAAAGCAGGAGAAAAAAGCTGGAAAAATAAGTTTGGGTTTCAATTAGGCGCTAAATATTATAACGCTTTTAAAGTAAAAAACTTAATGCTTCAAGCAGAATATAACCAAGTAAGACCGTATACATATTCTCATAATACAATTGTTCTAAATTACGCACATAACAATCAACCTATGGCTCATCTTTGGGGCGCAAATTTTAGAGAGTTAGTTTTAATTGGACGTTACCAAAAACAACGTTGGTTTGGAGAAGTTAAGGTTATTACTGGTGTTAGAGGTTTTGATTACAATAACCAAACAGATAACTTTAGCTATGGTGGCGATATTTATAGAGATTATAATGACAGACCATTTGATACAGGTGTAGAAATAGGTCAAGGTATAAAAACAACATCTATAAATGCAAGTGCTCAATTAGGATATTTAGTTAATCCAGCCTCTAATTTAAAAGCATTTGTTAATGTAAACTACAGAAATTTTAATCCAGAAGGAGAAACATTAAACGTTTATAATAACAGTACTGTTTGGTTTAACTTTGGTTTAAGAACAGACTTATTTAATTGGTATTTTGATTACTAAAAACATTTAAAAGTATCATATTAAAACCTCAAGTTAAAAACCTTGAGGTTTTTTTATGCTAAATAATCAATTAGCAGTATCTTTGCGCAAGCAAAAAACTAAGCTAAAATTTTGAGTACAACAACTACGGTCGTAAAACATACAGCAATTTCAGATTTTAAAGAAATTACAAAAATGCGTTTGTCTCTAAGCGTAGTTTTTTCATCTATTGCAGGTTATTTACTTGGTGCAGATACAATAAGTGTAAAAGTCTTAATTTTATTAGCTCTTGGTGGTTATTTTATGGTTGGAGCAAGTAATGCTTTTAATCAAATTATAGAAAAAGATTTAGATGCTTTAATGCATCGCACAAAAAATAGACCAGTTGCTTCAGGAAGAATGACTGTAAACACAGCATTTATAATTGCTTGCGTTTTTACTATTTTAGGTATAGTTATTCTTTATACTATTAATCAGCAAACAGCAATGTTTGGTGCTATTTCAATATTTCTTTACACAAGTGTTTACACACCTTTAAAAACAAAAACACCTTTATCAGTATTTGTAGGAGCTATTCCAGGAGCTATTCCATTTATGTTAGGTTGGGTAGCGGCAACAGATCATTTTGGTATAGAACCAGGAACTTTGTTTGCACTTCAATTTTTTTGGCAATTCCCTCATTTTTGGGCAATAGGCTGGTTTTTATTTGAAGACTATAAACGTGGTGGGTTTTTTATGTTACCTACAGGAAAACAAGATAAAGGAACAGCAATTCAAGTCATATTATACACTATTTGGACTATTTTAGTTTCAATAATTCCAGTTTTTGGTTTTACAGGAAAATTAGAATTATCGATAGTAGCAGCAATTATTGTTTTTGCATTAGGTTTAGTAATGTTATACTACGCTATACTTCTTTATAAGAAAATGACCGAAAAAGCGGCAAAACAATTAATGTTATCTAGTGTACTTTATATAACAATTATTCAAGTTATTTACGTCGTAGACAAATTTTTAAGATAAACAATGGATTTAACCGAAGGAACAATTCAAGAAAAACACAGAAGATCAAGAAAAATGATGCTATACTTTGGTATAGGAGCATTAATTATGTCTTTTGCAGGTTGGACTAGTGCATTTATAGTAAGTAGTTCTAGACCAGATTGGTTATCAGATTTTGTAATGCCTCAGCCTTTTTGGACTAGCATTATAATTATGATAATTAGTAGTGTAACTTTTATAATAGCTAGAAAAGCTTTAGAAAAAAATAATAAATCATTAACAACTGTAATGCTAGTAGTTACATTTGTTTTAGGGCTATTATTTGTTTTAAATCAAATTAAAGGATTTAATCAAATTATAGACATGGGATATAATTTTACAGGACCAACAAGTAATGTAACGGTAAGCTATATCTATCTTATAGCAGTGGTACATATTATTCATGTTCTTGCAGGATTAATACCAATTTTAGTAGTAATAGTAAATCATTTAAGAGGAAAATATACCTCAGAAAATTATACAGGTTTTGAATTAGCCGAAATATTTTGGCATTTTGTAGACCTATTATGGCTTTATTTATTCTTCTTCTTATATTTTTTCTTAAGCTAAAAATTGGCGTAAAACCTTATTTAGACGCGTTAAAATTTAGCGGAAGCAATTTTTTTAAGTCAATAAATTGATTATTTTTGTCACACTTTTTAACAACTAATTTAACACTATGAGCACGACAGTTGCAACTACCAATACAGAAGGTAAAACTTGGAGTGGTGGAAATGAGCCACTTAAAGCAAGTTATGGTAAAATGATGATGTGGTTTTTTATCGTAACAGATGCCCTTACTTTTTCTGCGTTTCTAGCAGCTTACGGATTTTCAAGATTCAAATTTATAGACTCTTGGCCAATAGCAGATGAGGTTTTTACTCACGTACCTTTCTTACACGGTCAGGAATTACCTATGATTTATGTGGCGTTTATGACGTTTATATTAATCATGTCTTCTGTAACAATGGTATTAGCGGTAGATGCTGGTCACCATATGAAAAAGAATAAAGTAACTTGGTATCTTTTCTTAACAATTATTGGTGGTATCATCTTCGTTGGTTCTCAAGCTTGGGAATGGGCAACATTTATAAAAGGAGATTATGGTGCTGTTCAAACAAAAGGAGGAAACATTTTACAGTTTGGAGAATATAAAACAAACGAAAACGGAGAACAAGAATTTAAAAGAGTAGCAGTTAAAGATTTTGTTATAGTATCTCCTACAGAAAGAACTAATCACGAGCGTAAAAACGGACTTTGGTTTGTAGATGAAGGTACATTACCTCCTTATCAAATCAAAGATGTCGTTGCTGGTTTAGAAGCTAATCCAAATATTTTAGTAAGAACTCAAATTTTAAATGAAGAAAGAGAAAAAACTGTACTTTCTCGTGAAGAGTCATTAGCAGCTATCAAAAATAACGGTAAGCGTGTTGTAGAAGGTGCAAACTTAGAAGTTAATGAATATGGATCGCCATTATTCGCAGATTTCTTCTTCTTTATTACAGGTTTTCACGGTTTTCACGTACTATCAGGAGTAGTAATTAATATTATCATTTGGTTTAATGTTATTTTAGGAACTTACGAAAGACGTAAAAGCTACGAAATGGTTGAAAAAGTTGGTCTTTACTGGCACTTTGTAGATTTAGTTTGGGTATTCGTATTTACATTCTTCTACTTAGTATAATTTAATAGAAAAAGATTTATCATGGCAGATACACATAAATTAGAAATATTTAGAGGACTTATCAAGTTTAAGTCTAACACTCAAAAAATTTGGGGCGTATTAATCTTACTATCTATTGTTACAGCTGTAGAAGTTGTCTTAGGTATTTACAAACCAGAAGCTTTAGAATCTCACATATTAGGGATGAAAGGTTTAAACTGGATCTTTATCATTTTAACAATAGTAAAAGCATATTACATTACTTGGGACTTTATGCACATGCGTGACGAAACACCAGGGTTAAGACGTGCAGTTGTTTGGACAGGTGTATTCTTAATCTGTTACCTAGTATTTATTTTATTACAAGAAGGTGGATACGTTTATGATGTTTATGATAATGGTTTTATTAAAAGAGATTTCTAATATAGAAACTTAACATAAATTATAGTAAAAAAGGTGGCTTTATAAAGCCACCTTTTTTTATTTTTGCATAACTAAATACATTTCATAAAAATGACGAAGAAAAATATAAAAAAAGGAGCTATACTAAGTATTCTATTCTTTCTACCAGTTATTTTTCTTTTGTTTCTGTATCCATCTACAAATAATTATAATCCATTAGATGTAGTGCATGAAGATGTTTTAGATTTTTCTAATCTTTCTTCAGCAAAAACAGACATAAATCTTAAAGATCACATAACAGTTTTAGGTTTTTTAGGAGAAGATCCAGAATCAAAAATTGTAGAAACTTCAAATTTAAAAGAGCTTATTTATGATAAGTTTCAAGGGTTTAAAAAGTTTCAAATTGTGATGATTGTAGCAGAAGGTACAGAAGATAAAACAGAACGATTATCTAAAGAGCTATCTAAATTTGAACCTTTAGAATATTGGCATTTTGTTTCACTAAACAATTCAGACATAAAAAAACTGTTTAATAGTTTAAGATCAAGTCAAGTTTTAGACTATAATCATGCTATTAGTAATGTTTTTATAGTAGATAAAGACCTAAACCAAAGAGGACGATTTGATGATAGGTCAAAACGAGAAATTAAAAGAGAAGAGAAGCCATATATTTTAACTTCATACAATGCAACAATGGTTTCTGAGTTAAAAAATAAATTAGCAGCAGAAGATTTGCGAGTACTTTTTACAGAGTACAGACAAAAACGTAAAGGCGAATTTAACTCAACAGTTAGAAGAGCAGAAGATTTAAAAGGAGAGCAAAATGAGTAAAAAAGCAAACTATTCATACGTAGGAATATCGTTTATTATTTTACTGTTTGGAATTATTTTTATTCCAAAAATTGTAGACAGAATAACTAACAAAGATGTAAATCGTACCTATGAAAGTAGATCAGGAAGTATATTAAAAAATCCTTCAGAAGTAGATAAAAAAGATCAAGCTTTAGAGTATTTGGTTATTAATGGTAAACGTAAAAAGGTGCCAGAATTTAGCTTTACTGATCAAAACGGAAACACAATTACTAACAAAGATTACTTAGGTAAAGTTTATGTGGTAGAGTTTTTCTTTACAACATGCCCAACTATTTGCCCAAGAATGAATAGAAATTTAGTCGAAGTTCAAAATACTTTTAAAAACGAAGATAACTTTGGTGTAGCGTCATTTAGTATAATGCCAGAGACAGATACGCCAGAAAAATTAAAAGAATATGCCGAAAACTACGGAATAACAAATCCTAATTGGCATTTAATGACAGGAGATAAACAAGATATTTATAACTTGTCAAATATTGGATTTAATATCTTTGTAGATGTAGAAAATTTTGAACATTCAGGAGATTTTGCTTTAGTAGATAAAAACGGATTTTTACGATCTAGAAAAGACAACTTTGGTAACCCAAAAATCTTCTACAAAGGTGTAATTAGCGAGCAAGAAAAAGTAGACGAAGATGGCAATCCGCAAGAAATCTCAATGCTTAAAGAAGATATTGCCAAATTATTAAAAGAATAAATAAACATCACTTCCAGTGATTTTGAGCTACGAAAAATTGTATCGAGAAGAAAACATGAGCACAGAAAACCTACAAGAAGAAAAAAAGTACAACAAATGGATTGTTGCACTTTCGGTAATTATCCCATTAGCTGTAGCAGCATTATTTGGTATAAAACTTAAAGATTTTGGTATAGATGTAGAGCCATTAACTTTTTTACCTCCAATTTATGCCGCTATTAATGCAGTAACAGCAATAGTTTTAGTGTATGCTGTAATTTCTATTAAAAAAGGACAACGCAAACAACACGAAAATTTAATGAAGTTTGCCATAACGCTTTCAGTGTTATTTTTAGTCATGTACGTAGCTTACCATATGACTAGCGACTCGACCAAATTTGGAGGAGAAGGTGCTATAAAATATATCTATTACTTTATTTTAATAACTCACATTGTATTGTCTGTTGCAGTAATACCATTTGTGTTAATTACATATGTTAGAGCCATTACAAACAATTTTGAAAGACATAAAAAAATAGCAAAAATTACTTTTCCGTTGTGGCTATATGTAGCAGTTACAGGAGTTATAATTTATATAATGATTTCACCCTATTATGTTTAATTTGTCTGTTCGAGCGCAGTCTTAATGATTTCACCTTAATAAGCAAAATTGTCATTCAGAGCGTAGCGAAGAATCTTATAATTATGAAAACTAAATTATTCTTTTTTATTTTTTCTCTTTTCTTTTTTCTAAAAAGCAACGCACAATGCGCTATGTGTCGTGCTGTTTTAGAAAACGAAGAAGGGCAATCTGCAGCAAAAGGCATTAACGACGGTATTATTTATTTAATGTCTATACCTTATATCTTAGTATTTGGTTTAGGTTTTTTTGTGTATTGGAAATATTTTAGAAAGAAAAAAGTAGAGGCTTAAAATCTCTAAATCAACTTTTAACAAAATATTTAAAAAAAAATTGTAACAAATCTTGTCCTTTGTAGTCTAATTGATAATGAGTAACTTAAATCAATCAAAAACCATCAATTATGCTCACCATAAAAAAACTACACAAGTCTTACCCAATTGGGGATTCTAGTCTACATGTTTTAAAAGGAATTGATTTACAAGTCGAAGAAGGCGAAATGGTAGCCATTATGGGTTCTTCTGGTTCAGGAAAATCTACGTTGCTTAACATTATTGGTATGTTAGACGAAGCTGATGAAGGAGAATATATTTTAGATGGTGTACCAATTAAAAATCTTACAGAGAAAAAAGCAGCCATATATCGTAATAAATTTTTAGGATTTATATTTCAGTCGTTTAACCTAATTAGTTACAAAAACGCTTTAGAAAATGTGGCACTTCCATTATATTATCAAGGTCAAAAAAGAAAAGACCGTTTAGAAAAAGCTTTATTTCACCTTGAAAAAGTAGGTTTAAAAGAATGGGCACATCACTTACCTAACGAGCTGTCTGGAGGGCAAAAACAACGTGTAGCAATTGCGCGTGCTTTAGCAGCTAACCCAAAACTATTATTAGCAGATGAGCCAACAGGAGCTTTAGACACCAAAACATCTCATGAGATAATGGATTTTATCCAGTCTTTAAACGATGAAGGAAAGACTATTCTTATGGTAACACACGAAGAAGATATTGCTAGTATGTGTAAGCGTATTGTACGTCTTAAAGATGGTGTGATTATGGAAGACACATTTGTAGAACAAGTAAGAGCTTCTCAATATGTTTGATATAGATCTTTGGCGCGAGATATTTCAAAGTATCAACAAAAACCGAACTAGAAGTTTGTTGTCTGGTTTTACGGTAGCGTTTGCCATTTTATTATTTGTTATACTTTTTGGGATTGCTAACGGACTTAAAAATACGTTTGCAGAAGCATTTGTAGATGATGCAGCCAATTCTATTTTTATCAATGCAGGTATGACTACTAAAGCCTATAAAGGATTGCAGTCAGGTAGACGTATTCAACTTAAAAATGAAGATCAAAACTTTATTGAAGACGAGTACGGTAATAAAGTTCAATACATCACTTCTAGAATTTATAAAAATGTCAACGCCTCATTTCGTAACGAAAAAAACAGTTACAATTTAAGAGCAGTAAATCCTGATCATCAGTTTTTAGAAAAAACAATGATAAGAGATGGACGTTACATAAACCAATTAGATATAGATAATAAGTCTAAAGTTGTTGTTATTGGTCGTTTGGTAGAAGAAGATTTATTTTTAAAAACAACTGCTTTAGGTAAATATATAAACCTAAGTGGTATACCTTATAAAGTTGTAGGAATTTTTACAGACGATGGTGGCGATAATGAAGAACGAATGATTTATATGCCTGTATCTACCGCACAACAAATTTATGGTAATAACGATTATATAGATCAGATTAACCTAGGCTACAATCCAGAATTAGATTACGATCAAGCTATAAACTTTGGAAGACAATTAGAAAACAAATTAAAGGAACGTTTTACAGTGTCTCCAAAAGATCAGCGTGCCATTAGAGTACGTAATATGGCAGAAGGGACAAAGCAAGTTGGTATGATGACTTTTGGACTAACTGTTATAATTATAGTTATTGGTTTTGGTACACTAATAGCAGGTGTTGTTGGTATTAGTAATATCATGATATTTATAGTTAAAGAACGTACTAAAGAAATAGGTATACGTAAAGCACTTGGGGCATCACCACGATCAATAGTTTCAATAATTTTAATAGAATCTATCCTAATTACAGCAATTGCTGGTTATGTAGGATTGTTAATTGGTGTTGGTGTTTTAGAATTTGTTGGACCAATTTTAGAGCCTTACTTTATTAAAGATCCAGGTGTAAGTACCAGTTTGGTTGTAAGTGCAACCATTACGTTAATTATTGCAGGATCTATAGCAGGATATTTACCAGCAAAAAAGGCATCAAAAATAAAACCAATAGTAGCACTTAGAAACGATTAATATGAAGTTTTTATTCGAAAGAGATACTTGGCAAGAAGTGTACGAAAGTTTAAGCAAAAATAAACTTCGTACCATATTAACCATGGTTGGTGTTTGGTGGGGAATTTTACTCCTTATCGGTTTACTTGGTGCTGCACGCGGATTAGAAAATTCGTTTAACAGATTATTTGGTGACTTTGCTACAAACAGTGTATTTGTTTGGGGACAAAGTACAAGCAAACCTTTTAAAGGTTTTCAAGAAGGAAGACAAGTACAATTACAATTATCTGACGCTAAAAAAGTAGAAGAAAATGTAGAAGGGATTGAGTTTGTTGTACCTCGTAATCAAAATCAAGCACAAGTTGTTAGAAATTTTTTATCAGGGACATTTAGTTTAAATGGAGATTATCCTTTATTAGATAAAGTACAGAAGAAAAAGCTAATTCACGGTAGATTTATCAATCAAAATGATATAGATAATAATAGAAAAGTTGTTGTGATTTCAGAAGAAGTCTATAAACAATTATTTGAAAAAGATGCTGAAATGATTGGCGAATACGTTCAAATAAACGACATGAATTTTAAAGTGATTGGTATGTTCCAAAACGGAAATGTAAATATGGGACCAACCAGTGATATGCACATACCGTTTACAACATTTCAGCAAATCTATAATTTAGGAGATAGAATTGGTTGGATGATGATTACCGGTAAACCAGAATATGATATCGCTCAAATAGAACAAGACGCAAAATTATTACTGCGTAATCTAAATAGAATTCACCCAGAAGATAATCGTGCTTTTGGTAGTTTTAACTTAGGTAAAGAGTTTAAAAAAGTAACAGGCTTTTTAGTTGGTATGCAGTTTTTAACTTGGTTTGTAGGTATAGCAACATTAATTGCAGGTGTTTTTGCAATTGGAAATATTTTGCTAATTACGGTTAAAGAACGTACTAAAGAAATAGGTGTAAGACGCGCATTAGGTGCAACACCTTTTGAGATAAAACGACAAATTTTAGTAGAAGCCGTTTTCTTAACCATATTTGCAGGAATATTAGGAATAATTTCTGGAGGTTGGATATTAATAGCATTAGATGCAGCTTTTGGACAAGGTGATGAAGCTGTTATAGTAAACGCTTCAGTCTCTATAGCAGTCGTTTTTATAGCATTAATTATACTTGTTGTTTTAGGAACATTAATAGGACTAATACCAGCATTTAAAGCCACAAGTATAAAACCAATAGAAGCATTAAGAGAAGAATAAACTAAACAATCAAAATTAATAATCAATACAATGAGTAAAACAGCAAAAATCCTAATTAGCGTCATAGTAATAGTATTACTGCTAGCTGTAGTTTTAAAGTATTTTAATAACGCTAATTCTAAAGCTATTGAAGAGTTTAAAGTGGAAGAGCCATTTTATACCTCAATTAACACTAAAGTTGTCGCAACAGGAAAATTAAATCCAGAGGAAGAAATTGAGCTTAAACCTCAAATCTCAGGAATCGTAGATAAAGTGTTAGTAGAAGAAGGAGATATCGTAGAAAAAGGAGATTTAATTGCAAAAATTAGAGTCGTTCCTAACGAGCAAAATTTAGCAAGTGCAAGCAGTCGTATTGCATCAGCTAAATTATCTATGAATAATGCTGAAACACTGTACAACAGAAACAAAACTCTTTTTGAAAAAGGAGTAGTTTCTAAACAAGATTTTGAAAATAGCGAGCTGTCTTACAACCAAGCTAAAGAAACTTATAACCAAGCTTTAAACGATTATCAAATCATAAAACGCGGATCGTTATCTGGCGGAAGTAGTGCAAACACAAACATTACTGCACAAATTGCAGGAACAATTCTAGAAATCCCAATTCGAGAAGGTGACCAAGTCATTCAAAGTAACAACTTTAATGCAGGTACAACTATTGCTACTATTGCAGATATGAGTAAAATGATTTTTGAAGGAAAAGTAGACGAAGCTGAAGTTGGTAAAATAGAAGAAGGCAAAAAGATAAAAGTAGTTTTAGGAGCTTTAAACGAAAAAGACTTCCCTGCAACTTTAACCTTTGTAGCACCTAAAGGAATAGAAGAAAATGGTGCAGTACAATTTACTATTAAAGCAGATGTAGATGTAGAACAATCTACAAAAATTAGAGCAGGTTATAGTGCTAATGCAGAAATAGAAATGGAAAGCAAAGACAGTATTCTTTCAATTAAAGAATCATTACTTCAGTTTGATAGAATAACAGAAAAGCCATTTGTTGAAAAACAAAAAGAAGACGGCACTTTTGAAAAAGTAGATGTAGAAACTGGTATATCAGACGGTATCAATATCGAAATTACTGAAGGTGTAAGCGAAGGAGATAAAATAAAAGTGTGGAATAAAGCATCAAAAGATAATAATGATGGAGGTAACAACTAAGATAAAACAACTAGCCCTAGCAGGATTGCTGTTAGTAGGATTATCTGCTTCAGCACAACAAAAAAAATGGAGTTTACAAGAGTGTGTAGATTACGCTCTTGAAAATAACATAACCATTTTACAAGGAGAAAATTCAATATTAAATAACGAGCAAAATATAGATGCTGCAAAAGGACAGTTTTTACCAAGCGTGAGTGGTTTTGTTGGACACACATTGTCATTAGGTAACAGAGAGTTATTTCCTGGTCAATTTGTAGACCGTACAGATAACTCAACTAACGCATCGATTAGTTTAAATCAAACTGTTTTTAATGGATTTAGATTAACAAATCTTTACAAACAATCTCAATTAAATTTAGAAACATCAAAGTTAGAACTTAACAGAATTAAAGATGATATTTCTTTAAATGTGGTTAATGCTTATCTTAATGTATTATTTAATATAGAAAATCTTGAAATAGCTAAAGCGCAATACAGTTTTAGTAAAAAACAATTAGATCAAGTAAGAGATTTAGTAGATGCAGGTGTGCAACCACAAGCCAATGTTTATGATGCAGAAGCAACATTAAGTAGCGACTTACAAAGTGTTACAGTTGCAGAAAATAATTACGAGCTAGCATTACTTTCTTTATCTCAATTATTACAATTACCTTATGAAGGTTTTGAAGTAGAAGTTATAGAGTTAGATAACCCTTCATCAGAGTTAATGTATAATAACGCTAGTCCTATAGTTTCTTATGCTCTTGATAATAGATACGAAATTAAAGTAGCTCAAAAAAACATTGAAAACTCTGCTTTAAATACAGAAATATCTAAGAGTGGATATTTACCAACAGTTTCATTTAACTACGCATTTGGATCTAATGTCTTTTTTACAAATCTTATAGACACAGAAGATTCTTTTTTCAATCAGTTAAATAACCAAAAAGGACATAGATTTTCTTTAAATGTAAGCGTTCCAATATTTTCTCAGTTTCAAAATAAAACCAATGTCGCTAAAGCAAAAATTCAAGAAGAAAATGCTCAGCTTAATCTTAAACAAGCTAAGTTAGATGTAGAAGCAAATGTACAACGCGCTTTTACAGACGCTAAAGCTGCTTTAAGAGCTTATGAAGCTGCAAAGTCTAGTTTGCAATCTCAAGAAATAGCATTTCAAAACTCACAAGAACGATATGACATAGGAGCAATGAATGCTTTTGATTTAGAACAATCAAGATTAAGATTGGTCAATGCAGAATCATCTTTAATTAATGCTAAATACGATTTTATTTTTAAAACAAAAGTGTTAGATTTCTACCTTGGTAAACCAATAACTCAGTAATACTTTGGCATACATCCTAAACATAGAAACTGCAACAACAAACTGCTCGGTATCTGTTGCAAAAGACGGTAAAACTATAGCTTTAAAAGAAGACTATGACAACGGTTATAGTCATGCAGAAAAACTTCATGTTTATATAGATGAAGTTTTAAAAGAAGCACAAATCGAAAAGCAACAATTAGATGCAGTTGCGGTTAGTAAAGGACCAGGTTCTTATACTGGTTTGCGTATTGGTGTATCAGCAGCAAAAGGATTGTGCTTTGCGTTAGAAGTTCCTTTAATTGCTGTATCTACTTTAGAGGCTTTAGCACATCAAGTTGAAGCTGAAAGCGGCTTAATTGTACCAATGTTAGATGCGAGACGCTTAGAAGTGTATTCAGCAATTTTCAATTCAGATTATCAAGAGGTAAGAGCTATTGAAGCTCAAGTTTTAGATGAAAATTCTTTTTCAGAATATTTAAAAGATAATAAAGTTTACTTTATAGGAAACGGTGTAAAAAAGACAATGGATTTAATTAAAAGTGAAAATGCATTTTTTATAGAAGAAAAACTACCTTCTGCAAATGAAATGAGTGCATTGTCTTTTGAAGCCTATAAAAAAAGCAACATACAAGATGTTGCTTATTTTGAGCCTTTTTATTTAAAAGATTTTATTGCTTTAAAATCAAAAAAGTAATTAGTTTTCTTTGTGTATTTCTACTTGATGTGGATATGGTATTTCTATACCAGCAGCATCTAGTGCTTCTTTAGTGTTTTCCATAGTTTCAAAATATACATCCCAGTAATCTTCAGTCTTACACCAAGGTCTTACAGCAAAATTTACAGAGCTATCTGCTAGTTCTAAAACGTTAACTGTAGGAGCTGGTTGTTGTAGTACCTTCGGGTTATCAGTAATAACTTTCATTAAAACCTCTTTAGTTTTTTTAATGTCAGAATCATAACCAACTCCAAAAACCAAATCCACACGTCTTGTACCTTCCGTAGTGTAATTAACAATGTTTCCATTAGATAATGCACCGTTTGGGATGATAATTTCTTTGTTAGAAAGACCTATAAGTTTGGTGGTAAATATTTCGATTTCTTTTACAACACCTATTTCACCTTGTGCTTCAATTAAATCACCAATTTTAATTGGTTTAAAAATCATCAATAAAACACCGCCAGCAAAGTTACCTAAAGATCCTTGTAAAGCCATACCTACAGCTAAACCAGCAGCTGCTAAAATTGCAGCAAAAGAAGTAGTTTCTACACCTAATTTAGATAGAATAGCTAGGATTAGTAAGATTTTTAAAACCCAACCTAAAAAATTTACAAGAAACTTTTTTAAGCTTTCGTCATACTCTCTTTTTTCCATAAATTTTTTAGTAGAGCTTAGAAGTTTTTTAATAATCCATGACCCTACAACCCAGATAATAATTGCTGCGATTATTCTTAATCCATAATCAGTAGCGTACTTAATACCTGTATCAATCCATTCTTCTTTCATAAATAAAATTTTAATTGTTTAACTTTAAATTCAAAGTTAGGAATTTATTGCTCTAACTTGTTTTATATTTGATAAAACTATTCAAATAGTTAAAAAGCGATTTTTATCGATGAAATAGTTAAATTATCAGATTTATTAGGCAAAATTTATGCGATGTCGTAAATTCAAACACATTTTTAACAAATTCTTTACAGTAAGCATGAAGAAATTTTTACTATCGTTATTCTCTTTTTTCTTGGTAATCTTAGGATGGGCACAAGATATTAATATGCAAAACGGAACGTTTAACCAATGTTCGGGTGTTTTTTATGATTCTGGAGGACCTTCATCTAACTATGCAGATGATGAAGATTTTGTTATAACTATATGTCCAGATGGACCAGAACAATTTATTCAATTAGACTTTACTTTATTTAGTACTCAGGTTAGTTTAGATGTCATGACTATTTATGATGGAGACGATATTACAGCTCCTGTAATAGGTAGTTATTCTGGTGGAGGAGCTGCAAATAACCCAGGTACTGTTTCTGCGTCACCAACTAGTGCTACAGGTTGTATTACTATTCAGTTTACTTCAGATAGTGGAGCTAACACTTTAGGATGGGCAGCAAATATTTCATGCTTACAATCTTGTCAAACTATAACGCCTAGTATAGATTCAACAGATCCTGTTGCAGATGGAACTGGTGTTATTCAAATTCCCTTAGGCGGTACAGTGTTGTTTGATGGAAGTGCAACGTTTGAAGATGATGGTACTGGTGCTACTTATAATTGGAATTTTGGAGATGCAGGTGTAGCTTCAGGACAATCAGTTAGTCATACATATAATAACTTAGGGACTTTTACAGCTACATTAACGGTTACAGATACAAATCCAACAGGATGTTCTGCTTCAACATCCGTTACAGTAGAAGTGCTTAGTCCATATATAGATGTAGATCAAACAACTTATACCGTAGACCAATTAGTTACAGATGTGTTAATAGATAGTCCTTGTGCTGCAGTATCAAACATTAACTGGAGTACAGGATCAAATTATGGTCAAGAAAACGGAATAGGTTATTTTTCTGCTATACCTGGTGCGTTTCCATTTGAGTCTGGTATTGTTTTAAATTCAGGAGATGCAATGGAAGCAGAAGGACCAGAAACCGGTACGCAAAGTAGTGGTGGATGGCCAGGAGATGCCGATTTGGAAAATGCAATTCCTGCTTTAAATGCGAATGATTCAAATGATGCTAGTTTTATCCAATTTGATTTCGTACCTATTGCTAATTCAATAAGCTTTGACTTTTTATTTGCGTCAGAAGAATATGGTGGTTTCCAATGTAGTTTTACTGATGCATTCGCTTTCTTACTAACAGATTTGACTACTGGAGTAACTACTAATCTTGCATTAGTACCAGGTACAACAGATGTAGTATCTGTATTTACAGTTCGTGATAATACTTATAATGGTGGATGCCCATCTGTAAACCCAGGATATTTTGATTCTTATTATGGCCCAGGTGGAGAACCTCTAAATAATGACCCTATTGACTTTAGAGGCTACACTAGATCAATGACGGCTTTTTCAAACGTAACACCTAACAATAATTATCGTATTAAATTAGTTATTGCAGACGCGTTTGATAGTGCATATAATGCTGCTGTATTTTTAGGAGCAGGTTCTTTTGACTTAGGAGGAGATTTAGGTGATGATGTAACAATTGATGCAGGAACTGCAATTTGTGGAGGAAATCCTATTACATTAGATACAGGACTTACAACAGCTACACATACTTGGTATTTTGAAGGAAATCCTATAGCGGGAGAAACAGGACCAACTATAGATGTTTATCAAGAAGGAAATTATAGTGTAGATATTGTGTATTCAGCTTCTTGTCAAACTTCAGATTCTATTTATATTGAATTTTTGCCTAGCCCTACTGTTGAAAATACAATAGACTTAATACAATGTGATGTGTTTTCTTCAGATGAGACATTTGATTTAACGGTTAATGATGCTGAAGCTATTGGTACTCAAGATGCTTCTTTGGTTAATGTTAGTTATCATAATTCTCTAACAGATGCTCAAAACGATACTAATCCAATTACGACGCCCGATAATTATATAACTTCAGGTCCTTACCCAGAAACTATATTTGTAAGAATAGAAGATAGTGCTTCTGAAACTTGTGTAGGTACTGATAGTTTTACTTTAGATATTTATTCCTTATCAATCAATCCAGCGTCAGATATGGTAGTTTGTGATGATCCGAGTAATGATGGTGTAGAGCCATTTGATTTAGAGAGTCAGACGCCATTTATATTAGGTACTCAGCCAGCTTCAGATTATGTAGTGACGTATCATAATAGTTTTGCAGAAGCAGATTCAGACACAAACGCATTAACGAGTCCTTATGTAGGCGGACCAAACGAGCCAATATATGTAAGAATAGAGGCATCGGGAGATGCGACGTGTTATAGTGCAACTGCGATGCCATTATTTAATTTAATAGTAAATGCCAATGACGATTCAAGTTTTACAGCGACACCAACGTGTGATGGCGCAGTAATGAGTAATGTCGTAACGCCAGGCGGAACTTTTGCATTAACAACCAC